>JBFWSW010000037.1:0-41869 GCA_050248155.1 Ilumatobacteraceae bacterium
TCGTTCGTCGCTCGAGGTCGAACAGCGCTACCTCGAGCTCGTCGAAGAGGTGAAGGCCGAGATCGACGTGCCGCTCGCGGTGAAGATCGGACCGTGGTTCACGGCGCTGGCGCACTTCGCCGCCGCCCTGCAGGACGCGGGTGCCAACGGGCTCGTGCTGTTCAACCGCTTCTACCAACCGGACATCGACCTCGACTCGCTCGACGTGCGACCGCACCTCCACCTGTCCACCTCCGACGAGCTGCGACTCCCGTTGCACTGGATCGGGGTGCTCCGCGATGTCGTCAGCGGTTCGCTCGCCGCGTCGGGCGGAGTCCAGCGCGGGCGGGACGCGGTCAAGCTGCTCCTCGCCGGGGCCGACGTCGTGATGGTCACGAGCGCGCTGCTCCGGCACGGCCCGGGGCACCTCGAAGTGATCGAGGCCGAGATGCGAACTTGGATGGACGATCGTGACTACGAGAGCGTCGAGCAGCTGAAGGGCAGCGTCAGCCGCGCCAACGTGCCCGACCCCGACGTCTACGACCGTGCGAACTACTTCCAGATGCTCCACTCGTGGCCACGAGCGGCGGTGCACTGACGGGACGTCCGAGAACCGGGTTGCATTATACCCCCAGGGGGTATAATGTGGCCACATGAGCACATGGGTACGACTTGCGTCGTTCATCGCCATCGGCGCGGCAGTGCTGGGTGCTGGTGCAGCACTCGGCACGCGGTTCACGGCTGACGCCGACGATCACGGGACCGAGGAGGCCGAACCGCGCATGGCGGTCGGTGAAGGCGTCGTCGTCACCGCCGAGGGTTACCGCCTGGTGCCGGCGTCGACAGAGCTGGCTGCCGCCGGAGGTCAGTTGATCTTCACCGTCCTCGGCCCGGACGGGTCGCCCGTCCACCGGTTCGACACCGTGCACGAGCGCGACCTGCACCTCGTCGTGGCCAGTCGCGACCTGACGGCCTACCACCACCTCCACCCGCGACTCGAGGCCGACGGCTCGTGGTCGGTGGACGTGCCGGCCGTACCCCCGGGTTCGTATCGGGCGATCGCCGACTTCCAGGTGTCCGGCGGCCCCCACCTCGTCCTCGGGACCGATCTGGGTGTGGCCGGTGAGTACCGGCCCGCCCATCCTGGCGACCCGGCCGCCGTCGCGTCCGTCGACGGCTACGAGGTGACGGTGGCGTACGACGACGGCGGTCGACGCGACGGCACGGTCGAGGTGACGATGACGGTGCGGCGCGGCGGAGAGCTCGTCGACGACCTGCAGCCCTACCTGGGCGCGATGGGGCACCTCGTCGCACTTCGTTCCGGCGACCTCGCGTACGCCCACGTCCATCCCCACGACACGGCTGGCGACCCGGGTGTCGTGCGCTTCGATGCCGAGCTCGCTGCGCCGGGTCGCTACCGCCTCTTCTTCGACTTCCAGCACGAGGGCACCGTTCGCACGGCTGCCTTCACGTTCGACCAGGGCCTCGTGATCGACGCCCCGTCCATGGAGCACTGATCATGATCGACACAGCGAACGACCACGGCGACCTGCAGGTGACGGCGCTCGAGATCGAGGGCATGACGTGCGCGTCCTGCGCGGCGCGGATCGGCAAGCGGCTCAACAAGATCGACGGGGTCGACGCCACCGTGAACTACGCGACCGAGCACGCGACCGTGTCCCACCGACCCGATGTGTCACCGGCCGAGCTCATCGCGGCGGTCGAGTCCATCGGCTACTCGGCCCGGCTGCCCGCGCCGCCGGCGGCCGAGAGCTCCGCCCCGGACGCGCCCGAGGGCGAACCCACCATCGACGCAGCCACCGTCGCGCTGCGCAACCGGTTGATCGGTTCGGCGGTCCTCACGGCACCCGTGTTGGCGTTGTCGATGATCCGTCCGTTGCAGTTCGACAACTGGCAATGGCTGTCCCTCGCTCTGGCTTGGCCGGTGGTGGTGTGGGGAGCCTGGCCGTTCCACCGCGCCGCGTGGATGAACCTGCGGCACGGCGCAGCCACCATGGACACGCTCATCTCGGTCGGCACGCTCGCCGCGTTCGGCTGGAGCGTGTACGCACTGTTCTGGGGTGGCGCCGGCATGGCGGACATGAGGATGGGGTTCAGCTTCGCCATCGAACGCACCGGTCAGGACGAGATCTACCTCGAGGTCGCGTCCGCGGTCACCGTCTTCATCCTCGCCGGCCGCTACTTCGAGCACCGCGCGAAGCGGCGCTCGGGAGCTGCGCTGCGCGCCCTGCTCGACATGGGAGCGAAGGACGTCGCCGTGCTGCGTGACGGCAGCGAGATCAGGATCCCGATCGGCCAGTTGGCCGTCGGTGATCGCTTCGTCGTCCGCCCGGGCGAGAAGGTCGCCACCGACGGCGTGGTGCGCGAGGGCTCGTCGGCGATCGACGCGTCGCTGCTCACCGGCGAGTCCATCCCCGTCGAGGTCGCGCCCGGTGATGCCGTCACGGGTGCCACCGTCAACGCCGGCGGCCGTCTCGTGGTGGAGGCGACCCGTGTCGGCGCCGACACCGCGCTCGCCCAGATCGCGCGCCTCGTGACCGAGGCGCAGAGCGGCAAGGCACCCGTGCAGCGCCTGGCCGATCAGATCGCCGCGGTGTTCGTGCCCGCCGTCATCCTCCTGTCGATCGCCACGCTGGGCTTCTGGCTGGGGCGGGGCGAGCCGGCGTCGGCCGCGTTCACCGCCGCTGTCGCGGTGCTCATCATCGCCTGCCCGTGCGCGCTCGGCCTGGCGACGCCGACCGCGCTGCTGGTCGGCACGGGCCGCGGCGCGCAGATGGGCATCGTCATCAAGGGCCCGGAGATCCTCGAGTCCACCCGGCAGATCGACACCGTCGTCCTCGACAAGACGGGCACGGTGACGACCGGCACGATGGCGCTGATCGAGATCGCTCTCGCAGAGGGCACGGATCGCGGTGAGGTGCTGCGCATCGTCGGGTCGGTCGAGGATGCGTCCGAGCATCCGGTCGCCCGCGCCATCGCGACGGCGGCGCGGGCCGAGGTCGGTCAGCTCGCAACGGTCGACGGGTTCGCCAACGTGCCCGGGCTCGGCGTGCACGGCGTGGTCGAGGGTCACGCGGTCGTGGCCGGCCGCGAGCAGCTGATGTCCGACTGGGCCGTCCAGTTGACGCCGCCGCTTCGACAGGCGAAGGAGGCTGCCGAGGCCCAGGGTGCCACGGCGATCATCGCTGCATGGGACGGTGAGGTCCGGGCAGTCCTCGTCGTGGCCGACACCGTCAAGCCGACGAGCGCCGATGCCATCGCCCGTCTGCGCGGTCTCGGGCTCACCCCGGTGCTCCTGACCGGCGATCACGAGCGCGCTGCGCGTGCTGTTGCGCAGCGAGTGGGCATCGACGAGGTGGTCGCCGAAGTCCTTCCGGCCGACAAGGTCGACGTCGTCCGCCGGCTCCAGGCCGACGGTCGAGTCGTCGCGATGGTGGGCGACGGGGTGAACGATGCGGCGGCGCTGGCGCAGGCCGACCTCGGGATCGCGATGGGTTCGGGCACCGACGTGGCGATCGAGGCGAGTGACCTCACCCTGGTGCGCAACGACCTGCTGGCGGCGGCCGATGCCGTGCGGCTGTCGCGGCGCACGTTGCGCACCATCAAGGTGAACCTCTTCTGGGCGTTCGCGTACAACGTGGCCGCGCTGCCGCTCGCCGCGGCGGGCGTGCTGAACCCGCTGATCGCGGGCGCGGCGATGGGCCTGTCCAGCGTGTTCGTGGTGAGCAACAGCCTGCGCCTCCGCGGCTTCCGCGCCGGTTCCTGAACCGCTCGGGACCAAAGTCCCTGGCGTCGCGCCGCGCCGCAGCCGCACGCTGGCTGTGACATGTGGTGACGCGAAGGGAGAGATCATGGTGATCGAGGCCCCCGAGCGCGCGCCGGCCGCCGTCACCGTGGCCGCTCGTGCCCTGCACGCGACGAAGGTGTTCGGCAGTGGTGCCACCGAGGTGCGCGCCCTCGACGATGTGACCGTCGACTTCGAGGCCGGCCGGATGACCGCGATCATGGGTCCGTCGGGTTCGGGCAAGTCGACGCTGCTGCAGTGCATGGCCGGGCTCGACTCGCTGACGTCGGGCGCGGTGTTCATCGACGACGTCGAGCTCGGACGGCTCGACGACCGCCGCCTGACCCGGCTGCGGCGGGAACGGATCGGTTTCATCTTCCAGGCGTTCAACCTCGTCCCCACGTTGACGGCGCGCGAGAACATCACGCTGCCGCTGGCACTGGGCGGCAAGCCGGTCGATCCGGAGTGGATGGATGTGCTCGTCCGCGCGCTCCGACTCGAGGACCGCCTGCGTCACCGGCCGTCGGAGCTCTCGGGCGGCCAGCAGCAACGAGTCGCCGCGGCGCGAGCGATGATCACGCGACCGGTGCTCATCTTCGCCGACGAGCCGACCGGCAACCTCGACTCGAAGTCGGCGACCGAGATGCTGGAGATGATCCGGTCGGCCGTGGACGACTTCGGTCAGACGGTCGTCATGGTCACGCACGATCCGCGTGCCGCCAGCTTCGCCGACCGTGTCGACTTCGTCGCCGACGGTCGGATCAGAGAACAGGTCGACCACCCGACGATGGGCGGGATCCTCGACGAGCTCAAGCGCCTCGGAGTGTGACGTCATGCTGCGCATCGCCCTCAAGGGAGCGCTCGCCAAGAAGCTCCGCCTGTTCAGCACAGCGCTGTCGGTGATCCTCGGCGTCGCCTTCCTGACCGGCACGCTCGTGTTCACCGACACGATCAAGCGCACCTTCGACAACCTGTTCGCCGACGTCTTCTCCGAGACGGACAGCTACGTCCGATCCTCCTCCACCGTGGAGCTCGGCATGGGAGCATCGCAACGAGGGCGCATCTCCGAGGACGTCGTCGACACGATCGAGGCCGTACCTGGGGTGGCCGACGCACGTGCGGTGGTCGAGGGCTACGCGCAGCTCGTCGACGCCGACGGCAAGGCCATCGGCAATCCGGGGCAGGGAGCACCGACGCTCGGCATGAGCTACACGGGCGGGCCGATGAGCCCGTGGCGACTCACCGAGGGCAGCCGGATCCCCGGTCCCGACGAGGTCGTCATCGACCAGGGCAGTGCCGACAAGGGCGATCTGCGCATCGGCGACTCGGTCACGGTGCTCACCCAGACCGGCCCCCACGATCTGCCCATCGTGGGCATCGCCCGGTTCGGGACCATCGACTCACCGGGTGGCGCGAGCGTCGCCCTGTTCGACCTCGCGACGGCTCAGGACGTGCTGCTCGGGCACGCCGGTGAGATCGACGCGGTGATGATCAAGGGGGACGAGGGGTTGAGCCAGGCTGAGTTGACGAGTCGCGTGGCAGCGGTCCTGCCGCAGGGGACCGAGGCGCTGACCGGACAGCAGATCACCGACGAGGCGCAGAACGACATGCGCGACGCGCTCGGCTTCTTCAACACCTTCCTGCTCGTGTTCGCCGCGATCGGGCTCGTGGTCGCGTGCTTCACCATCTACAACACGTTCCAGATCATCATCACGCAACGGACGCACGAGATGGCGCTGCTGCGCGCGCTCGGCGCCACCCGCCGGCAGGTCCTGTGGGCGCAGCTCACCGAGGCGGGTGTCGTCGGGCTGCTCGCCTCGCTCGTCGGCCTCGCCGTCGGCGTGCTCGTCGCGAAGCTCTTGAAGGCAGTCCTCGCCGCCTTTGGCATCGACATCCCGGCCGGTGGCACGGTCTTCCTCACGCGCACCGCCGTGGCTGCGATGCTGGTCGGTGTCGGCGTGACGATGGTGTCGGCCGTCCTGCCGTCCCTGCGAGCGTCTCGCGTGCCCCCGATCGCGGCGATCCGTGACGTGGCCACCGAGCAGACCCGCCAGTCCCGCTTCCGCCTGCTGAACGGTGCCCTCCTGACCGGTCTCGGCATCCTCGGCTTCGTCGGTGGCTTGTCCGGCCGCGGGCTCGCATGGGTCGGCTTCGGGGCGCTGCTCACCTTCGTCGGCGTCTTCGTGTTGGGCCCGCTGCTCTCGCGGCCGGTGAGCCGCGTGCTCGGCGCGCCCATCGTCGCCATCGCAGGCGTGACCGGAGCCCTCGCCCGCGAGAACGCGATGCGCAACCCGAAGCGCACCGCGCGGACGGGCGGGGCGCTGATGGTGGGCGTGGCGCTGGTGGCGGGCATCACGGTGATCGCGGCGTCGGCGAAGGACTGGATGCGCGACGTCTTCGGCCGCACCTTCACCGGCGACTTCGTCGTCAGCACCGACACGTACGGGTTCGGCGGGTTGAGCCCTGACCTCGCGCTGCAGCTCAACGAGCTGCCAGAGGTCGAGGCGGCGACAGGTGTCCGCGTCGGTGCCGCGAAGGACGTGACCGCAGGTGGTGGCGACACCACGTACATCGCCGTCGATCCGGCGACGGCCGCGAAGCTCTTCGACATCGGCATGCTGTCGGGATCGGTCGAAGGGCTGACGATGGACGGGATCCTGGTCGACGACGACGAGGCGTCCGACCGCGACCTTTCGGTGGGCGATCACCTGCAGTTCGGCTTCCTCGACGGCACGACGCGCGACCTGACGATCCAGGGCATCTACACCGAACAGGACCTGGCCGGTCCGTTCGTCATCAGCCAGGCTCTGCACGAGGCGACCGGAGTCGACCAGTTCGACTTCTCGGTGTACGTCGAGACCGCTCGGGGTGTGAGCGAGTCCGCTGCGAAAGCAGCGATCGCCACGGTGAGCGACGCCTATCCGAACGCCGACCTCGAGAGCCGCAGTGAGTACATCGACGCGCAGGCGGCGCAGATCGACCCGCTCGTGAACCTCATGTACGCGCTGCTCGCCCTGGCCGTGATCATCGCCCTCGTCAACATCGCGAACAGCATGGCCCTGTCGATCCACGAGCGGACCCGTGAGCTCGGGCTGCTGCGCGCGGTCGGGATGAGCCGGCACCAGACCCGTGCGTCGGTTGCCTGGGAAGCGGTCGTCGTCGCCCTGCTGGGCACCGGCCTCGGCGTCGTGATCGGCGTGTTCTTCGGGTGGGCGATCAGCGTGACCATCCGCGACGAAGGCTTCGACACGTTCACGCTCCCGTGGCAACCGATCGTCTTCATCACCCTCGCGGCGGTGCTCGGCGGCGTCCTGGCCGCAGCGCGACCCGCTCGCCGCGCCGCCCGCCTCGACGTCCTCCGCGCCATCGCGACCGAGTGACCGGGGGTCGGCCGAATCAGGGCAGCAGACGGCGGTGTCGGCGGTGTGCTGCCCGCATTCGTGGTCCTGCCTCGTCGACGAGGGCAGGAGACGGCCGTGGTGGCGGTGGGGTGCCCCGATCAGGCGGGGCAGAGCTGGGCGTGGCGGCCGTAGCGAGCGCTGTAGAGGTGGCGGAACACGACGTGATGGGCCCAGCGGAGGCCGGTCGGCACGCGGGAGGTCGCCAGCGGGCGCACGTCGTGCGGGGTCACGTCGAACAACCACGAGAGCATCGTCGCGATGTGGCGGACCGGCGTCGAGCGGCGCAGCTGGTGCTCGAACATCGCGTGGTCGTCGGGCGTGAAGGTCGCCAGCCACACGGGCAGCGCGAGCTGCTCCTCGGCCTGCAGGTGATCGGACAGCAGGGGGATCAGCCGGTCGATCGTGCGGGCGTCGTGGACGAGGTCGTCGAGCGCTGCGTCGAGCTGCACGTGCTGCAGTTCGAGATCGAGGCGAGCGTCGGCAAACCCGGGACGTCGGGCCTCGAGCGCCGGCCAGAGGATCTCGTCCTCGACGCGGTGGTGCTCGCCCAGCACGCGGGCCAAGAGGCGCGCCCGCCGGGCGGCGGCGCGGAGCTCGCCGCGCTCGACCAGGTCGGCGACCACGGCTGCTTCGGCGCGCAGGCCGAGGTGCACCCCGAGGAAGCCGAGCACGGCATCCGGCCATGCCCAACCGAGGGTCGTCGTCGGGGTCGCCGGCGCGACCGTCGGGGTGTCGTCGTGCATCGTGATCATGAGCACATCTCGCCACATGCCGCTTGGAGCTCGCTTGTGGATCGCTGGAGCAGCGCGACATCCCTGGTGGGCTACCGTCGAGCGACCCATCGCGACGACCGCCGAGAGCCACCGTGGACTTCATCTTCATGCTCACCCGATCGGACGAGACCGTCGCCGATTGCCTCGACACGTGGGCCGAGATCGAGCATGCCGGCCTGCGCCACGCCGGTTTCAAGGACGTCGGCGTCGACATCGAGACCTTGATCGAGCTGAACCGGCGGATGCAGGCGAGCGGGGTGACGACCTACCTCGAAGTCGTCAGCACGTCGGCCGACGCATGCGTCGCCTCGGCGCGGGCCGCGGTGGAGATCGGCGTCGACCGGTTGATGGGCGGGACGCTCGTCGACGAGACCTTGGCGATCGTCGCCGGCTCGGGGATCGAGTACCTCCCGTTCCCCGGCCGGCCCGTCGGGCATCCGACCCGGTTGGGAGGATCACCGGCGCTGGTCGAGGAGCAGTGCCGTGGCTTCTGCGACGCCGGCTGCGCTGGCGTCGACCTGCTCGCCTACCGGGCGACCGAGGCCGATCCGATCGAGCTCGTCCGCGCCGCGCGCCGAGGGACGGCGGGGTATCTCGTCGTCGCGGGCAGCGTCTCGTGCGTGGGCCAGATCGATGTCCTGCGCGCCGCGGGAGCCGACGCCTTCACCATAGGCACCGCGGTCTTCGACGGGTCGTTCTCGCCGCGCGCCGGTTCGCTCGCTCGGCGCGTGCGTGACGTGATCGAGGCGACGGAGGGGTGAGCCCGCTGCTGGTGGGCGTCGACCTCGGCGCGGGCGGCGTCAAGGTGTCGGTCATCGAGCCGGACGGTTCGACCGTCGCAGAGGGGTCGGCGTCGATCTCGACGCGCACGCCGCGCTTCGGTTGGGCCGAGCAGGATCCGGAGGAGTGGTGGCGCGCCACGTGTGCCGCGATCCGGGCCGCTCTGGAACTGCTCGGCGACCGGTCGTCCGCGATCGCCGCCGTCGGGGTGTCGGGCGGCGCGCACATCGGTGTCCTCACCGGCGACGACGGCGTGCCGGTGCGCCCGGCGATCCTGTGGAGCGACTCGCGCAGCGCGACCGAGGCCGCCGAGCTGCGCGACCGGGCCGATGCCCGCATCATCGAGCTCTCGCTCAACCGCGCCAACCCCACGTGGTTGCTGCCGCAGCTGCTGTGGATCGGCCGTCACGATCCCGTTGCCGCGGCTGCCACACGGCGGCTGTTCATCTCCAAGGACTGGTTGCGCTTCCGGCTGTGCGGCTCGTGGTGCACCGACTTCAGCGACGTGGTCGGCGCACTCCTCGCCGATGCCCGCACCGGTGGGTGGTCGACCGAGCTGTGTGAGCTCGCCGGCTGGGACCCGGCGACGCTGCCGCCGATCGTCGCGCCCACAGCGCTCGCCGGTGAGGTGACGGCGGAGGCAGCCGCGGCCTGTGGCCTGCCCGCCGGCACGCCGGTCGTGTGCGGCAGCAACGACACGACCGTCGAGCTGTTCGGCGCAGGCGCCGTGAGTGCCGGGGACGGCGCCGTCAAGCTCGCCACCGCGGGGGTCGTGTCGCAGGTGACCGACGGGCCGCTCGTCCGTCCTCCCGTCTCCTGCTATCCCTCCGTGGTCGAGGGTCGGTACTACACCGCCACCGGCATCAACTCGTGCGCGTCGGCGCACCGCTGGGCACGCGACCGCTTCTTCGCCGGCGATGGCTTCGACTCGATGGATGCCGCGGCCGCGACCGTGGCGCCGGGCAGCGACGGGTTGCTGTTCCACCCGTACCTGCAGGGCGAGCGGGCCCCGCACTGGGATCCGCAGCTGCGCGCGGACTTCGTCGGAATGACCATGCAGCACGACCGCGCCCACTTCGCCCGCGCGGTGTACGAGGGCATCGCCTTCGCGATCTGCGACGCGATGACGGCCGCCGAGGCGCTCGGCATGCGCTACGACAACGTCCGCCTGATCGGCGGCGGAGCACGCAGCCGGACGTGGCGGCAGATCATGGCCGACGTGCTGGGCCGCCCGATCGTGGTACCGGCGAACGGCGACGCGTCGTTCGGTGCGGCGATGGTCGCCGGGATCGGCGTCGGCGTCTTCGAGGGACCCGACGACGCCGTCGAGCGGTGCGTCAGGGTGACCTCGATGCACGAGCCGGATCCGGCCGTGCACACCGCATATCAGCACCTGTTCACCGTGTATCGGGACGTCCAGCAGCGACTCGTCGAGCCGAACCACCGGCTCCACGCGCTGACGGCAGGCTGAGCCCCCGCTCGGTCGTTTGTGGTGCTGCCTGCCCGGGTAGTTGCCGACGCGTCGGATCATCCGAAACGGAGAGGAGAGCGTGATGCCGCAGGCAGCATGGTCGGACAAGCGTGAGCGCCAGTACGAGCACATCAAGTCGGGTCTGAAGAAGCGCGGCGAGAAGGAGAGCACGGCGGAGGAGATCGCCGCGCGGACCGTGAACAAGGAACGCGCACGACACGGCGAGGCGAAGGAGTCGAGCCGCAGCTCGACGAAGGACATCTCCTCGGGTCGCCGCGGCGGCCTGCGGTCGCACAAGGGGCCCGGTGGCCGCACCCGCGACCAGCTCTACAACGAGGCCAAGCAGAAGGGGATCAAGGGCCGTTCGAAGATGAACAAGGCCCAGCTCGCTCGTGCGGTCGGGCGCTGAGGTGCGAACGCTGACATCGCGTTGACGATCTCCTGACGCCGCCCTCACACGGCCCGCTTCATACTCCCGTCCGAGTCGTGCGGAGTGCGACGTGGACAGAGGGGAGCGCCAATGACAGGTCGACGCGGGCCACGCCCCGGCGGATCATGGTCCGGACGTGTTGTTCGGGCCGTCGGGATCGCACTCCTGCTGTCCGTGTCGGCGGGTGGAGCCGGTCGCGCGTTCGCGGCGACGCCGCCCGCTGCGCTGACCGTCACGACGCCGTTCCCATCCATCGACACCCAGCCCGGGTCGTCGGTGACGCTGGATCTCACGGTGGCGAGCCCCACGGTCGAGTCGGTCGACCTCGCCATCGACGGTCTCCCCGATGGCTGGAAGGCGACCCTTCGAGGCGGGGGTTTCGTCGTGCATGGCGTGACGACCAACCCGGACACCCCTCCGAAGGCGACGCTCGAGCTCGACATCCCGCCCGACGCGACGCCCGGCTCGTATCCGTTCACGGTCCGCGGGACCGGGCAGACCGGCACCGCCAGCACCGAGATCACTGTGAACATCGCCGAACAGGTCGACAACGCGATCGAGGTGACGGCCGACTTCCCGTCGCTCTCCGGCGCGCCCGATTCGGACTTCACCTACAGCCTGACGATCACGAACAACACGCCCGAGGAGCAGACCTTCACCTTCTCGCCGACGGCACCACAGGGGTGGACGGTGACCGCCAACCCGACTGCCGAGGCGCGTGCCGCGACGGTCACGATCGATGCCGGTGGCAACAGCCAGGTGCAGGTGAAGGCGACCCCGCCGGCGACCGCCGAGGAAGGCACCTATCCCATCCAGGTCGCGGTCGCCGCGGCCAACGGTGCAACCGGGTCGATCCAGCTGACCGCTGAGGTCACGGGGACGCCGAAGCTCGACCTGACGACCTCGGATCAACGCCTCGACACCTCGGGCAAGGCCAACGCCGAGAAGCGCGTGCCGTTGATCGTGTCGAACTCCGGCACCGCCGAGCTCGATCAGGTGCAGCTCGCCGGGACCGCACCGTCGGGCTGGGAGATCTCCTTCGAGCCGAAGACGATCGAGTCGGTTCGACCCGGCGACACCGCGCAGGTCACGGCGATCATCAAGCCGAGCAAGGACGCGGTCGCGGGCGACTACGCGATGACGATCCGTGCCAGTGCCGGCAGCCAGTCGTCGAGCATCGACCTGCGGTTCGCGGTGAAGAGCAGCCGGACGATCGGCGTCATCGCGATCATCGTCATCGTGCTCGCGATCGGTGCACTGGTCGGCGTGTTCGTCCGCTTCGGCAGGCGCTGATGCCGGCCGTGGCCGCGCCGGACGACATGGCGATCGTGGCGTCGTCGCTGACGAAGCGTTACGGCACGACGACCGCGGTCGACCACCTCGACCTGCAGATCGCCCGGGGCGAGGTGTTCGGTCTGTTGGGACCGAACGGTGCGGGCAAGACCACGACGATCTTGATGCTGCTCGGGTTGACCGAGCCGACGGCCGGTTCCGTCACCGTGGACGGGATGGTCCCGACCCGCGATCCGCTCGGTGTGAAGTCGCGGGTCGGGTACCTCCCGGACGACGTCGGGTTCTACGACGACCTCACGGCGCGGCAGAACCTCCGGTACACGGCCGAGCTGAACCGGCTGCCTCGGCGAGTCGCCGACGAGCGGATCGACCGGGTGCTGCACGACGTGGGCTTGACCGACGACGCCGATCGCGCCGTCGGCGGCTACTCCCGCGGCATGCGCCAGCGACTCGGGCTGGCGGATGCTCTGGTGAAGGACCCCAGCATCCTCATCCTCGACGAACCGACGGTGAACATCGACCCCGAGGGCGTGCGCGAGCTGCTCGAGCTCGTCGAGCGGTTGCGGACCGAGCAGGGGGTGACCGTGCTGCTGTCGTCACATCTGCTGCACCAGGTCGAGCAGGTGTGCGACCGGATCGGCATCTTCGTGCGCGGCAAGCTGGTCGGTGCGGGCACGATCGAGGAGCTCGCCGCGGATGTGTCGGACCGGTGGAACTTCAGCATCGCGGCGATCGATCTGCCCGACATGGAGGCGACGCTGCGCTCGGTGCGCGGAGTCCGTCAGGTCGGCCGCAGCGAGGGCCGCTGGACCGTCACGGCCGATCACGACGTCCGCGGCGCGATGCAGCGAGCGGTGCGCGAGGCAGGTGGCGTGCTGACCCACCTCAGCCGGGACGGCGCCGATCTCGATGCGATCTACCACCGCTACTTCCGTGGCGAAGTCGGAGCCAAGCCATGACGACGACGACACCCACCGTGTCCGACGAGACGTCTGCCGAGAGAGCCCGGCCTTCGCGCGAGCGCAGGCCGAGCGGCGGATGGCGCACCGTCGCGCGCAAGGAGTTCGGCGACCATGTGCACTCCGTGCGCTTCGTCATCCTCGTCGTGCTGGTGGCGCTCGCCGGGCTCGCTGCCGTGCACTCCGCGAGCGGCCCGATCCGCGACGCGGCGAACGACGCCACGCAGACGCCGTCCATCTTCCTCTACCTCTTCACGTTGTCACCGGATCGCGTCCCGGCCTTCCACGAGTTCCTCGGCATCCTCGGGCCGCTGCTCGGCATCGCTTTCGGCTTCGATGCGATCAGCGGAGAGCGCTCGCAGCGCACGCTGCCAAGGCTGGCCTCGCAACCCATCCACCGCGACGAGATCATCAACGGCAAGTTCGTCGCGGGCATCAGCGCGATCGCCTTCACGATCGCCTGTCTCATCGGTGTCGTGAGCGGCTATGGCGCGTTGCGGCTCGGGATCGGCCCGACGTGGGGCGATTTCGTCCGCATCGTCGCCTTCTTCGTCGTCGCCGTGGTGTACATCGCGCTGTGGCTCGCGCTGTCGTTGCTCCTGTCGGTCGTGTGCCGGCGCGCGGCGACCGCTGCACTCGCAGCGATCGCGATCTGGCTGGTGTTGACGCTCTTCGCCGGGCTGATCGCCGGTGTGATCGCCGACTCGATGCACTCGGTGAACGCCGACTCGACGACCGAGCAGGTGCTCGCCAACGCGCGCACCGAGCTGAACGTGCGGCGGCTGTCTCCGGACCAGCTCTACAAGGAGGCAACGGGCGTGCTGCTGAACCCCTCGCGGCAGTCAACCGGGATCGTCCTCCTGTCCGGGAACGACGGCGCGTTGCCGAGCTCGCTGCCGCTCGACCAGAGCCTCATCCTGGCGTGGTGGCAGCTCGTCGCGCTCGTCGCCGGCACCGTGGTGCTGTTCGCCGGGGCGTATGTGGCCTTCATGCGACAGGAGGTCCGCGCCTGACGGCCCCCGGCTGCCGGTCGGGTCAGGTGAGCCCCGACCGGCAGCCGGCGACCCTCGACGACGTCAGGTGGTGGCGGTCACCGGTGCATCGACGTCGATGAACGGGCTCGACCCGTTACCGCCATCGACGACCGTGACGTCACCGATCAGGCCACCGCCGGCTCCGGATCCGATCGTGCCGAGTCCGGCGGTGCCGGGCGACTGGGCGATCGCGCCGACGTGGACGACCTCGTCTCCTGCGACCGAGACCGAGGTGTGGTCGAGGTCGTTGCCGTCGGCTTCGACATCGACCAGCACGTCGGTCGCCGGATCGTCGGCAGCCGGCGTGCCGAGGCCCAGATCGACGGCCGGACCGGTGCTGGGCAGGACGTCGAGCGACGCCCCGCTCGTGCCGAGCACCGCGTCGAGGTCGATCAGTTGGGTGCCACGCGAACCGGTGGCCGAGCCGTCCCCGGTCCCACCGTCGGCGGTCTCACCGTCGGGCCCGCCCGCAACGGGCGGAGCCGCGTCGGCGTCGCCGCCGTCGGTGCCGTCGCCGGCACCATCACCGGAACCGTCGTCGATGCCGACGTCGACACCGATCGAGGGTCCGGCCGCATCGGCGGCGTCCGGAGCCGTTGTCGTGTCGCCGTCGGAGCCGGTCGTGACGTCGATGCCGACGGTGGCGTCACCCTCGCCGGCACCGTTGACGCCGACGTTCACGTCGATGCCGTCGAGGCCGGGTGCGACCGGGGCCGGGCCGGTCGCGTCGCCGGAGCCGGGCGCGGCGTCACCGTCGGGCGCAGTGCCACCGTCGGGGGTGCCGACGATCATCGGGCAGTCGCCGAGGTCGAGCGAGACGGTGCCATCGACGGTGTGCAGGGCGGCGACCGAGGCGGTCGCCTGGGGTCGGGTGTCAGGGGTGTGCTCGTCGCCGGATGCGCTGACGGCGCCGGCGGTCAGCACGATGGCTGCCACGGCGGTCAACGACCAGGCCCGGGACGAGCGGAAGAAGAAAGCGTTCATGATGGAAGACACTCCTCGTGTGTCGAATTGCGTGAGTCGAACTGGATGAAGTCGTCGGGTCGCTGCGCGACACCGGCATCGGGATGCGATGCGGGACGACTAGCCAGGACGCTCGAGGCGCGAGCGCACCAGGGCCGAGCGCCATCCGAACACGCCGGCGGCGACGAGCCACCACGCGGTTCCACCTGAGAGCGGCGCGGCCGATGATGCGGCGAGGAGGATGTGCGAGGTCGCGGTGCGCGGCACATCGCCACCCGACGCGGGGGTCGGCGGCGTGGGTGCCAGTGGCGTCGGCGCGTGCGCCGGCGTGCCGTGGCCGGCCGGTCCCGTCGTGCGCGCGTCGTCCCCCAGAGCGTCACCCTCGACGCCGATCACAGCAATGGGGGCGAGCTCGCCGACACCGGTCGCACCGCCGCTCGCGAGATCGTCACTCGCGATCCCGTCACTCACGGTGGCGAGCGGAGCCGTCGGCTTGGTGACGGGCGCGGCGCCGGGCGACGGCACCGTGAACCGCCCGGCTGGGGCCGAGTGCCTCACCCGCACGACCGGGTCTGCGATCGAGCGGCCGGTGGCATCGCGAACACCGTCCAGCAATCCGTCGACGACCGGTTCGGCGATGTCAGGTAGCGGCGCAGCGGTGGGTGCGACCACCGCGGCGACACCGTCGACCACGTCCGTCACGGCGTCGTCGACGATGTCACCGGGGTTCCCGTCGGGCCTGCCAGGGGCGCTGCCGACATCGGGCGGGAGCGAGTCGAGCACCGGCTCGACCACCGGACCGAACACCTCCATGGGTGCCGGCACCGGCTGGTCGACCGGCGGCGGGACGAGCGTCTCGACGACGTCCGTCGTCACGTCGGTCAGTCCGCCCGTCATGTCCTGCGCGCCCGAGGCGATGTCATCGGCGGGCGGGAGGGGCAGCTCGACGTCGGACGCGCTCGCGCGGCCCTCGAGCAACATCGAGATCGCGACGACCGCTGCGAAGGCCGCGAACGCGACCAGCGCGAGGTGGGCGCACCGCCGTGCTCGCTCCGACCACACGACCGGCCACACGACCGGGTGATCGGCGCACGAGTCGGCGGGAGGCATCCCCGCGCCTACCTCTCGACGTGACGCGACAAACTCAAGATGCGACGACGCTCTCGTCAACGCCGCATCAAGTCGGCGGAGGTGGGTACTCGCGCTCGGTCCAGATAGGAAGGTGGTGTGCTCGAGGTCGTCGACATCGTGAAGTCGTTCGGCGAGGTTCGAGCGCTCGACCACGTGAGCCTCTCGCTCGGGCCCGGTCAGATCGTCGGCTTCCTGGGCCCGAACGGCGCAGGGAAGAGCACCACGATGCGAGCGATCATGGGGCTGATCTCCGTCGACGCGGGGAAGATGACGTGGAACGGACGACCGATCGACTCGGCCACTCGTCACCGCTTCGGCTACATGCCGGCCGAGCGGGGGATGTACCCGAAGATGACGGTGCGCGACCAGTTGGTGTACTTCGCTCGGCTCGCCGGCAGCTCTCGCGCCGATGCGGAGCGCGCCGCCGAGATGTGGATGGATCGACTCGGTGTGGCCGCACGCGCGGGTGACGAGGTGCAGGCCCTGTCGAGCGGCAACCAGCAACGCGTGCAACTGGCCATGGCGCTGGTGCACGATCCCGAACTGCTCATCCTCGACGAGCCGTTCTCGGGGCTCGACCCGATCGCGGTCGAGACGATGAAGCGCATCATGGCCGAGCAGATCGACGAGGGTCGCTCGGTGCTGTTCAGCAGCCACCAGCTCGATCTCGTCGCCGACGTCAGTCGCGATGTGGTCATCATCTCGAAGGGCAAGGTGGTGTTGCAGGGCGAGGTCACCCGCATCCGCCAGCGATCCGAGTCGCGCGTCGCGGTGATCGGCTTCGCCGAGGACACCCAGTGGTCCGCCGCCGACATCCAGGCCGAGGTCGTGCGCACTGAACCGAGGTGGGTGCACCTGCGAGTGCCGCGAACCGTCGATCCGGCGTCGGTGCTCGCCTCGGCCGAGCGGGCCGGTCGGGTCATGGAGTTCAGCTTCTCGCCGCCCGATCTGTCGGAGGTGTTCCTCGAGTCGATCGGCGAGACCGCCTTCACCGAGACCGAGGCAGTGGCATGAGGTTCGGCTCGAGCACCGGGTTGGTGATGGGCCGCGAGATCCGCCAGCGCATCAGGTCGCGGGCCTTCACCATCAGCACGATCGCACTGTGCATCGGTGTGCTGGGCGCGGGAATCCTGTCGCGCGCGCTCAGCGGTGACGACTCGCCCACCGAGTACGACGTCGCCGTGGTCGGCACGGTGTCGTCGGGGCTCGACGACGCGATCTCGCAGGTCGCCCAGCGCGCCGACATCGAGGTCCACCTGCGCGAGGTGGGCACGCGTGCCGAGGCCGACCAGCTCATCCGCGACGGTGACATCGACGCAGCCATCGACACCGGCAAGCAGGAGCTCGTGTCCGACGACGAAGCACCCGACGAGCTCGCTGCCGTGATCGACGCGTCGTGGCGTGCTGTACAGGCGCAGCAGGCGGCTGTGGATGCCGGCCTCGACCAGCAGCAGATCGACGTCATCCTCGCTCCCGCGCCGTTGCGCGCCGTGCAGCTCGACGGTGACGACAACGCCGAGAACATCGCGCGGGGCATCGGCATGGCGGTCGCAGTCGTGCTGTTCATCTCGATCAACGCGTTCGGTGGGCTCGTGCTGTCGGGTGTGGTCGAGGAGAAGACCACCGGTGTCGTCGAGGTGCTCCTCGGGCACGTGCGGGCGTACCAGCTCCTGGCGGGGAAGGTGTTCGGCATCGGCGTGGTGGCCATGACGCAGATGACGGCCACCATCCTCGCCGGGGTCGTCTCGCTGCGGATCTCGGGCCGGACCGTGCCGTCGGAGGTGTGGGTCGGTCTGCCCACGACGGTGCTGTGGTACGTGCTCGGCTTCGTGCTGTACAGCACGTTGTTCGCGCTGGCCGGTTCGTTCGTGTCGCGTCAAGAAGACGCGCAGAGCGCGGCGGCGCCGATCTCGCTGCTCTTCACCGCGGGCTACGTCGCGGTCTTCGCGCTCGGCGCGAACCCGTACTCGACGGTCACCCGCGTGGTCTCTGTTCTCCCGCCCTTCGCCCCACTGCTCATGCCGTTGCGGGTCGCGATGGGCGCTGCGTCGATCCTCGAGATCGTCATCGCCGGCGTCGGCCTGGTGCTCGGCACTGCTGCGATGCTGCGCGTCGCCGGCGGCGTCTACGGCCGCACGCTGCTCCACCGCGGCTCGCGCCTGCGCTGGAAGCAAGCCCTCCGCCTGCAGGACTGATCGCCCCCGGCTCGACCCGGCCCGGCCGGACCCGCCAGACAGCATCCGAGTCCGTGCCCGTCATCCGAGGGTCCAACGTCCCGATGGAGTGCCGAGGCGCACCCGGGGTGACGCTCGGCCCTCGGATGGGGGTCGGTCAGTCGGACGCGCCGGACAGGCGGAGACGGCGCATCCGCCAGGTGGCGAGCGCGAGCACGACGAGGGTCACGATCACGAGCCGGATGACGGCGTCGCCACCCTCGGGGATGCCCTTGCGGATCAGCCGGTTGGGTGGGTCGTCGAGCAGTCCCACGAAGACGGCCCGCGACTCCCACGTGGGTGAGAGCTGGGCGATCCCGGTGAGCGCGGCGCCGAGCAGGCGTTCGACGAGGAACACGATGGCCAGCGACCACACGGCGGTGCGACGCGTGATGCAACCGACGGCGATGAAGAGCGCGACGTACGAGGCGCTGCCTGCGAACGCGGCGAGGAACATCGGGCCCGCGCTGTCGGCGCTGTCGCCGGCGACCGCGGCGAGCGCGCAGGCCGGCGCGATGGTGACGAGGGCGACGAAGGAGCCTCCGAGCCAACGTCCGAGGACGATCTGCCACGGGGGCACCGGCGACAACCACGTGAAGTGGAACGTGCCCGCCCTGATCTCGGCACCCAGCACCGAGTCGCCGATGACGAGCGCGGCGATCGGCATCACGAGGCTCAGGATGGCCTCGCACCCGATGTTGGCGAACGCCCGGTCGGCGGGTTCGTCGATCGCGAGCGACAGGAAGCCGAACAGCACCGCTCCGGCACACGGGAGCAACACGGCAGCCCATCGTCGGGGTGGCAGGCACGACTGCAGCGTGTAGCGCACGATCGCCACGAACGGCGAACGCCGACGTCCCGCGGTGGTGGACGGGGCCGTCACCGGACGAGCTCCCGGAACAGGCTCTCGAGCGAATCGTCGAGCGCACGTACCTCGAGCAGTCTGACCGATGCGTCGCGGGCGACTCGCGGCAGCGTGGTGGCCAGCTCGCGCGCTTGTGCGGTTTCGATGACCACGCCGCCGCGCGTCTGGTCGAAGGTGACGCCGGAGACCGATTCGAGGGTGACGAGCGAGGCGGCGAGCCGCCGGCCGTCGTCGGAGCGCACCAGCACGTGACGCGGCCGGTCGTCCATCGCGTCGCGGATCGCCCGGTGCCCGCCCGCCGCAGCGAGCCGTCCGTGGATGACGACGATCACCCGTTCGGCCATCCGCTCGACCTCGTTCAGCACGTGCGAGCTGACGATCACGGTGCGACCCTCGGCGCCGAGCTGCTTGAAGAGGCTGATGAGGTGGACGCGCTGGACGGGGTCGGCGCCGTTGAGCGGCTCGTCCAGCACGAGCACCTTCGGGTCGCTCACGAGCGCGGCGGCGACCTTCGTGCGTTGGCGCATGCCCTTGCTGAACGAGTCGACGCGCCGGTCGGCCGCCTCCCACATCGAGACGATGCGAAGCGCCCGTTCGGGTGCCTCACGGTCGGCGACGCCCCGGAGATCGGCGACGTAGCCGACGAACTGGCGCGCGGTCAGCCCGGAGGGCACGGCCTCGTCTTCGGGCACGAGCGCCATCATGCGGTGCACACCGCGATCGCCGCGAGGGTTGCGTCCATCCACACGGACGGAACCCTGGTTCACGCCGGTCAGGCCGGTGATCGCGCGCATCAACGTCGTTTTGCCGGCGCCGTTCGGACCGAGCAGTCCGGTGACACCTGGCCCGAAGCTGCAGCTGAGCTCGGAGAGCGCCACCTTCGGTCCGAACCACACCGACAGGTCGGCCACCTCGACCGTCGCGTTGGAGACGAACGCCGGGTCGTGCTGCACGGCGGGGCTCGGGGCGGGCCAGTCCGACATCAGCGCTCGACCCACTTGTAGCGGCGGTACAGCACGCCCAGGCCGAGCGCGATGATCGCGCACAGCAGGCCGAACGCCATCGCGCCGCCGCCGCTCACCCCGGCGAGCGATGTCGTGCGATCGACGTGACCGAGGAAGACGATGTCGCGCACGTGGAGGGGAAGCGCGGCGAGGTTGATGAGCGCGGCCGCCGAGCCGTCGCCGAAGTCGCGGTTCTCGCCGACCATGACGCCGGAGATGATCGAGGTGACGAGGAAGAGGCCGATCACTCCCGCTCCCGCCACGATGCGTCGATCGGTGAGCGACGAGATCGACACGCCGATGACCGAGTAGTAGAGAGCGAGCAGCACCACCGCGACCGGCACCTTCCACAGGATGTCGAGGTGGTCGGTGACGTAGTCGAGCGCGCTGTCGCTGACCAGCATGTTGCCGACGAACAGGACGACCTGCGGCAGGAACGAGAAGGCGAAGAGGATCGAGGTGATCGCGCCGACCTTGGCGACGACGTAGTCCGAACCGAGCATCGGCCGGGCGAACATGAGCGGGAGCACTCGTTGACGTCGATCGGGGCACATCACGTCGGGGGCGACGAGGGCGACGAAGAGGAGCAGCGCCGACGACACGCCGACGTAGTCGCGGTAGGTGATGATCTCGAAGCGATCCTCGATCTGGTTGCGGGTGACGTAACCGACACCGACGTTCACGATCGCCGGGATCGTCACCACTCCGAGCAGCACGAACGGTGCGACCTTCTGACGCCACGACCGGCGCAGGCCGAGTGCTCGTCGGATCGACGCCTTGTAGAGCGCGAACGTCGCCGCGCCGCGCCGGCCCCGCGGGCCCTCGTACGGCCGGTAGCCGCGGTCGTAGACGGCGCCGCCCGCTGCTTCGACTGCGCTCACTGGCCGCCTCCGGCACGGCGGAGGAACACCTCGTCGAGCGATGTCAACCGCGTCGACAGCTTGTACAACGGGAGGCTGAGGTCGGCGATCACGTCGCGCAACAGATCGAGGTCGTGGTCGCCTTCGACCGGCACCTCGACGTCACCGTCCACGAGCGTGGCGACGATGTTGCGCTGCGCCAGCGCCGGCACGAGCTCTGACGCGCGATGGCCGACGTCGACGGTCACGATGCCGGTCCGCTCGAGCAGCGAGTCGGTCGCGCCGGCGACCACCAGGCGACCGGCGTCGATCATGACGACGTGGTCGCACACCTGCTGCACGTCGTCGAGCAGGTGCGTGGCCATGAGCACCGAAATGCCGAAAGTGCCCAGCCGGGCGATGAGGGCGAGCATCTCTTCGCGTCCGAGCGGATCGAGCCCGGCCGTCGGCTCGTCGAGCAGGATCAGCTCGGGATCGCCGACGAGCGCCTGGGCGAGCTTGGTTCGCTGGCGCATGCCGGTGGAGAACCCGCTGATCGGGCGGAACCGGGCCTCGTCGAGCCCGACGAGGTCGAGGATGTCGGATGCCCGTTGCCGCGCAGCGCGCGCCGGCAGGCCGCTCAGCTCGCCGAAGGTCGACACGACATCGGCGGCGGTCTGATCGAGCGGCAGGCAATCGTGCTCGGGCATGAACCCGAGGCGCGAGCGCACACCGATGGGGTCCTGCTGAACGTCGACGCCGCACACCTCGATGCGGCCCTTGGTCGGATGCGCCAGGCCGAGCAGCAGCCGGAAGGTCGTGGTCTTGCCGGCGCCGTTCGCACCCACCAACCCGATCAGCCCGCGCGGCACCTCGACCGAGAGGTCGTCGATCGCGGTCACCCCCGGGTACTGCTTGGTCAGGTGATCGATGTGGAGGAGGGCTCCGGTGTCCACAGCGCCGCAGAGTCTGCCAGGTCTGTTCCGACCCCGTCCGTCAACGTCGACGCGGGCGGACGACACGTCCGAGGTGAGCCGTGATGTCCTCCAAGTCGGGATTGGTCGATGCAACCCAGATGACGAGGTCGTAGACCTCGTCATTGGATGCCGCCGAAGCCCGGGTCCCGTTCAACTCGAGGAAGACGGCCGTGGCGAGCCATCCGAGGCGCTTGTTGCCGTCGACCAAGGGATGGTTGTTGACGATGGACTGGAGCAACGCTGCCGCTTTGGTCACCAGGTTGGGGTACGCGTCCTGACCGAAGACGGT
Organism: Ilumatobacteraceae bacterium; assembly: GCA_050248155.1. GTDB lineage: Bacteria > Actinomycetota > Acidimicrobiia > Acidimicrobiales > Ilumatobacteraceae > VFMC01. Next base: position 22,207 of record JBFWSW010000037.1, read on the forward strand.
GGTCTGCGGGCGTGCTGCGGCCGAGCCGAGCAGACCGACGTCGCGGATCGGAGGTGGATCGCCGAGCAGGCGCCGGGCGAGGTCGATCAGATCGTCGAGGTCGAGGTAATCGACGGAATCGCTCATTCCCCGAGTCGACGCAACGCGTCGGCGTGGCGGTCGGTGATCAGGGCGGCTGCCGCGGCGACTCGGTCACGATGTCGACCACGGGCGACGAACTCCCGCACGGCACGCCGTGCGGCCTCCTGCATCGAGATCCCCTCGGCCTCGGCGCGCTCGCGCAGCGCCGCCTGTTCGCTGTCGGTGAGTCGCAAGGTCATCGCCACGCCGCGATGGTATCGATCCGATACCGCGCGTGACGGGTGTTTGTCGACGTGCCTCGAGCCCAGGCGGCGTCCTCATACGATCGGGTGATGATCGCGACGACGGTGTACCTCGCTGCCGCCGGTGATGGTTCGACCGACCCGTGGCACGTGCTCGGCAACTCCTACGCCGAGCGGCTCGCTCTCGCTGCGCTTGCTGATCTCGCTCTGCTCCGCGGGCTGGACGTCGCGCCGGCGGACCCATCCGAGAGCCCGGCAGCTCGTCGGCTCGCACTCGTCGGCGGCCCCGGATTGCCAGGAGCGCTCGGGGTCGCGGCGAGTGCGCTGGCAGCGTCGACCAAGCAGCTCGATGTCGACCGAGCAGTCCGGCTGCTGCGCGACTTGTCTCCGGCGATCGAGGCCGAGCTCGTCCAGACCGGCGCGCTCGTCGCCGGTGGGCAGAAGGGGTTGCTCAAGAAGCGCGCCGTGCTCGTCGCGCGGCCCGAGGCCGTCGCCGACGCGCAGGCCCGCCTCCGCGCCGGCGCCTCGGATGACACGGCAGCCGGCCTCACGCTGGCTGTGTTCGCCACCACCGGCATGCCGGCGCGGCGGCTCGTCAAGCTGTGCGGCGGTGCGCCCCCGGCAGCGCCGGATCCGTTCGACGCGTTCCGACGAGACATGGTCGCTCCCGACGGTCAGCCGATCGGTGATCGCGTCGCCGATCTGTTGACGACGCTCGCCACCGTGCTCGCGGCGACGAGCGACACCACCAACGACTTCGACTGAAGTGGGGGCAACGCGGCCACCGCCGCGGTGGTCAGGGTGCCCCAGCTCCGAGCCGCGGGGTCAGCGAGGCGACGTCGGGGTGTCCTGACTGAAGCTGTTGAGCCACACGCCGTCGCGCTCGACCCAGAGCGAACTGACGTACATCGCCTCGGGTTCGCCCGGCTCGCCCCGGCGGGTCTTGCGGTAGTCGGCGCGGTAGCAGAGCAGCACCGCATCCTCGGACAGCTCGATCGATCGAGCCTCGCTGATCGCGTACTCGGCCATCGTGGGACCCTCAGTGAGTTGCCCGGCGTGCTCGTCGCGAGTGGCGAACCCGGTGGGGTAGAGGCCGACGAAGTCGTCGGTCAACAGCGACCGGTCGGCGTCGGCATCGCCGTCCAGCAGCGCCTGCCACACCTGCGACTCCAGCCCGACGAAGTGCTCGAGCGATGGTGCGTTCATCGGATCCAGTCTGGCAGAGCCGATAGAACTGGCTGCCGTGACCACACCGATCGAACTGCGCAGCGACAACGCGGCCGGAGCCGCCCCCGAGATCCTCGCTGCACTGGCTGCCGCGAACACCGGCTCGGCAGCTCCGTACGGCGACGACGAGCTGACGGCCCAGCTCATCGAGACGGTGCGGGAGGTCTTCGAACACCCCGGCGCGAGGGTGTTCCCGGTCTTGAGCGGGACCGCGGCCAACAGCCTCGGGCTCGCCGCGCTCACGCCCCCGTGGGGCGCCGTGCTGTGCCACGAGACGGCGCACGTGCTGCGCAGCGAGGGCGGAGCGACCTCGATGTTCAGCGGCGGAGCGGTCATGCAGGGCCTCGCGGGTGTGGGCTTCCGCATCGACGTCAGCTCGTTGCGGCAGGCGCTCGATTCGGTGAGATGGGGCGACCCGCACCACTCGCAACCCTCCGTCCTCTCGCTCACGTCGCCGAGCGACTTCGGCACCGTGTACGGGCTCGCTCAGGTGCGCGAGCTGACCGAGGTCGCCCGGGCGCGTGGTCTACGCGTGCACCTCGACGGCGCACGCATCGCCAACGCGCTCGTCGCCGTCGGCTGCTCACCCGCAGAGCTGACATGGAGGAGCGGGGTCGACGTCGTGTCGTTGGGCGCGACGAAGAACGGCGCGCTCAGCACCGATGCGATCGTGTGCTTCGACGATGTGGTGTCCGAGCAGCTCGTGTACCGAGTGAAGCGCGCGGGCCACGTTGCCTCGAAGATGCGTTTCCAGTCGGCTCAGCTGCAGGCGTATCTGACCGATGGCCTGTGGCTCCGGCTGGCAGCGACGGCGAACTCGACGATGGCTCGCCTCGCGCGTGGTGTGCAGCGACTCGGCCTCGAGCTCGTGTCCGGAGCCGACGCCAACATGATCTTCGTCCGCGTCGCCGACGAGGTGATGGATCGCCTCGAGCGATCCGGGTTGCTCTTCTACCGCATGGGGCCCGGCATGCTGCGCTTCGTCACCAGCTTCCGAACGACCGACGACGAGGTCGACGACGCGATCGCTCGCATCGCCGCAGCGCTCAGCTGAACGTGCCGACTTGATCGACCACGAGGTGGGAGACGATGTTCGAACGCACGCAGGTGTTGCCCGCCTCGTCGCCCGCTACGGCGATGACGTTCGCCGTGTCCTCGTTGGTGGTCGTGTTGACGAGCGAGCTGACGAGCGGGGACCCACACGGGCGCACGGTCACGAACCCGAGGGCACTGCTGTCGACCGCGGCCACGTTCAGCACGGCGACTCCGGCGATCGACAACGGGTGTTCCGCCGCGTCCGCGACGCCGCCCTCGCTGCGCGTGTCGAGGAGGCGCTCGGGCGTGACCGGTCGGTAGCGCAATCCGCCCGCTCCCGGCCCGAACCAGCCCGCGACGTCGATGACGATGTCGGATCTCCCCGAGTACGTGCGCACGCACACCGAACCGTCGTCGCCGAGACCGACGAGCACCGATGACGCCATCGACCGCTGCGATCGAGCGTTCACGTTCGACGACAGCGGCGCGCTGCCGCACGGGCCGGGATACGCGGACAGCACCGTCGCCGCGGTGGGGTCGACCACGGTGAGGTTCAGCCACACTGCGGTCGCATCCGCGGGCACACCACCGACGCCGCGCATCATCACCTGGGTCTCGGCCGGGGCGATGCGTGCGCCGGCGATCTCGGGCGACAGCACCGTCGTCGAGGTCGTGCCACGCGTGTCGACCCAGCGCGTCGGCCCGATGGGGTGGAAGCGGCTGCCGTCTGGCGTGAAGGCTCCCATGACGTCGACGACGACATCGGTGGCGGCCGACGAGAACACGCACACGTCGCCGTCGGTCATCGGCGTGATCACCATGCCGGCCGTCGTGCGACCGATCTCGTAGTTGACGTTCGAGGTCGGTGGCCGGCCGCCGCACGCGAACACGGTGAGGAACCCCGGCGCGCAGCTGTCGACGGCGGTGACGCTGAGCACGGCCGCGTCGGCGTCGTGGGGCAACTCACGACCCACGTCGATCGCGACCGTGTGGCCCGCGCCGAGCTTGCCGTTCTCGCCGCCGAGGCTCGCCTCGCGAGTGTCGAGCACCCGCACGGGCTCGATCGGGACGAAACCGGTTCGTGTCGTCGGCAGCGTGGCCGGTTGCCCCGGGACGTCGGGGTCACCCGTCAGTGCGCGCGACGCCCGGCAGCGCCCGATCGCCGGCTGCGCGTCGAGTGCCGCCCTGATGAAGTGGGCGAGACCCACTGCGCCATCCGGGGTGAGATGGATGCCGTCACCGGCGAACCATGTCGGCTGGCTGTGGCTGACGCTGTTCCAGTCGAGCACCTGCAGGTCGGGGTGTCGTCCGGCGGCTGCGACGAGCTCGCTGTTGTGGCTGTCGTACAACGTTCGCGCCGGCAGTCCACCGGGCAGCACGTAGTTGGTGCCGGTGGGGTAGTTGAGCCAGAGCACGCGCACCACACCCTGCGCCGCGGCTTCCGCCATCACCTGATCGATGGATCCCGACAGGTTTGGATCGTCGTACCCGGCCATCAGGACGAGCGCCTCGCCGAGCTTGCCGCGGAGCGCGCCGCGCATCAGCGGCAGCACGCTCGTCGGTGTGTACCCGAAGCGCCCGCGGCAGCTCCCGATGACGATGCGGCGGCAGCTCTCCGCGTCGAAGGTGAGGTCGTAGCCGCTCCCGACGATGTCGCGGATGTCGTTGGCCGATGTCGAGTACCACGCCATGGCCGACATCGTCGAGTCGCCGATCAGGCTGACCGCGGGCGCGTCGGCGGGCGGGGTGGCAGCTGCCGACGCGTGCTCGGAAGTGCTGACCGGGATGACGAGCGCCAACGCAGCAGCAACCGCGGTGCCGCGCGCGCGTGCGCTCATTCGGGTGAGCATGGCCAGCCCACTACCCACTCGTCACGTGGTCGAATCATCACGGTGCGTGATTGTGACAGGTGGCCGCGCACATGTCGACCTTGCCGTGCGACCTGCCTGCCTCACACGAGGACGGGTTGGCGGTCGATCTCGTGGCAGGTCTCGGCGGCGCTCCACGCCTCCTCGGCCTCGCCCTGGTCGGTTGCGGGGCGCACGTCCATGTCGGCTGCCCACCGCACCAGCGCCTCGACGACGACCGGATCGAAGTGCGCGCCGCTGCCCGCCTGGATGTGTGCGAGCGCGATCGCCGGTTCCCAACCCAGGCGATAGGACCGGTCCGACGTCAGCGCGTCCCACACGTCGGCGACCGCGACGACCCTCGCCTCGAGTGGCACCTCCGCGCCGACGAGCCCGGCCGGGTAGCCCCGACCGTCGACGCGCTCGTGGTGATGGAGGATGATCGGCAGGACCTCCTTCAACGACGGAGCACTCGACGCCAGCTCGTAGCCGAGCTGGGGGTGGGTCTCGACGACGGCTCGTTCCTCCGGCGTGAGCGAGCCCGGCTTGTTGAGGATGTGGTCGGGGATGGCGATCTTGCCGAGATCGTGCAAGTAGGCCCCGCGCGCGATGACGCGCAGCCGGTCGGGCGGCAGCCCCATGCGCAGGCCAAGTTCGACCGCGAGCTCGGCCGTTCGCTGGCTGTGCCCGTGCGTGTAGGCGTCCTTCATCTCGACGGCGCGAACCAAGGTCGACAGCGCCTCCGGGTAGCCCTGCACGATGTGGGTGAAGGGGTCGTCGACGAACGCGGTGGTCAGGACGTCGGCCAGTTCGTGCTGCTGGCGTCCCTTGTGCAGCACCGCGTACACGGCGGCGCCGAAGCCGGCGAGGAGGTAGGCGTGGTAGTCCCACCACGACAGCTGCGCGAAGTGGCCGTGCTCGAACGCGAAGACCGCGGCGATCGACATCGCCGCGGCGAGGAGGATCGCGAGCTGCATCGTGTCGTGACCGAAGTGCCAGCGACGACCGTGCCGCCACACGACCACGAGGAGGAGCAGGACGATGATCGTCGAGACGATGGCGAAGAAGTCGTTCTCGCGCCCGAATCGCGTCGCGCCGTGCAGCCGCACCGGATCGGTGACGATGAGGAGCGTGAACGTCGCCATCACGCCGATCGGCCCGACGATCGACGCCATCGGATGCCGTCCGACCACGGCGTTGATGCCGCGATCGGGCCGGCGACCGGCGAGGAACAGGCACACCGCGAAGCAGCCGATCGCCAGGTACGGGAGCCGCGAGATCCAGACGTTCTGGGGCTGCCCGAGCACCCCGGGAGTGGTGAGCCCGTGGCCCAGCATGAACACCCCGACTGCCGAGCACCCGAGGCCGAGCCAGACGAGGCCGGGGTGAGGCTGGCGGAGCGCAGCCGACGCAGCGACGATCGCGACGACCAGCGCGCACAGCGCGATGCCGCCGACGACGACGAGGTGGCCATCCGGTGAGTACCACCGAAGGTCGATGCTCGGCGTGGCGCGGAGGATGCCGAGCACCACGAGCGGCACCCCGAGCAGGACCGCGACGAGCAGCCAACGCTTGACAAAAGTCACAGCGATGTATCGGCGGTGCCCACGACCAGGTTGAGGAGCTTCGTCCGCTCGATCGTCGGCACAGCGGGCGCGCCAGACTGGCGCATGGGCAGCTACTGGTTCCGCAACGGCGACGTCTACACCGTCGACCCCGAGCAGCCATGGGCCACGAGCCTCGTCGTCCACGACGAGCTCATCGCCCACGTCGGCGACGAGGACGGCGCGCGGCGGCACCTTCGCAGTGACACCGTCGAGGTCGACCTCGCCGGACGGTTCGTGATGCCGGGCTTCGTCGACGGGCACGATCACCTCATCGGCGGGGGGCTGACGAAAGTGGGCCTCTCGCTCGCCGGCCTCGAGGGCAAGGGCGCGGTGATCGACGCCATCCGCCGGTATGCGCTCGATCACCCCGATCGTCCCGTCATCCGGGGCCACGGCTGGACGCCGTTCACCTTCGGCGTCGGTGTGCAACCCCATCGCCACTGGCTCGACCCCGTCACCGACGTGCGCCCCGCGCTGTTCCACACCTACGACTGCCACGATGGCTGGGCGAACACCGCCGCCTTCGTCGCCGCAAGTGTCGACGAGACGAGCGCCGACCCGAACCCGCCGTACGGCATCTGGCCCCGCGACGCCGACGGCTTCCCGATGGGCACGTGCTGCGAGCCCGAAGCGTGGCTGCCGATCGCGATCGCGCTCGGGATGTTCAGCCTCGACAACGTGCGCGAGGCGATGGCGATGACGCTCTTCCCGGCGCCGTCGTGGGGGATCACGACGTACTACGACGCCAGTCCGATCGTCAACACCCACCGCTTGGCGATGGAGGTGTACGAGCACCTGATGCGGATCGATCGTGAGGGAGGTCTTCCCGTGCGGATCGTGGGTTCGTACGCCGTGCGCAACGACGAACTGCCGCCGGAGGTCGCGGTCGGACGGCTGGCCGATCTGCACCGGGAGGTCCGATCACCGCACCTCTCGATCACCACGCTCAAGCTGTTCTTGGACGGGGTCGGCCCGCAGCACACCGCCGCGCTTCTCGAGCCGTACACCGACCAACCCGACAACCACGGCCCGTTCGTCCTCGGACCCGACCTCGTCGAACGTCACGTCGCCGCGGCGAACCTCGCCGGCTTCGATGCGCACATGCATGCGTGTGGCGACGCCGGCGTCCGCGGTGCACTCGACGCCATCGAGCGCGTGCAGGTGAGCCACGGACCGTTGGGCGCGCGAAACACGATCTGCCATCTCGAGCTCTGCCATGCCGCAGACGTGCCCCGGTTCGCCGAGCTCGGCGTCACCGTCAACGGCACACCGATGTGGGGCACCGACTACCGCGGCGAGTTCATGGACTCGTATCCGGCGCTCATCGGTCGTGATCGGTTCGAGCGCGACTACGTGCCGTACGGTTCGCTCGTGCGCAGCGGCGCGCTGGTCACCTTCGGCGGCGACTGCCCCGGCGTCGAGATCGACGAGATTGCTCCGCTGCAGCAGATCGAGGCGGCTGTCACCCGTCAGCGCCCGGGCAGACCGGACGATCGCGTGTGTGGCCCCCGGCAGCGCATCGATCTCGCTGAGGCGCTCCGTTGCTACACGATCAACGGTGCGATCGCGCTCCGCCTCGAGGATCAGGTCGGCTCGCTCGTCGCCGGCAAGCGTGCCGATCTGGTCGTGCTCGGCGCGAACCCGTTCGCGGTGTCCCCGCACGAGATCCACGCCATCCCCATCGAGCGGACGATGCTCGGCGGCCGCATCACCCACGACACGCGATGAGAGATGAGTGGCGGATCGCCACTCATCTCTCATCGCGGGCTGGGGCCTGGGTCAATCCTTGGTGCGGAGGACGGAGCGACGTTGGCGGTACTCGCTCTCGTCGATCTCGCCTCGGGCGTAGCGCTCGGCGAGCACCGCCTCACCGCTGCGATGACCGGCGTGGTGCCAGCGGCGGCGGAACGTGACGAGCACGACCACCCAGAAGGTGAGGAACAGCAACGGGATCAACGGGAAGAACCAGAATCCACCGTCGTGGTCCCAGTGGTCGGTGGCGAGCAGGAGTGCGTTCATGATGTGACATCCCTTCGTGAGACGAGGATCAGGGTGATGAGGGCGGCGACGCCGGTGTAGGCGATCGCAGTGACGACGGCTCGGCTCATGCCCAGCTCGATCGTGCCGCCGCGGATGAGCGACGCGAGCACCTGCCCGGGGAAGACGCGGTAGCCGGTGCTCCACGAGTCGACGACGATGTTCTCGAACGGACCCGCCCAGGCGAAACCGACCGCCAGTGCGATCGGTGCCGAGCGGAACACGACCGCGAGCGTTGACCCGAAGACGGCCCAGCCCGCCACACCCGCCAGGACCGTGACGTAGTCGCGCAGCCCTTCACCGAGGCCACCGAGCGAGAACCACGCCGAGGTGGACACGTCGTTCGCCGGCGCGACGGCCAGCGACATGCCGAACGTGACGATCTCGATGATCGCGACCACTCCGGCAGCGACGATCAGCAACCCCGTGATCTTGCCGACGAGCAGCCGCAGCCGATGGGGCTCGCGGAGCAGCAGGGCGCGGAAGGTGCCACCGGAGAACTCGGCGGCCACGATCGCGATGAACGTCACGAAGACCAGGAAGCCGGCGAACGACGCGCCGATCGCGAAAGCCTCCGTGCCGCCTCCGTTGTCGACGAGCGACGCCATGGTGGCGCCCGACCGTCGAGTCGACACGTTCGTCTCGGTCGCCGAGGCGAAGACGGTGAGCGTCGACACGATCGCGAACGCCAGGGCTGCTGCCCCGGCGATCACCATCGTCCGTCGCTGGGTGAGCCGTTGCAGCTCTGCTTGCACGATCCGCTTCATCGGGCACCTCCTTGCACCATGGACAGATAGCGGTCTTCGAGCGTCGTGCGCTGAGGGGTGAGCTCGGCGAGCACGATGCCGGCGTCGAACGCGGCGCGGTTCACGTTCGCCGCGATCTCGGTGATGTCGAGGCCGGACGTGTCGAGCACGACGCGGTCGTCGCGACGTTCCGGGCGATGACCGCTCGCGACGAGCAGTTCGTGCAGTGGGTCCAGCTCGTGGCCGTGCCGGGGCGCGATCACCAGGCCGTGCGCCTCACCGTCCAGCAGCGTCCTCGTCGGCCCTTGGTACAGCGAGCGCCCCGTGTCGATGAGCACCATCCAGTCGCACACCTGCTCGAGCTCGCTCAGATCGTGCGACGACACGAGGACGGTCCGCCCAGTCCCGGCGAGCCCACCGATGAGCGCTCTCATCTCGCGGACTCCCTGCGGGTCGAGCCCGTTGGCGGGCTCGTCGAGCACGAGCAGCTCGGGGCCTCCCAGCAGAGCCGCGGCGATGCCGAGACGTTGCTTCATGCCGAGCGAGTAGCTGCGGTACCGGTCGTCACCACGACCACCCAGCCCGACCTCCTCCAGCAGCGCGGGGATCCCCGATGTCGGGTGCCCTGCAACCGTCGCGAACATGCGCAGGTTGGCCGCGCCGGACAGCGCGGGGTAGAAGGCCGGCGTCTCGATCATGGCTCCGACACGACTCAGGTAGGTCGCAGGGTCGTCGATCGGCTTGCCGAGCACGGTGCCCGAACCGGAGGTCGGTCGGACGAGCCCGAGCAGCATCGCCATCGTGGTCGTCTTGCCGGCGCCGTTGGGGCCGACGAAGCCGGCCACGACGCCGGCCGGCAGCTCGATGTCGAGGTGGTCGACGGCGGCCCGAGCGCCGTAGCGCTTGGTGAGACCGTCGACGTGAAGTGCGGTGGAAGTCATGCCTCCATCGTCGGCGTCGGACCGGTCGGCGTCGTCGGACGAGTGGAGGCTCGTGCGCTACGCCGGAGGGAGTACGCCCAGGTCGGCTCAGTCGCTCCAGCCCGGCCGGACGAGGCCGCTCTCGTACGCGAAGACGACGAGCTGGGCTCGGTCGCGCACGCCGAGCTTCACCATCGCGCGGCTGACATGGGTCTTGGCCGTCGCTGCGCTCATGATCAGCCGGCGGGCGATCTCTTCGTTGCTCAGACCACCGCCGACCAGCGCCACCACCTCGCGCTCGCGCTCGGTCAGCAGCCCGAGGTCGGGCAGGCCGACCGGGCTCTTCGATCGAGTGGCGAACTCCTCGATCAGCCGGCGGGTGATGCGTGGCGACAGCAGGGCGTCGCCGGCCACGACGGCGCGCACCGCGCGGAGCAGCTCGGCCGGCTCGGTGTCCTTCACGAGGAACCCGTTGGCGCCCATGCGGATCGCCTCGAACACGTACTCGTCGAGATCGAAGGTCGTGAGGATGACCACCTTGACGTCGGCGAGCCGCTCGTCGGACGCGATCCGTCGGGTGGCTTCGAGCCCGTCGACGCCGGGCATGCGGATGTCCATCAGGATGACGTCCGGCCGGTGCTCGAGGGCGGCGCCAACGGCCTCGTCACCGTCGGATGCCTCGCCGACGACGGTGATGTCGTCCTGCGCGTCGAGCAGCGCCCGGAAGCCTCCTCGCACCAGGGCCTGGTCGTCGGCGAGGACCACCCGGATCACGGCGAGCTCACCGGCAGATGGGCGACGACACGGAACCCTCCGCCCGGGAGCGGCCCGGCGTCGACCCGCCCGCCGAGCGATTCGGCGCGCTCTCGCATGCCGATGAGGCCGTTGCCCTCCATCGCCCCGCCGGCCCGCCCGGCGATGACGGACCCGTGCCCGTCGTCGACGACCTCGACGGTCAGCTCGTCGTCATGCACCAGGCGCACGGTCACCGACCGGGCAGCTGCATGCCGAGCGGTGTTGGTGAGCGCCTCCTGGACGATCCGGTACGCGGCCAGTTCCACAGGAGCCGGCAGTGGCTCGGACGAACCGTCGCGGACGACCTCGACCTCGAGGCCGCTCGCGCGAACCCCGTCGATCAGTGCGTCGAGATCGGCGAGGCGTGGCGCCGGCGCCCGGGGTGCGTCGTCGCCGCGTCGCAGTGCGTCGAGTGCCGTGCGCAGCTCGCGCAGCGCTTGGTGGCTGGCCTCCTTGATGTTCGTCAACGCCGGTCGGGCCTGGTCCGGCTGCTCGTCGAGGAGGTGCAGGGCGACGCTCGCCTGCACGTTGATGAGCGAGATGTTGTGGGCGAGCACGTCGTGCAGCTCCTGCGCGAGCGCCAACCGTTGCTCGCTGACGCGTTGCTGCCGTCGTTCGATCTCGGCGCGGCGGCGTTCGGCCACCTGCAGCCGGCGCGTTCGGACGAGTTCGCCGATCACCAGCACCACGGCCAACCATCCGGCCACGAGCGCGAGGTGTGGCCAGCGCACGCCGTCGCCCATCGGATCGACCTGCATCGCGACGACGAAGGCTGCATAGCCCGCTGCGGCGAGGCCCCATGTCGCGGCACGGCGGCCTGTCTGCGCGGCGACCAGCAGGCCCACGACTGCGCTGACGAAGATCGGACCGTAGGCATAGCCACGACCGACGTACACGTCGGCCGCGGCGATGGCGACCCCGGCTGCCGTCAGCGGCCAACGGTCACGCCAGGCGAGCGCGAACGGGCCGACGAGGACGAGCACGAGCGCGAGCGCATCGACGCCGCGACGCTCGGGTTGGTTGCCGGCGGCGCCGAACGAGCCGATCACCTGGAACGCCGCGATCGCGAGCGCACTCGCCCACACGACGCGGGTCGGGGTCCTCATCACCCCTCACCCTACGAAGGTGTCGAGCCCGTGTCGTCGGTCCACGGGCGCAGCGGCCCCTACTCCCAGGGGCGCAGCCCGGACGCGACAGGGACCGACCCCGTGGGGTCGGTCCCCTGCTCGGCCGTACGGACGCACGGGTTGGCGGGCGATCACCAGCCGTCGGTCGACGTGTCGGTGCTCGCGCTCCAGCTCGTGTCGGTGCTGGCGCTCCAGCTCGTGTCGGTGCTCGCTGCCGACCAGCTCGTGTCGTAGCTGCTGGCGCTCCAGCTGGTGTCGTAGCTCGTGTCGTAGGCGGGCTCCCACGTCGTCGTGGTCTCGGTCACGGCCATGTCGGTCCAGACGTTGTTCGCGGTGTCCCACTGCGTGTCGGCCTGCGCCGCCCAGTCGATCGAGGCAGCGTTCAGCTCGTAGGCGGCGTAGCTGTCACCCTCGAGGTAGGCCTGGGTCGACAGGTCCCACAGCCCGTCCGAGACGGACATGTCGCTGTAGTACTGGTCGGTGTAGTAGCCGCTGACGTCGGCCACCGTGCTCCAGTCGGTGGCGTCGGCCGAGTACGACCCGGTCTCGACCCATCCCGACGTGTCGACGGCGTAGCCGCTCGAGTCGTAGCTCGTGGTGTCGTAGGTGTAGCTGGTGTCGTAGGTGGGCGTGTAGCTGGTGGTCTCCCAGCTGCTGTCGTAGGTGCTGTCGCTGTAGTCGCTCATCGTGGTCCTCCGTGTCGTTCCCCTGTGTGGGGAGGTTGGTGACCGGACTGATGCACCGTCCCGGGGAAGAGTTCCCGAGGCTGGAGAAAAATCTTACGCTGCCGGCGAGGGGCGGTCGACCTGGCCGTCGCGCCCCATCAGGGAGCGCACGGCACCGACGGTCATGCCCGCAGCCGCGAGCGTCGCGATCCACAGGCCGTACGCCGCGCCGCCGTCGACGGTGGCCGTTCCTCCGGCGTTCCGGATCGCGTCCTGCAGGTCCCCCGACCAGCTGCCGAGATGCACGATCTCGAGGATCAGGATCAGCACCAGCAGGCCGCTGCACCCGGCGACCAGCTCGGGACCCCGCGTCACCTTCTTCCCCTGACGCCTGGCGATCACCAGCGCGCCGGCGACGATGACGAGCGGGAGGATGACGACCAGGTCGGTGCCGCTCGAGGGGGTGTCGGAGAGCTGACCCTCGCTCGCGCTGGCGACCGCCACGCGGTACTCCTCGGCGCCGAAGCCGCGGATCAGCCAGGGCACGTCGCCGGCCCACGCGTTCTGCTTGTCCGACAGCTCACCGCCCTGCCCGTCGGAGATCGAGAGCTTGGCCCACGGGAGGAACGTGGCGACCACCACCAGCGCACCACACAGCAGGACGAGTGCAGTGCCCTCCGCCCGCTTCAGCTGCTCGACGAAGGCCTGCAGCGCGGACGCCCCACCCGTGGGAGCCGCCGGCACCGGTGGGTGGGCGGTCGCCGGCGGAGCGTTGTACGGGTGCGGCTGCGCGACCTGCGACGTCTGCTGCGTGTGCTCGGTCCAGCGGGTGCCGTCCCAGTACCGGGCTCCGTGGCCGGCCGGGTCGGGGTACCAACCGGGGCTCGGCCCGGACGGCTGGGCGGACGGATCGCTCATCACGACAGGATCGCAGATCGGCTGCATGCGCGGGAACTGATCGGGACCGAACGGCTCATGCCACGCACTGGGCGAAGGTGGAGAACATGCGGTCCTGGAACTGCTGGGCGTCGGCGTACGCGAGCGCGAACGCCTCGGCTCGACCTTCGACCCCGAACGACTGGAGGATGCCGCTGACGCACGACTCGTCGGCGCGACCGCCCACGATCGTGATGGCGGCGGGCACCATGCTCGCCAGGAAGTCGACATCGGGGGCGCAGGCGACGAAGGGGGTGAAGGCGACCTGGGCCTCGCTCACGCTCAGCCCGCTGCCCTCGAGGAAGTCGACCGTGTGCCGGGCTGCGGTGGCATCGACGCTCAGTTCGGTCTCGACGCAGTCGAGCGCGTTGGCCCCGCCCTGGACCCCGAAGACGGCTTGATATGCCCGCGCGATGTCGGTCGGACCGAGATCGGAGGATGGCGTGTCGACAGGGGGGTTCGTCGGATCGGTCGGGCCGGTGTCGCCACCCGTGCGGTCGGGCTGCTCCTGGTGTCGCTCGTTCGCGTGCGCTGCCCCGCTGCTGTCGCGAGTGGCGGCAGCGACACCGCCACCGGCGAGCACAAGCCCGGCGACGGCGGCGGCGATCAGGCGACCGTTCGAACGACGGCGCGGTGTGGCGGCAGATGGAGGGGTGACGCCGGCAGGCCCGGCGAACGGTGCCGAGAACGGCGTGGGGCTGGGCGCACCGAATGCCTGCACGGGGCTCGGGAGCTGATCGGGCGAGATCGTCGACATCGCAGGTTCCTTTCGTCGGGCACCGGTCTGCGGTGCGTTCACGGCCGGACTGATGCACGGGGTGCTGCTCGAGTTCCGCGCTGGCCGCGACTTCCTCTCGACTCGGCGTGCCGCGACGCTTCGGTACAGTGCGGGAGCGGACGAGGAGGGCCGAGGATGGGTGTTGGGGCGGGCAGTCAGCGGATCGGAACGGGGCTCGCGCTCGGCGCGTGTGCGGGACTCTTGGTGTTCGTCGCGTCCGCCTCGGCCACGGCGCAGTCGACCGACGAGTGCGTCGCACGGCGTGTCGCCGACGGAGAGCCTCGCGCACAGGCCCTCGCTGCATGCCTGCGCGAGGGGAGCGAAACGACAGTGGTCTCGACGGCGACACCGGGCGGCGGTCTGGACACCGGCGACACCAGCACGCCCGCCGACACAGGTGACGACGGCACCTCCCCGGTACTGCTCGTCGTCGTCGGCGTCATCGGGCTGGCCGTCGGTGCAGCGGGCGCGACGATGCTCGCCCGGCGCTCTCGTGCGTCCTCGCCGCCACCCGCCGCATCGCCGGTGCCCGCTGCTCCGCTCCAGCCGCCCGCTGCACCCTCGACAGATCGTGCGCCGGCGCTCATCACGTCGCTCATCGATCTCAGCGACCGGATGAGCAGCCAGGCGCTGCGCGCAGAGATCATCGCGACCCTCGGCCGGGCAGGTGTCCACCCGATCGAGATCGCACCGGGCACGCCGTTCGATGCCGGCACGATGCGCGGCATCGGCAGCTCACCGACCTCTGATCCCGCGTGGGTGGGCCGCGTCGCGACGACCGACCGCTGTGGCTTCCACGACGCCGGACGGGTGATCCGTCTGCCCGACGTCGTCGTGTACGTCGCGAGCTGAGCCGTCGTGCCGTCCCTCAGCGAGCAGATCCGCGACCTGACCGACGACGCGCTGGCGTCGCTCGTCGCCGGCCCTGGGCGCGACATGGTCGAGCAGATCAGGCACAAGCTCGACACGCCCCTCACCGTCACGGTGGCAGGCGGCGTCAGCTCCGGGAAGTCGACCCTCGTCAACGCGCTGCTCGGGCAGCGCATCGCTGCGGTGGATGCAGGTGAGTGCACGCGGATCGTCACCGAGTTCCGGTTCGGCGTGCACGAACGTGCCGAGGTGGTCGGGACCGACGGTACCGTCACCGTGCTCCCGCTCGAGCGCGGTCGAGTCCCCGAGCACCTCGGTCGGCCCGTCGAGCAGATCGCGAGCGTCGTCGTCCACCTGTCGAACGCCTTGCTGCGCGAGCTCGCCGTCGTCGACACCCCCGGCCTGAACACGGTGACGGACGCGAACGAGGAGACGACAGCGAACTTCCTCGGCGTCAGTGGGCGCGAAGGCGTGCAGACGGCTGCTGCGGTCAGCCACGCCGATGCGCTCGTCTTCCTCCTCCCACTGCTGCGGCAAGCCGATGCCGAGGTGCTGCGCGGCTTCTCGAAGCTGTTCGGGGGGTCGGCTCTGTCGGCAGCGTCGTCGGTCGCCGTGCTCACCAAGGTCGACCGGCTCGATCGGTCCGCCGATCCGATGCGCGCCGCGTTGCCCATCGCCGAGCGCATGGCGGCCGAGCTGAGAGGTGTGGTCAGTGCGGTGGTGCCGGTGATGGGCCTGCTCGCCGAGACCAGCCGCGCCGCCGTGTTCACCGAGGCCGACGCGCGTTCGCTGGTCGCGATCGCAGCGGTCGACGACGAGCTCGATCGAGAGGACATGCTGCTGTCGGCCGAGGACTTCCTCCGCACCGACCTCATCGACATCGACATCGCGCAGCGCCGTCGCCTCATGTCGATGCTCGACATCCATGGGATCGCCGTCGCGCTGGCGGCCGTGGACCAGGGGGCCATCACGGCCGCTGGGCTGCTGTCGCACCTCGGCGAGCACAGTGGCTTCGACCGGCTGCGGCGCGAGGTGATCGATCGCTTCGCCGGTCAAGCCGACCTCTTCAAGGCGCACGCCGCGCTCTGTGACCTGCGCCGCGCCTCGTATCTGCGCACCGACGGCGACAACTCCCGCGCCTTGCGCGCGCTGCGGTCGCCGATCGAGCGCATCGAGCTCGATCCGGCCATGCAGCGCCTGCGCCTGCTCGAGGTTGGTCGAGCGGTCGCCGCGGGCGAGCTGGCGTTGCCGCCCGACTTACTCGACGACGTGGCGGCGCTCTCGGCGACGACCGACGTCCGTTCGGTCGTCGGAGCCGTGCAGGGCCGAACGCAGGAGGTGGCCGCGGCTGGCGCGGCGCGCTGGGCCAACTGGGGCAACGACCCGCGCCGTAGCCCCGACGAGTCACGCTTCGCTCGGATCGTGAAGGAGACGTACGAGTTGATGTGGAGCGACACATGAGCGACGACACCGCCGCGGTCGAGCCGCCGGTCGAGGGAGCAGTCGGCGAGAGCGACGCGCCGCAGGACGTCGCCCGTCCGACACGCAATCCGCTGACCCCCCAGGTGCTGCGGCTGGCGAACCGTGTGCACGGGGTGCTGCGCGAGTGGGGACGGCCCGAACTGGCCGAGCGGATCACGAGCGAGGCAGCGGCGTGGAACCAGCAGCAGCTCGTCGTCGTCATCTGCGGTGACATCAAGCGCGGCAAGAGCTCGCTGCTGAACGCGCTGCTCGACCGAGCCGAGCTGTTGCCCGTCGATGCCGACGTGGCGACGAGCGTGCACCTTGCGGTCACCTACGGAGACACGTTCGCCATCACCGCGACGCGCATCGGTGACGACGGCGAACCGCATCGTGAGGATGTGCCGCTCGACGAGCTGGTCGACGTCGCGTCGATGCGCGGCGACGCCGAACGACGTGCCGGCGTCGTGAGCGTCGAGATCGCTGCGCCCCACCCTCTCCTCGCATGCGGCATCGTGCTCGTCGACACGCCTGGCGTCGGGGGCATGAGCCGAGGCCATCGCGATCTCGCGCTCGCGGCCCTCGGTCGTGCAGACGCACTGCTGTTCACGATCTCGGCGCAGGAGCCGGTGGCCAAGTCCGAGCTCGAGTTCCTCGTCGAGGCGAGCGAGCGCACCGAACGGATCGTGCTCGTCGTCACCAAGGCCGACGTGAACACCGACGCGATCAACGGCGAGATGATCGCCGAGCACCGTTCGAAGCTGCGCACCTTTGCCGACTCGATGAGGGAACGTGCGGCGAGCGGCGCCGTGGACGCCGATGTACCGGCACGCTTGAACCGGTTGCTCGATGCGCCGATGGTGCTCACGAGCAGCTTCCTCGTCGAGCAGGCGAGGCGCCGGCGCGAGGCGGGACGAGGTGAGCAGGCCGACCGCCTGATGGAGCGCAGTGGGGTCGGCGAGCTCGTCGGCCTGCTCGAACGCAGCGCGGACTCGCGCGAGGACATCCGTGTCGCCAACCTGTTGTCACTCCTGCGGTTGCTGGTGGCCGACGTCGAACGCGAGCAGCAGGCGCGGGTGCGCGCCATCCAGGGCGACACGGCGGTCGCTGACGAGCTCGCCCAACGCCAGGTGGCGATGGAGGAGTTCGGCTCGAAGCAGGCTCGTTGGCGGGGCGCGCTCGGCAACAGCATCACTCGCCTGCAGACGAACTCGGGTCGGTTGGTCACCCACGAGCTGAACCGGGTGAAGGAGCACTACCGCGAGATCATCGAGGCAGCGAACGACGTCGCCACGCTCACCGAGTCGCTGCCTGCCGACCTCGAGCGGTCGCTGCACGGCGCATGGACCGAGCTCGTCGAGGCGATCAACCGAGACTTCCAGTCGACGCTCGGCACGTTGCTCGAAGACTTCGGTGCGGAGGGGATGGACGCAGTGCTGGGCGAGTTCGAGATGCCAGAGTCGCTGCGCGACCTGGCGAGCTCGCACGCGACGCGGGCCACCCAATCATCGTTCCTCGACGACGGGCTGCCGGTCGCGATGCAGACCTTCACCTTCGCCAACATCGCCAACGCTGCGGCCGGCACGCTGGGCATCGTGACGGGAGGGCTCGGCCTGCTCGCCTATGGCATCGGCGCAGCGATCGCAGTGCCGCTCGGCAACCTGCGCAAGCGTGGGAAGCAGCGCCAGCAGGCGAAGAACGAGTACCAGCGATACCTCAACGACCTCCTCTTCGGACAGGAGGGCATCGCCAAGGAGTTCAGCACCGAGCTGTCCCTGCGCATCCTCGACCTGCGCGAAGAGGTCGAGCGGTTCGTCGAGCAACGCCTCGCCGATCGCCGCAAGCAGCTCGAGCGCGAAGCCCGTGAGCTGCAGGGGCTCCTGCGGAGCGAGACGGGGAAGCGGCAGGAGGCCGAACGGGCAGCCCACGCCAGGCTGGGAGACGTCACCAGGATCCGTGCCGAGATCGAGCCGTTGCAGCGGGCCGTCGACCAGCGGCTGGCGTCCGCTGCGGCCATGTCGAGGAATTCCGGATGATCGCGGAACTCGCGAGAGCGGACGTGCATCAGTCGTGACAACCGATACGACACCCTGAGGAGGGTTTCCCATGAGCGAGTGCACCATTCCCGAGGCGTATGACGACGGCTCGTTCGAGCCGGAGCCCGACTACACCACCGATTACAACACCGACTACCAGACGATGTCGGTCGACCTCGACGGCGACGGCGTCGCCGAGACGACGGTCATCGACTTCGACGGCGACGGCGTGGCCGACGCCTACGACATCTACGATCCCGAGACCGGCGCCGAGACGCTGGTCGTCGACGTCGACGGCGACGGCTTCGTCGACACGGCCGTCACGGACGCGGATGGCGACGGCGTCTTCGAGTCGGGTGTCGCCGACACCGATGGCGACGGCGTCATCGATTCGGAGTTCGACCCGAACACCGGTATCACCGTCGACACGACCGTCCCCTTCGAGGAGACGGCCGACGATCCGATGACCATCGACGAGACGGATGCCGACATCGACAACGATGAGATCCACGGTGATCCGATGGCGGAGATCCCCTACCACCAGGCGCAGGTCGGTCCGAACGACTGCCTGCCGACGTCGGTTGCCATGGTGCTCACCGAGGTGACGGGTGCCGAGGTGCCGCAGGGCGACCTGGTCGACCTGGCCAACGAGATGGAGCTGCTCGGCCCCGATGGCATGACCCTCGACGGGGGCGTGCAGCTGCTCGAGCACTACGGCGTCGACGCCGAGGTCGAGACCGGTTCGCTCGAGGACCTGCGCGTCATGCTCGACGAAGGCCGCCCGATCATCATCGGACTCGACTCCGACGACCTGTACGGCACGGGCGACTCGCCCTTCGCCGACGACATGGTCGCCGGCCACGCCGTGGTCATCACCGGCATCGACGACGAGGCAGGCCTCGTGTACATCAACGACCCGGGCTTCCCCGACGGCGCCGGCGTCGCGATCCCGATCGAGCAGTTCGAGGACGCGTGGACCGATGCCGACCACACGATGATCGTGGCCGACGACCCCGCCGTCGAGAGCCCGACGCCCGAGGCGGTCGAGCCGGTCGCCGAGACGCCCGGAGTCGATCCCGAGGTGTTCGACAACGGCTGCGCCATCGGCCGGGTCTTCGACCTGGTGGTGCTGCCCTTCAACCTGGTGCTCCGCTGAGCACGTCGCAGCGGACCACCGCCGGGCGGCGCTACGGCACGATGCCGTAGAGCTGCCCGAAGGTGGTGGCTGCGATCACCAACCCACCCGACATGAC
>JBFWSW010000038.1:0-22941 GCA_050248155.1 Ilumatobacteraceae bacterium
CGGGCGCCCCTCGAGAAGCTCGAGAGATGGAAGCAACGCCGCGGCTGGCAGCACATCCCCTGGTACTCATCCGGCGACGGAGACTTCAACTACGACTTCGGCGTCACCATCGATGCATCTCGCGGGTTCGACACCTACAACTTCCGGACCCTCGACGAGTACGCCGCGATGGGCGAGGAGAGCATGAAGACTGCCGACCAGCCCTACGACATGCCGGGTCGGACGTGCTTCCTGCAGCTCGACGGCCGAGTGTTCCGCACCTACTCGCAGTACGCCCGCGGGCTCGAGAGCACCGGCGGGTCGTACTACTTCCTCGACCTCACCGCCCTCGGACGCCAGGAGGACTGGGAGCTACCCGCCGGGCGCACCGATGCAGCCCGCGGGAGCACTCCCGACTTCGCGTCGTAGCGGCGAGCTCGACACTCACGACGAGCACAGGCGACCCGATCACCGCCCGTTCGGGCAACCTGCGCGCCCCCATCGATGCCCCGACAGCCATGGCCGTCGCTGTCGAGCGTGCCGACGATGTCAGTCGGGCGCAGCAGACACGAGGAGACCACGCATGGCTGATGAACCAGACCTCGCCGAAGGAGCCGAGGGCGAGTGGGTGACGTACCTGCAGGGCTGGCTGCAGCAGCTCGGGTTCTACCACGGGGCCGTCGACGGCGAGTTCGGGCCGGTCACGAAGGAGGCCGTGGCCAACGCCCAGTCGCGCTACCAGCTGCAAGGTGACGGAGCCGTCGACGCCGACACGTGGAAGCTGTTGGAGCTCGCTCGCGGCGAGAACGCCGAGGTGAACGTGGCCTGGGGCGACAGCCAGGTGGACACCGTCGACGTGCCGGAGATGGACGCCGACGACGACGGGGAGGCGACGGCGTGAGCGAGACCTTCCTGAACACAGGCAAGTTCGCGTGGGAGATCGTGCAGGCGAACCGACCGGTGGTGAACGTGACGTCGGACTACGTCAACGCCATCCCCGAGGGCGCGAGGTGGGAGGACCTGTCGCCCCCTGCCGGAACCAACTACCACACGTGGGAGTGGCTCGGGCCCGGCCTCGTCCTGCACGACTTCAGCTTCACCATGCAGCTCAGTTGGACCTACGGCGTCAGGTACCGCGGCGGCGGCGCGTACATCTCCAACGCTGCGGTGACCGTGCTGAACCACGATGTTGGCGTCGGCGGCTACCAGATCAGCATCAACTGCCGGATCGGCAACATCGATCCGGCATCCGGCAGCACCCCACGCGCACCCATTCCGAACATCCCCATCGACGTCTCGCTCAGCTTCACGAACTGGTTCTACGGCGGCGGCGGGACCAACCGCTTCACGATCCAGGGCAACGGTGGATCGACGTCGCGATGGGACGGCAACTCGTACGAGCCCTGACGTCGTGGCCGTGCAGGTGGCGGCGACCGCGCAGCTGATGTGCACCTTCGGCGCGGCTCCGTCGGCACTGACGGTCGTGCCGAAGGGCCGACCGGTGCAGGCGGGCGGGCAGATCGCGGCGACGGTGCAGGACTTCGCGCCCAACACGAACATCATGCCGTTCGGCATGTGCACCACGCTGTCCAACCCGCAGGTCGCAGCCGCAACGTCGGCGGCCAACGGTGTCCTGACGCCACAACCGTGCATCCCGGTGGTCACCGCCCCGTGGTCTCCGGGCTCGGCCACGGTGCAGATCAACGGCGCGCCGGCGCTGACGTCGACCTCGATGTGCCAGTGCGCGTGGGGTGGCACGATCACGATCTCGAATCCCGGGCAGGCCCAGACCCAGACCGCCTGACCACCGGCGAGAACTGCGATGCGTAGCCGTCTCACCACTTTCCGTCGACAAGGGGGGTGCGTCTGAGGTAAGGTCGCCAGCGGTTCTCGAACCCGGTGAAGGGACGGCGATGAGGGGCGCATCGATGCCCACACAGTCGGGGAGACGCGCAACTCCGACGCTCTCGCGCCAACGGGTCGATGCTCTGCTCGACCAGCTGTGGAAGCATCGGCTGACCCTCGTGATCGCCCCCGCCGGTTCGGGGAAGACCACGGCGCTCCGTCAGTTCGCGGGGCGGGCCGAACCGGTGGCGTGGTGCGCTGCCGAGGCACTCGAGGTCGCCCCCGACGGATGCCTCGCCCAGGTCGCGCGCGTCGTCAGCGACGCCATCGGCGTCGAACTGGACGGCACGTCCCCGTCGTCGTTGGCTGCCGGCATCGACGCCTGGCCCGGTGAGCGCGTCGCGCTCGTCGTCGACGACCTGCACGTGGTCGCCTCGACCCGAGCCGAGTCCGAGCTGGGTCAGCTGATCGACCACCAGCCGAGGAAGCTCGCGATCGCCGCCGGCACGCGTGCGCACCCCGAGCTCGACGTCAGCCGGCTCCGCCTCGACGACGAGCTGCTCGAGATCACGGCCGACGATCTGCGCTTCCGCACCTGGGAAGCCGACCGGCTCTTCCGCGAGCACTACGACATGATCCTCGGCCCTGCCGACGTGGCGATGCTGATCACGCGCACCGAAGGGTGGGCAGCCGGCCTGCAGCTGTACCGGTTGGCGGCCCGGCACCAGCCGCTGGACGCGCGCCGGCGATTGATCGGTGAGCTGAGCGCGACGCGCGTGGGACGCGACTACTTGGCGCGCAACGTGCTGTCCGGGCTGCCGAGCGATCTGCAGTCGTTCCTGTTGGACACCGCAGCGTTGCCGGTGCTGACCGGCCCGCTGTGCGATCAGGTCACCGGGCGGAGCGACTCCATCGAGGTGTTGGAGCACCTCGAGCACCATCAGCTGTTCACCATCGCCATCGATCAGCGCGGCACGTACCGTTACCACGAAGTGCTGCGCGCGCACTTGGACGCATGCCTGCAGCAACGCCGCGGTGGCGCAGGCGCCGCGGCGCACCACCGCCGCATCGGCCAGCTGCTGGAGAGCCAGGGTCTGGTGGTCGACGCGCTCCACGCATTCAGCCGCGCGGGGGACTGGACGGCGGTGCGGCGCCTGGTGGTCGATCGACTGGCGGCGCCGGATGTGGCGGCCGGCCCCATCGTCGGCGACGCGTGGATCGAGCTGGTGCCGGCGCCGATCGTCGAGAACGATCCATACCTGCTGCTCGCCCGCGCCCGGGAGCGCACCGTCAACGGTCGGTTCGCCGCCGCCATGCGCGACTACGACAGAGCCGGCTCCGGCGCGGCCACGGATGCGCTCGCTCGGATCTGTGCCGACGAACGGGCCGAACTGGTCATGTACACGGGTCGTTCCGAGGCCGACGCGGGACAGCGAATCCAGAAGGGTGCCGACACATCTGGGTGGCTGGCCGATCTACGACGTGTCGCGCAGGCGTCAGACCTGGAGGCAGTGACCGATTTCGTGGCAGCGGGTGGCGCGGTCAGCTCCGAGGGATCGTGCGGCGCTCACCTCCGTGCGGACCTCGTCCGCGCGGTCGCGGCGCTCGTCGTCGGACAGACCACGACGGCACACTCCCTCCTGTCCGACGTGGTGCGACATCCCCGAGCCGACAGCCGCGTCGCCGCCATGGCAGAGCTCGGCCTCGTCGTGACCGAGGCGATGTCGGCGTACGCGGCCGGCACCACCGCGCTCGCTCCGACGCGGGTCGACCACGTCGTCTCGATCTTGGAACGATGCGGCCTGGGATGGGCTGCACGTGTGGCTCGAGCGGCGCTGGCGATGACGACGCAGTCGGACGGCACGGATGCGGCGCTCACCGTTCGGCAGGACTGCCAGCGCGACGCCGACATGTGGGGCACGGCCCTTGCCGCGCTGTTCGAAGCCCTCGGTCATGCCCGCGACGGCGGCGACCCATCAGCATCGTTCGACGCGTCGCTCGATGCGCTGGCCGCGGTGGGCGCAACGTCGCTGCAGTCGATGGTGGTCCGACTCCGCGTGCCGACGACCACGCCGGTCGTCACGGGTGTCGACGCCCGGGTCGGCCCGCCCGTGCGTGTGCACTGCTTCGATGCTCTCGAACTGACGATCGACCATCGGCGAGTCGACCTGTCTGCCGTCCGCCCTCGAGCACTGTCGGTGCTCCGACTGCTCGCGTTGCACGCTGGGCGCGCCGTGCACTGCGAGACGCTGATGGACTCGCTGTGGCCCGACGTCGAGCCCGATGCGGCCCGACACAGCCTGCACGTGGCCGTGTCGTCGTTGCGCAAGGCGATGCCGACCGGCTCGGCCGCTGCGATCGTGCGCCACGGCGACGCCTACCGGCTGGAGCTGTCACCGGATGACTTCTGCGATGTGCGCGACTTCCGACGCTCGCTGGCATCGGCCACCACAGCCTCGGCCCAAGGCCATCTCGAACGAGCTCTGCAGGAGGCCACTCGGGCCGTCGACCTCTACCGAGGCGACCTGCTGCTGGACGAGGGCCCGGCCGACTGGGTCGTCGGGCCCCGTGAGTCGTTGCGCCTCGACATGATCCGCGCGTGCGTCATCGGTGGCGACGCCGCGATGCAACTGGGCAGCTTCCACGCGGCGTCGCGAGTCGCCGAACGAGGCCTGGCGGTCGACAGGTACGCCGACCCGTTGTGGAGGATCCTCATCGACGCGCTCGAGCGATCGAGCGACGTCGCCTCAGCCGACCGGATCCGACGGTCGTGGCAGGAGATGATGGACGAGCTGGGCGTCGCCTGAGCCACCGGGCGTCTCGTCAGAACAACATGTCCCGCCGTCCATCGGCATGGATGCGGAACGAGCGGACCATCCGATGCGGGAGGCCACCACCTTCGTCGGACTCGTCGACCAGGAACTCCACCACCATCGTTGCCACGCGGTCGACGAACTGGGGGCGACCGAAGGAGATCTTCACCTGCAACCGCTCCTCGTCCTCGAGCCCGACCGGATCGACCCATCCGACGGCGTTGTCGATGAACAGCACACGCTCCGCGTCGCACTGCCACGAGCGCCCCTGCCAGTTGCAGTACAGGTGGTACTCGCCATGATGCGGAGCGTGCGTGGCATCGGCGACGTTCTCGGCGCGGGCTCGCAGCCTCATCTGCCATCGCAGGTGGTGGTCCTCCGGCGACACCTGGTCGCGGATGACGGCGATCATGTGCTCGCCCATGTCGATCGGATACGCGCACGCGGCGATCGGCATGACCGATTGACCGCCCGCCCCGAAGAGGGGATACCAGCAGTCGACGATGCGGTTGTACCCGTCGGTGAGGTCGAAGTCGGTCTGATGCGCCACCGATCGGTCATCCCTTTTCGAAGAACTCGATCTCGCTGAGCGCGACGTCGGTGCCGTCGATCGACTCGAAGACGCTGGTGATCGCGATCTTGAACCGCTGCACGTCGCCGCCACCGTGGATCGTGATCGTCTGTGGCTCCGGCGTGTTCTCGAGCGTCACCTCGTCGGAGGCACCCGTGTCGAAGATGAAGAGCAAGGTCTGCGGGCGATGGTGCCCCTGGAAGTCATCGGACGCACCGCTGTGGACGATGATGCGACTGAGATCGACCTGTTCGGTCAGCGCCACGTCCAACTCCGGACGGAAGTCGGCGGTGGGTGGCGGGCTGAGCCAGTAGGTGTTCTTGAACCCGTCGGTCGCCGACGCAGCGGGATGCGCAGGGTCGAGTGGCGTCACCTCGTTCGACGTCGTGCCCGGCCCGGCCGTGACCGGCTGGAACGAAGGACGCACGATCGACTCGACCTTGTCCTTGGCCGTGTTCCATCGACCGTTCACCCAGTCACGAAAGGGTGAGTACACGCCGTACACGATCCCTGCGATCAACAGCGCGATGCCGACGACGCGCCGAGCCGGGGCGATGAACCGAGCCATCCCGCGACGCTTCGGCCGCTGCTTCGAGCCCGCCTTCGCACTCCAGGGACGTTCACCTGCCATCGCCGACTTCGGCCGCCGCCTGGGGAGCATGCGCTTCCAGAACGGGATGCGCACCACCACCGCGGCGGCCAACGATGCTCCGCACCGGCTGCAGAACTTGCGGCCCGGCAAGTTCGCCTCTCCGCACTCACCGCAGATCAGGTCGCCCTTCTGCGGGGTCCGGGTCGGTTTGCCCGGCTGGACCTTCGGCGGCTTGCGGCGCTGCGCTGCCTGCGGCTGGATCGCCTGGGGCTGCATCCCGCCGGGTTGTTCGATCGTCGCCGGGTTCGCCGTCGCTGCCGGTGCCGGTGCCGCCGAAGCGGGCTGCGATCGCGGCGGCAGGTCGGGCCCGGTCCCCGGTGGTGACGGCGTCGGTGGCCTCGCCACCAAGGCAGCGGCGACATCTCGAGCCTCGGCCGACGACGGCCCTGAGACCGCGGACGTCGACGCAGCGGGTTCGGCGGCAGCCACGCCCGGCGACGCCGTATCGGTCGGCGACGTCGGGCGAGGCGGACCCGAACCCGGACGAGGCGGACCACTCACACCGGGCGGACCCGAACCCGGACGCGGCGGACCGGGCGGACCCGAACCGGGACGGGGCGGACCGCTCACACCGGGCGAACCCGAACCCGGACGCGGTGGACCACTCGGCGCGGGCGGACCCGAACCCGGACGAGGCGGACCACTCACACCGGGCGGACCCGAACCAGGCGGACCCGAACTGGGTGGGCTCGAACCAGGCGGGCCGACGGCCGGACGCGGCCCGCTCGGTGCGGGCGCACCGGGGCTTGCGGGTCCGCCAGATCCCGGCGAGACGACCGGCTTGGCCTCACCGACGTCGGCGTAGATCACCTTCTGGATGCGCTCGTACAGACCCACCTTGCGCTTGGGTTCGTCGACCTGTTCGACCTCGGGCGCCGTCGTCTCGCGCTCGCCGGTCCATTCGAGGAAGCCGCCGCAGGCGCCGCAGAACGAGTCGGCGTCGGAGCTCTTGAACCCGCACTCCTTGCAGATGATCATGATCGACCGTCTCTCTCGTGATGGCGTCGCGTCGCGATCTCGACGATGTGGACGACGTGCGCCGGCTTCGCTGCCGCGACCATGCGATCGACCGTGCGTTCGTCGACCGACGAGGGGTCCTCGACGCTGATGCGAACCGCCAGCCTCGGCTCGTCGGCACCGGGCAGCTCGGCACCGGGTGTCAGCGACCATGCGGCGCCACCGCTCTCGGCGATCTCCACCTGACCTCCGGTGTAGATCGCCAACTCGGCCGTCAGGCCGCGGACCGTGCCACGCCACCGGTACAGCTCGGCGATGTTGGCGATGACGGCGCGGCTGCGATCGAGCGGCCAGCCCTCGTCGATGACGACGCCCACCCAGCCGGCCAACCACTCCAGGAAGTCCTCGGGCGTCAGCCACGGGTCGACGTACGCGTCGAGGCAGTCGAGTGTGGCGAACACCGGAGCCAGCACGTCGTCCATGCCCCCCGTGAACTGCCGGGTGAACTCGTCGTCGTGGTAGATGCCGGGCAACAAGCCGGCGATCGGCACCGGTGACTGCAGCCCCGGGATCGTCCCGCGTCCCGTCACGATGCGACCACCCGTATCTGATGCTCGAACGAGAACGCGATCGCGCTGGCGTTCAGCTCCAACCGGGTGGTGGCGTGACCACGTTCTCCCGTGACGGGGTTGGCACCGAACAGCCTGATCTCCTCCACGAAGTCGACACCACGGATCTCCTGCAAGGCGGAGTACGCCTCGCCCGATTGGATCGGCCGGCCCCACGGCCAGCCGCGTCCATCGGGTCCGCCGACCAACGGGTTGAAGTAACGATGCAGCACACTCGCCGCCTCGTCGCGCACGCGGGCAGCGCTGAACTTCGGCTTGGCCTTCACCTGCGCCACCACCGTCACCCCTTGGTAGACGGGAGGCTCGATGATGATGCGCGTGCCGACCAGGCGGGCGTTCTCGAGCGTCTCGAGGATGCGTTGCATGGTCGACTCGTTCGGCACCAAGTGCTCGAAGCGGATCTTCCCGTCCACGATCGGCGCGGCGGGCACGATCAGCACCCGTACGCAGCCTGCGTCGGCACCGTCTCCCGCCGGGAGGCATTTCACCCGCGCGACCTCGGGCACCGCAGCGCGGGTGATCTGCTCGAAGTCCTCGGCTGTCACCGCGCGATGACGAGTGCGCAGCAGGATCGGCCCTCGCGTCTTCGCCGATTCCAGATCCTCGCCGTCGACGCCTCCCGTGGCCGGGGCGCGGTTGTCGACGCCTGCGATGAACGGGATCGACGACTTCAACGTGCGAATCGAACCCGCGGCGACGTTGCCCACCCGCCCACCGCCTGTCGCGTACGCCTCGAGCTGCACGATGGCGCCCTTCGGCGGCACCGCGCCGTACTGCCGGAGCGTCCCGTCGGGCTGACGGACTCCCGGACCGAACGCAACGACCCCGTGCACCGCGTCGAGGGTGAATCGCCGATCGGTGGCCGAGCATCCAGCGAAGTGCTCGGCCTGCTGCCACTCGGTCGAGCCGTCGTCGGTGGTCGTGATCAGCCGCAACGACTCACCCACCGCCAGCACCGGTGTGCAGGCCGTCGTGAACGTCTCGCCCGGCACTCCTTCGGCCACCCCCAGCGTTTCGTGCTCGATGATGTCGGCATGGGCAGCGTCGGCGGTGGCGCCGACGGTGTCGGCCACCAACCCGTGGATCACCGGCGGGGCGTGGAACGTGGGCTGACCCTCAGCGGCCGCCAGCACGCGCGCTCGCAGCCATCCGGCACGCTCGCCGTCGATGAGGGCCGCCGCATGCTGCGCGGGGACGTGCAGGATGATCGAGCCGTCGCGGTTCAACCCTCCTGTGCCGTCCTCGCCCACCTCGCACGCATGCCACGTCGAACCGTCGTAGGCCTCCCATTGCAGCGGTGGGTCGTCGGGGTCGACGCCGATCCCTTCGATGGTGCACCGGAACTGCAGTCGAACGGCGCACCTGGGCACGGCCTCGGTCAGCGCGACCAGCAGAGCGTCGCCCGGCTGCGGAGTGTCGGAGAAGGCAGCGAACGGCACGCGCATCTTGAGCTGCTCGGTGCGGTCGACCCGGTCGTCGGCATCTGCCGCGGCTGTTCGGACCATGGCCAGTGAGCACGCGACGATCTGCAAGTCCTCGACGGTGGTGAAGACGACGGGCGCCTGGGTCTCGGTCCGCATCGTCGCGGCGCGGGTGCCGCGAGGCAGCGTCATCGTGGCTTGCGCCGGCGACGACAGGTAGAAGGTGACGCCCGTTCGGGCAGCGGTCGCAGGGAACAGCTGCACACCGATCAGCTCGAGGAACTTCAGGTACAGGCGGTCGGGCACGCGGTTCAGCCGGTACAGCAGGACGTCGGTCATGTACGCGAAGGTCTCGATCAACGTGACACCCGGGTCGGACACGTTGTGGTCGGTCCAGGTGGGGCAGCGCGCCATCACCATCCGCTTGGCATCGTCGACCAGTTCCTGGAACCGGCGGTCGTCGAGGTCGGGGGCGGGCAGAGCCATCAGTAGTCGCTTCCGTCGTCGGGGATCGTGTAGTACGGGAAGACCAGGTTGCGGCGATCGTTGGTTCCCTTCACCGCGTACTGGATGTCGATGAAGACGAGCTCGCGCTGATCGACGTCGGGCGTGGCCGTCACCCTGGCCACCTCGACGCGCGGCTCCCACCGTTGCAGCGCCTGCTTCACCTCGAAGGCCAGCGCGGTGGTCATCTCGTCGTCGACGCTGCGGAAGACGAAGTCGCGCACGCGTGAACCGAACTCCGGACGCATCGGGCGCTCTCCTGGGTACGTCAACAGGATGATGCGCATCGACTCCTCGAGCTCGCGCTCGCGGCGGACCATCGCGATGGCACCCGACACGGTCAGCTGCGGAGGGAACGCCCAACCGGTTCCGACGAAATCGTGATCAACGGGCATGGCCGGCCGTCCTCTCAGTTCAGCTTCACCATCGAGCCGGACAGCTCGACCATCCCGGCGCCGCCGTCCAACTTCACCCCGGCCGCACCCTTCACCTCCACGTTGGCGCTGCCTCCGTCGAGGACGATGCCGGTGCCGCCCTTCAAGGTCAGCTTCCCCGGTGCGGACGCCTCCACGGTGACGTTCCCCGCGCTCGTCACCGTGATCTCGCCGCCGTTCGACGTCTGCTCGATGGAGATCTTGCCGATGGGGTTCATCACCCCGCCGTCGCACACGATCCTCAGCTCGCCGTTGACCGTGTCGATGAACAGCTGCAACTTGCCGTCCGCATCGCCCAACACGATCGTGCCGGTGGTCGGCGGTGTCGGCGTCAGCGGCGACGGGACCTCGTCCTCGAACGTCAACTGGTTGCCGATGCGCGACACGATGCCTCGCTTCACGACCTGCGCCGACATGCCGGCCGGCTTCACGGCATCGGCCAGGAGCGGATGCTCGGTCTTGCCGTTGATCAGGCCGCCGATCACGTAGGGCCGGCGGGAGTCGCCGAACTCGAAGCCGACGAGCACCTCGTCGCCGACCTCGGGCAGGAACAGGTTGCCCCACTCCTTGCCCATGCCCACCTGCACGACCCGCGCCCAGTCGCTCTCGTAGAACGGCGCCAGCCACGGGAAGCCCAGCTTGACGCGGCCCATCGTGTCGGGATCGTTGTTGTTCGTCACGACACCGATGACGTTGCCGTCGATGGTCGCGGGCCTGACGCCGGCGGCTCCCAGCGTGGCCAGACCGAGCAGCGTGCGGTCGTGGCGGCCGCTCACCTCGAACCACGTCGAGTAACCACCGACCTCCGCCTCGAATCGGTGCCGCGCCGCCGTGACGATCCACTCGCCGGTGAACTCCTCGGCGACGCCGGAGATCACGACCTTCGCGCCGGCCTGGATGCCAGGGTTGCCGAACGCGACACCCTCGGCTTCGAGGATGGTGCTGGCAAGGTGCTCGGCGACGCCCTTGGCCATCTCGTCGACGGCCGAGGTGGTCGCCGAACCCCAGTCCAACGGGCGATCGACCACCACCCTGGCAGTCATGCTCGGCATGAGACCGAGGCTCGGCAGGCCGGGGATCTGCGGCAGGGTGGGGACGGGGAACGGCAACCCGGTGAACGATCCGGCGAGCGCCCCTGGATCCGGATCGTCGTCCAGCTTCGCGGTGCCCGTCTGCAGCGGCGCCGACCCCACGACCACCTCTGCCTTCTCGTAGTCGTAGACGCGCACCTCGACGTCGGCCGGGATGTTGGCCGCGCTGCGACGCGGTCGGAACGACTGCAGGTTCTGCTGGAACGTCAACGTGGGCGGCCCCATGCCTGCAGCGCCGGCGGCCGCGCCTGCGGCGGCACCTGCCATCCCGCCACCGCCTGACGGCTTCGCGCTCGACGCCGCGCGGAAGAAGAACACACCTTGCGCCACGCCGGTCTCGAAGCCGTTCTCCTGGGCGCGGATGCGCAAGAAGTCCCAGTCGGTCTGGCTGATCTGCGAGATGTGGCGATGCGTGGTGGACGAATCGGTGATCTCCGTGTCGACCGGCGAGAAGCCGGCTTCACGGGCGATCTGCGAGGCGATGTCGCTGTCCTTCATGTCGACGAAGCTGCGCGTGCGACTCGACCGCTGCATGCGATGCGACTTCTCGTACCCGCGGATGATCGTGTGGATGGCCATGCCGTGGTACTCGGCCTCGATGGACGTCACCTCGCCCTTGATCAGACACGCGGCCTGTGGTGTTCCCGACGCCCCGCCGTAGATCTCGACCAGGCTGCCGATCCGCACCATCAGATCGTCGATCACGCTGTTGTCCGAGTCCTCGAAGGTCAGCTCGAACATGTCCGGCAGGTGCACGCGGGTGTCCACGACGGTCCGCTTCAGCTTCGGTTGGACCGTCGGCAGCAGGTCGATCGAGTTGACCGAGACGGTCGGGACGACGGTGGCCGACAGGTCGGTCAGCTCGGGCATCGAGATCGACACGTCAGCTCACCGCCTCTTCACGATCTCGTTGGCGTTCGGCAGGTACACCGTGTCACCCGGCTTGACACGGAACGGATCGTCGATGCCGTTCGCCTCGGCCACCCCGCGCCACAGCTTCGGGCTGCCGTACGCCGCGGTGCTGATGGTCTGCACGTTCTCGCTGCCGCTGACGACGTGTCGCTGTCGCCCGGGCAGACCACCGGACGTGGGGTTGGTCGGCAGCATGCCGAAGATGTTGAACTCCTCTTGCACCTTGAACGTGATGCGCGCCCGGTCGGGGTTCCCCGTGGCGCTGAACCGCTGGAACTCGACCTCGACGGTGTTGAGGACGCACCGCATGATCTGCGTGCCCCACTGGAAGATCAACGGCGGCTTCTTCGCAGCGAGGTTGATCCGGCCACCGGTCAACGCGCCGACGGCAGCGCCGATCAGCTGGCCCAGCAACCCGCCGCCTGGATCCATCCACGCGTACAGCTGCTCGGCACGGTCCTGCACGTCGTCGCCGATCAGGAAGCCTTCGCCACGCAGCGCCTTCGGCGGTGCCTTCAAGAGGATCGACGGTGTCGAGCCCACGCCTGCCGGCGACGCACCGGCGCGCGTCGTCGACTGGCTTTCGCGCGTGTACTTCAGGGTCTCGGGGTTGAAGTCGAACTCCACCATCTCGAATGGCAACTTCTCGTTGGTCAGCTTGGCTTTCATGGCGCCTACAGGAACCCTTCGTGGACGAGCTCGAGCATCTCGGTGGCGACGTCCTTGCTGCTCGCTGCCAGCGTCGGGCCCTTCCACGACGCCGGTCGCACGTTCACGAACGTCCACTCCGACACGGTGTCGTTGTGACTGTCCCGCAAGGTGATGGTCGCCGCGTCTCCCTCGGTTGCGTCGACCATCGATCGCAACCACGCCATCACCTTGCCGCTGTCCCGGGCGTTCATCGCTCGCTTCAGCACGAGGCGCGGATAGAAGACGCGATCGGGCAGGTACACCTTGCAGTCGTTGTTGCCGCCGACCTTGATCTCCTTCAACCCGAAGTCGACCTTCAGGCCGTCACACGACGACCACGCGCCCAGATCGATGCCTGCGACCATGACGTCGAAGCGCATGGTGAGCCCGAACTGGGTCGTATCGCTGAAGTGCGGCATGGCGGCGGGACCTCGGTCGCTGACCTGCGCGTCAGGCCATGTCGTCGTCGAGGAAGCCCAGGTGGACCACCTCGAGCTGCTCGGTGGCGATCTTGCTGGTGCTGGCATCGAACCCGCTGACCGACCACTTGGACGGCATGGCACTGCGCATCTCCCACGTGAACACCGGCTTGTCGGCCGAGTCACGCAGCTCGATCACCATCAACCCGGGCTTGTGCGCCATCGCCGTCTTGCTCAGCCAGTCCTTCACCTTCGCGGTGTCCGCTGTGACGGCACGGCTCAACTTCACGGTCGAGTACTTCGTGGCGCCCGGGCAGTACCACCGCGAGTTCCACGCGTCGCCGGCGCGGTACTCGACCACGTCGAAGGTGACATCGAGGCCATCCACCTTGGCCCAGCTGCCGAGATCGATCTCGCCCGGTGCGTCGACTTTCACCTTGAACCGATTGGCGAGCGCCAGTGGCAGATCGTCAGCGAGGGGCATGGTTCCTCCTAGCGGAAGTCGGCGAGCAGGCCTGCTCGCTCGCGGTCGATCAGCAGCTCGGACCGGAGCAAGCTGCGGATGTTCGGGTACAGGCGGGTGGCCAGCTCGTCGAGCGCGTAGGGGTCGCCCACGATCTCGTCCACGGTCTCGTGTGCTGCGGGCCGGGCAGGATGTGCTGCGCCGTCGGCGACGGCGGTGTCCTCGCGGCGCGTGGCTGACTCCCGAGGTGCTGCTGAGGCCGTGTCCGTTGCCGTGGCAGTCGACGGCGCCTCCGCGCGTGCGGACGCGTCGATGTCGTCGTGGATGCCGTGCTCGAACTGCTCGTCGAAGCCGAACAGCGAGCCGATGGTCTCGATCTGGTCGTGGGCGATGTCGGCGACCAGCGCGCTGCCGAGGGCCGAGAAGCGGCCGCTCACCGTGTCGCTGGTGCGCCATGGCTGATCGGCCTCGTCCGCTGAACCCGAAGGCGATGACGTCGGTGAGCCCGTCGACGACGCCGATGCCGACCCCGTGACCGCCGACGCGGTCGGGCCGCTGCTCGGAGCTCCGATCGGGCCCGGCGGCCTTGCCGCTGCGCCGCTCGCACGCGGACCCGCCGCGCCACGGCTGCCGCCCGTGGCCGGCGCCTGCTTCAGCAACGTCAGCAGCTCGTCCTCGGTCGGCACGTCGTCGGACTCGGGTTGATCGAACAGCCGATGGAACGCGACGTCATAGCTCGCGTCGGGCACCTCGGTCAGCGGTGTGTCGCGACTCGCTCGACGCGCGTCGTTCAACTGCTGCAACGCACGGTCGCGCTGTCCGTCCAGCAGGCGCATCCGTTGCTCGACCTCGTCGTGAACGGTCCGATCGATCGTTCGCAGCGTCTCGTCGTCCAACGCCATCGTGCGGTCGAGTCCCAGCAAGGTCTCCTCGGCGTTGCGCTGCTCCAGCCGCGCCGTGCGCAGATGTTCCATCCGCAACTCGACGAAGGCCCGTCTCGTCTGCTCTCGGCCGAACTCGCGGTTCGCGTCGGCGAGCTCGCCCCGCTGCTCGCCGACGAGCTCGTCGCTGAAGCCGAACGCCGACCCGGCAAGGCTGATGAGGTCGTTGCCCAGACCCTGCGCGAGGGTGTTGCCGAACACCGCACCCGCATCCCAGTTCTCCTGCCGTGCGGCCTCGCCCGGCTGCGCCGGCGACGCGCTGGATGTCAGCCGTTGCGTGCCGCCGGTCGCCGTCATCGCCGACGGGGGCATGGTGAAGACGATGCCGCCGTCACCGTCGGGCCGGGCGAAGCCGGTGTCGACCAACGCACGCATCATCTGCCGTGTGGACGCCGCGAGGTCGGCGTCCACAGAGTCGACGCCCGCCGGCGGTCGTGCGTGCAGCAGCTCGGGCGAGGGTTTGATCGCACCGCCATCGCCACGCACGAACTGCTCGACGCGCCGCGCGTGCGCCTCGTGGATCTGCCCGGCGGTGCTGCTCTCGTCCACGCGACTTCCGTGCACCGCCTGCTGTGCCGCGTGGGTCAGCTCGTGCGCGAGGGTGGCGCGGCCGCGCAGCTCGTCGAGCGGACCGACGTGGTCGGCGACGTAGACCTCTCCGTCGCGGGTGAACGCCTCGGCCCCCATCGACTGCGCCTCCGCCGACACCACTGGTCCGCGGTGCACCACGCGGTCACCGACGTCCACCCCCAACAGGTCTCGCATCGTGGCCCGCACACCGTCGGGCACCGGTTCGCGGGTCACGTGACCTGCAGACGGCTGATCGGCGGATTGACCCTGGTCGCGCAACCGCTCGGCGTTGATCGCTTCGGGCAACGGTCCGTGATAGGCCGGCCCCAAGCCGCGCCGTCGCGAATCGGCGAGACCTGAGCGCCGCCTTCCTGCTTGCCCCACGACGTCGGCCGCCTCCGTCGCCGATCCGGTGTGCGGGTCGACCCGCGGTTCCGGTCGACGATCCGCAGCATTCGGAGCGCTCGGTTCGTCGAGGGCCAGCAGCCGATCGATCGGCGACTCGAACGATGCGCCCGGAATCGTGCCGTTCGGGTCGGCGGCCGCCTCGCCCGGCATCGATGATACACGACGGTGCTCGATCGGGGGAAGGGGCGAGGCGCCGCTCGACCCGCTCGCGAGGACAGGCTCGCCGTCTGCCGCTGGGCGATCGTCGACGGGTGCGGCCAGCACACCTCGCAACGCCCCGCTGGGCGAGTCGATCGATCGAAGGTGCTCGAGACGTGGCGCGCGCACCAATGTCTGCCGGGTCGCCAGACCGTCGACGAACGAGTCGGGTGTGGCGGTCAGCTGGATGGGCCGATGGCCGGCGACGATCAGCGGGGGCAACGCCACCCAGTCGCGACGGGTCGCCGGTTCGACGACGTGTTCGGGCTCCGCTCTCGCGATGGGCCGGCGGGTGAACGGCCACCTCATGATCGTGAGCCGGAGCCGTTGATCTCACGATTGATGTCGCCGATCGCGTCGATGAACGTCCGCCGCAGCGGATGCTCCATCCCCAGGATCGTGTCGAGCGGCCAGTGGAAGTAGTAGGCAACGTACGCGACTTCCTCCACCAACTGCTCGGCCGCGTACGTCACGATCCCCCCGACGCATCACCACTGATGTCCACCGCGAAGTCGTGCGCGCACTTCGGGCAGGCGACGTGCACCCGCGTCCCGCCGTCCTGGTTGATCCGCCGGTACAGATCCTGCAGGAACGCGAGGTCCGAGGCGAACAGGTTCTCGATGACGCGGCTGTCCACCTCGGGCAACGAGCCCAGGTGCGTGACCGTGCGGGTCAGCAGCAGCACGGACAGGTACGCGCGGTTCTCGCGGACGCGTGGGTCGGTCTGCGGCCAGATCTCGTCACCCGCCGTCGCCAGCCGCATCACCCCGTCGCGGTGCACCTGCCCTCGCGCGTCGACGTAGCCGCGCGGCAGCGTGAACGGGTACTCGGTGCTCAACGACGGCCCATCGTGGCGCATGGTCTGATCGAGCATCGGTGTGCTCACGCGGCGACCCGCTGCAGGTGATCGCACACGATGGTCACCGTCTCGGTCAAGACCTCGGACGAGCCCGCGCGAAGTGCACCCAGCTCGATCTTCGAGGGCCATGCGTTCTCGAGGTGGTAGCGCGCCACGGGTTTGCCCGCCGCGTCGAACATGACGAGCGAGCAGCTCTTGCGGGCAGCGCCCATCTCACCGAACCGAGCGGCTTCGTGCCACGTCCACATCTGCGGGTCCTGTGTCTGCGCCCGCTTCAGGACCAAGGTGGCGAGCACCGGGTTCGAGGGCAGGTTCATCTGGATCAGGCCCTTCTCGCCCGACTCCACGAACTCGACGGTCTTGATCTCGGTGCGGATCCCTTGCAGCTCGGAGAACGACGCGATCTCGTACCCATCGACCGTGATCGAGAACCGGGCGGCGGTGATTGCGGTGTTTTCGGCCATGGACGTCCTCCTACTCCTCGAGTCCGGCGCCGCCGGAGAACTGACTGATGCGGAAGACGACGAACTCCGCGGGCTTCACGGGGGCGATGCCGATCTCGACGGTCAAGATCCCGGCGTCGCGGTTCTCGGGCGGGTTGTTCTCCTCGTCGCACTTCACGAAGAACGCTTCGGCGGGCGTGCGGCCGAACAGCGCACCGTCTCGCCACACGCGCCGCAGGAACATGGTCACCGTCCGCCTGACCGAGTCCCACAGCTTCGAGTCGTTGGGCTCGAACACCACCCAGTTCGTCCCCGACAGGATCGACTCCTCGACGAAGTTGAACAGGCGGCGCACGTTCAGGTACCGCCACTCCGGATCGCTCGACAGCGTGCGCGCACCCCACACCCGGATCCCCTGACCGGCGAAGGACCGGATGCAGTTCACGGCGATCGGGTTCAACTGGTCGTGCTCGCCCTTGGTGATGTTCAGCTCGAGGCTGATGGCGCCACGCACGACTTCGTTGGCCGGCGCCTTGTGCACGCCGCGCGTGTCGTCGTTGCGTGCCCACACTCCCGCCATGTGGCCCGACGGCGGGACGAAGATCGCCTTGCCCCGATTCGGATCCATCACCTTCAGCCGCGGCCAGTAGAGCGCCGCGTACTTCGAGTCGTAGCCGGCCGTGTCGACCCGCCACTCCTTCACCTGCTGGGCGTTCAGCCCAGGTGGCGGATCGAGGATCGCGACGCGGTCCGCCATCAGCTCGCAGTGGGCGATCATCGCCAGTTGGACGGCCTTGAAGCCCTCCATGTCGAGCATCCCGCGCTCGAGGGCAGCGGTCAGGTCCGGCACGCACAGCATCGTGATCTCGTCGACTGCCTCGAGCCCGCCGAAGCCGGTGCGATCCGACGAGTCGCCGACGTAGTCGGCGGCGGACACCTGCACCGACTCGGGCAACGCGCCACCTCCGTTCAGGCTGACGCTCGCGCCCTTGTGCAGCTCCATCGAGCCGCCACCGCGGACCTCCTCCACCGAGATCAGCTTCGACTCGGCCTTCACCCGGGACGCCACGTTGTTGGCGCCCTTGCGCAGCGTCACGTTGTCGAAGGTCTCCTCCACCTTGTCGCCGCGCTTGACGACCAGCTTGAACTGGTCGTTGGCCTCGCCGGGCTCCGACGCGTCGTGGGTCTCCACGGTGATCGAGTCACCTGCGGCTCCTCGCTCGAGAGCTCTGACCACCAAGCCCGGCTTGCCGTCGCCGACCAGCAGCTCGCCCTGAGCGACTGCCGCGAGCGCAGGGCTGTCGTCGTCGTCGCCACCGATGCGGACGATGTAGGCCGTTCCTCCGCCGTTCAAGAAGTAGCCGTACACCGCGTGAGCCAGGTACGACCCCTCGACGAAGTCCCCGAAGTTCTGGGTGAACTGGGTCCAGTTGGTCACCAGCGTCGGCTGATTGGACGGGCCTCTCTCGGCGAACCCGACGAAGGCGGCGACGGCAGTGCCGACCCCTTCGATCGGTTTCGAGCCGGACGAGACCTCCTCCATGTAGACACCGGGCGACAGATAGGTCGGCATGGGTGGTGCTCCTCTTCGTTGGACGGCGATCCGAGACGTCGACGTGGCGACGGCGGGTGGACGTAGCGCCTCGGCCCACGGCCCGCTGCTGCTGATGATCAGCGACCCACCGCGACACGGATAGGTGCGGTCGATCCACACGTCGGGCAGCACGGCCTGCACCAAAGGGCACGGTCGACGCGTCCATCGTGTCTATCGACGAACGGCTCCACGCCGGAGACTGAGAGGGTGATCGCGGACGTCGACCAATCCCTCGCGCGCTTCCTCGGCGCCGCATTGGGTCGTCGCACCGCGATCAGCTTCGAGGCACCGACCGAGCAGTGGGCCGCGAAGTGGGCGGAGGCGACGAAGCGGCCGACGGTCTCGTGCTTCTTGCACCGCGTGGTCGAGGACATGGGGCGACGCGCCGCCGACTGGGTCGACGAGCGCGGCGAGGACGGCCGAGTGGGCGGACGACAGCCGCCGGTGCGGCACTACCAGTTGCACTACCAGGTCAGCGCGTGGGCGACCTCGATCGACGACGAGCACCGCCTGCTGGGTGAGGTGATGGCGGCGTGCCTGGTGGGCGAGGTGCTCCCGCCTGAACACCTGGTGGGCGCGTTGGAGGGCGAGACGACTCCCGTGCTGGTTCGCCTGGCGGTGCCGATGGTGGACCCCGGTCCGCAGCCGCACGAGGTCTGGTCGTCGTTGGGGGTTCCGTTGCGAGCCTCGCTCGATCTGACGCTGGTCGCACCTCTCCGGCCCGCGCTGGTCACGGACCTCGCGCCCCCTGCCGAGGAGCTCTCGATGCAGATGGAGTCGATCGCCCCGCGCCCTGCCGACGACGTGCTCGCCGAGCGTCTCGCCGAGCGGCGGTGGACGGCGTTCCGGATCAAGGAGAAGAGCTCGTCAGACGATGCCGGCCTTGACGGCGTAGGCGACGGCGTGTGATCGGTTCTTCAGGTTGAGCCGGCTCGTCACGTCGTGGA
Source organism: Ilumatobacteraceae bacterium (assembly GCA_050248155.1). Lineage (GTDB taxonomy): Bacteria > Actinomycetota > Acidimicrobiia > Acidimicrobiales > Ilumatobacteraceae > VFMC01. The sequence goes on from JBFWSW010000038.1 coordinate 19,341, forward strand.
TCACGTTCTTGATCGTCCGCTCCGAGTAGGCCAACGTGACCGCGATCTCGTTGGTGCCGAGGCCATCGGCCAACAGCTTCAACACCTCGCGCTCGCGCCCACTCAGCCCGTCCGACCCGATGCCGCGCGGGGTCAGGACGTCCTGCTGCAACCTGCTGACCTGGTTCAACAACCGACCGATGAGGTCCGGGGCCAGCGTGCCGTCACCGCGCGCAGCGGCGACCACCGCCTGTCCCAGGACTTCCGGACTGGCCTCGCGACGACGCAGCACACCTGAGACGCCGGCTTCGACGGCGATCATCAGACCGTTGTCGTCCAGCTGCGTGGCGACCAGCACCACCCGCGGGCACCCGCCTCGCTGGATGCCGCGCACCACGCGCACGGCGGCTTCGTCGATCTCGTCGGTGACGACGACCGCGACCACTGCGTCGTCGATGCGCCCCCGCTCGACCACGTACGACTCGGGTCGCCCGCGCAGCTGCGCGGCGACTCCGGCCTCGGAGATCGGATCGTCTCCGTGCACGTAGACAGCAAGTCGGTCGGTCATGTCGGTGCCCCTTTGCTCGGTGACCGCGGGTGAGCAGCGCGGTCCGGCGACAGGGTGCACGTGACGCCTCAACGAGCAATCAATGTCGACTCAACGGGCAACGGATCTGCCCGGCCGCCGCTTCTCGCCCGGAAAGACGATCCATACCATCGGACGCATGGGTTCGAGCGCGTCTCTCGATCGGCCCGAGCTCGCGGTCGAACCCGGACAACAGGTTGCCGCGCAGCTCCGGGTTCGCAACAACGGTTCGGTCGTCGACCAGTTCACGTTCGAATCGCTGGGTGACGGCGCCGCGTGGATCGATGTCGAGCCACCGACCCTGTCGTTGTTCCCGGGTGCTGAAGGAACCGTCACGGTTCAGTTCAGACCACCGCGGTCGTCGAACGTCGCGCCCGGGCCGACCCCCTTCGGCATCAAGGTGGTGTCGGCCGAGGACGCCACGGGTTCCGCCGTCGAGGAAGGCGTGGTCACGGTCGGCCGGTTCGCCGATCGCACGGTCGAGCTGTACCCGCTGACTGCACGCGGCCGGCGTCGAGGACGCTTCGAGATCGCCGTGGACAACCGTGGCAACGCGCCGATCGACGTCGAGTTGACCGGCTCGGATCCGGAGAGCTCGTGTGCCTTCCAGTTCGCGTCGCAGGCAGTGCGGGTGGAACCCGGCACTGCGCAGTTCACCAAGTTCGCCGTCGTCCCGCAGCGCACGTTCTGGCGCGGCCCGCCGAAGACGCACCAGTTCCAGGTGGTGGTCACCGAGCGCACCACACAGGCCGAGCTGCCCGCACCCGTGATGGCGGGCACGCTGCCGTCACCCCCACCCGTCGCTCCACCTGTTCCTCCGCCGGCCGGGCCGCCGCCCCAGACGGTCAACGGCTCGCTGATGCAGGAGGCACTGCTGCCACCCTGGCTGATCAAGGCCGTCCTCGCCGCGATCGCGATCCTGCTGGTGCTGTGGATCCTGTGGATGACGCTGTTCAAGCCGACGGTCGAGTCCGTCGCCCGCGACGCCGTGGAGGCGCCACTGTCGTCGTTGGCCGAACAGGTGGACGCGCTCACACCGCCGGACACCCCTGGCGGCGACGTCCCACCGAGTGGGGGCGACGACAGCGGCGGCGGCGGCGGTGGTGGCGGTGCGACGACCACGACGACGATCGAAGCCGGCGGCGGTGGTGGGGCGACGACGACGACTGATCCGGGCAGCGGTGTCACGACCACCACGGCCGCACCGCCCACCGAGTTCCTCACCCCGTTCGGCAATCCGGCCGACTTCCAGCTCGGGACCGGAGCCGTCGTCGGGGCGGGCACCAGCCAGTCGTTCGGCAACGAGTTCAGCAACTCCTTCGCCGTGACCGACATGGTGCTGCAGAACCCAACGGGCGATATCGGCACGGTGCAGATCCTGCGCGACGGCCACCTGCTGCTGTCGTCGGCGCTCGAGAACTTCCGCGATCTCGATCTGCACTTCGTCGCTCCCTACATGTTCCAGCCCGGTCAGTCGCTGATCATGACGATCACCTGCACGACACCGGGCCCCGGCTCGGCGGGATGCACGACGTCTGCGTCCTTCGGTGGCTTCGGGCGGTGACGAGGCGCCCATCGACCGCGGGGCGCCTCCACCGATGCGTGCTCGGTGTGTTGCTGTTCGTGTCGGCCACGGTCTGGACCGGCGGCCGAGCAACGATCGCTGCAGCGCCCGCCGAGCTGGTCTCCGTCAACGTGTCGGGCGTCGGTCCGCTGACCACTCAGGACGGCTACCCGTCGGTGTCGGGTGACGGCAGCGTCGTCGTCTTCACGGCCTTCCCACCGATCGGCACCGAGTTCGGCAGCGATCAGGTCTTCGTTCGCAACCGGACCACCGGCAGCACGACGGCGGTGCCTCTCGGGTTCCTCGTCACCGCCACGACGGGCGGTGTCGTCAGCCGTGATGGCTGCCACGTCGCCTACTGGGGCTACTTCGCCGGCATCAACTTCGGCTTGTTCGTCATCCCGCCGAACTGGGATGTGTACACGTGGGACCGGTGCACGGCCGGCGCAGCACCCGTGTTGATCACGACCGCTTCCGACTTCCCCGCCTTGACGTCGGGGGGCTCCGAGCGTGGGCCACTGGCCATCTCGTCCGATGGCCGCTACGTGGCGTACATCGCGCAGGAGTTCGGTCTCTCCCCTCGCATCGCGCGCATCGACACCAACGGCGCGATCGAGAGCCGGCTCGCGAGCGGGCTGTCGGACGCTTCCTCCATCGACATCTCCGACAACGGAGCGTTCATCGGGCTGGGCGTGAGGGCCGTGATCGCTGACATCAACCGCGACGTGGTCATCGGATGGACGCCACCGTGCACGGGTGCGGCGGTCGTCGTGTGCAACACGGAGATGATCTCGGTCACCGGCGCAGGGCAGCCGGCTGCGGGTGCCAGCTCCGACCCGTCGTTGTCGGCGGACGGACGCTACGTGGCGTTCACCTCGACGTCGTTGGACCTCATCGGCCAGTCGGGCGTCGTCCCGCAACAAGTGTTCATCCGCGACCGCGCGACCGGCACGAACCGGATGCTGACGAACACCCCCGGACAAGCCATGGTGGGGTCCGCCGATGCCCCTGAGATCAGCCCCGACGGAACCCAGATCGCGTTCACCCAGAGCGCCACACCACCGAACAACTCCGTGGCGTTCCCGTTCCAGGCACTGGTCGCTCGTTCCACCTCCGGGCTCTATGACACGGCAGTGTTCGACCTCGTCTCCTACGGCGTCAGTGGCGCAGCCATCAGCTCCAGCGCGTTCGAGCCGTCGATGTCGTCGAACGGTCGCTACGTGGCGTTCTCGTCCTCGGCCAACAGCGAGCTCTCGGGCACGACGATGCCGAACGGCAGCGAGGTCTGGATGCGGCAACGACCGATCGCCCTGGACATCACACCGACGCTCGACTTCGGCACCGTCGCGATCGGTGCGCAGTCGGCAGCGCGCGACGCCGTCGTGCAGAACACCTCGGGCGTTCCGATCAACATCTCGTCGGTCGTCCTCCCGGCTGGTCCGTTCTCGATCACCGGCAACTCGTGCGGCGGG
>JBFWSW010000038.1:23041-41691 GCA_050248155.1 Ilumatobacteraceae bacterium
GCGTTCGCCGGCGAGGCGCCCTTCGCGACGGTGCACACCGACGCCACGGGTGCGCTCACGTTCGATCTGCTGATCCTGCGCAACGGGGTGCAGATCGGCGGGCGCGAGGTGATCGCCGTCGATCAGCCTCAGTTCACGGGAGTTCGTGCCCCGTTGCTGATCGATCTGGCGACGTACCGCCCGAGTGGCTTCATCAGCCCTGCGATCACCAACGGTGTGCGCTCGCTCGTGGCCCGCAGTGGCTAGCGCTTCGACCTCCATTGTTCGCTCGCTTCGCTCGCTCGCTCCTGTCGGTCGAGTTCATCGGGGCGGCCTGCGGCCGCGCCCAGCTTGCTGTGCGCCTCACGGAAACCGTGTCGGCGCACGGCAGGACCACGGGTCCCGTGTCGAACGCGGCACACGTTCGTAGCCGCGGCACTGGGACACAGGCTGAGCGACCGGCGAACCGATCTCTAGCGTTGCAGCAGGTCGTAGCTGAACTCCCAGTCGGCCTCGTATCCGTTCTCGACGGTCTCGAGGATCGACCAGTAGTCACCGCGTGCCGGGTCGTACACGTGCACCTGGGAGTTGCCGTCGTCATCGGTGTAGATGCCGCTGACGACGATGAAGTGGCCGGGGATGCCCACCATCACGGGGCCGCGGCCGAGGATCTGCCACCAACCATCGGCGGTGCGACAGGCCTCCGGGAGGATGTTCATCTGCAGTCGCTCGGCCAATGTGCGGCACTCCGGCTCGTCTGCACCGTCGTCGCCGAACTCGGCGAACTGCTGCAGGATCTCGGCTTCGGTGGAGTTCGTCATCATCGCTGCGGAGGCGGCCCAGCACGACATCGGTCGTGACTGGGCGACGTAGGTGACGGGGTGATCGAGATCAGCCATGCGAGATCCTCCTGGCGGCGCAGTGTCGGCCGGTGTCCGGCCGCACGACCAGTGTCCACGTTCACGGCTCGCGGCTGAAGAGGCGTCGGGGCAGCGCGCCGGTCCGCTCGGGCAGAGCGCGCATCCCGTGCGGACATCGGACGGTCGCTCCGTGTCGGCGCCCCCGGCAAGATTCGAACTTGCGACCTTCGGTGAGAGGTCAGGCGTCGTCCAGACGGAGCCGTTCGATCCGGTTGCTGTGCACCGCGTAGATGAAGGGCCCACGATCATCGGCGCACGCCTGCGCAATCGCATCGAGGTTGTCGAGGAACCGCCGAGCCATCTCGTCGGATGAGAGCGACTGGCTCGTCAGGCAGCGCGTCGGGATGCGACACGGAGCACGTCCTCGAGCTGATCGGCCGGCACCCCGAACTCCGCCGACAGCTCGTCCAGCGGATCCCCGGCCCAGAACCGCTCGAGCACGTCGTCGACCCGCACCCCGCCGCGCTCGAAGATCGGCACGCCGAACGGCCGAGTGGGATCAGCGACGACCTGGGCGTGCTCGTATGCCGGAACGCGAATCAATGCCGCATAACCCATCCGAGGCGTACTCGATCCTGCTCAGGTAGGCCTCGATCACTTCGATGAACACCCGCCGACCATTCCGAACGACGACCAGGTTGCGGACCAGTTGCGCCCCATCGGGGTGGTTTCCAGTGATGGTCGCAACACGAGGCCATTGTGGAGGTCGTGTTGTCATCTCGCCGTGTGAACAAGGGGCCTGCCTCGGTAGAGCGCCATCGAGGAACCGCCCAGCCATCTCGTCCGATGAAGGCGACTGGCTCGTCAAGCAGAAGCACTGGACCGAGTAGCGAATCATTGCGCTGCGCTCCGCTGGATGGACTAGTCCGGGGGACCTCAATGAACACGGCCCAACCGAACGCACCGAAGAGTGCCAGGCATTCTGGGTCCAGAGTATGAGCTGCCTCGCGGAGCCCGCGACGTTCGGTGAGTCGACATGACCTACGAGAGATCGTGAAACACGGCTCTCGTCGTGATCAGCTCGCCTCTGTCACTCATCGGAAGACCACCGTCTTCGAACCGACCAGCAGCACGCGGTTCTGCGACCACAGGCCGACCGCTCGCGACAACACCGACCGTTCGATGTCGCGGCCGAGGGCAGCCAATTGCTCAGCCGTGTGGGCGTGATCGACGCGGACGACGTCTTGTTCGATGATCGGGCCCTCGTCGAGATCAGCGGTCACGTAGTGGGCGGTGGCGCCGATCAACTTGACACCGCGCGCGTGCGCTTGCCGGTAGGGGCTGGCGCCCTTGAAGCTCGGAAGGAACGAGTGGTGGATGTTGATCGCCCGTGATTCGAGCTCCTTGCAGAGCACTTCGCTGAAGACCTGCATGTACCGTGCCAGGACGACGAGATCGATGCTGAACTGTTCGATCAACTGGCGTAGCCGGTCCTCGCTCGCCTGCTTCGTGTCGGAGCTCACCGGCACATGGAAGTAGGGGATGCCGTGCTGTTCCACGACGTCACGACAGTCGGGATGATTCGACACCACGACCGCGATGTCAACGGCGAGATCACCGGTACGCCACCGGTACAGGAGGTCGACGAGGCAGTGGTCGAACTTCGAGACCAGGACAGCCAGCTTCGGATGACGAGACGCCAACCTGACGGTCAGCGAGGTATCGAGGCCGCCGAGTCGAGACTGGATCGCCGACTGGATGACGCCGCTGTCGCTGACCTCGCTGTCGACGACGATGCGCATGCAGAAGGTCAGCGTGTCGGGCTCGGTGAACTGATGGCTCTCGACGATGTTGCCATCGACGTCGAGGATGCCGCTCGTGACGGCATGCACCAGTCCCGGCCGGTCATGGCACGTGAGGGTGACGATGTGATGCATCAACGAGACGGCGGCTCACCGCCACCCTGGTGTGTCGATCCGACCAGTGGCCCGTTGGTCACGCCATCTTCAAATTCTGCCCGGGCCTGCCTCAGTACGTCGGGCCGCTCCCAGAGGTCGACGATCGTCATGGCCATCGCCTTGGCACCGTCGAGCGCCGCCAGATCGCCCGACGGCGAGCCGGCGTGACGAGCGAACTCGACACTGTGGAGCGGGACACCGGCGGGGGCGATCTTGATCATTGGGTGGATCGAGGGCGTGCGATAGCTCACGTTGCCCATGTCGGTGCTCCCGACCACCGCCGTCTCCACCGCAGGTGCGAGCACGGTTCGCCCCAGCGTCGCGGCATTGTCGACGTACAGCTGGACCATTGCCTGGTTGTGGACCATGTCGTCGTAGACCGGCCCGATCGATTGATGCGTCATCGTGCATTGAGCGGCGGAGGTTCCAGCCTGGAGACAGGTGAACACCCGCTCGACGAGCGGCGACAACGACGACCGTCGGCGAGAGCGAACGTACCATTCGGCAGCCGCGTGAGCAGGGACGATGTTCGGTCTGGAGCCGCCGTCGGTGATGATGCCGTGGACACGTTCGCCATGCCCCAGGTGTTGACGCAAGGCTGCGATGTTCACGTAGCCCAGCACCGCCGCGTCGAGGGCGTTGCGGCCACGGTGCGGGGCTGCCGCGGCGTGCGCGGCCTCGCCGTGGTAGTCGACGTGAAGGCGTTCGATCGCCACGACGTCCATGCGCGTCAGATCTCGCGCTGCCGGATGCACCATCATCGCGGCGTCGACGTCCTGCAACGCTCCGCGGTCGGCCAGCAGGATCTTGCCGCCGCCCCCTTCCTCGGCCGGCGTGCCGAGCACCATCAACCGACCGCCCAGTTGCTCGGCCACCTGCTTAGCGGCGAGTGCAGCGCCCAGCCCTGCGGCGGCGATCACGTTGTGGCCGCACCCGTGACCGATCTCGGGCAAGGCGTCGTACTCGCACATCACCGCGATCGTCGGACCTGACTCACCAGCCGTGGCGACGAAAGCCGTGTCGAGCCCAAAGGCACTGCGTTCCACGTGGAAGCCCGCCTCCTCGAGCAGGCCGGTCAACAAGTCATGGGCGAAGTGCTCCTCGAAGCCGAGCTCGGGATTGCCGTGGATCTGACGCGAGACATCGATGAGGGCTTCCGATCGCGCGTCGACTGCGTTGCGGACTCGCAGCTTTGCGGTGTCCATGTTGGGGGATCTCCTTGTGGCCGCGTCACAGCGCGGGGTTCTTGCACATCTCGACGACGTGCTGGGGGGTGATCGGCATTTCCGTCACGCGGCGCTCGGGCGAGCCGATCGCATCGTCGACGGCGCCGGCGATCGCGGCGTAACCGGGAACGGTGCCGGCTTCGCCAACACCCTTCATGCCGCCCGGTGTGTTGGGTGCCGGGGTGTGCACGTGCTCGGTGGCGAACGGAGGCATCTCGGCGGCGGTCGGCAGCAAGTAGTCCATGAACGTCGTCGTGAGCAATTGCCCCTCGTTGCTGTAGACCAAATGCTCGAACAGAGCACCGCCGATCGCCTGGGCGATGCCGCCGTGCAGTTGGCCGTCGACGATCTGAGGGTTGATGACCGTGCCGCAGTCGTCCACCATCGTGTAGCCGCAGACCTGGACGCCGCCCGTGATCGGATCGACCTCCACGACGGCGGCGGCGACACCGTTCGCGTAGGTCAGCGCGATCGGATCGAACACGGCGCGGCCCTGCAGCGTCGGGACAGCGTCAGGGCCTGCCTGGTCGAGCGATCGGTACGCGGCATGGGCGACGGTGGCCAGCGCCACGCCTCGATCGGGCACGCCACGGACCCGAACCGCGTCGACGTCGATCTCGAGATCTTCCGGTGCTGCCTCGAGCATGTTGGCTGCGACGCGCAGGATCTGATCGCGCAGCTCGATGGTGGCGGTCCGCACAGCAACGCCGCTGACCGCCGCCACCCGACTGCCTCCGGTGCCATACCCCGTGTAGGGGCAGGAGTCGGTGTCGCCCGACACGACGGTGACGCGAGCGACCGGCACGCCGAGCTCGTCAGCACAGATCTGGGCGAGCGCTGTGGTCATGCCCTGTCCCATCTCGGTCTGTCCGGTGAACACGGTGACGGCGCCCGTCGAGTCCATCCGTACCACTGCTTCGTCGAACCCACCCTGCTTGATGCCGAGCGCCGCCATCACCCGACTGGGACCGATGCCGGTCGATTCGACGAAGCAACCGAAGCCGATGCCCACCTTGCGACCGGCCGCTCGGGCACGATCGCGGAACTCGTACCAACCGTCCGACTTCAGGCGTTCGATGCAGACGTCGAGGCAGTGCTCGTAACGGCCACTGTCGAGGGTGGCGAAGATTCCGTTGGCGTACGGCATCTCCTCGGGGCGCACGAGGTTGCGCCGCCGGACGTCGTTGGGCTCCACGCCGATCTGGCGAGCAAGGCGCTCGATGATGCGTTCCATCGCGAACGCGGCTTTCGGAGCGCCCCAACCCCGAAACGACCCGTACGGCGTGCGGTTCGTCATCACACCGGTGACTGAGAGCGAGAGGTTGGCGATTCGGTACGGCCCCGGCACCGACACGGCGGAGAGCCAGACCGGGCCCATGCCGACACTGCTGATCTCGCCGCCGAGCACACCGACGACGTGCGCGCGCAACGCCAAGATCGTTCCGAGCTCGTCGGCAGCGGCCTCGATCTCGATCTCTTGCTGGCGGGCATGGGAGGTGGCGAAGAAGCTCTCGGCGCGGTCTTCGATGTACTTCACCGGCCGCATCGTTTGCCTGGCCAGCAGACAACAGATGATCTCCTCGCCGTAGTAGTTGGCCTTACTCCCGAACCCGCCGCCGATCGCCGGGACGCGCACGCGCACATCACTGACGGGTAGGTCGAGCACCTCGGCAAGCACCTCGCGGACGCGATTCGGCGACTGAGAGTTGATCCACAGCTCGAGTCGGCCGCCTGGTTCCCAGGTCGCCACACAACCACGGGTCTCCAGCGGGCAGCCGAAGCTGCGTCCGACGCTCAGCCGCTCCGAAACCCGGACAGGCGCCCGTTCGAACGCGCCGTCACAATCGCCCGTGGAGTACGTCTCGGAGGCGAAGACGTTGTCAGGCCAATCGGCGACGATCCGAGGTGCGTCGACGGCGAGCGCCTGCTCGATCGTCATCACCGCCGGCAGGGGCTCGTACTCGACCTCGACCAGTTCGGCCGCATCCTCGGCGAGGGCACGACTCTCTGCAGCCACGGCTGCCACGATTTGACCCGAGTACCGCACCCTGTCGACCGCCATCGCCCACGTCGGGCCAGGTCGTTGATTGGCGATCTGCTGCCAGCCCACGGGCTGGGCGGTCGCCAACCGGCGAAGCTCGGGTCCGGTCAGTACGGCGTGCACGCCCTCGAGCCGGAGTGCCGCGCTGGCGTCGATCGAGATGATGTCGGCGTGCGCGTACGAGCTCCGCACCATCGCCACGTGCAGCGTGCCGGCGGGCTCGATGTCGTCGATGAACTGTGCCCGACCCGTGACCAGTTGTGGATCGCTGTGCCGTGGTGGTGACGCGCCCATTCCGCCGAGCAGATCGGCGCCTGCGCTCTCGTGAGCGTGCCTCGTGGTGGTCATCGGCTGCTCTCTTCCGTCGCCCGCGACGGCGCCGCCGTCGATTCAGGTTCGGCTCCGGCCACCCGGAGCACGGCAGCGACGATGTTGTGGTAACCGGTGCAGCGACAGATGTTGCCTGACAGGTGCTCCCGAACCTCGGCGCCGCTGAGCGTCGACGGCTCGGGATGCTGCTCGAGCAACTCCTTTGCCGCCAGCAGGAACCCGGGTGTGCAGAAGCCGCATTGCAGGGCGTGCAACTCGGAGAAGGCGCGCTGCAGCGGGTGTAGCCCGTCGTCCGCCAAGCCGTCCACGGTCGCGACGGTCGAACCATCGGCTTGGGCTGCCAGCACGAGACACGACCGAGCTGTCCGGCCATCGAGCATGACCGTGCAGGCACCACACACACCGTGCTCACAGCCGAGATGAATGCTGCGAACGTGACACCGGTGGCGCAGGGCATCTGCGAGCGACTCGCGCGACGGAGCAAGGACCGTCCGTGTTCGCCCGTCGACCGTGAGCCGTACATGCACCATCTGCTCGTCTGGCAGGTCGATCATCGAGTCGTCCATCACTGCTCCTCGGCGCATCGATGCAGCGCCCGCCGTGTCATCTCGTGCACGAGGCCTCGCCGGTACGCGTCCGATCCGTAGATGTCATCGGCTGACGCGCAGGCGTCGGCGACGATCGCCGCCGAAGCGGCGATCGAGTCGCCGTCCAGGGGCGAGCCGACCAACCGTGACTCGGCATCGCGGTAGCGCTGTGGCGACGGATCGACGCCCATGGCGACGACCCGCGCGCGTCGGACCAGGTCTCCGTCGCCGATGTCGACGGCGCACACCGCCCCGGCGATCGCGAAGTCGCCCGAGCGGCGGGCGAACTCCTCGATCGCACACCGACGCGGTACCTCCTGCATCGGAATGCGCACATGCGTCAGCAACTCGCCGGGCTGGATGCTGGTCGTGAGGTAGCCCTCGAAGAAGTCCTCTGCTGCAACCACGCGCTGTCCGTTCTGCCCATGCAACACCATCTCGAATCCGAGTGCGACGGCAACCGCCGGCAACTCGGCCGAGGGGTCTGCATGGGCGAGGCTGCCACCGATCGTTCCACGATGGCGGATGGCGACATGGCCGATGTGGCCGGCGGCAGCAGCCAGCAGCGGTACATGGTTCCTGAGTACCGGCGACAGTTCGATGTCACGCTGGCGTGTCATGGCGCCGATCTCGATGATCCCATCACCCGCCTCGATCCCGGACAGTTCGGGGACGTGTGCGATGTCGACCACGTGCGCAGGCCTGCTGAGGCGCAGCGCCATCAGCGGCACCAGGCTCTGGCCGCCGGCGAGGATTCGAGTGTCCTCGGGCTCGACTGCGAGCAGCGCGAGAACCTCGGCGACGCTGTGCGGCCGGTGATACGTGAAGCGGGCCGGCTTCATGATCGCCCCCGTGGGCCCGTGTCGGTTGCACCGAAGGCCGGCCAGACCTCCGCCGAGAACAGTTCGAGCGATTCGATCGCATGGCGCACCTCGGTCGCCCCCGGGACCACGCGAAGCTGAAAGTCGGTGACCCCGGCCTCGACGTAGCGCCGGACGGTGGCTCGAACCTGGTCGGGTGTTCCCACCAGGCCGAGCTGGGGGTGGATCTCGTCGAACGACGCGGTGCGGTCGATGGATCGAGCCGTCCCCGCCGCGATGTAGGCGCGCGCCAACGGCTCGGCGCCGGCAGCAGCACGGCGCGATGCCTCGCTGTCGGTCGCGGCGATCACCGCGAGGCGATTGACCGACACCGTCGGTCGCCCCCCGGTCTGTTCCCCGAGCGCCGATCGATAGCGCCGCGCCATCGTCGCCACCGTGGCGAACGAGTATCCGGTCGATGCCGTGTACCCGTCGCCCAGCGTTGCGGCCCGACGCGCCGATCGCGGCGCACTGCCCCCGATCCAGATGGGGGGCCCGCCGGCCTGCACCGGTCCCGGCACCACCTCGCCGAACAGGCGGCGCAGCTCGACGATCATGGTGTCGACGTGCTCGGAGAGGTCGGCGACGGGGGCGCCGAAGCGCTCCCATTGCTCTGGGCGTCCGAGCCCCAAACCGAGGATCACGCGTCCGTCGGAGATCTGGTCGAGGAGGCAGGCGTCGTAGGCCAACCGCCGCGTGTTCCAGGCGCTCAGCAGTGCCGCCCCGGTCACCAGACGGATCGAGTTCGTCCTGGCTGCGACGGCGGCCAGCATCATCAGCGCATTGGGCGCATGGAAGCCCATGCGGTCACCGACGGCATCGACGTAGCTCTCCCCCGCCGACAGCGTTCCGTATCCGAGCGCCTCGGCAGCCTCGACCACCGGCAGCACGTGATCGAGGCGTGCGCCGAACGTCGCGCCGCTACCGGGCGCGAAGTCGATCGCGACGCCCACTCCGATCGCTGATCGGCTGCCGCCGGCATCGATCGTCATAACACTGCCGCCGCTTGTTCGAACGGCTCGAGCGGCATCGGGATGACACCGAAGCCGACACGACCGGCTCCGGGCGAGCGGTGCATGAAGCCGAGCGTGGTGCGGGGCACGACGCCCAGCTCGCTTACACGGCGAACGTCGATCAACGCCGGAGCGCCTCGGAAGTCGTCGTCTGGCAGCTGGAACACCGGGCTCTCCACGGCGCAGATCTGCCGCAGCTCTGCCACCACCGCCCGTGCCTCGGTCATGGTCAGCCCGAACGCCTCGGCCAATGCCGGTGCGGCCGTGAGCGAGAACGCGCCCAGCCCGATCGACTCGATGATCGGCGAGTCGCCCTGACCGGGAGACGCTTGCGTGATGTCGCCACCATCGAGCGGCGACATCGGTCCGGTGGGCGACGGCGCCGTCCACCAACCGTCCAACCCACTCACCCGGATGCCGAAGTCGACTCCGTTCATGCCGACACCGGTGACGATCCCGCGCACGCCCGACCGGTGTACGACTTCGGCGGTGGCCTTGGCGGCACCAGCTGAGAGCGAGATGAAGAGCTGTGAGGTCTCGGCGAAGTAGTCGAACGCCGCCGCTGCGGCATCGCCCACACGCGCCAGCTGCGGGGCCAGCTCCATCAGCAACGCGGAGGTGCATGCGATGTTGCGGTTGTGGCACTCGTCGCCCCGCCGCAGGCCCGAGCTCTGCATCGCCGTGACGTCGATCGGCCCACGCCTGCGCAGCGCCTGTGCCAGCGCCGGTGCGATCACGTCGGCGAGCCGGTGGAGTCGCGTGATCGTCGTGTCGTCGAACATCCCGGCTCGCATCCCGCCACGGTCACCTTCGTGCAGGGGCGCGAAGCACGTTGCGCCATCGGAATGCTCGATCACGAGCACCGGTGTCGACGGCGTGACGATCCCCGTCAGCGGTCCCGCCACCCTGGCGTCCTGGCACGGCGTGAGGCCGATCTCTCCGGCGTCGAGGATCTCATTCGCCTCGGCTTCGTCGGTGGCTTCACCTTCGAACAGCAGCCCGGCGATCAACCCCCCGCGCATCGGTCCCGGCATCGTGCCGCCGAGCCAGCGCGGCCCGGCGTGCAGGTACGAGCGTGGCCCGAGCTCAGGGATCACTTCCCCAGCGGGACGCACATCGACCCAGTTCGCTGGTCGCGAAAGGATCGCGGACAGCTGGTCGGCGTTGTCGTTGGTCATGGTGCGCCGTGCCCTTCTCGGTGCTGGCGAGCTCGACGGCCGAGGGCGACGAGATCGCTCACGGTCGGGCGGCCGAGACCGGCCGCCGACGTCTCGGCATCGGTCACCTCACGTCCGGCGAGCGTCGACACGGCGAGCTGCCACAGCCGCGCCGTGTCGCCGAGCGACGGGAGCGCTGCTTCCAGCTCGGCGAGCAGCGAGTGGGCGTCGGCTGTGTCGGGATCGATCAACCATCGATGGCAGCGCCCGATCACAGCTTGCTCGCGTGTCAGCTGGAGCAGACGTCCCAGCTCTTCTGCTGGCTCGGGGTGGTCGTCGACGCGCAGTTCGAGCGTCTCGATCGGGCCCCGTACCACCAACCCTCCGGACCGGTCGCCGCGGTAGTCGCCACCCGCCGCGTGTCCGGCGGCGATGGCCGCCAGGAGCCGGTCGGGCAAGCTGCCCGGCGTCGATTCGAACGCGAGTGCCATCTCGGCCACAACATCCGGCGACGCCAACATGTTGCCCCCGACGGCGTAGCCCTCGGCGTCGTGGACGAGTTGACTGGCGTCGAGGCACCAGTCGCCTGTGAACGCCCCGACGCCATCGGCCGAGACGACCAACAGCTGGCGGGCTGCCGCACGCGGATCGGCTGCGAGCGCATCGCGACCGGCCGCCGAGGGCGCGACGCCCGTGGCAAGGTCGGCGATCGCCGCCTCCCCGATCGCCCGACTGGAGAATGCCTGTGAGGCAACGAGCGCGTCGGCGTTGGACCAAGCATTGACGGCCAGCGTCTTCGAGAGCAGCGCCCGCGAGTGCGAGATCGACGCCAGCCCGATGCTGCCGGCCGCTCGATCGCCGGCGACGATCGTGAACGTCACGCCGGCCGATCTCCCTGTGACATCTTCGCCGCCACGGCAGGGATCACCTCGGAAGCGAACGCCGACATCGTGTCGACGAAGCCTCCCGGGACTGCATGCGGCAGGACGACGAATCGTCGAACCCCGACATCGACCAGCTCGACGACCCGCCGGGCGACCAGATCGGGAGTGCCCGCCCAACCGAACGCGTCGATCAGTCCGTCGGGGATCAGCGCCAGGTGGTGGCGCATGCCGGCGTAGTCGTTGGCAACCGCCAACTCGCCGAGTTGCGACGGCACCTCGATGCCGAGATCGTCGAGGAACCACCAGTTGGGGTGCAGCAGCACCAGCAGGTAACCGATCAGGGGGCGAAGTCGGTCGCGGGCGGCGTCGCGGTCGTCGTCGATCGCCAAATCGATGCGGGCGATCACGCGTTCGGCCACGTCGAACTGGCGGCCGGCGGCGCCGGCTCCCTCGGCCGCCCACCTCATCGCCTTGGCGAACAGTGCCGAGTCGGCGAACGTCGAGATCATCACGGCGTCGGCAGCCCGGCCGCCCAGATCGAGCACGCGCGGACTCTGCGACGCCAGCACGATCGGCACCCGGCTCACCGGCAACTGATCGAGACGGCCGTCGTTGATCGTGAACTCGCCGTCGACGGTCACGGACTCACCGTCGAGCAGCGCTCTCGTCGCCTCGACCATCGACGCCAGACCAGTGAAGGGCTTGGTGCGACCGATCCCGATGGCACCGAAGCCGCTACCGCCGGCCCCGATTCCGAACATCATGCGTCCACCGGAGAGCTGGTCGACCGTCGCCACTGCCGCGGCCGAGACCAGCGGGTGCATCGTGTACGGATCGGACACGAACGACCCGAGACGTACCGTGTTGGTGCGCACCGCCAGCGCCCCCAACGAGGCGAACATGTCGCGGTGAAAGCGCTCGTTCGAGACCCAGACTTCGTCGAACCCCAACCGCTCGGCGACCAGACCGGCCTCGAGCACCTCGTTGGCCGACAGCGCCTTGCCAAGGGCGACGCCCCAGCTGCACCCGCTCTGCGCGCCCACTCCTGCTTCGTTCATCGTCATACCCCCAGGTACGCCTCGCGCACCCGCTCGTCGTTGGCCAGGTCGGCAGCAACGCCGTCGAGCACGATCGCCCCTTGCTCGAGCACGTAGGCGCGATCACTGATCTCCAACGCCTCGCCGGCGTTCTGCTCGACGAGCAGCACGCCGACGCCGGTGCGAGCGATGTTCGTGATCGTCTCGAACGTGGCGTCGACGAGGGCAGGAGAAAGGCCGAGCGAGGGTTCGTCGAACATCACCATCGCCGGATCCGACATCAAGGCGCGGGCGATGGCGGTCATCTGTTGCTCACCGCCGGACAGCGATCCGGCGAGCTGGCCTCTGCGCTCGCGCAATCGCGGAAACAGCTCGAACGACCGCTCGAGCCGCTCGCGGCGTAACGACTTGGGCCGCACGAACATCGCACCCGCCAGCAGGTTCTCCTCGACGGTCATCTCCGAAAAGACGCGCCGGCCCTCAGGAACATGAGCCAAACCAAGCCGAGCCACGGCATGGCCCCGGTAGCCCGTGATGTCGGTGCCGGCGAACATCACACGTCCAGACGTGACCGGCACGACGCCCGAGATCGTCATCAACGTCGTCGACTTGCCGGCCCCATTGGCACCCAGCAGGCACACGACCTCATGCGCCTCGACCGAGAGTGAGATCCCGTGCAACACGGTGATCGAGCTGTAGCCGGCGACCAGACCGTCGACCTCAAGAAGCGGCATACTTCCTCCCCAGGTAGGCCTCGACGACGCGCTCGTCCCGGAACACCTCGGCCGGCGTGCCGGTGGCCAGCACCACTCCGGCGTCGAGTACGACAACGCGATGGGCCAGCGCATGCACCGCTTTGAGGAGGTGCTCGATGAGAACGATGTTGACCTGGGTGGCCTCGATCAACCGGTGCAGCAGGTCGGTGATCTCGTGCACTTCGACCGGGTTCAACCCTGCCATGACCTCGTCGAGCAAGAGCACCTTGGGCTGAAGCGCCAAAGCCCTCGCCAGCTCGAGCCGCTTGCGCTCGCCGAGTCCGAGCTCAGAGGCCAGCGCCTGTTGCTTCGCGGCCAGCCCGACCGATTCGAGCAGGCGCGCCGCAGTCTCGGTCGCCGACGAACGGTCGGCGCCGAGCGCGACTGCGGCGACGGCGACGTTGCGCAGGGCGGTCTCGTCGAGGAACGGCTTCACGATCTGAAAGGTGCGGGAGATGCCGAGCCGGGCGCGCTGATGGGCCGGCAGTCGGGTGATGTCGCGATCGCCGAGGCGAACTGTGCCCTTGTTCGGCTTCTGGGCGCCGGCAAGCACGTTGAACAACGTCGTCTTGCCGGCGCCGTTGGGGCCGACCACCCCGAGCACTTCGCCGTGGCGCACCTGAAGATCGACGCCGGCGACTGCCTTGAGGCCGCCGAACTGCACCACGATCCCGCTGGCATCGAGCACGACATCGCTGACCACCGCCTGCCCCGTCACTTGTGCGCTCCCCTGCGCCGGTCGATGCGTCGCACGATCGATGCGCCGATCCCGGAGATGCCCTGCTGGAAGTAGCGAGCGACGATGATCACGGCGACACCGAACAGCAGCAGTCCCATCGCCGGGCGGTCGCTCATGGCCGTACGCAGGTACTCGGTGAGGCCTTCCATCACGCCCGCTCCGAGCAGTGGCCCGAGTGCCAGCATGGCACCTCCGATCGTGGCTCTGATGGCGATGTCGATCGACACTGTCGGGCTGAAGGCCAATTCGGGGTCGATGAACTGGATGTACTGCACGTAGAGCGTTCCCCCGACCGATGTCGCCGCGGCGCTGATCGCCATCGTGATCACCAGCGAACGGCGCACATCGATGCCAGTGGCGGCGGCCGCCTGCTCGTCGCCTCGGATCGCCGAGAGCTTCCAACCGAAGCGGCTCCGCTTGACGAGCGCGAAGAGGGCGACGGCAACGACTGCGTAGATGCCGGCCAGCAACAGGTAGCTGCGAGGCGACAGGAACTGCATGTCGGCCAGGGTCGGCTCGCGCGTGAATGGGACGAGGATGCCCTGAGACCGGCCGAGGGCGTCGGTGTTGGAGACGATCAACCTGAGCATCTCAGCCCATGCCAACGTGACCAGGGCGAAGTACGAGCCGCGGATCTTGAACCGCATCGACAGCCAGGTCGTGCCAACGCTCAGCAGGGCCGACAGCGCGACGCCGGCCAACAGACCGAACCACGGGCTGATGTCGTGCTCGGCATACAGGTACGCCGTTGCGTAGGCACCCATGCCGAAGTACGCGGCGTGACCCAGCGAGAAGAGCCCAGCCAGGCCGCCGGCGATCGCCCACGCGGTGGCTACGGCGCCGAACAGCAGTGCGAGCGTCACCACCCCGATCAGGTGGCGAGAACCGGTGAGTGCGATCCACAGCACCACGAGGGCGATCACCGCGGCGAAGGCGGGATACATCAAGCGGCCAACGCTTGCACCCGGCGCGATCCGTGCCGGAGACTCGCCGCCGTCGGGCTCGCGCTGGGTGTTGGATGTGGTGAGTGACGCGGTCATCGCCGGAACAAGCCTTCGGGACGGAAGAGCAGCACCATGACGAAGAGCACGAACACCGCAACCGTCTTCAGTGTCCCGTCGAACACGAGTGAGCCGATACCTTCGACGAGACCGACGACGATTCCGGCGACGAACGCCCCGCGTATGTTGCCCAGCCCGCCGAGCACCGCTGCGACGAAGCTCATCAGCAGCAGCGGGGTGCCGGCGTAGGGGGTGATGGGGAGCAGCGGTGCCGACACGCCCCCGGCGAAGAAGGCAGCCGCGGTGCCGAGGGCGACGGCGGCGGCGTACATGTAGCTCACGTTCATGCCCATCAACTGCGCTGCCGTGTGGTCCTGGGCGACGGCGCGGATGCTGCGGCCGAGGTCGGTGCGGCGCAGCACGAACTGCAACCCGAGCGTGAAGACGATCGCTGCCCCCATCGCCACGAACCGCTCGACGCGGAACTGTCCGGGGCCGATCGTGATCGTCGCCGAGGCGTATGAACTCGAGAGGCTCCGCGGGTTCGACGTGAAGAAGGTCTCCGCCAGCGCCTGGAAGATCAGCGCGACGCCGAGCGTGACAAGCACTGGCCCGTGCTCTCCGCCCGACTTCAACTTGTCGAGCAGCGTGAGTTGCAGCACGAATCCCACCAACGCCCCGACTGCGGCGGCGACCAGCGCCAGCACGAACGGATCGATCGAGGTCCAGTCGTGCAAGAACCAGACCGCGTACATCCCTGCCATCAGCATCACGCCGTGGGCGAAGTTGACGATCTTCACCACTCCGAACACCAGGGCGAGGCCGATCGCGGCCACGCCGTAGATACTGCCGGCCAGGATGCCACTGCCCAGGGACTGGGTGATCAGCTTGGAATCCAATCTCACACTTTCCAAATCGACGTGTGTGGGCCCACCGACGGGCGGTGGGCCCACACATGGCGGGTGATGATTAGCCCCGCGGGTCGCGGATGGGGGCGGCCGCGATCTCCTCGGGGAGGACCACGACGCGCTTGCCGTCCTGGAACTGATACATGATCGGCGCAGCGTCGGTGTTCTGACCGGTCTCGTCGAAACGGATGCTGTCTTGATACATCATGTGGCTGTCGAACGTGCCGGTGGCCAGTTCCTCACGAATCGCTTCCGGATCGGTGGTGCCGGCATTCTCGATCGCCTCCAACAGCACTCGGGCCGAGGTGTAGCTGAGGATCGCTCCGTCTGACGGAACGACGTCGAACTTGGCGACGTAATCGTCATAGAACGTCTGGTACTCGTCCGAGGTGTGGTCGACCGGGTAGCTGGCAGCGTCGAAGATTCCTTCGGCGAGACCCTGCGCCTGCTCGGCGAACCGATCGCTGTACCAACCGGCCGAGTCGACGCCGACGATGGCGTCGAAGTCGGCGCCCTGCTCGTCGAGCGTCTCGAGCAGCAGCAGGCTGTCCGGGCCGTACCCGACCGAGAGCAACACGTTCGCGCCGCTCGAAATCGCCTGGGCTACCTCGGCGCTGAGGTCGGTCGTGGCCGCCGAGTAGGCGATCACGTCGACCAGCTCGAAGTCGTAGTTGGCAGCTGCTGCTTCGAACGCGTTGGCGTTGGTCGTTCCGAACGTCGACTCCTCGTGCAGCAGCACGAGCTTGCGGCCCATGTCGAGCTGGGTGAGCATCGCGTCGAGCCACTTTGCGCCCTCGTTGCCGACGGCCTTCGAGTCGAACATCACCCGGAACGTGTACTGGAAGCCACGTGACAAGATTTCGTCCGAGAGCGACTGGTCGACGATGTGCGGGATCCCGGCACGCTCGGCCACCTGTGTGGTCGCGATCGTGTTCGAGCTCAGCCAGGCGCCGATGATGCCAACTGCGCCGTCGTCGATCAGGGACTGCACGTTCGTCGCCGCCACTTCCGGAGCGCCCGTGCTGTCGAGCGCCTCCCACCTGACTGCAGCACCGTCGAGCGACTTGATGCCACCGGCGGCGTTGACGTGGTCGACCGCGATCTCGATCGCGTTCGCCATCTCCTGGCCGTCAGTGGCCAGTGCGCCGGTGAGCGGATAGGTGCCACCGATCATGATCTCCTCGGCGTCGGGGTTGGGGCCGGAACCTTCATCAGCTGTGGGGCTCGACGTCTCCGACGCTGCTGGATCGGTCGACTCGGGCACCGCAGTCGTGGCAGCCGGGTCCTCGGAGGAGGCGCTGTCGGGCACGGTGGCAGCACCTGCCGTGGCCGACACCGTGCTGTCGATGCTCGAGTCGTCGTCGCCACCGCAGGCCGCGGCGAGCATGGTCAATCCGACTGCGAGCGCCAGCAGGCGTTTGCCGTTGATCGGCCTGGGTGATGTCATCTCTGGGCTCCTTGGTAGTGCGGTGCTAGTTGTGCTGGGTTGGGAACGTGTCGTGAGCGCGCGATCGGCCGAGCCGGATCGGCTCACTCGGCTGGCGCCCAGGGGCGCTTGCCTTCGATGGCGGCAGGCGAGAAGTGGGCATGCACGCACTTCCAGCCGTCGTCTTCGCGCGTGTAGACCATCGTCGCTCGCATCAGCGGGTGGCTGGCGATCGGTGGCCCGTCGACTTCCTCGGAGACTCCGAACAGGCGGTCGACGGCACCGTCGGTGACGACTGCAAGGTTGTCGCGGACGATCATGTGCACGCTGCCCAAGGTCGCCGGCTTCAGGCACGTGAATCGCGGCCCGTAGTACCGCCAGATTCCGAGCCAATCCTGGAAGCCGTGGTAGTTGAAACCGTTGGAGTTGAAGTACACGCTGTCTTCGCGGTCGCGCCAGATCTTGCTGAGCTTTGGGATGTCGAGTGTGTTGTTGGCATCCCAGAACGCTTCGAACTGGGCGAGGAGCTCGGCATGGTCTTCGTCGGTCCCGCCGTCATAGGTGATCGTCGGAGAAGTGTCGGTCATGGTTCCGGATCCTTTCGGTTGGTGGAGTTGGAATCGGTTCCGCCGGGGCCCTCATCCATGTAGTGGTCGTGGGCGACCGCGACGCTCTCGAGGTCGATCAGGCGCCGGGTCGAGTCGCCCGCCGGATCTGAGGCGACGGCGTCGATCAGCAGCGACGCCAGCAAGTGAGCGACCCCGAACGATCCGAACGTGAGACCCCACGAGGTGGGGCTGACGATCACGTGGTCGGCGGGCGCGCAGAGGGACGCTGTCGGGGTGTCGATGAACTGAACGACGCCCATGTTGCGGTCTCGGGCGAACTGGAGCGCTGTGGACAGCTCGACCGGATACCTCGGCATCGAGAAGACCACGGCGACAGAACGCGCCGAGCGCGAGGTGAGGGCGATGTCGTCGAACAACAGCGACCCGCCACTGGTCGCGAGGCGGACGTTGTCACGCAAGCGGCTCAGGCGGTAGTGGAAGTGGTGGGCCAACGACGACGATATGCGGAGTCCGATCACCAGCACGGCGTCGGCTTCGACGATGGCGTGTGAGGCCAGCAACAACGGGGCTGGTTGGGCGAGTCGTCCGTGCACACTTCTGAGGGCGTTGATCTCGGTCTCGACCGCCAGTTGAAACGAGTTGGCGCCAGGAGTGTCATCACTCGGCGTGTATTGCTGTTGAAGGTGGTCGCGTAGATCGCCGATCATCTCGGCGTACCCGTTGTACCCGAGCTCCTTTGCGAGCCTGGTCACCGATGGCTGGCTGACCCCGACATCGGCAGCCAGCTCCGCAGCCGACATGAACAGCAGACGATCAGGGTGCTCGAGCAAGAACCGTGCGACGGCGCGTTGGGCCGGGGTCAACCGCGCTGCCCGCAAGCGCGGCTCGAGCTGCGCCGCCAGGCGGGCGTCCATTTGTCTGGGCTGGGTGACCTCGGACACGCGTGCATCCTGACAGACACCAGTCAGAATTGCAACATACAGAATGATCAGATTCTGAATGGAAGGTTTCAGGACGGTTCGGGCCGCGCTCGGTCAGATCGAATCGCGGCGGGACCGACCGAGTCTCGGGACCGAGGTCGTCGAGACCGCACTGGTCGAGGTGCACGGCGTCGATGAACGAGCCAGGCTCATCGGCGCACGCCTGGCAACTGTGGCCCAGAAACCGGGCTTCATCCGCGGTTGCCGGCGACGACTCGAGGAACGTCGACAGGTTGGCGGGCGGTCATCCGGCCTCGAGCCACGCCGCAGCGAAGCGCACAGCGCTCGACCCTGATCGCGCCCCCGGCAAGATTCGAACTTGCGACCTGCGGTTTAGGAA
>JBFWSW010000039.1:0-41228 GCA_050248155.1 Ilumatobacteraceae bacterium
CCGAGGTGACGCCGATCTTGCGACCGGAGATCTTGCGACCCGCAGCGACCGAACGGTCGGTGTTGATCTGCTGCACGGCGTAGCCGACGTCGATGTCGGTGGAGGTGCCGAGCATCTCGCGGACGGGTGCGATCGCCGAACGAGACCGATCGGCCTCCCACAACGCGTCCGCGGCGCGCTGCACGAGCGAGGTGTCGATGACGGCCATGCCGAGGAGACTGGCACGCAGTTCGCAACCGGTGCAACCTCGGCCTCAGAGCCAGCCGCTGCGTTTGAACGTGCGGTACAGCAGCAGCACGATGGCCGCCATCCCGCCCAGCACCAGCGGGTAGCCGAACTCCCAGTGCAACTCGGGAAAGGTGTCGAAGTTCATGCCGTAGATGCCCGCCACCAACGTGGGCACCGCTGCCATCGCGACCCAGGCGCTGATCTTGCGCATGTCCTCGTTCTGCTGCACGGAGATCTGAGCGAGGCTCGCGGTGAGCGCCGCGTCGAGCAGCCCCGACAACGACTGGGTGCGTACCACCGTGCGGTCGAGCTGATCGGCAGCCTCGCTCAGATCGTCCATCACCTCGTCGGTGACCGTGGGAGCGAGCACTCGCATCAGGCGGTTGAGCGGATCCTGCAGCGCATCGATGGCCACGAGCAGGTCGCGCACCTCGCGCTTCAACTTGTACAGCCGGCGGATGGGCTGGAAGCGAGTCTCGGAGAACACGTCGCGTTCGACCTCGATCGCGTCCTTCTCGAAGCCGTCGAGGGCGGGCCCGTAGTCGTCGATGACCGTGCCGACGATCGCTGCCACCACCGCCGGTGGACCATCGCGCAACCGATCGTGCTCGCGCTCGAGCCGGGCACGCAACGGTCCCAGCGGGCTCGCGTGACCGTGACGGATGGAGATGACGGAGCGCGTGCCGACCAGGAGCGTCATCTCGCCGAGGACGATCGACTCGCTGGCGTCGTCGTAGCGAGCGGTGCGCAGGATCAGCTGCGCGGTCGGACCCTCGACGCTCAGCACCGGCCTCGCGTGCGGAGCGAGGACCTCGTCGGCGTCAACCCCGGCGAGCGACAGCGCCTCGCACATCGAGCTCAGCTCGGGCGCGTTCGGCATCCGGAGCCCGAGCCAGACGAAGGCGTCCTCCCGCGCGCGCCAGCTCTCGAGCGCCTCGGTGCTCGGCTCGAAGCCGAACCGCTCGCCGTCGACATACGCGGCACAGTCCACGATCACGACGCGAAGTGTGCCCCGTGGAGAGCAGCCCATCGTCCACGTCATCATCAGGATGGCCGTACGTGCCCCCGCGAACGTCCACGCCGTCTAACCTCCGGCGGGGTCGGGGGAACCAAGTTCGCATCGGAAGCAGGGGGACAGCATGAGCGACGAGCGGCGAATCCTGAGCACGCACACGGGCAGCTTGCCCCGGCCCGACGACCTGATCCAGCTCATGTGGGCCGTGGCCGACGGCATCCCCGTCGACCAGGCCGCCCTCGACGCGCGGATCGAGGCGGCGGTCGACGAGGTGGTCCGTCGCCAGGCCGACGCCGGGGTGTCGGTGATCAACGACGGTGAGATGTCGAAGCCGTCGTACGCGACCTACGTGAAGGACCGCCTCGAAGGCTTCCACGGCGAGTCGACGCAGGTGTACCACTTCTCCGACCTCGACGACTTCCCGCGGAGCGCCGAGATCGTCGCCAGCAACCCAGGTCGCCGCAAGCGGTCGGCCCCGGCGTGCACCGGCCCGATCAGCGTGAAGGACGAACAGGCCGCGCACGACGACATGGTCCACCTCACCCGGTCGGCCGCGGGGGTCGACAAGGCCGGCGTCTTCTCCAGCGCGGCGTCGCCCGGGGTGGTCTCGATCTTCTTCGGCAACGAGCACTACCCGACCCGCGAGGAGTACGTGTTCGCCATCGCCGAGGCGATGCGGCACGAGTACGAGGCGATCGCCGCGGCGGGTGCCACGGTGCAGCTCGACTGCCCCGATCTCGCCATGGGACGGCACATGACCTACGCAGATCTCACCCTCGAGGAGTTCAGGCGCACCATCGAGGTGAACATCGAGGCACTCAACCACGCCGTCCGCAACATCCCGGCCGAGCAGCTGCGGATGCACCTCTGCTGGGGCAACTACCCCGGCCCGCACCACTGCGACGTCCCGATCACCGACATCATCGACATCGTGTGGAAGGCCAAGCCGCGCACGGTGCTGTTCGAGGGAGCGAACCCTCGGCACGCCCACGAGTGGAAGGTGTTCGCCGACATCCCGGTGCCGTCGGACAAGGTGCTGTGCCCCGGCGTCATCGAGCCACAGTCGAACTACATCGAGCACCCCGAGCTCGTCGCCCAGCGGATCGAGCGGTGGGCCTCGGTGATCGACCGCGAGCGGTTGATGGCCGGCGTCGACTGCGGGTTCTCGATCCACGTCGGCATGCAGGGCATCGACCCCAAGGTGGCCTGGGCCAAGCTCGGCTCGCTCGCGCAAGGCTGCGAGATCGCGACCGAGCGCCTCTTCGGCTGACCCGAAGCGGGCAGCATCCGGTCGGCATCGCCGCCTGCTGCCCACTTTCGCTCACGCGCCGACCGGATGCGGGCAGATCACGGCCACGACGGCCGCTTGCTGCCCGCATTCGTCAGATCAAATCGTGGCAAATGGTCAGGCGGCGGCGAAGGCCAGCTGCCACCACCGCTCGAAGCGGGCACGGTGATGGCCACTGACGAGGACGAGGTGGTTGCCGAGCGGCTCGTCGAGCAGGCGGTGCGCCGGTTCGTCGTGGAGCTGGACCGTGACCTGCGTGCGACACAGGTCGCCGGCGTCACCGCACGCGACGATGTCGCCCTCTGCCATCCACCGGTGCTCGAGCGCCCGCCCTCCCAGCCGCAGCAGCGTCACCGGACCCGACGCGAACCGGCCGCGAAGACCGACGCCGATGCCGGATTCGAAGTGCGTGTCGAGCTCGACGCTCTCGACCATCGAAGGAGCCACGGTGCAGTGAGCGAGCACCACCTGATCGCGATCGACGTCGATCGACGACGGGTTCGCCATCCAGCTCGGCCTGCCGGTGAGGGCCCGCACCATGAGCATCGCCACGGTGCTCGCGACATCACCCTCACAACCGGCGACGAACCCGGCGTCGTTCATCTCGGCCAGCGCGACGCAGCCCGACGTCTCGAGCGAGCCGAGGTAGTCGAAGCACCGGACGGTCACCGCGTCGACGCGCGCTGCCGCAGCTGCGTCGACGAGCACGGGGTGCAGCCGCGAGGCGTCCAGCAGGGTGGTGGACGGCGGCGCTGAGCCGTTCACGCGGGCCGCTGCGGCTCGCACCCTGAGCGGATCGGCCAGCGGGTAGGCGCGGACCGTCTCGTCGATGTCGACGGGGACCAGCTCGATGCCCCACCGCGATCTGAGCGCGTCGGCGTCCGGGATGCTCGCCACGAGCCACGGGGAGGGTTGGCCGACGAGGCCCACCCTGGTCCGCCGCAGTCGGTGGATGGCCGCGACGTCGGTCACCGCCTCCCGGAGCGCGATGCGCGCATCGTCGGACCCCACCTGCACGATGCGTCCTCGGCCACCGTCCGCGCGGATGCGGGCGAGAGACTCCAGCGCGGCCGGGAGGCTGTTGTGCACGGGGTGAGCGAGCAGCAGCGTCGGTTCGAAGTGCACGGCCGCGCGCCTCCGGCGTACGTGCTCGATGATCGCCGACTCGGTGCCTCCCGTCGCGACGAGGACCGCCAGTGGTGAGTCCGGCATCTCGTCGGCTGTGCCGAGCTGCACACCACCAGCCACGTCGAGCGCGGCGCGCACGCCGGCCGTGAGCCGATCGACCGCGGTCGCGTCGTGCAACGACGACGCCACGGTCAGGTAGCCGAAGTTCCTCATGGACCGATCGAAGACCAGCGCGGCGTGCGTCACCAGGGCACAACGACACAACGTGCGCCGCTGCGGGGCGGGCACCGGGTCATTCGCTGCGCACCAGCTCGGAGGCGGAGCGGCGGGTGATGCGCGCGGCAGCAAGAGCTCCGAGTGCGGCCGAGACGACGCACGCAGCGACCGCCAGCACGACGACGGACCACGTCGCCGGCGCCGGCATCCAGCCCGGCCCCACACCGAGTGACGTGCTGACGCTGTCGGACAGCATGCGGAAGATCCACAGGCCGGCCGGCACAGCGACCACGGCGGACACGATGCCGAGCACCAGGCCTGCGACCGCTCCCTGTGCGACCACCTGTCGCGGCGTGAACCCCACGGCCAACTGCACTCCGGTCTGGCGGGCCGCCTCGCGGGTCGCGGTCAACATCATCGTGAGCAGGTTCACCCCGGCCATCGTCAGCAGGACGACCGCGATCAACCACAGCACGGCCATCAACGGCGCCAGGTCGGACACGCCGGTGTCGAGCACCTCGGTGTGGACCGTCGGGCCGAGCGCCGCAGCCAGCTCTGCCGCGAGCCGCTCACGCGTGGTGTCGGGTTGCGCCGTGATGCGGTAGACGTCCGGGCGGACACCGGGCTCCGCCGCTGCCAGCGTCTCGAACCGGTAGCGCAGCACCTCGCCGCTGTCCTCCGTCTCGCGGTACCACCCGACGATCTCGAGGTCGAGGGGGGTGGTGCCCGCCAGGATCGAGACCTCGTCGCCGACGGCAACGCCGAAGCGCGTCAGGAACCCGTACCCCGCGATCGCCTCGCCGGCCGACGCCATGGCCCGCCCCCCGGCGATCCGGTAGTCGGCGGCCGCAGGATCACCGGCGGTCGCCACCGACAGGAACGCACCGCCGTCGAGCGTGCTGCGGCGCTGCATGTCGGTGAACCACGATTGGACACCGTCTACCGACGCGAGCGCAGCGCCCACGTCCTCGGGCGCGACCTCACCGGGCACGAGGGCGACGTCCCACGGATCACCCGCGCGCGCCGGATCTGCGGCCACCCGGTTGATGCCGCCGATGAATCCGATCGAGACCATCGATCCGATCACCGCGACGACGATCGCGAGCGACGCGAGCGCGGATCGAGCGGGTTGGCTGGCCGCCTCCTTCGCGCCCAGCCAGGCAACCCGTCGAGGCAGCCCGCGCGACCGCCGGTTCATCCAGCTGACCCGTTCTCGCGGAACGTCGCGCAGCACGTCGGTCACCGGTCGCCGAGCAGCAGCGCGCGCCGGGACGATCGTCGCCAGCACCAGCAGCGCGGTGATGACGGCCGCGGTCGCGACGAGCGCCCAGAGCGACCACGTCGGATCCTGCGGTCCGAGGGTGCGACCGATGCCGAGCTGCAGCGACGGAGCGAGCAGGCCGGCGAGAGCCCAGCCGACGACCGACGCGACGAGGCCGAGCACCACCTGCTCGAGCACCAAGCCGCTCATCACCTGTCGAGGAGTGCACCCGACCGCACCCAGCAACGCGATCTCACGACGCCTGGCCACCACTCGCACCGCAGTCGATCCGGCGATCACCACGGCCGACACCGCGAGCACGAACAACCCGAACGCGGCGACGAAGGCACCGAAGACCCGATCGAGCGTCAGGAAGTCGGCCCTGGTGTCGAGCCAGGACTCGGATCCGCTGATGCCGGTCGCACCCGCGGCGAGCTGACGCTGGACGAACGGGTCGGCCTGTTCGGGCGAGTCGAACCGGAGCCAGACCTGTGCGTAGTCGCCGGCCGCGCGGCCGAGTCGGGCCATGCCGTGGCGGGTCACCCAGGCCCGACCGGGATCGCACTGCGGGTAGAAGCAGTCGGTGAAGTTCACCGCCGTGCCGACGACCTCGAAGTCCGTGGTCCGTCCCTCGATCTGCAGCACGACCTCGTCGTGGAGCGCGATCGAGAGGTCGGCGGCGAGGCTGCGGTCGAGCACGATCTCGTCAGCCGACGCGGCCCATCGACCAGCTCGCATCGGCGGCCGGTTCACCTCGATGTCCGGAGAGTCGAGCCCGGCGATCTGCATCGGGATCGTCTCGTCCGCCGTGAGCAGATCGGCACCAACGGTCGGGAACGGCCCCGACGAGGCCACGACCTCCGGATCGGCGGTCATGCGACGGAGCGCGACTGGGTCACCGAGCAGGACGAGGTGGGCGACGTTGGCATCGTCCGCGGCAGCGTCGAGGACCGGTGCTCCGTGACGGCTGACGGTCGCCCCAGCGGCCATTCCGAGCGATGCCAGGCACACGACTGCGAGCGTCGTCACGATCCCGAGCCGGCGGCGGCCGCGCAGCCCGGCGCCCGCGAGCAGCGCCGCGCCGTTCACGGCTCGACGACGCGCCCGTCGCGGACGTGGACCGTGCGATCGGCCGAGGCGGCGACACCGGGATCGTGGGTCACCATCACGATCGTCTGACCCGCCGCGTGCTGCGCGCGCAGCAAATCGAGGACGAGGGTCGCTGCGACGCTGTCGAGTGCACCGGTCGGCTCGTCGGCGAGCAGCAGATCGGGCCGGTTGGCGAGCGCGCGGGCGATGGCGATCCGTTGCTGCTCGCCTCCCGAGAGCGCACCGGGCAGGTCACGTCCCCGGTCGGCCAGACCGAGGACCTCGAGCAACTCCGCGGTCCTCG
The DNA here is from genome assembly GCA_050248155.1 of Ilumatobacteraceae bacterium. Taxonomy (GTDB): domain Bacteria; phylum Actinomycetota; class Acidimicrobiia; order Acidimicrobiales; family Ilumatobacteraceae; genus VFMC01. The sequence goes on from JBFWSW010000039.1 coordinate 6,530, forward strand.
CGCGCGCCCGGCGCGCGGACTCCCCGGCGAGGCGCTGGGGGAGCTCGATGTTCGCGGCGACGTCGAGGTGCGGGATGAGGTTGTACTGCTGGAACACGTAGCCGACCCTCCGCCGGCGGAGCACGGCTCGCGCCGACGGGCTGAGCGCGGTGATCTCGTCCCCGTCGATCGTGACCGTGCCGGTGTCGGGAAGGTCGAGCCCGCCGACGAGGTGCAGCATCGTCGACTTGCCGCAGCCACTCGGGCCCATCACCGCGATCCACGCGCCACGCTCGACGGTCAGCGACAGGCCACGGAGGACGGGACGCTCGACACCGTCGGCACGGAACGACTTGGTGAGGTCTGCGGCATCGAGCAGTGCCGTCGCCATGGCACCATCGTGCCCGCTCCATGCGGTCGGCGACAGGGGCCGACGTCACATCTCGCGAGTGAGACGGGCATCTGCTGGGAACACCTGTGCATGCCGACCATCGTGGTGGTCGTGGCGGTCGTCCTCGTGGTGCTGACCGTCGCGCTCTTCGTCTTCCCCCGCAAGCACCCCGAACAGGCTGCCGGTCCCCATCCGATGGGAGCGGCCGGCGACGAGGGTCAGCTCGCCGGGCCCGGCGCGGAGGCGCAGGGTGTGCCATCACCCGGTGAGATCGCGCCCGCGCCGGATCCGCGCGACGACACGCGATAGACCTCGCCAGAAGGGCCCTTCGGCCCTGGCTGTCGGCGGCAGCGACACGTGAAATGGCTGCATGCGCACGCGCATCGTCATCCTGGGCGCCGGAACGGGCGGCACGCTCGTCGCCAACCGACTCCGCCGCGAGCTGCCTGTCGACGAAGTCGACGTCGTCGTGGTCGACCTCGACGACCAGCACGTGTACCAACCGGGCCTGCTGTTCGTCCCGTTCGGCCTGACGGACCTCGAGCACATCGTCCGTCCTCGGGCCCGGCAGCTGCACCGGGGCATCCGTTTCGTCGAATCGGCCATCGACCACGTCGACATCGAGGCTCAGCAGGTGCACCTCGCCTCCGAGCAGACGCTCGACTACGACGTCCTCGTCGTCGCGACCGGCGCTGTCCTCGCTCCCGACGAGACCGAGGGACTGACGGGCCCTGGCTGGATGGAGCGCGTCTTCACCTTCTACTCGGCCGAGGGCGCGGTCGCCCTCGCCGGTGCGCTCGATCGCTTCGACCATGGTCGCCTGGTGGTGAACGTCGTCGACATGCCGATCAAGTGCCCGGTGGCGCCGCTCGAGTTCTGCTTCCTCGCCGACTGGTTCTTCCGCGACCGAGGCGTCCGTGACCGGATCGGCATCTCGTACGTGACGCCGCTCGACGGCGCCTTCACCAAGCACATCGCGTCCGAGCACCTGTCCGGGATGCTCGCGGAGAAGGAGATCGACCTCGTCACCGAGTTCAACACCGCCACCGTCGACGGCGAGGCCGGCTCGCTGACGTCCTACGACGGGCGCGAGGTCGAGTTCGACCTCGCGGTCGTCGTGCCCGTGCACAGCGGCGCCGACTACATCGGCCGCTCCCCCGGACTCGGTGACCCGTTGAACTTCGTGCTGACCGACGGTCACACCTTGCAGGCCGATGCCGCGCCCAACGTGTTCGTCATCGGCGATGCAGCAAACGTGTCGACATCCAAGGCGGGCTCGGTGACCCACTTCGAGGGCGAGACCGTCGTCAACAACATCCTGCACCACCTGGCCGAGGAGCCGCTCGAAGCCGGCTTCGACGGGCACGCCAACTGCTTCGTCGAGACGGGCTTCCACAAGGCCCTGCTCATCGACTTCAACTACGACCAGGAGCCGGTTCCCGGCCACTACCCGACCTCGGTCGGCTTGCCGCTGCTGCGCGAGTCGCGCCTGAACCACCTCGGCAAGTTGATGTTCCAGTGGTTCTACTGGCACGTCCTGCTGCAAGGGCGCGACGTGCCGGGCATCGGCGCATCGATGCCGACCAAGGGCAAGTCGCTCGCGAGAAAGGACTGAACATGTCGAACGCCACCATCGCCGACACGGTCGTCGAGCTGAACGAGGAGGGGTTCTTCGTCCACCCCGAGCAGTGGACGGAGGCGATGGCTCCCGAGATCGCCCGCCAGGAGGGGATCGACGAGCTGACGCCAGCGCACTGGAATGTGATCCGGTTCATGCGCAGCGAGTACTTCGCGAAGGGCACCGGTCCCACGGTGCGGCTGCTCGGCAAGTCGTCGGGCGTGTCGGTCAAGGAGCTGTACCAGCTGTTCCCCAAGGGGCCGGCGAAGGTCGCCGCCCGCATCGCCGGCATCCCCAAGCCCCGCGGGTGCATCTGACACCGCGGCGATCCCGCCCCCATCAGAAAGGAGCTCACATGGGCAACGACCCCTCCGGTGCGATCACGAAGGTCTCGATCATCATCTCGAAGGGCTCGCTCGACGGCGTCTACCCCGGCCTCATCATGGCGAACGGGGCGCGCGCCGAGGGCATCGAGGCGAGCCTGTTCTTCACGTTCTTCGGGCTCGACGCCATCCACCGGGCGCGCCATGAGCACATCAAGATCTCGACCGTCGGCAACCCCGGTCTGCACGTGCCCACCATGCTCGGCGGGCTCCCCGGCATCTCGTCGGTGGTGACCCGCGTGATGAACCACAAGATGGAAGCCCTCGACATCCCGTCCATCCCCGAGTTCGTCGAGATGATCGCCGACACCGGCGCCGGGCTCTACGCGTGCAAGGCGTCGGTCGACCTGTTCGGCCTCGAGAAGAACGACTTCATCCCGCAGGTGAACGACATCATCACCGTCGGCGAGTTCTACGAGATCGCCGCGGGCGGCCAGATCATCTTCACCTGAGCCTCGCTCAGCCGACGCGCTGCTTCACCTGCAGGATCCGCGCGCCCAAGCCTTCGAGCTGCTGCGGAGTGGCCGCCTCCGCGAGTCGCGGCAAGACGTTGCGCTCCTCGTCGGCGACGTGCTCGTCGACGAGTGCTCGCAACACGCCGAACGCATCGGTGAGCGGTTGGCCCTCGAGGCTCTTCACGAGGTCGATCTGCTGCTTGACCGCCGAGTGAGCAGCCGCGGCGCGTTCGATCATCGTCGCGTCACCGAGCAGATGACCCACGAGCGGGTAGAGGGCCGCATGCTCCGCATCGTCGTGTGCCGCCAGCATGTCGATGACCTGCCCGATGACAGCGCCCTGCATCGTCGCGTCGAACGCCTCGAACAGCGCCTCGACCGCACGGTGGTCGGCGAGGATGAGGTCGATCCCGTTCGCCATGTCAGACCTCCTGTCCCGTCAACCGGGTGGGATGGGTGCCCAGCCGTTCCCAGTGTCGATGCACCGCGAGCGCACCGATCACCGACTTGGCGAAGCCCTTGTTCGACTTCGCGGCGACGACCACGCCCGGGGCGTCGGCAGCGATCCCGGCCGATCCGAGCAGCGCCTCGCCGTCGCCCCACGCGGCGATCGGCTTGCAGTGCCGGAAGGCGCTCTGCACGAAGGTCTGCACCGCCGGGTCCGCGGCGAGGCCGGTGCCGTGGGCAACGACGATCGCGTCACCCTCCGCCGAGCTGGCGGTGTGGAACGAACGGTCGACGGTCAGCTCGTCGCCTCGCCGTCCGGAACCCCGGATGGCGCCCTTGTGCGGCGCGATCACGTGCGGCACCGCACCGGCGGCGAGGATCGCGTCCTGGAGCGCGCGGATGCCTGCGAGGTCGCACCCGTCGTTGGCGAGGATCTGCACGACCCGGCCGTCGACCGGATAGACGTTCTCGGTCACCATCGCGAGGGCGGGTGACGAGTCGACACCACCGGCGGCGTCGAGCCCGCTGGCCCCGTCGATCGAGGCGTCGGTCGCAGGCGCTTCGGGCGCCGGCAGTCCCAAGCCGACGCTCACGCGGCGAGCCAGCTCGGTGTCGATGATCGCGAGGCGCGTCACCATCCGCTCGACCACTGCAGGGACGTCGACCTTGCCGAGCTCGAAGGTGTACGCGTCGGCGATGTGGTCCTGCTCGACCTCGCTCATGCTCCGCCAGAAGAGCCGTGCCTGCGCGTACTCGTCGTCCGGCCCACGGTCGCGCACCTTCGCCCCCTGCACCGCCCGGGGGACGTGGATGTAACCGCCATCCTCGGCACCGGCGAGGAACGGGCAACCTCCGCCGACTGCATTCGGCAGGTACGGGGTCCGCCCGTGGTGGACGGCCTGCTGGTGGAACCCGTCACGGAAGTTGTCGTTGACGGGCGACAGGGGTCGGTTGATCGGGATCTGCGAGAAGTTCGGCCCACCGAGTCGCGTGAGCTGCGTGTCGAGGTAGCTGAAGAGGCGCGCCTGCATGAGTGGGTCGTCGACCACCTCGATGCCCCGCACGAGGTGACCGACGTGGAAGGCGACCTGCTCGACCTCGGCGAAGAAGTTGGTCGGGTTCCGGTTGAGCGTCAGCCGCCCGATCGGCATCACCGGGACGAGCTCCTCGGGCACGATCTTGGTCGAGTCGAGCAGATCGATGCCGTTGAAGTACTGATCGTCCGAGTCCGGCATCACCTGCACCCCGAGCTCCCACTCCGGGTGTGCGCCGGCGCCGATCGCGTTGAACAGGTCGCGACGGTGGTAGTCGGGGTCGACGCCGTTCAGCGTGAGCGCCTCGTCCCACACGAGACCGTGCACGCCGAGCACCGGCTTCCAGTGGAACTTCACGAGGCACGTCTCGCCGGCTGCGTTCACCAGGCGGAAGGTGTGGACGCCGAAGCCCTCCATCATCCGGTACGAGCGCGGGATCGCGCGGTCGGACATCGCCCACATCAGCATGTGCGGCGACTCCGGCAGCATCGACATGAAGTCCCAGAACGTCGTGTGCGCGGTCTGCGCCTGCGGGATCTCGCGATCGGGCTCGGGCTTCGCGGCGTGGATGAGGTCGGGGAACTTGATGCCGTCGCGGATGAAGAACACCGGGATGTTGTTGCCGACGAGATCGAACACGCCCTCGTCGGTGTAGAACTTCGTCGCGAAACCTCGCACGTCGCGCACCGTGTCGGCCGAGCCGCGCGATCCTACGACGGTCGAAAAGCGGGTGAACACCGGCGTGGTGCGCCCCGGTTGCAGGAACCCGGCGCTGGTGATCTCGGCAGCCGTCCCGTACGACTCGAACACGCCGTGCGCTGCTGCGCCACGGGCGTGCACCACCCGCTCGGGGATCCGCTCGTGATCGAAGTGCATGATCTTCTCGCGGAGGTGGAAGTCCTCCATCAGCGTCGGGCCGCGCGAGCCGGCCTTCAGCGAGTCGTCGGTCTGCGGGATGCGCACGCCCTGCTGCGTCGTCAGGAAGTCGCTGTCCTGGGCGGGCACCTTGCTGCCTCGCGGCACGAGGACCGGTGCTGCCGGTCCGCTCGAGACCTTCCGACCCCGTGCTCCCTGCTGATCCGACGTCGTCTTGCGGGAGGAGGTGCTCGCGCCGGCGCGCGAGCGCGAACGTGGTTTGGCCGCAGCCATCACAAGCGCCTTTCGGTCGAGGCCACGCCGGATGCGTGGTGGCCCGCCTATGCCCCCTCATGGTTCGGGTCAAACGCGCCAACGGGGGTTTCGCCTCGCCTGAGTCGTAGGATCCAACCTTCGTGGAGCACATGGCCGGGCCGAGGCAGCTGCGACGACTCCTCGACGGCGTGCTGACCATCGGGTCCGACCTCGACCTGCACACGGTGCTCAACACCATCATCCACACCGCGACAGAGCTCGTCGACGCCCAGTACGGCGCGCTGGGCGTGCTCGACGAAGCACGCACGCGGCTGATCGATTTCATCACCGTCGGCATCGACGACGAGCGGCGTGAGCGCATCGGACACCTGCCGGAAGGACACGGCATCCTCGGCCTGCTCATCGTCGATCCGAAACCGCTGCGCCTGCCCGACCTGCGCGAGCATCCCGACCGGTTCGGCTTCCCGCCTCACCATCCTCCGATGACGTCGTTCCTCGGCGTGCCCATCGCGGTGCGTGGCGAGGTGTTCGGCAACCTCTACCTCTGCGACAAGCGCGGCGGCGACGTGTTCACCGACGTCGATGAGGAGCTCGTGGTCGGGCTGGCCTCCGCGGCCGGCATCGCGATCGAGAACGCGCGGCTGCACGCGCGCATCGCCGACGTCGCCACCATCGAGGACCGTGAGCGCATCGCCCGCGACCTGCACGACACCGTCATCCAACGGCTGTTCGCGATCGGGCTCGCCCTGCAGGCGACGGTGCGGCTGGTGAACGACCCGAAGGTCGCCGACCGGCTCATGACCGCCGTCGACGACCTCGACACGACCGTGCGCGACGTGCGGGCGGCGATCTTCGAGCTGCACACGGTGCGGCTGCCGGGTCGATCCGTCCGGCAGGGGCTCGTGCAGCTCTGCGCCGAGTCGGCACGGGGCCTGGGCTTCGAACCCGTCATCCGCTTCGACGGCCCGATCGACAGCGCGGTCGACGACGCGCTGGCCGACGAGCTGTTCGCCGTGGTCCGTGAAGCGCTGACGAACGTCGCCAAGCACGCGCATGCCCACGCGGTCGAGGTCTGGGCCAGGGCGCGCGACTCGGTCCTCACGGTGCAGATCACCGACGACGGCGTGGGCTACTCCGGTGGCCTCGGCCCGGGTCGCGGTGTCGAGAACCTGCAGGCGCGGGCGAACCGCCTCGGCGGGACGTTCCACATCGGACGGTCGGAGTCTGGCGGCACATCGGTCGAGTGGCGGGTGCCGCTCCCCTGATCGTCGAATGACGACGGTGATCAGAGCGCGATGAGCTCGCCGAGCGCGGGAACGGTGGCCGACCAGTCGAGCTCGCGGCGGATCTCCGACGCCAGCGCCGCCGACGCCTGCGGCTCGCCGTGGACGACGTAGACCGTCTCGGGCGGCTCGGGCGCGGCGGCGACCCAATCGAGGAGCTCGGCCGAGTCGGCGTGCACCGAGAAGCCGGGGAGGTCGACGATCTCGGCTCGCACCCGCACGTAGCGACCCATCATCTTCAGCTCCTCGGCGCCCTCCGCGAGGCGCCGGCCACGGGTGCCCTCCGCCTGGTACCCGACGAGGATCACCGAGTTGCGCGCGTCGGGCAGCTGGTGCATCAGGTGGTGAACCACCCGCCCACCCGAGGCCATCCCAGCGGCCGAGATGACGATGGAGGGCCGGTCGGGGTGGTTGAGCGCCTTCGACTCCTCGACCTCGCGCACCTCGCGCAGACCGGGGACGGCGAACGGGTCGACGCCGGGCGGCGCGTCCGTGCTGACGTCTGCGTCGCCGTCGTCGATCGCACGCCGGTAGACCTCGAGCGCGCTGAGCGCCATCGGGCTGTCGACGTACACGGGCACGCCATCGGGTAGCCGCCCGGTTCGCGCCAGATCGGCGAGGTGGAACAGGATCACCTCGGTCCGATCGACCGCGAACGCGGGGATGAGCACGTTGCCCCCGCGCTCGATCGTGCGCGTGATCGCCGCGGCGAGCGCGTCGCGTGAACCGACGTCGTCGTGGCGCCGATCGCCGTACGTCGACTCGACGAGGAGGAACCGAGCCGCGGGCGGCGGATCGGGCGAGACCAGCAGCGGATGGCTCGCCCTGCCGAGGTCACCGCTGAACGCCACCGCCCGGCCGTCGTCGGCGAGATTCAGCCGCACCGATGCAGCGCCGAGGATGTGTCCTGCGCGAGACAGACAGAGCTCGACGTACGGCCCGATCTCGAGCGTCTCGCCGTAGTCGAGCGGCTTCAACAGTTGCGTGGCCGCCCACGCGTCGTCCTCCGTGTAGAGGGGAAGCGCCGGTTCGTGACGTGAGTAGCCCTTGCGGTTCGCGTACTCCGCCTCCTCCTCGTTCAGGTGGCCGCAGTCGGGGAGCACGATGCGCGCCAGCTCGGCGGTCGCCGGCGTCGCGTACACCGGACCGTCGAAGCCGGCGGCCACGAGCCGTGGGAGGTAGCCGCAGTGGTCGATGTGCGCGTGCGTCAGGACGATCGCGTCGAGGCTGCTCGGGTGGACGGGTGGGTCCTGCCAGTTCCGGTCGCGCAGATCGCGACGCCCCTGGTAGAGCCCGCAGTCGACCAGGATCCGGGTCTCACCGCTGCTCACGAGGAACTTCGAGCCCGTGACCGTTCCCGCCCCACCGAGGAACCGCAGGGCATGCCTCGTCTTCATGCGCCCATCCTCTGCTCCACCAGGAGCGATCGGGAGGGCCAATGGTCCCGATGTCGGCGCCGGACGACCCGTTCGCGAGCAGCGCCTCGATGCCGGCGACCTGCTGCAGCGGGTACAGGGCGTCCCCCTGGCCGAGGCGGCACCCCATCGCACGGAGCCGCTCGAGCTGTGGTCCGTCGTCGACGCCCTCTGCGACGACATCGAGCCCGAGGCGACCGATGAGCCGCACGACCGCCGTCAGCAGCCCGTCGCCCTCGCTGTCGGGCCGCGCATCGGCGACGAAGGAGGGCGCGACCTTGATGATGTCGAGGGGGAGCTGCCGGAGGTAGCCGACCGACGTGGACGCGCTGCCGAAGTCGTCGAGCGCGATGCGGATGCCCGCGGCGCGGAGCCGCGCCAGCGTCGAGTCGCGCACGGCGTTCGGCCCGGTCAGCATCGCCTCGGCCAACTCGAGTACGAGGCTCTCGGGTGGCAGGCCGGTTGCCTCCAGGACGTGCGTCACCGCCTCGACGAAGCCGTCGGCCTCGACCTGCCGCTCGCCCAAGTCCACCGACACCCAGACGTCGTTGCGGTCATACTGCTCTCGCCACAACTGCACCTGTCGCGCCGCGGCGTCGAGGATCCACTCACCCAGACGAACGACGGCACCCGTCTCGGCAGCCAGCGCGACGACGGTCGACGGCGGCACCACCCCGAAGGTCGAGTGGTGCCATCGGGGCGACGCCTCCAGACCTTCCACCCGACCGGTTCGCAGATCGACGATCGGTTGGAAGGCGAGGGCCACCTCGCCCCGCTCGACGGCCGAGCTGATGTCGGCGCGCAGCTGCAGCCGGGTCATGGTGACGGCGTCGAGACCGGCGTCGAAGACCTCCACCCGGTTCTTGCCCTTCGCCTTCGCGGCGTACATCGCGATGTCCGCCTGACGCATGAGCTGGCTTGACGCCGAGCCGGCCTCGCGCACGGCGACCCCGACGCTCGCGCCGACGTGCAGCAGCTCGCCGCCGACCTCGATCGGCTCGGCGAGCGACTCGACGATGCGCGCCGCGATGGTGGTGGCGTCCGCGGGTTCGGCGAGGTCGTCGAGCAGCAGCGCGAACTCGTCACCGCCGAGTCGCGCCACCAGGTCACCGGGACGGATGACCCGCTCGAGCCGGTGCGCTGCCTCCCGCAGGAGCTCGTCGCCCGCCCCATGACCGCAGCGGTCGTTCACTCCCTTGAAGTCGTCGAGGTCGACGAACAGCACGGCCTGCGAGCCGGCGCGGCGGTCGAGTCGAGCGACCACGGCGTCGAGGCGCGCCGCGAAGGCCGATCGGTTGGCGAGGCCGCTCAACCCATCCGTGCTGGCCTCGCGAGCGAGCTCGCGTTGCGTGCCTGCGACCGCGTCGGCCATCGCGTTGAAGGCGGCGGCCAGCTCGCCGATCTCGTCGGCCCGCTCGACGGTGACGCGATGGTCGATCTCCCCGGCAGCGAGACGGTTGGCCGAGTCACGCAGCGCGCCGAGGGGACCGATGACCTCCGCCGACGTGCTGCGGACCAGGCGCACCACGAGCCAGACCGCGAGCAGCTCGAGCGCGGCGATCACGCCCAGCACCAGCCGCTCGGTGCGCTCGGCGTCGCGCACGTCGGCGCGCACGGCGGCACGGCTCGTAGCCGTCGATCGGTCGAGCAGCGAGAGCACCTCGGGCACCCGCTCGGTGACCGCGCTGCCGCGGGCCCGACCGTCGCCGGCCGGGAGCCGGTCGACGTCTCGCACGAGGGCGGTCCACGCGGCAAACGACTGCGCCAGCAGCGCCTTGGCGTTCGGGTCGTCCTGCTCGTCGAGAGCTCGACCGAAGTCCAGCCGGATCGCGTCCTCGAGCATGTCGACCTGTTCGTCAGGGACGCTGCCGAGCGGCGCGGCGACGATCGTCGCGTGGTCGACCACCTCCTGCTCGAGGTCGTCGGCGACAGCGGCGAGACGGTCGACCCGCTCGGCCGAGTGGCGGAACGCCTCGATCACGTGGCGCGTGCCGATCGGCGCCACCGCCCCGGTGACGACCATCACCCCGACCAGCACGGCGACCGACCGCCGGGACCGCTCGCGCAACGTCCTCGTGGACTGCATGATCCGCTCACTTCGGCCACGCAACGCGTGCACATCATCCCGCTGCGTGGGCTCACCGCAGACGCTACGGGTGACAGGGCCGGACGACAACTCAGAACAGCCGCATGCTCGACGTGCGCGCCGTGGTGCGCGGGGAGTTCCCGGCGACGTCGGTCAACGTCGTCGCTGCGACGTACGAGTACGTGCCGTTCGTCGTCTGCGTGCCGAGCGCTGCACACCCGGTGCCCGAGCAGTTCGCGCCGATCGTCACGGTGAGGGTCTTGTTCGCGTTCGACAGCGTGACCACCGACATCGACGAGGCGGCCGCTCCGGTGGTCGTGATGTACGACGTGCCACCCGTCGACCCGGCGCCGTTGCTGATGCCGCTCATCGACAGCGTGTCGGCCGTGCTGTAGCCGCCGGTCAGCGTCACCGTGGACGAAGCCGGCACCGTGGCGGGTGCGAGCGGCTCGCTGAAGGTGATGCTGATCGAGTCGCCGGTCTCCGCTCGACCGTTGGTCGCGCCGTTCGTGTCGCTGATCGACATCGGCACGGGCTTGGCACCGTCGAGCGGCGTCGTCGCATCGAAGGCTGCTCGGTTGCCGGCGGCGTCACGGGCGCCGGACGCATGTGACGCCATCGCAACCGTCATCGACCCGACCGCCGTGTCGGCGGCGCCACCGCCTTCGGTGAGCGTCAGCGTCAGCGTCGAGCCCGACCGCGCCACGCTCGCCAGCGAGCCGTTGGACGGCACGTTCCTCAACAGCCACGGCGTCGTGCCGGCAGAGTAGGTCGCCAACGACTCGCTGAAGACCGCCGTGAGGCGGTCGACCTTGCCGTCGGTGTCGTTGTCGAGCAACGTCAGCGTCAGCAACGCCGGTGCGGCGCGGTCGGTCGGAGCCCTGGCGGTGTAGCTGGACAGGTTGCCGGCGGCGTCACGGATGCCGGAGCCGTGCGACGCCAGCGCGGTGGTGAAGCTGCCGACCGCGGTCGTCGCAGCGCCCACGCCCTCCGACAGCGCCAGCGTCGCGCCGGTGCCGGAGGTCGTCACCGACTGCAGGGTGGCGCCCGACGGAGCGGACGTGAGCGTGAAGACCGATGTCGGTGCAGCGAACGGAGCGAGCACCTCGCTGAAGGTGTCGAGCACCCTGTCGACCTTGCCGTTGGCGTCGTCGTCGAACATCTCCGTGGTCACGAGGATCGGCTCGGCGCCGTCGGCGGGAGACGCGGTGAACGACGACCGGTTGCCGGCAGCGTCGCGGATGCCGGTGGAGCTGGACGCGAGCGACACGGTGAACGAACCCACGGCTGTGTCGACCGCGCCCGCACCCTCGGTGACGTTGATCGTGACGTCGGGCGACGTGACGGTGACCGTGCCCCTGGTGCCGCCACTCGGCACGCCGGTCAGCGTCCACACCGAGGTCGGCGCGCTGTATGCGGCGAGCGCCTCGGTGAACGACATCGTCAACCGGTCGATCCTGCCATCGGCGTCCTGGTCGGTCATGAGGAGGTTCTGCACCACCGGTGCCGCGGCGTCGGCCGGAGCCGTCGCCGCGAACGAGGCCGGATGGTCGTACACGTCCCGGATGCCGGCCGGGTTGGCGGCCAACGCGACGGTGAACGAGCCGACCGCCGTGGTGGCGGCGCCCATCCCCTCGGTCAAGGTCAGCGTGGCGGTCGCGCCCGCCACGGACACCGATGCCAGCGACCCTCCAGACGGCACGTTCGTGAGCGTCCACGGCGCAGTGCCCGCCGAGTACGCGGCCAGCGTGTCGTTGAACGTGACGGTCACCTGATCGACCGTGCCGTCGGCGTCGGTGTCACGCATCTGCATGGATTGCAGGAGCGGCGGGAACGACAGGTTGATCGACGCTGCGGCGAACAGCGTGTCCGACGCACCCACGAAGATGCTGTGCGGCGCGTCGGTCGTGCCCGTGGGCAGGGTGACGCTGACGCTCATCGACTCGCTGCTCGTCACCGTCGTCGGCGAACCCGACAGGGCCGGCCCGGTGGTCGAGTCGAGGCGATACGACACCGTGGTGCCGACCGTGAACCCGGAGATGGAACCGGTCACGACGGACGGCAGCGAGATGATCGGCGAGGGAGACGTGACGGTGAAGGCCGGTGGCAGCACCGTGATCGATGCGCTCTTCGCGCTCTCGGGACCTGTCCACGAGCCCAATTGGGCCCGCACGCTGAAGGTCCACGTGCCGTTCGGAACGTTGCGCTCGGTGCAACTGTTCGTCGACACGACGACGCAGTTCGCGAGCACGGTCTGCGCAACGTCGCCGGCGTCGTAGCGCCGCACGACGTAGGCGGTCGCCGGGACCTGACCGCCGACGAGGGTGGCCGACCACGACAGTGCGACGTCGCGACCCGTGGCGACCGCGATGGGGGCGGCCGGCGCGGGCACAGCCTGCGAGAAGGCCCGGCTGCCCCCTGGCACGGCGGTCGCGCTGTACTTCGCGAGAGCGGACGGTGGAGGCGCGACGACGGAGACGGCGGCCGCCACCAACGTGACGACAACCGAGCGCGGGATCACGATCGATTCGGCGTCGACCCGATGGTCAGGCCTGGGCGCCGGTCAGGTTGATGACGATCGTGAAGGTGACGCCCTGGCAGCCATCGGGCGCTGACGCCTGCATCGACACGACATCGGTGATGGACAGTGCACCTGAGGTCGCGTTGGCGCCGACGTTCAGGCTCAGCCCCGACTTCCCGGTCGCCGACACGTTCGACGCTGGGCAGTTGGTGGGGTCGCTCGATGTGATCGAACCGGGCGACATGGTCGCCGGCGTCACGGGGTAGGGGTTGGCGTTCGTCAGGGAGAAGAACAGGTCACCTCCGGTGAAGCCCGGATACAGGTCGGCTGCACCCGTCCCGGCGTTCACGGTCAAGGTCTGCGCCGTCAGCGCCTTTGCCTGGCTGCCGCCTGCTCCCGACGCGGACCACGCCGCGTAGGCGATCGTCCCTCCCACCACCAGTCCGACGCTCGCGGTCGCGCCGACCACGAGCTTGCTCATGCGCTTCATGACGTTCCTTTCCTCAACCGCCGCGCGGCGCCCGCCCGGCGTCGGTCCACATCGACCGTTCGAGCTTCGACGGATTCCTGATGCGCACTGAGAATTCGCAGAGGATCGGACGCAACGTCACGAACTGCCACCCGATCGGACACTTCGTGGGTCGTGCGGGCCAGCTGCGCTGGCATGAGCGGGACCTTCGACTCTGCCGAACCGGCGTCGCCCGGAGGCACGTTGATGGTGCTCGCGCGGTCGACGAACGCGGTCGATCGATCGTGTTCGGCACGCACGGGCGCGGCGGGCATCCGGCCCGACGGCGGAAGGAAGGACTGACATGAGGACGCGAAGCCCGATCACGAGCCGCTCGAACGACGAGCGGCGATCCTGGGGCCGGTTCGTCGGGGCGGCATTGACCGTTGCGGGAGTGTGCATCGCGCTCGCCGGCGCGATCACGGCGAGCCCCGCGTACGCCGTGCCCGACACGGTGCCTGCCGTGACCGATTCGGTGCCGGTGACCGACGAGACGGTGCCTGTCACCGAACCGGCGACCACCACGACGCTCCCGCCGACGACGACAGCGGCACCGACAACGGTCGCCACGACGTCGACGACGATCGCGCCGGCCGTGCTGCCGGCGAACGTGCTGCCCGAATCGGGTGCCACGTCGACGCCCATCGTGTCGTTCGGCGCGCTGCTGATCGCACTCGGTGTCGGCACCATCGCGGCGACTCGGGCCCGCCGACCGAACACCCGCAGCTGACGTCTTGCGGGGCGGCCCGCGGAGGACGTTCTACCCTGTCGATGCTGCCCATGGCCGATCACACTGAATCGTGGTGACCGTGCTCGCAGACCCCGTTCGACGGAGAACCGGCCTGTCCCGAGCCGACGCGGCGGCGCGACTCGCCCGTGACGGAAGCAACGAGCTGCCGCCGCCGCGCCGCACTCCACTCGCACTCCAGTTCCTCCGCGAGCTGGGCCACTTCTTCGCGCTGATGCTGTGGGTCGCCGGCGTGCTCGCGTGGATCGCCGACCTGCCTCAGCTGGCCATCGCGATCTTCGCCGTCGTCCTCGTGAACGCCACGTTCGCGTTCGTGCAGGAGCGGCGCAGCGACCGCGCCGCCCAACGCCTGCGCGCCCTGCTCCCCCGCCGGGTGATCGTGCTGCGCGAGGGCGAGCCGTGCGAGATCGATGCCGCCGAGATCGTGGTCGGCGATCTCATGCTGCTCACGTCGGGCGACCGCGTGTGCGCCGACGGCGACGTGGTGGTGAACCGCGGGTTGCGGATCGACGCGTCGATGCTGACGGGCGAGAGCGAGTCGATCGGAGCCGAAGTGCACGGTCGGGTCCACGCAGGGACGTTCGTGGTCGACGGAGAGGCCGATGTCGAGGTCGTGGCGACCGGTCGCAACACACGGCTCGCCGAGATCTCGACGCTGACCAACGAGGTCCACCGGCCGCGTCGGCCGCTGACGGCCGAGCTCGACCGCGTCGTGCGCACCATCAGCGTGATCGCCGTCAGCGTAGGGCTCGCGTTCATGCTCGTCTCGCTCCTGCTCGGCAACGACCGCGCCGACGCCGTCGTGTTCGCGATCGGGGTCACGGTGGCGCTCGTGCCCGAGGGACTGCTGCCCACGGTCACGCTCTCCCTCGCGATCGGGGCGCAGCGGATGGCGAAGCGGAACGCACTCGTGCGTCACCTCGACGCCGTCGAGACCTTGGGTTCGACGACGTTCATCTGCACCGACAAGACCGGGACGCTCACCGAGAACCGGATGGTGGCGACGTCGCTGTGGACACCCGCCGGATCGGCGACGATCGTCGGGCCCGGATACGAGCCGGTCGCGACGGTCACCGCCGACGCCGACGCAGAGGACGCGTTGGTCGCCCTGGTCCGCGCCGCGGCGCGGTGCGGGACGGGTCGAGCGGTCGAGCGCGACGGTGGCTGGGTGTCGTTGGGCGATCCGATGGAGGCCGCGCTCGATGCCTGCGCTCGACGCTTCGGCCTCGACCTCGATGCCGACCGACGCGATCGGCCCGAGGCGGTCCGCTTCCCCTTCGACGCGGCTCGCAAGCGGATGAGCACGGTCATCGGAGAGCCCGCGACGCACGTGCTGGCGAAGGGCGCGATCGAGAGCATCCTGTCGCTCTGCCCCGACGACGACGTCGCCGCGGCGTGCCGCCGGCGTGCGAGCGAGCTGACCGACGAGGGACTTCGCGTGATCGCCGTCGCAGTTCGGCGGCTCCCACCCGACTCGCCGGTGCCCGACGCCGCCAACGATGCCGAGCGCGACCTCGAGCTGCTCGGTCTCGTGGGGTTGCTCGATCCTCCCCGGGTCGACGCCCACGAGGCGCTCGACCGTTGCCGATCCGCCGGCATCAAGGTGGCGATGATCACCGGCGACCACCCTCAGACCGCACTGGCCATCGCCCACCAGGTGGGCCTCGCGATCGACGGTGCGCCGATCCTGACCGGCGACGAGCTGCCGACCGACCTCGACGAGCTCGGCTCGTTGATCGATCACGATGGAGTCATCATCAGCCGCGCGACGCCCGAGGCCAAGCTCCACATCGCCGAGGCGCTCCGCAGCCGTGGTCACGTCGTGGCGATGACGGGCGACGGCGTGAACGACGGCCCTGCACTCCGCGCAGCCAGCATCGGCATCGCGATGGGCCTGTCGGGTACCGATGTCGCCCGCGAGGCCGCCGACATCGTCCTCCTCGACGACCACTTCGCGACGATCGTCGAAGCCGTCGCCCACGGCCGGGCGACGTTCCTGAACGTCCGCCGCTTCCTCACCTATCACCTCACCGACAACGTCGCCGAGCTGACGCCATACCTCGTGTGGGCCCTCTCTGCGGGGCACATCCCGCTCGCGCTCACGGTGATGCAGATCCTGGCGCTGGACATCGGCACCGACACGACGTCGGCGACCGCATTGGGTGCCGAGCCGCCGTCGGCGCACGTCCTCGAGGGGCCGCCGGTGTCGGGACGCCTGCTGAACAAGAGCGTCGCCGTCCGCGCCTTCGGCCTCCTCGGCCCGATCGAGGCGATCGTGTCCATGAGCGCCTTCGTCCTCACCTTCGTGGTCGCCGGGTGGCGTCCCGGCGAAGCCTTCCCGGACGGGGTCACGCTGTACACCGCATCCGGGGCGGCGTTCCTCGCGGTGGTGCTCGGCCAGAAGGCGAACGCGTGGGCCTGCCGCAGCGTCACGGTGCCCCCGTGGCGGCTCGGGTGGTTCGGGAACCCTCTCCTCGTCTACACCGGGGCCGTCGAGATGGTGTTCGCACTCGTGTGCCTCAGCGTCGGTCCTGTCGCCGAAGCGCTCGACCACCGCTTCCCGTCGCTCGTCGGGTTGCTCGTCGCGCTGATCGCCATCCCCGCGGTCTGGATCGGCGACGCGGTGTGGAAGTCACGCCGCGACCGGCGCCGCAACTGACGCTGCCCGTGCCGTTCCTCAGGTCTGTTCGTGCGGGTTGCTCACCAGGAACGTGTCGGCGTGCTGCGGGTGGTCGCTGATCACGTGATCGCGCACCTCGTTCACGTACTGGAACCGCAGCTCGCAGAAGGGGCACTGGTGGATGTGGACGGAGAGATCGCTCATGCCTTCACTGAACCAGCGCGCCGCGCGGTGGGCTAGGGCCGTTGGTCCCCGTCCCGGCCGGCCGCAGCAGCATCGCGACGGCTCGGGCCAGCGGCACGGCGCGGCACCAGAGGAAGCCCTGACCGAGATCGCACCCGAAGTCCACGAGCGTGCTCTGCTCCGCCTCCGTCTCGACGCCCTCGGCCACGACGGGGATGCCGAGCGTGTTGGCCAGACCGATGATCGATCGGGCCACGGCCGACCGCCTGTGGTCGTGCTGCACCTCGGTCACGAAGGCACGGTCGAGCTTCAGCACGTCGATCGGGAACTGCGTCAGGTACGCGAAGCTCGAGTAGCCGGTGCCGAAGTCGTCGATGGCCAATGCGACGCCGATGCGCTTCAGGACGTGCAGCCGCTCGATCAGCACCTGATCGTCGGGGACCAATGCCGATTCGGTCAGCTCGAGGCAGATCGAGCCGGGCGCCACCCCATGGCGCCAGAGCGTCTCGGCCACCAGCCGCGGGAAGTCGGGATCGTCGAGCTGCCGGGAGGACACGTTCACCGACACCCGCACGGGCGAGCGCACGCCGTGGTCGCGCATGCGGGCGAGCAGTTCGCACGCTTGTTCCAGCATCGACAGGCCGAGCTCGTTCACCAGGCCGGCTCGCTCGGCCAGCGGCACGAACTCGCCGGGGCTGACGAAGCGACCGTCGGGAGCCACCCAGCGCGCGAGCGCTTCGAAGCCGACGACGGCCTCGGTGCGGAGATCGACGATCGGCTGGAAGTACGCGGCAACGCCCCCTTCGGCGAGAGCCCTGCGCAAGGCGATGGTGAGGTCGAGTTGCCGAACGGCGCGCAGCTGCTCGTCGCCCGAGGAGTACATCCAGAGCCCGCGACCGCGCGCCTTGGCGTGGTGCATCGCTGCCAGGGCTGCCGCGAGCACGTCATCGACCGGTGCCGGCTGGGAAGCAGTGCTCAGCCCGACCGTGCAGGTGATCGACACGTCCTGCCCGCGCAGGCTCATCGGCGCCCGCATCGCGATGGCGATCTCACTGCCGAAGCTGTCGATGCGTGGGTCGCCCGCGGCACAGACGAGGACGCACGCCATCTCGTCACCGCCGCTGCGGGCGACGAGCGCGCCCTCGATCTGATCGCTCAGTCGGTTGGCGAACGCTGTCAACATCGCGTCGCCGAAGTCGTGGCCCATCGCTTCGTTGAAGAGGCCGAAGTCGTCGATGTCGCACACCGCGACGACCACGATGCGCTCCTCACTCGCGGCTTCGAGCGCGCGTCCGAGGTGCTCGAGCAGCACGACCCGGTTCGGCAGCCCGGTCAACGGGTCGTGCAAGGACTGCACGGACAGCATCTCGTCGAAGCGAGCCCGGTCGGCGCATGCGCCGACCGTCGTCGCGACCGCTTGGAGGAACGTCACGTCCTCCGGCTCCCACTCGCCGACCGATCGGCTGTAGCTCGCGACGACCCCGACGACCCGACCGCCACTGCGGACCGGCACACCGATGCCGGTCCGGATGCCCTCGAGCTCGAGCGCGTCGTCGTCGCGCTCGGCGTCGAGCGGACCCCGCCGCTGGAGCGACGTGACGCCGTCGGTGGCGCGAACACGTGCCGGGTGAGACGTGCTCGCGTCGACCACCGACCCGAGCTGTGCGGCATCCAGACCGGATGCCGCGAGCAACCTGAAGGGCCCGTCCGGCTCGATCTCCCACCACACCACCGCCGCGTCGGCAGGCACCAGCCGCTCCACGGCCTCCACCGTCTGATGCAGCACCACCTCGTGATCGCGCTCGCCGATGCACGTCTGGGCGATCGCCGTGACTGCGCGCTGCTGTGCGTCGTGCCGAGCTCGCGCCATGTCGGAGTGGACCCGATCGGTGACATCGCGGATCACCGACACCACCTCCGTCGAATCACCACTGACCGAGGTGGCGCGCGTGGTGCGCTGCTCGACCCACACCACCCGCCCGTCGCGGTGGATCCAGCGGAGCAGGGCGCCACCGGTGTCCTCGGCCGTCCGTTCGAGCTCCGCCAGCAGGTGGTGGTCGTCCGGATGGACGAGTCGATCTGCGAGCAGCGGATCGGCGTAGAGCTCGGCGGCCGGGTAACCCGTGAGATCGAGAATGGACTCGCTGACGTACGTGAACGTGCGGTCGGGCAGTCGCTGCACCCAGAACACGTCGGCGGTCGTCTCGGTGAGGCTGCGCCAGCGTTGCTCGACCGAGAGGACGGCCGCGAGCGCTTCGCACTCGGTCGACACGTCGTGCACCTGCACCAGCAGGAGGGTCCCGCCCTCGCACGACACTCTGTCGCTCGTCACGTGCGCCGAGACCGTCGCCCCGTCCGGCCGCAGGTACCGCTTCCCGAGATCGAGGTGGTGGCGGCGACCGGCGACCAGGTCGTCGACCTGAGCGCGGGACGCCTCGATGTCGTCGGGATGGCTCAGGTCGATCCAGTTCGCCCCGACCAGATCAGCTCGATCGCGACCGAGCAGCTCGCAGAGAGCATCGTTCACACGGGCGATCCGTCCGTCGAGGGTGCAGAGCGCCAGCCCGATGGACGCGACGTCGAACAGGACGTCGGGGGTGAGGTCGGGCACCCGCTCGGTGCGCTGGTGCTGCACGGTCCCATCCAACACGTCCTCGTGGGTGTGCAGAAGATCCCCTTGACCTCATCTCGTAGGGCGCGTTTGCACCACGGGGCGCAGTGCATCCGGCCGCCCGGCGATGGGGTGCGCGATTGCATCCGGCCGATTCGAGCGCTTCGCCTCTGTGGAAGTGCTTTGGCAAGGTCCACCGTGAGTGGTGAGTCCCACGAGATGGGGTGCACCATGAAGGGACAGACACCCGCCACGATCATCGATCTCACCGTCGACGAAGCAGCCGCCCTCCTGAGCGTCCGACCGGCACGATGGTTGGGCGCCTTCCTCCGGCTCGCGACGCACCGGTTCGCGGCAGAGACCGCCGAGTACACCCAGGCCGAACCGTGGTACCGGCTGCGGGCCCCCCAGGTCGACCCCGACGGCGCTGTGCGCGCACGCCTCGTCTGGCATCCGCACCTGGGGCACCTGATCTTCACGACGTTCAGGGGCGACATCCGTGCCGAGGCCGATGGCGACCGGACGCTGCTCCTGATCGAGGGCGAGCTCGACGGCGGTGACGTCACGGCGAACCAGGCCGTCCTCGACGAGCTCGTCCGGCTGCTCGCGGTCGCGGCGGCGGGACGTCAGTCCCTGGGCGGGTAGTCGACGAGGCCCTCCCGGACGGCGATCGAGACGGCCTCGAGCTTCGAGTGCGCACCGAGCTTGGTCAGCACCGATTGCACGTAGTTGCGAACCGTGTTGAGGCTGAGGTTCATCTCGGTCGCGATGACCTTGTTGGTCCAGCCCCGCGCGAGGTATCGCAGCGTGTCGCGCTCGCGCTCGGTCAGGTCGTCGCCGAGCGAGCGATGCGACCGCTGCAGCCGCGGCAGCAGGCGGGCGAGCAACGCCGGGGAGATCAGGGCTTCGCCGGCCGCCGCGCCTCGCACCACCTCGGCGATCTCGTCGGCGGCGCGGTCCTTGGTGATGAACCCGGAGCAGCCGGCCTCGATCGCGCCGAGCAGCACTCGGTCCTCGGTCGAACCGGTGACCATGACGACCATCGTCGACGGACGCAGGCGCTTCATCGCCGCGGCGATCGTGATCCCGTCCTGCTCGGGCAAGTTGTAGTCGACGAGCGCGACGCGAGGCTGACGGGAGGTGACCATCTCGAGTGCTCGGGCGCCGTCCACGGCGACACCGACGATCTCGATGCCCTCCTCGTCGGAGAGGAGCCGGGCCAGGCTCTCCGCGAACATCCGATGGTCGTCGACGATCAGCACCCCGATCGGGTCAGGGTCGCTCATCGAGCACCTCGCGGATCGCGCGCAGCAGCTCGTCCTCGCTGACAGGCTTCGCGAGCAGCCGGTCGTCGTGGATCTCGCTCTTCGAGTCGTAGCCCGACATGAACACGAACCGGAGCGCCGGGGCGCGCTGGGCGAGCAGGTGCGCCATCTCGTCGCCGCGCATGCGCGGCATGGCCACATCGCTGAGGACGAGATCGACTGCCCGGCCGACGCGTTCGAACACCTCGAGCGCGTCGAGACCGTCCACCGCGGGGATCACGTCGTAGCCGTGCGCGGTGAGGATCCGTTCGGTCACGACCCGGAGCGCAGCCTCGTCCTCGACGAGCAGGATCCGCTCGCCGCCGCCGGCGGATCGCGCGGGAGCAACGGCCGGCGTCTCGGTCACCAGCGCCTCGATGAGCGGCAGCTCGACCACGACCTTGGTGCCGTGGCCGACGGTCGAGTCGATCACGACCTCTCCCCGGTTCTGCCGCACGATCCCGTACACCGTCGCCAGGCCGAGGCCGGTTCCCTGCCCGATGGGCTTGGTCGTGAAGAACGGCTCGAACGCTCGGGCCGCGACCTCGGCGCTCATGCCGAGCCCCGTGTCGAGCACCTCCAGCCGTGCGTGGGTCACAGCTCCAGATGGTCCCTTGTGAGCATCGTTGTCAAGTGGGAGCCACGGCCTGGTCACGATCGTCAGCACTCCACCGGTGGGCATGGCGTCGCGGCTGTTGACGGCGAGGTTCAGCAGGATCTGCTCGAGCTGATGGCGATCGGCGAGCACCACCAGCGGCTCGCTCGACACCTCGATCCGCAGCTGGATGTGCTCGCCGAGGGTCCGGTCGAGCAGGGCCGAGAACGAGGTGACGACCTCGTTGAGCTCGAGTGGCTCGGGATCGGCCTCCTCACGCCGGGCGAACGCGAGCAGCTGCCGGGTCAGCGCGGCAGCCCGCTCGGCAGCGCCCCGGATCTCGCCCAGATCGGCCAGCACGACGGGATCGGTCGCTCGACGGGCGAGCAGGGTGGTGTAGTTCAGGATGACGCCGAGCAGGTTGTTGAAGTCGTGCGCGACCCCGCCGGCGAGCTGGCCGAGGCCCTCGAGTCGGTGCGACTGCTCTTCGCGCGCGGCGAGCTCCTGCTGTCGCCGCTGCCGTTCGAGCTCGACGCGGTCGGTGATGTCGCGCACCGCTGCGAGCACCAGGAGCGACCCGTCGGCCTCGGTGACCGAGCTGAGGCTGATCTCGGCCGGGAACGTCGAGCCGTCCTTGCGTCGAGCCGAGAGCTGCATGCCGGCGCCCATCGGGCGTGAGGACGGCTCGGCGGCGAAGATCGAGCGATAGGTGACGTGCCGCGCGGCGATGTTCGCGGGGACCAGGATCTCCACCTGCTGGCCGATCAGCTCGCTCGCCGACCAATCGAACATCTTCTCGGCCTGGCCGTTGACGAGCTGGATCCGTCCCGTCGCATCCACACCGATCGTCGCATCGGGCGCCGAGGCGAGCACGGCACGAAGTCGCTGCTCGCTGCGCCGCGTCACGGTGACGTCGCGCACGGCCGCTGCGACCATCGGCCCCTCGTCGGTCTCGAAGCCGCTCAAGCTGATCTCCGCCGGGAACTCGGTGCCGTCCTTGCGCTGTGCCCACAGGTCGAGCCCGGCGCCCATCGGCCGAGGGATGGGATGTTGCGCATATCCGTGCCGGAGGAGAGGATGACCGCGCCGGAACCGTTCGGGAACCAGGCACTCGACCTCGCGTCCGACGAGCTCGCTGCTCGGCCAGCCGAAGAGGCGCTCGGCCTGATCGCTGGCGAAGCGGACCCGGCCCGACGCGTCGACCACCAGCAGGGCATCAGGCGCCGCAGCGAGCAAACCTCGCAGCATGTCCTCCGAGACCATCGGCCTCCTCCCACAAGCGCGGACCGCCATGTGTGAGGATGAGAATACATCTGTGCGTTCATGCGGGTGCGAACGGGCTCAAGCCGCGGGCTGGTCGACGGCTGTTGCCAGGAACAGCTCGATCAGGTCGGACTGCGTGCTGACGCCGCAGAGGTGGAAGGCACTGCTCAGGTGGTTGCGCACCGTCGACCTGCTGATGAACATCGCCTTGGCGATCGCCGGGACTCGCTCCCCCATCACCAACCGCTTCACCACCTCGCGCTGCCGGTTCGACATGCCGTCCAGCCGGCTCCAGTCGATCTGGCTGCGTACGTCGTCGGTGCCGTCGAAGGCAGCCTTCGCGACCGATCGTGCCTCGGCCGCGATGTGGGCGAGCAGCCGCTCGAGTCGCATGACCCTCTCGTCGGCGTCGTCGGTGGCCGCGGCCGTGGAGTGCTCGGCGAGGACGAACCCGACGGACTCGGCGGCACGCGAGCCTCCCGTCGCGAACATGATCAGCTCGGCGTCGAACCACCCGCCGGCGGGGTGGAACCACCGCACGTCGTTCACGGTCGGGTGGTGACCGGACAGGGCCACGCCGTGCGCTGCCCGGACGGCGTCGGCGTCGTCGACGTGGACGAACGAGAGCAGCGATGCACCACCGGCTCGCAGCACCTCGGTGACCTGGCTGCTGCGCAAGCGAGGATCACGCGCCTCGACGCGCTGCGCGCTCGCCACAGCGCCCGCGACGACGAGGTCGGGGCCGACGAAGCCGACGGCCAACTCGACCTGGCGGTGCCAGAACGGCGCGTCGATCTCGACGGGCGAGGTCTCCTCGTCCCCGGGTAGCGCCGTCCACACGGCGAGCCGGGTGTTGCGCACCGAGATCGCCCGGACCGTCACCCACGTGTCGATCGGTTCTCCGTGCCGGAGGAAGGTGCACCGGCCGCGGAACGACTCGATCGCGCCACTCGTCAGGCCGGCGAGCGCGAGGTGGAACCCCGCCGACCCCGACGGATCGAGGAGCTTGGCGACGTGCTCTCCGACCAGGCGACCTCGCGGCTCGGCGAGCATGCGTTGGCCTGGGTCGTCGATGTGCCGCACGTGTCCGTCCGACAGGTCGACCACGAGCGTGCCGGCCCGCGGCGGGACAGGGTGCCCAGCTCGTGGCCGCGTCGCCGCTGACCCGGTGAGAGCAGCATCGCCTACGCCATGCGGTTCACGCTGGCCGTGCGTCGCCGTCGCGTGTTGAGGATCGGGCGTCAAGCCGTAGCGGCGAGCCGTCTGCATGACCACCAGGGATCGTTCGGCCTTGGCGAGCATCGACTCCGCGGTCGAAGTGGGCTCGCTGAGCGACGTGCCGACGACGACGTCGAGGTAGAGCTCGCACGCCGACAGCACGAACGGCGCACGCATCGCGGTGACCACCCGGGAGACGAGGCCCGCCTGCGCTGCCTCGTCGGCCTGTCGCCAGGCGAGCGCGAACACATCGTCGTCGAGCGAGCAGAACAGGTCGCCTCCCCGCACGATCCGCCGTCCGCGCATCGCGACGTGCCCGAGGAGCTCCGCGCGCTCGCCACCAACGTCGGCGCTGCCGTCGACCTCGATGATCAGGAGCCCGACGCGATCGTTGCTCCCGTCGCCCAACGCGCTGTCGAGGAAGCGGAGCAACGCCTCGCGATCGGGCAACGCCACCGAGACCGATTCGGCGTCCGTCCGTGCCATGTCCTTCGCCATCGCTCCTCAGCCCTCACTCGTCCGGCGCCGCCCGCGCCCGTCTCGCCGACAACGATGCTCTCGACCAGCGACCGCGGCCAGAGGCAGACGATCCGACTTGCTCCCGCGCATCTCGCACGCCTCGGCGGACGCGTTCGCACCCAGGCGCGGGGGACCTTGGTCCCACCGGACCCTCCCGCGACCGCGTGGCAGGATGTCGAACGGGCCCCGCCCGGGCCGGAGAACAGGAGCAACATGACCGGAAGGCTCGAAGGACGAGCGGTGTTCGTGACCGGTGGCGGTGCCGGCATCGGCCGAGGCATCTCCTTGGCCATGGCTCGCGAGGGAGCCACGGTGGCCGTGGCCGACATCGACGTCGATGCCGCACGAGCCGTCGCGGCCGAGGCCTCGGGCGCCGGCGGACCCGGAGTGGGGCGCGGGCTGGCGTACCAGTGCGACGTGTCCGACCGAGACATGGTGCACGGGGCGATGGATGCCTTCGTCGCCGAGGCCGGTCGCCTCGACGTGCTCGTCAACAACGCAGTCATGTTCCACTACGCACCGCTCGTCGACATGCCATCCGACGTCGCGGTGCGCATGCTCCAGGTCGGCATCGCCGGGACGTTCTGGTCGCTCCAGGCCGGGACACCTCACCTCATCGCGAGCGGCGGCGGCGCGGTGATCAACCTGTCCTCCGTCGCCGTCTCGTTCGCCATCAGGAACGCCGCTGTCTACTCCTCGATCAAGGGCGCGATCGACGCGCTCACCCGCCAGCAGGCGGCCGAGCTCGGCGTCCACGGCATCCGGGTGAACGCGCTGGCGCCCGGCCCCGTGTCGACGCCGGGGGCCAACAGCGTGATCGACGAGGACGGCTGGCGAGCGCGGCAGGCGCGCACGCCGCTGCGTCGACTGGCCACGCCCGAGCAGATCGGTGCGGCCGCGGTGTACCTCGCCTCCGACGATGCGGCCGCGGTGACCGGTGTGACGCTGAAGATCGACGGCGGCATCACGATCGTCGGCCCCTGAGGTCGCACGGTCTCCGTGTGACGTCGGTCTCGTGCACCGTGCCAGACTGTGCGGCCGTGAACCACGGAGACCTGCCATGAGCCACCACGACCCGGACGACGCCGCGCTGGCGCGCGTGCCCATCTTCGCCGGACTGGGCGACAAGGAGCTGCATGCGGTGCGTCGGCTGATGACCCGCATCGACATCGAACCCGACTTCGTGCTCGCCCGCCAGGGCGCCTACGGCAACGAGTTCTTCGTCGTCCTCTCCGGTACGGCCAAGGTCGAGCGCGACGGTGAGGTCGTGGCCGAGGTCGGGCCGGGCGACTTCCAGGGCGAGATGTCGTTGCTCGACGGCGGCCCGCGGACGGCGTCGGTGATCGCGACCACGCCGATGACGATCCTCGTCGCCAACCACGCCGAGTTCAACAGCTTGCTCGAGACCACGCCGATGGTGGCGCGGCAGATGCTGCCGGCGATCGTCGCGCGCCTGCGCGCCCTCGCCGGCGACGCGCACGACCTGTAGCACCGCAGCTCCAATTCTTGCCGCGTTCAACGTACGGCTCGTTGTCTTGACGGTGCGCCGACACGGGACCTTCGCCTCTGACGCCTCCGTCGGCCTCGCCGTACCGTGGAGGCGCCAGGGAAGACGACACAGGGACAAAGGAGTCGTGATGAGCGCCATGCACGTCACGCCGGAGGGTCTCGAGCAGACGATCGAGCGCCTCAACGCGGCCACGGAACGGATCGCGAAGGACATCGAGCGCCAGATCCAGCGGCTCGAGGACCGACTGGAAGCGCGGTTGCAGACCTACCTCGACGAGGGTCGGCGCGAGGTCGAGCGTCTGACGCACCGCCTCGAAGGCCTGCGCGGCACGGCAGCCAAGAAGCCCGTTGCCAAGAAGGCCGCTGCCAAGAAGCCTGTTGCCAAGAAGGCCGCGGCGAAGAAGCCGGTCGCGAAGAAGGCAACAGCCCGCAAGCCCGCAGTCAAGAAGGCGCCTGCCCGGAAGACGGCGACGAAGCGGGCATCCACCCGCTCGGCCGCCTGACCGCTCGACGCTTCAGCGCTCAACGCTCCCAGTAGGGGCGACGCAGATCGCGCTTCAGCGGCTTGAGCGCACCCGAGAGCGGGATCGGCTGGTCGCGGAACTCCACCGACTTGGGCACCTTGTAGCCCGCGATGGCGAGCCTCGCATGCTCGCGGATCTCGTCCTCGGTGGCCGTCATGTCCGGATGGAGCACGACGATCGCGTGCACCTGCTCACCCCACACCTCGTGCGGGATGCCGATGACCGCGACCTGCGCCACCGCGGGGTGCGTCGAGATCGCGTTCTCGACCTCGATCGAGTACACGTTCTCGCCCCCGCTGACGATCATGTCCTTCACTCGATCGACGAGGAAGAGGTACCCGTCGTCGTCGAAGTAGCCGGCGTCGCCCGTGCGATACCAGTCGTCGCGGAACGCCAGCTCCGTCTGCTCGGGTTGACGCCAGTACTCGCGCATGAAGTTGCCGCCGCGCGCCCACACCTCACCGGTCTGCCCCTTCGGGGTGGGACGCCCCTGCTCGTCACGGAGCGCGAGGTTCACGCCGATGACGGGCCGTCCGGCCGACTCGAGGATCTTGCCGCCTCGCCGGTGGTCGTCGGGGGTGAGGAACGTGAGCACCGACGAGCACTCGGTCATGCCGTAGCCCTGCCACAGCTTCACGTCTGGCAGCGTTGTCATCAGGCGGTCCAAGAGCGCGATCGGCATCGGCGACGCGCCGTACACCAGGTCGCGCATCGACGCCAGCCGTTCGGGGCGGAAGTCGGGGTGGTCGAGGGTGAGCGAGATCATCGCCGGCACCATCAGCGTCCAGTCGACCTCATAGGTCTCGATCGCACTCAGCACCGCCGGCGGGTCGAACAGCGGCACGATGACCGAGGTCCCGCCCGTGGCGGGGAGCCCGAGCACACCCGCCATCGACGCGGCGTGGAACATCGGCGTCTGGTGCAGGTACACGCGGTCCTCGCCGAGGTCGACGGCCATCCCGATGTGGTAGAAGTTCAGCATCTCGGCGCGCTGCTCGAGCAGTGCCCCCTTCGCGAGACCCGTCGTCCCGCCGGTGTACATCAGCAGCACAGGGTCGCTCTCGTCCGGCTCGTCCGGAACCTGCGGCTTGCCCTCCGACACGAGGTGCTCGTAGCGCACGTCGTGGGTGACGTCGGCCTCGCCGATCAGCACGATGTGACGCAGCGGCAGCTCGTCGCGCACCTCGGCGATGTTGCGCACGAAGTGGTCGGCGAACAGGGCGTCGACGAACGCCACCGTGGTCCCCGAGTCGGCCAGGATGTGCTGCAGCTCGCGGCCGGCCAGGCGGAGGTTCAACGGGTTGATGACACCTGCGCCCAGGAACGCGGCGTGGTACAGCTCGAGGTACTCGTGGCTGTTGCACGACATCACCGCGAAGCGGTCACCGGGGTGCATGCCGAGCTCGTTGCGCATCGAATCGACGAGCCGGAGCACGCGGTCACCGTGCTGCGCGAAGGTCGCGTGATAGGTGCCGTCGTGGAAGGCGACCTTGTTCGGCCAGCGGTCGAGCATCGGCAGGAAGTGGCGGTGGTAGACGAGCTCTTTCATGGTCGGCGCGCTCCTCGTGAGAGATCGTTGGTCGGTCAGGCACCGCTCGCCGCGGCGGCTGCATCGAGCTGCTCCTGGGTCACACCGCAGCGCTTCGCGGCGGTGTCGAGCAAGGCGTTCACCTCGGCCGGACGCGGCACCGAGGCGATGCCCATCGCGAGCAGGTCGGCCTCGGACGTCGTGGCGAGCAGGTCGTCGGCAGCGCAGCGCGCCACGCCCGGGTCCACGCCTGCGGCGACGAGCCCGTCCCAGAACGCCCCGGCGACCAGACCCGTCGGTCGCTCGGCCGGCCCGGGCGGCAAGGTCTCCGGCGCAACGCTGTCGCCGGGAACCGTGGTCTCACCCTCCACCGTGCTGCCGGGTGCGCCGGGTTGGGTGGTGGCGGGCGTCGTCGGCACGGTCGAGGGAGGTGCCGTCGTCGGCGGCGGCAGCGTCGCCGGCGCCTCCGCTGTGTCGGCCGTCAGCGGCCGAGCCGCCGCAGACTCGCCACCGCTCACGGCGATCGCCGCCAACGTCAGCCCGCCTGCAGCGAGCAGCGCGCCCGAGATGAGACCTGCGGCGCGCCGGCGACGCCCGTCGGCTCGGGCCGTTTCGTCGGCGTCGGCCCGCTCGAGCACGAGCAGCCCTCTGCGGTCGGCCTCCTGGATGAGCGGGGGGACGACGACCAGCGCGGCCAGCAGGGCGACTGCGATGTTGATCGTCACGACGATCCCGAAGTCGCCGAGCAGTGGCAGGGTCGAGAACATCAGCACGGCGAACCCACCGAGGGTCGTCAGAGCCGAGGCGAAGAAGGCCCGGCCCGTGTGCCGCGCGGCACTGCGAGTGCTGTGCTCGGGGTCGAGGCCTGCTGCACGCCCCTCTGCGTACCGGGCCACCAACAGGATCGCGAACTCCGAGCAGGTCGCGACGACGAGCGGTCCGCTGACGGTGGTGAGCGGGCTCAGTGTGACGCCGAGCAGGCGCACGAGCGTCGTCGACGTGCCGACGGCGAGCATCACCGGGATGATCGTCAGCAGCGCTCGCACGAGGTCGCGGTGCCGCAGCACCACCAGACCGGCGACCAAGAGCAGCGCGACCACGGTCAGCTCGACGCGGTTGTCGGTGATGTTCTCGAGCAGGCCGACGCCGACGACGGCGAGCCCACCGGTGGTGGCCGACGCGCCGGCAGGCAAGCGCGCACCGTCGCCGGGATCGGCGACGGCTGCCTCGACGCGGTCGAGGACGTCGGCGCGCTCGTCGAGCGACGACGGACCCACCTGGAACAGCACTTGCGTGGCGTTGCCGTCCTGGGCGACGAGGAGCTCCTGCAACGCGGCGGGAGCCTGCCCGTAGGTCTCGAGCATGTCCAGACCGGTGGGCGCGAGCGGCGTCGCGCCCGGCACGTCGGCGACCCAGGCGGCGGTGGTCGCCAGGCTCGACGCCTCGGCGAGCTCGCTGCTCTCGCCCATCGAACGGTTGACGAGGTCGAGGACGAACGCACCCATCTGATCGGTGTAGATGCCATTGGTCTCGGCGCCACTCGTCTCGACGAACACCCCCAGGGTGGTCGCGAACCCGGTCTCGCGCTCGAGGGTGCGGGCATTGACGATCGATGTGCTCGACTGGTTGGCCCAGTTGATCGGGTCGCTCTCGATGCGGGTGCCGCGCTCGAGCACGAGCCCGAGCACCGGCAGACCAGCAGCGAGGACGACGAGCGGGATCACCGCACCGCGCGGCAAGCTGCCGAGCCATGCGACCACCCGCTCGACCCAGCCCTCGCGCGGCGGTCGGTGCGAGGGGCTCCTGCGTTCGCGAGCACCGACGATCGCCATCGGCAGCACGACACCTGCGACGAACAGGGCCACGATGCCGATGGCCAGCAGCACCCCGAAGTCCTGCACCATCGGGACCCGCGAGATCTTCATCGTCAGGAAGGCCAGCACCGCGGCGATCGTCGCCAGCAGCATCGGAGGGACCATCGTCGCCGCCGTCTCGGCAAACGGATCGCGACCATCCTCCGTGGCACGTTCCTCCTCGATGCGGTTCTGCGTCTGGATCGAGAACTCGATGCCCATGCCGATGAGGATCGGCAGGCCGGCGATGGTGACGAGCGACAAGCTGCCGCCGGTGAAGCCGAACATCCCGAAACCCCAGATGACCCCGCCGATCATGCCCAACAACGGCAGCAACCGCCAGCGCACGCGGAAGGCGACGACGAGGATCACGACCATCACGATGACGGCGATGCCGCCGAGGGTGAACATCCCACCCTGGAGGTAGTCGTTGATGTCGGTGAGGAAGGTCGGCGTGCCGGTGATGGTGACGGTGGCGTGCTCGAAGGCTCGGCCGTCGAACACATCCTGCACCGCGTCGGATCCGACGGCTTGCTCGTCGAGCGATGCGTTGCCGACGAGGACCGCCGCCAGGATCGCGTGACGCCCGTCGGGGATGAACGCACGCAACGCCTTGCGCACGACGAGCTGATCGTCGGCGGGCGCAACGAGACGACCATCGGCGCCGATCGAGAAGTGGTCGTTGCCGAAGAGCAGGAAGCGCACCCACTCCGGGTTGTCGAACGACTGCTCCCCTGCTGCGCCGAGGCGCTGCACGGTGATCGTCGCGTCCTGCTGCCGCAGGGCCACGCCCGCCTCGTCGGGTTCTCGTTCGATCGAGCGGGAGAGGATCTCGCTCGCCGTGCCACTCGTGATGAGGTCCTGCGTCCAGGTCAGCAGCGTCAGCGGTGAGACGACCGACTGCACGGCGTCGTTGGCGGCGAGCTGTTCCTCGACATCCTGCAGCTGCGCCCGGTTCGCAGCAGAGAACAGATCGACGATCGAGCGATCGGGTGCCGCGGTGAACAGCGCGATCATGCTCTCGCCACCGAACAGCGATTGGTAGCGCTCGTTGTCGCGCGCCACCTGAGACGACGGGTCGATGTAGCTGTTCTGTCCTGTCTCGAAGTCGAGTTGCCGAGCGCCGACGAGCAGCGCCAGGGTCGCCAGGCCGGCGATCGACAGCACGATCACCGTGTGCCGGCTCAGCCGCCGGCCGACGTTTCGCCAGTTCATGACGCGGTCCTTCCTCGTGTGGTCGCGAGCTCGACGAGTCGCGCCATCCCGTCCTCGATCGATGTCGCGATGCGATCGACCTGCCTCCCGGTTCCCCCGTCGCCGCTCACCCCGAACGCCAGGTGGCCGTCGTACGACAGGATCGCGATGCCCACCCGCACACCCGGGCCGAGCGGGACGAAGGGGATGTACTCTCGCATCTCGCGACCGAGGGCGTACAGCGGGGCCCGCGGTCCCGGCACGTTCGTCGCCACCGTGCCGACGATCCGCTGCGAGACCTGTTGCATGAACGTCTCGGTCGCGCGGATGCCTGCGGCGAGGAGAGGTGCGGGCACCAGGTTCGCGAGCGTGAACGTGGCGATGCCCGCGGCGACCTCGTTCGAACGCTTGAGCTCGGCCATGTTCCGCCGGGTCACGTCGAGGCGTTCGACCGGGTCGCCGACCCCGACGGCGAGTGGGGCGATGATGAGCGACACCTGGTTGTTCGCCGTCCGGTCATCCGCAGCGCGGATCGAGACGGGCACGAGGCACGACACGGTCGTCCCGGGCGAGACACCGTCTGCCATCACCTCGCGCATCGCGCCCGCGACGACCGACAGCACGACGTCGTTCACCGATCCACCCAATGTTCGGCGAATGTCACGGACGTCGGCCAGTTCGCAGCGAGCGACCGCGAACGTCCGATCGGCATCCAGATGGCCGTCGACGGGAACGCCACGATCCGGTCGGGCGAGGTGCCTTGCGAACTCGAGCAGGCCGGTCGCGGCACCCGCGCTCGTCTCCCACGCGCGTCGCGGTGCGCGCACACACCTCCCGACAGCCCGCACAGCGGTCGCAGCATCGCCGGCATTGGCTCGCAGCGCGCCGGTCACGAGCTCGGCAGCACTCGGCGGAGGAGCCGGAGTCCACCTCGGGCGCTCCGTCGTGACAGGCGATCGCTGATCGTCGAGCAGCGCGGACATCAGATCGGTGCCCGACACGCCGTCGACCATGCAGTGGTGCGCCTTGGTGACGAGCGCCCATCGACCTGACGCAAGCCCTGTCACCATCGTCATCTGCCAGAGGGCGTGGTCGCGATCGAGCTCGTCGCTCATCAGCGCGGCAACCAGCGCCCACAGAGCCTCGTCGTCACCCGGCCGTTCGAGCCGGCGCGACCGCAGGTGACGATCGAGGTCGAAGGTGTCGTCGTCGATCCAGATCGGACGTCCGAGGTGACCAGGGACGAACTGCACCCGCTGCCGGAAGCGGGGGACGAGGTGGAGGCGACCGTCGATCCATCGAGCCAGTTGACGGTGCGTCGGCGCCGGGCCGTCGAACACCGCACACGACCCGATGTGCATGTGGCTCGTCCCGTCTTCTGCGTAGAGGAACAAGGCGTCGAGCGCGCTCAGCCGGTTCATCGGGCGGCGGCTCCGGCGCGCTGCCGGACGGACAGGACGTCGTCGAAGCCGGCCTGCAGGCAGTCGACCAACGCTCGGCCATCGGGCACCGCCGCGGTGTCGACGTTCACCCCGATGCAGCACCGATCGACGTACGACATGAGCGCAATGCTCATCCCGGCACCCGAGGGCGGAGCGAAGGCGAACTGGCGCAGCACCTCGGCACCGGCGAGGAAGACGGGGCGTTCGAAGCCGGGAACGTTCGTCGCGACGAGGTCGACGCACTTCAGCATCCCCGCCATGATCGGGGTCGAGATCGCCGGGTTCAGCATCGTCAGCGCGCCGCTGATCAGGTCGGTGATCGGGAGCGCCGGCTCGTCCCGCCACGCTCGCGACAGCTCGTCGATGCGGCGCATCCGGTCGGGGGCGCCGTCGTGTTCGACCGGCACGATCATCCGCACCGGCACGAACCGGTTCGCGCCCGGTGGATCGTCGGGCCCGCGCAGGTTGACCGGCATGTTGATGCGCAACGCGTCGAGCGAGGTGCCGTGACCGTCGTGGTAGCGCCGCAGGCCCTCGACGACCGCGGCCAGGAACGCGTCGTTCAGCGTCGCACCTGCCGCGTGCGCAGCGTCGCGCAGCGCGGCCAGCGAGAGGTCGAGCACGAACAGGCGGCGCCCGGGTCCACGGCCCACCATGAGCGGCGACATCGGCGCCCGCGCCGGGGCGACGAGCTTGACCGCCGAGACCGCCGTTCGCACTGCCGAGCGAGCGGCGTCGACCGGGCGCACCCAGCTGGCCGCGGCGGAACCAGCGAGGCGCAAGAGCCGGTCGAGCTCGTGATCGACCGGGCGCGAATCGGTGTCGAAGGTCCGCCGCCGACCGCGACCCGAGCGCGAGTCGTCGAGCAAGCACTTCGCCAGCCGCACGGCCCCGACGCCGTCGGTGACCGAGTGGTGCAGCTTCTGGATGAGCGCGGCGCGCCCACCGACGAGGCCTTCGACGAGCGTGAACTCCCACAGCGGCCGCGTCTTGTCGAACGCGGCCATCGCGATCGGCGCTGCTTGGCCGAGCACCTCGTCGAGCGTCGCCGGCGAGGCGCACTCGAACCTGCGCAGGTGGTAGTCGAGGTCGAACGTCGGGTCGTCGCGCCAGCGCGGCGCGCCGACGTGCAGGAGCGCCGGCTCGACCCGTTGGCGAAGCCGCGGCACCTCGTCCGCGGCGGCCTCGACTCGAGCACGGAGGCGCTGCCAATCGGGCGGGCGATCGAGCACCGAGATGGCGACGATCGTCGTCCGCAGCGCGGGGTCGCGCTCGATGTTCCAGAGGACCGCATCCGATGCGTTGAGACGTGAGCTGAAGGCTGGCACGGCGGTGCTGCTCCTCCCCCGGACGAAGCGACCCGGCTGGGATGGATTCACGGTACGAGCGCGCGACCCTGAGCCACAGAGGACAACGTCACAACCTCGCGCACCGCTCATCGTGAACATGGTGCGCGGGCGCATCGAAGCACATGACGGTTCGCTGGCGGTGCGCGTCGGGCCGGCGACGAGCGACCCGCATCCGCGGGACCGTCAGCCGGGTCGAGGTGCGCCGCCTTCCAGCGCTGCGGCATGGTGCGTCTCCCCGCGGTTCGGCGACGTCACCGAGCGAGAAGGCGCTTCAGTCGAGCTTTCCGGCAGTTCTCGCGCGCGATCCACTGCACGTCGGGATCGTCGCAACCGGTCAACGCCCCGAAGCACCGCAGACCATCTTCCGGGGCGGCGGCGACGGCCACGCTCCAGGCGTAGCCGAGCGCTTGGCGCAGGGTGCGAACGCCCGGGTTCCAGCGACCGGCGTTCGGTGAAGCGGCAAGGTCTGCCGTCACTCGATCGAGCAGCGCCAGCGCCCGCATCGCGTGATCGTGGTCGTCGAGGAGGCGCGGCTCGCAGACCGCGGCGACGGCGGCGCGCCGGACGAGCGGGTCGGGGTCGAGCGCCCAGCGCTCGGCGATCGCGAATGCTTGTTCGCGATCGGCGTCACCGGCGCGCTGGACCGCCATCGCGACGCCCTCTCGCACACGCCACCGGTGATCGGACGCGCGTGCGTGCAACACCGTTTCGTGGTGCCGGTCACCCTCGCCGAGCAGCCGCCCGAGGGCCACGAGACCACAGACGAGGGCGAACTCGTCGTCGGTCGCGATGAGCTCCTCCGCACGTTCGAGATCCGCCTCCTCGCCACACGCTGCCACCAGTTCGAGGTTGCCCCGCGGCCCCGGGAGGCCGCTGTGGCGGGTCAGGTAGTCGAGCCAACGTGAACTGTGGCGGAGCGCGGCACGGTGCTCGTCGATGGTGCTCATCGAGGTCGATGGTGCGCCGCGATGCGGCACTGCACCAGAGC
>JBFWSW010000040.1:0-6146 GCA_050248155.1 Ilumatobacteraceae bacterium
CTGTGAGCTCGAGCGCCGCGTACTCGACCGGCACCCCACGAGTGGTCGCTGCACCCACCAACCATCGCGAGGTGCGCCACGTCCACGGACAGGCAGGATCGAAGTACAGCGTGACGCGCTGGACCTGCTCACCATTCGGATCAGTCATCTGACGGTCGACCTCCTCACTTCGACGAGTGCCATGGCTCGGTCGCTGCCTCGTCGTCAGAACCTCCTCACCTACCCCGGACCGCCCATCGCCCAAACCGCCCGATACCATGGGGGGTATGTCTGGACAGGCTCACAACGCCATCACGACGTGTCCCGGATGCGGGCGGCGGAACCGCGTTCCCGCCAGTGCTTTCGGGCATCCGCGGTGTGCCGCGTGCCATCGCGACCTCCCCTGGATCGTCGACGCCGGCGAGCGTGAGTTCGACGATGCAGCGCGGACGAGTGGAGTTGTCCTCGTCGATCTGTGGGCCCCGTGGTGTGGCCCGTGCCGGATGGTCGCCCCCGGTGTCGAGCGCGCGGCCACCGAGCTCGCAGGACGACTCAAGGTGGTGAAGGTCAACGTCGACGATGCGCCGGGCGTCTCCGCTCGCTTCGGCGTGCAGGGCATTCCGACGCTGCTCCTGCTGCGCGACGGCGAAGTCCGAGCCCGTCAGGTCGGGGCTCTGCCCCCCGACCGCTTGCTCGAGTGGGCGCGCAGCGAGGTCGACCGCCAGGGCCACTGACAGGACAGCCACGTCCGTCGAAGCGTTCGACCGGGTCGCACCGGTCGAGGAGGGCGCCGGACCACGGTTCGAGCCGCGCGCGCGACAATTCCTGCGATGGGTCGGCTCACGGTCGCCAGTGCCCAAGCCACACATGCCCCGCTGCAGCTCCGGTTCCTGGGCGGGTTCGACCTGCGCGTGGATGATCGGCCGCTCGAGGTCCTCCGGTCCGGTCGTGCCCGCTCGCTCCTCGCCTACTTGGTGCTCCACCCGGACATCGCTCACCCGCGCCAAGAGCTGGCCGCGATGTTCTGGCCGGAGTCGACCGATGCACAAGCCCGGACCAACCTTCGCAACGTGGTCCATGTCCTGCGCCATGCGGATCCGGCGCTCGAGGCTGCGCTCCACGCCGACGCGACGTCGCTCCAGTGGCGGCCGAACGGACCCGTCGACGTCGACGTGCACCGCTTCGAGGCGGCGCTCGCAACAGCGGCACGCGCCGATCCGGACCAGCCGGACGACCTCATCGCTCGCTGCCGTGCGGCGATCGAGCCCCACCGAGGCGAACTGCTCGTCGGCGATCTCGACGACTGGGTCGTTCGGCGCCGAGCCGACCTGACGTCGAAGTACCGCGACGCGCTTCGGCGCCTGGCGACCGCCTTGATCGACGTGGGCCGCGCACACGAGGCGACTGACGTCGCGCGCGAGCTCGTCCGGACCGATCCTCTCGATGAGACGGCCCACCGATTGCGGATCGAGGCGCACCATCGCGCGGGTGACCGGGCGAGTGCGATCAGGGCGTACCACGAGTGTCTGGCGACGCTCGAGCGGGAGCTCGACGTGGGACCGGACCCGGCGACCGTTGCGCTGTATCACGAGCTGTTGGACGATCCGGCGAGTCGTTCGACCTCGTTGGAGGTGCGAAGTGGGCCCGGTCGCCGGCTCGTCGGCAGAGAGCGCGAGTTGGCGCTCCTGCAATCGCTTTGGCACTCGACGAGACCTGGCGAGCCCGCCGCCGTGCTGGTCGCAGGTGAGGCCGGCGTCGGCAAGACCCGTCTCGTCGAGGTGATGCGCGAGCACTGTGCGACCGCGACAGTCGGGTGGGCTCGCTCATACACGGGCGAGC
This sequence comes from Ilumatobacteraceae bacterium, assembly GCA_050248155.1. Lineage (GTDB taxonomy): Bacteria > Actinomycetota > Acidimicrobiia > Acidimicrobiales > Ilumatobacteraceae > VFMC01. The sequence continues at coordinate 1,819 of JBFWSW010000040.1, forward strand.
GGATGCTGGCGAACTCCGTGATCGTGACGTGGCTCCGATCACCCGACATCGCAGCGACCTTGGGCGAGCTCCACTACGAGGACCGGCGCACGCTCGCCCGCCTGCTGCCCGAGCTCGGCGCGTCCGACCGTGCTGACCGGCCCATCGTCGCCGACGCAGCGAGCGAGCGCCGACGAATGCTCGAAGCGGTCGGGCGCGCACTGACGATGTCCGGGAAGCCGGTCCTCCTGATCGTCGATGACGCCCAGTGGAGCGACGACGCGAGCCTGGAGACCATCAGCCATCTCGTCCGCCGGCGATTCGACGCCCGCCTCGTCGTCGTGATGACTGCACGCTTCGAGGACGTCGGCAGCGGCCACGGCCTGTTTGCCCTGCGGGACGAGCTCGTGGCCAACGAGCAGATGACCGAACTGAACCTCGATCGCCTCACGCTCGATGCCACAGTCGAGCTCGGGCATGAGCTGCTGGGCTCCACCTTGACCGAGACAGCTGCGGCCGCATTGTTCGCTGAATCGGAAGGGAACCCCCTCGTCGTCACCGAGATGCTGCGCGCCGGCTGGAACGGCTCGGGTCCGGTCACGCTCAGCCCGCGTCTCCGGGCGGTCATCGAAGGTCGGTTCCGTCAGCTGTCCGACGCAGCCGCGACGGTGCTCGAGGCAGCAGCGGTCGTCGGACGTCCGTGCTCGGCGGCGACGCTGGGACGGGTGGGCGACGTCGACGTCGCGTCGCTCGTGAGGGGCGTGGACGAGCTGTGGCAGCGCGGCATCCTGAACGAGTCGGGAACCGATTCGTACGAGTTCAGCCACGGCAAGCTGCGCGACGCGGCGTACGAACGGATCGGACCGGCGCGACGCCGGTCGCTGCACGCTGCTGCCGCGACCTGCCTCACTTCGGCCGACGGCAGCGACAGATCATCGAGCGCGCTGATCGCGGCACATCTCATGGCCGCCAACCGCATCGATGAAGCCGTCGCCCGGCTGCACCACGCCGCGCTGGAGGCACACGCGATGTTCGCGTACGCCGAAGCAACACAGCTCCTCGAGCAGGCCCTGGCTCTCGTACCCCGGCTGCGTCCGGACACCCGTCACGCTCGTGAGCTCGAGCTGCTGTCGTCACTCCCCGGCGTGCTCGCAGGCGTCGACGGGTACGGCACCTCACGCATGCGCGCCACCCACGAGCGAGCGATCGAGGTGTCGTCGTCGCTCGGCCTCGACCTCGAACCGTCGTTCGTCCGTTCCATGGTGATGTCCGCGTTGTGCCGAGACGAGTTCGCCCACGCGGGCGCCTCCGCCGAGCGACTCAGGAGCGCCGCAGCCGCGAGCGGTGATGCCTCCCTCGAGGTGGAGAGCCACTACCTGCTCGGCATCAGCGCGTACTGGGCGGCCGACCTCGAGGCAGCCTTCGACCACTTCAGCACGGTCGTCGAGCGGTACGAGCCCAGCAGCCGTCGGCAGCACCAGCTGACATATGGCCACGATCCGTACGTGGTGTGCCTGAGCCGGCTGGCGAACACGCTCTGGTTCCTGGGGCACACCGACGAGGCGGTCGCCACGTGCGAGCGCGCGCTCGACGTGGGCGCCGAGGTCGGTCATCCGCTGAGCCACGACACCGCGGTCATCTTCGCCTGCGTGCTGGCCATTGATGTCGGCGACTTCGACCGGCTCGAGCGTTGGACATCGCTCCTCGGCTCGCTCGGCATGGACTCGCTTCCACACATCACCAAGCGCGAGGCGCTGCTCGGTCTGCTCGACGTCCACGCGGGCAATCGGAGCGCGGGCCTGCAGCGGATCGAAGCCGCACTCGATCGATGCCAGGGCAGGAACTTCTACCCCGGCTTCCAGCAGACGATCATGCGCGCGCTGCTGGCCGCGCACGAGGTGATCCGAGGAGCAGCAGACGGGCTGCACGCGACTGGACGAGTGCTCGCGGCCGGTGGCACGTCGCTCTGGGTCGCAGAAGCGCACAGGCTGAGGGCATGGTTCCTCCACGCCGCCGGCGCACCCTCGACCGAGGTGCTCGACGCGCTGCACCAGGCCGACACGGCGGCCCGGCAGCAGGGTGCGGAGGGGCACCTCCGACGAATCGCCACGACCCGCATCGCGTTGGCAGCCGGCCACTGAACGAGCTCGAACGGCCCAAACGCTCCTCAAACGGCCTTCGGTGCAGGGTGCCCCCATGCACACCAACCGTGATCAGTACGACGCCGTCGTGGTCGGAGCCCGGTGCGGCGGCGCGCCCACTGCCATGCTCCTCGCACGAGCGGGGCACCGAGTGCTCCTCGTCGACCGCTCGACGTTTCCCAGCGACACGCTGTCGACGCTGTTGATCCAGCCACACGGGGTCGCAGCGCTCCACCGCTGGGGTCTCCTCGATGCCGTCCGCGCGACGGGATGCCCGCCGATCGAACGTTCGTCGTTCGACTTCGGCCCACTCGTCATCAGCGGGCGGCCCCGCGCCGTCGAGGGCCACAGCACGACGATCGCACCGCGCCGCACGGTGCTCGACACGATCCTCGTCGAAGCGGCCGCTGCGTCCGGCGCCGAGGTCCGTGAGGCATTCACCGTCGACGACGTGCTGTTCGCCGACGGAGCAGTGGTGGGGATCCGCGGTCACGCTGACGGCAGCGGGGACGTGACGGTCCGAGCACGTGTCGTCATCGGGGCCGACGGCCACAACTCCCGGGTTGCTCGGGCGGTCGACGCCGCTCGGTATCACGAGAAGCCGGTGCTCGAGAACGCCTTCTACACGTTCTGGAGTGACCTACCGGTGGACGGCATGGTCACGACGATCCGAGGCGATCGTGGCTTCGCGGCCATCCCGACCAACGATGGTCTCACGCTGCTGCTGGTCGGCTGCCCCTTCGCGCAGGCCGCGCAGTTCCGTGGCGACCTCGCGACGAACTACTTCGAAGCGGTGGCGCGAGCACCGGAGTTGGCCGACCGGGTGGCGGCAGCGACCCGGGTGGAGCGGTTCACGAGCGGCGGCGTGCCGAACTTCTACCGTGTCCCGTACGGCCCGGGGTGGGTCCTGGTCGGCGATGCCGGGTTCACGAAGGATCCGATCACGGCGCAAGGGATCTGCAACGCCTTCGTCGACGCGGAACGAGTGGCGGACGCGTTGCACGCTGTGTGGTCGGAAGGTGAGTCGTTCGAGACAGCGATGCGCAACTATCAGGCAGCGCGTGACGACGCGACACTGCCGATGTACGAGTTCACCACCCAGATGGCGACGCTGGAGCCTCCGCCGCCCGAGTTCCAGCAGTTGCTCGGCTCGATCGCGTGCGACCAACGCGCGATGGACGACTTCGTCAGCGTGATGTGTGGGACCCTCTCACCCGCAGAGCTGTTCTCGTCTCGACGTCCGGAGGCCGTGGTCACGGCCGAATAGGCGGGAAGGGTCGACAGTTTCCGAAGTTCGGACGTAGGGTTCGAGGATGTCCCCTGCAGACGGCGCGATCGACGGGACCGATCTCGGCGCGGCGGAGGTCGTCGCCACGTGAGGTCAGGGGCCGCCGCGGGATACTCGGGGTTCTTCCACGAGGCAGCCTTCTACAGCAGCGACGACGAGCTCCTCGACATCGTCGTACCGTTCCTTCGCGACGGCGTCGCCAACGGCGAGCCGGCAGTCGTCGCCTTCGCCGAGCGAAACGCCACGCTGACCCGCAATGCGCTCGGTGATGTCGACGGCGTGACGTTCCTCCCGGGCGGCGACCAGTACGGCCGCCCGGCCAGCACCATCCGCTCGTACCTCGAGCTCTTCGAAGACCTGGCTTCGACCGGCGCAGAACAGATCCGCGTCGTCGGCGACGTGCCGCACCCGGGGACGGGATGCAGCTGGCACGGATGGGCTCGATACGAGGCCGCGGTCAATCGTGCGTTCGACAGCCTGCCCGTGTGGGGCATGTGCCCGTACGACACCCGCACCACACCCGATCACGTGCTGACCGATGTCGCTGAGACGCATCGTCATCTCGCCGACGGCGACGGCCGGCACACGATCAACGGTGCCTACCGCGATCCCGCTGCGCTCCTCGCTGGATGGATCGATCGACAGGTGGAGCGACCGGCACCCGACGAGGTGATCTTCGAGCCGACGGCGAAGGATGCCCGCGACCTCGCCCGCCACACGGCCCGCCAGGCGGCACTCGGCGCAGTCCGGTCCGATTCTCTCGTCGTGTCCGTCAGCGAGTTGGTGACCAACGCGTCGCTGCACGGCACGTCACCGGTGTGCCTCGAGATCTCATCCGCACCGGGTCGTGTCCACGTGGCGGTGACGGATCGAGGTCCAGGACCGAGTGATCCCTTCGCCGGACTGCTGGCGCCCGAGCC
>JBFWSW010000040.1:6246-11805 GCA_050248155.1 Ilumatobacteraceae bacterium
CGCGCGCCTCTCGTGCGGCCGCGATCGACTCGTCGGACTCGTCGACGGCAACCAGGATCAAGGTCATGCCGACCTCCTACCCCACGCAACCCCGCAGCGAGCCCGACGGCACAGCAGCTCGGACGAGATGTCCGGCAACGGTTCCCGTGGCTCGTCCGAACGACCAAAATGTCGCGGTGCGTGACGAGCGAGCACCGCTGGGGGGATCGCCACGGGCGAAGTTCCGAACGCCCAGCCGATCTGCCGATGTCGTGTTGGATGACGACCTCGTGGCTCGAACCGTCGAGCTGGTGGCGTCTCGACCGCTGACCTTGATCGTCGCAGCACCCGGAGCGGGCAAGACCACCCTCGCCACCGCCGTCGCCGAACAAGCAGGGACTGTGCTCTGGGTGCACCTCGACGAGCCCGACGACGACCCGTCGACGCTCCTCGGTCTGCTCGCGGCAGCCGGAGAGGTCTCGTCCGGCTGTGCCCTGTCGTCGATCGAGCCGCTGCTGGCCGAGGGCCTCGTGACGGTCAACGATGTCCGTCGGGCGGCCTCGGTGCTGCTCGACGACCTCGAGCGTCGCGCCGAGCGGCGCCTCGTCATCGTGCTCGACGACCTGCACACGATCCGCAGCGACGAAGCTCTGACGCTGCTCGGGTACCTGGTCGAACACCTACCGAGGCACGTCCGCGTGTTGGCGACGAGCCGAACGCGACCACGGCTCCCGCTCGCGCGGCTTCGTGCACGCCAGCAGCTCGGCGAGGTGGGTGACCGGGACCTCGCCCTCGACGCCGATCGCGCCACACGTCTGCTCAACGAGCGCCTCGGGCTCGGACTCGATCGAGTGGAGGTGGAAGCCCTCGTCGAGCGATCCTCGGGCTGGGTGACCGGGATCCGGCTCCTCGGTCATCCATCGGGCGGGCTGGATGACTACATCGACGAGGAGCTGCTCGCTCGAGAGCGGCCCGACGTGGCGCGCTTCCTCACCGACCTCGCGGTGCTGGACGAGGTCAGCCCGGCCAGGGCAGCTGCGCTCACCGGGCGCGACGACGCGGCGGCAGTGCTGTGGGACCTCGCCGGGCGCCACCGACTCTTCATCGAGACGCTCGACCAGGAGGAGACGGAGTACCGATACCACGACCTGTTGCGCTCGCACCTCCTTCGCAGGCTGCGAGCTGTCGACCCCGGTCGGCTGTCCCTGCTCCATCAGGTCGCTGCGGACAGCGCCCCGACGTCCGCGGCACGGATCGAGCACCTGCTCGCGGCCGGTGCTTGGGACGACGCGGCCGATGCGATCGAGGAGGGGCTCGACCTCTTCTCCAGCCCGTCGAGCCTGCACCGCTCGGCCGGATGGCTCCGGCGGCTCCCCGAGCACGTCCAACGGCGACCGCGGCTCCAGCTCTGTCACGGGCTTGCCGCCGCTCGCCGAGGTGATGTCGCCGTCGCGTCCTCGGCGCTCGAGGCGGTGCTGCCGACGCTCGAAGCTGCCGGCGACGAAGCTGCGGTGTGGCTCGCAGCGCGTGCCCTCCACGTCGCCACCTACGATCACGCCCGCTGGGTGCCGCGCCTCGCCGCTCTCGAACGTTCGCCTGGCTTCGACGCGCTGCCGCCTTCCGCCCGCGCCGATCACCACTTGTCGAGCGCCTACGGCGCGCTGTTCGCCGGTGACTGGTCGGCGGTCGCCCACCGCGTGGACCTCGCCGTCGACCTGACGACGAGGACCGCCGACACCGGCGCCGCCGAGTCCCTCGCGCAGCACCTGAGCCCACTGCTCGCCGGTGTCCCCGGGGTGACCGAGCGCGTCGCGCAGTACGCCGAGTGGGCGGCGACACGGATCACCGGCTCGCGGATGGTCGATGCCGGCATCGTCCATCAGCGCGCCTGGACCTCGTTGCTGCTCGCTGATCCCGCTGGCGCGGCCGCAGCTGTGCGCGCCGGCCACGACGTCAGCGCCCTGTTGCGGAGCTTCCCGTACCTGCGCACGACGATCGATTGGGTCCTCGTCACCGCGGCGATGGTCGACGGCGACCATCGGCTCGCCGAAGAGATCCTCCGTGACGGCATCGACATCGCCGACGCCACCCCGCTCGACGTCAGCCTCGACGACCTGCGTCGCTGCCAGCTCGCGCGATTGCTGCGCCGGCGCGGCGACGTCGAGGGCCTTCGACGGTTGCACGGCCTCCTCGCGCTGACCGATGCGGGCGCCGGGGGGCTCGACCACTCGCGGAACGTGCGTCCTCTGGTCGAGGCGCAGCTGCGCTGGGCAGAAGGCGACCGACGACGGGCGGAGCGCGCGATCGACGAGGCCGTCGCGATCCAGCGCGACGAGCGGGTGCGGCCGCTGGTGGGCGACCCTCGACTCGACCTCGCGCTGCTGCTCGACGAGCACCGAGAGGAGCGCCGAGCCCTCGATGTGCTGGGCGAGGCCGTGGCGTCGTTCACCGCGTGGGGCACGCCGGGGCTGCTCGTCACCGCCGGTCCCGACATCGTCCCGCTCCTGCTCCGGTTGCCGCGGGGGCGCACCGTGTCGCTGGCGCTCGCGGCGCTGGACCGTGACGCTGTTCCCGCACCACTCGCTGTTCCGGGTTCCCCCGAGGTGCTCTCGGGCCGCGAGGTGCAGGTCCTGCGACTCCTCCACGAGGGCGCGTCGAACCAGGCCATCGCAGAGCGGCTGCACGTCAGCACGAACACGGCGAAGACCCACGTCCGGAACGTGCTCCGCAAGCTGGGGGCCGGTTCTCGCGGGCAAGCCGCTGCGATCGCGCGGAGCCATCACCTGCTCTGAGCAACAGATCACCACTTCTGACGAGGCGACCGGCGGAGCTGTGAGTTTCGATCGACGGATGAACCAGCTCACCCGCCGCACCACCCTGATCGCAGCAGTCGTCGCGCCGCTCCTCCTCGCCGTCAGCACTGCGAGCTACATCGCCCAGGGAGACGGGATGAACAACGGTGAAGCCGGCGGGGCGATCCAGGTGTGGTCGATGATCGCGTTCGCGATCGCGATCGTCGGGCTCGCCCGACTCGCCGAACACGAGGCTCCGCGAGCGGCGCTCGCGGTCACAGTGGTCGGGCTCGCCGGCACTGCGGCCGGTGTGGGCTACGGCATCGACAGCATCCAGGCCGCGCTGTTCGGTACCGAGAGCATCCAGGACACCAGCAGTGCCGCTGCGCCGCTCGCCCTCCAGCTCCCCGGCATCATGTTCCCGCTCTCCCTCGTGCTGCTCGGCGTGATGCTCAGCCGCGCACGCATCGTTCCGGCCTCGCTCGGCTACGGCCTCGCAGTCGGCGCCGTCCTGTTCCCCGCGTCTCGCATCCCGGACATCGAAGCAGTCGCCGTGGCCAGCGATCTGATCGTGCTCGCGGCGATGTGCGGGATCGCGGCAAGGCTGAGCCGGGGTGCCGACCGCACAGCAGGTGCGGTCGACGTCGCAGCCGTCTGACCGGGCAGCCCGCCTCCGCACCCCCCGGCCCGCGGCAGGATTGACAAACTCCGAACATTGTTCGAAACTCTGAACGGTGTTCGAAGAAACGGATGATGCCCGGCCGGGCAGGCGGCAGGAGGCACGGCGGGCGCAGACGCGCGACGAGATCGTCGCAGCGGCCTGGGGGCTGTGTCGCGAGCACGGCCTCGCCGGCCTGTCCCTGCGCGAGCTCGCCCGCCGCGTCGGCCTCGCCGCACCGAGCCTCTACTCGTACTTCGACTCGAAGGACGCCATCTACGACGCGATGTTCCGCCAGGGGCAGCAGGAGATGGCGGTGGCCATGGCGGCCTACGACGAGGATCCCGACCCGCGGGCCGGCCGTTCGTTCGCGCGAGCGGCCTCACGCGCGTTCTTCGACTTCTGCACCGCTGATCCGGTCCGTTACCAGCTGCTGTTCCAGCGGACCATCCCGGGCTTCACCCCGTCGCCCGAGTCCTACGCGCTGGCGATCGCCCAGCTGGAATCGCTCCAGCGACGGCTCCACGCGTTGGGGGTCGACGGTCCGCGCGCGGCAGACCTGTGGACGGCCGTGCTGACGGGCCTGACGGACCAGCAGATCTCCAACGACCCCGGCGGCGAACGCTGGGCGACGCTCGTCGACGAAGCCGTCGACATGCTCTGTGACCATCTCGGGCTGCCACCTGAACGCGCCCCGTCCACGAGGAGCAAGCGATGACGACCACCACGCATCCGATCGACGTCTCGACGATCCCACCGATCACGCACACCGAGAGCGCGCAGCTGGCCGAGGTCGCGTACGACCGGCTCGTCTCGACCTTCGAGAGCCTCGCCCCCGACGACTGGGCGCGACCCACCGACTGCGAGGGCTGGACCGTGCGCGACCTCGCCGGCCACATGGTGGGAGCGATGCGTTCGGCGGCGTCGCTTCGCGAGTTCATCGACCAGCAACGCGACATCGCTCGGCGCGTCAAGGCAGACGGAGGGTCGGCGGTCGACACCATGACCGCGGTGCAGATCGAGCGGGTCGCGGGCCTGTCGATCTCGGAGGCGGTGGCCGAGCTGCGCAGGCTGGTTCCGCTCGCGGCGCGGGGGAGGCGCCGGACGCCGTGGATCCTGCGGACGGCCGTGCGGTTCCCGGTGAAGATGGGCCGGATCGACGAACGGTGGACCCTCGGTTACCTCGTCGACGTGATCCTCACCCGTGATGCCTGGCTGCATCGCGTCGATCTGTGCCGAGCTGTCGGAGCCGACATGGTGTTGACCGCGGATCACGACGGGCGGATCGTCAGCGACGTCGTCGCCGAATGGGCTCGGCGGCACGGCCGTCCGTTCCATCTGACGATCTCGGGCCCGGCCGGCGGCGTCTTCACCTCCGGGACGGGCGGCGACGAGCTCGAGGCCGACGCAGTGACGTTCTGCCGAGCTCTGTCAGGTCGCGCGCCGTCACCCGGGTTGCTCGCCACCGAGGTGCCGTTCTGACACGCCCACCGTGACGCTCGTTCATCCGCTCGGGGCGGGTCCGATCTCCGCTGAGACCGAGCCGACGTGGTCGCCGCCCTTGAGCTCGACGAAGATGACGTGCGTGTCGGTGCTCCCGATGTTCTCGCCCTGGTGGACCTGTGCGGGCAGCCAGTGAACCTGGCCCGGTTCCATCGAGACCTCGCGCGTCGTGCCGTGCGCCTGCAGGCGCCGTTCGAACCCGGACAGCGTCACCATCACGCTGTCGGGATGACGGTGCGGCTGCGTCGCCGCGCCCGGCATGTCGCGGTACTCGAGCACCCGGACCCGATCGTTCTCGAAGACGGTGCGGTACTTGTCGGGGTCGGTGCACACAGGATCGTCGGCCACGGGAACTCGCCTCTCATGATCAAGTCAAACTTTGTAAAGTGATACTCTACCAAGATGCCTGAGCCGGTCAAGGGGAAGACCGAAGCCGGCCGCCGTCGCGAAGCGCGAGCACGAGAGACGCGCCGCCGGATCGTCGGCGCGGCCACTGCCTCGTTCCTCGAGCGCGGCTACCACGCGACGACCATCGAGTCGATCGCTGCCAGGGCAGGCGTCGCTGCCGCGACCGTGTACCAGGCGTTCGGCAGCAAGGCAGCCGTGCTGGCGCGGGCCCTCGACGAA
>JBFWSW010000040.1:11905-40453 GCA_050248155.1 Ilumatobacteraceae bacterium
CACGACAGGGCGCAGGCTGTCGACGGTCCACTGCGGATCGGCGCTCGATGCCACCGCCGAGACCTTGAGCACGACCTGCTCGGTCCGCGCAGCGACTGCCGCGAGGCTGCGCGCCCAGCCCGCCACGTACTCCTCCGTGCGCAGTGCTGGTTGGCCGGCGTGGCCGAGCACGATCGGGACGGCGGGCCAGCGCTCGGCGAGCGCGACGATCGACTCGTGGTGCTCGGGCGGCAGCATCAGCTCGACGGACAGACCGAGGTGCGCGGCGGCGTCGAACGCTTCGGCCACGTCGTCGGGCTCGACCCCCGTCTGCACCGTGAGGTCACGGATGCCACGGACGCGAGCCGAGGTCGCGTGGCGCTCGAGCACACCAGCCACACCAGGCTCGCGGATCCGAGCTCCGCCGACGATCGCGTTCGGCCAACCGGTCGCACTGGCGAGACGATCGAGGAACCGGGTCTCGTTGACGGGATCGTCGGTGTGCGCGGCCTGCACGTGGATGACCTTGTCCGGTGCCAGCGCCCCCGCCTCGGCGCGCAGCTCGTCCGGGCCGAACCTCGGCGCGTCGAGCGATTGCGTGTTCTTGAGGCGAGGGTGGTCGAAGTCGGCCTCGAGGAACCGCCACCGCAGGTCGGGTTCGGCGTGGTCCCAGAAGTGGACATGGGCGTCGAAGAACGGCTCGGTCATCTCTCCAGCCCGGCACTCGCGGTCGTGACAATATAGCATACTGAATAGGAGATCGACGAAAGGGACTCGACCGTGCGACTCACCGTGGATTACGAACGGTGCCAGGGACACACGCTGTGCGCGTGGGCTGCGCCCGCCGTCATCCGACTCGCTGATGACGACGGCCGGGCGATCGTCGACGACCCCGAGGTGCCACCCGAGCACGAGGAGGCCGTCCGCGCGGCCGTCGCCAACTGCCCGGAGAACGCGCTGGTGATCACCGAGGGCTGAGCCGCCTGCGGCCACCCGCAGATATCTGTACAGCGCAGACAATTATCTGTATCGTGCAGACATATGCCGCGTGCCGCACGCCCTTCCGTTGCATTGCCGTCGGCGAACGACCGTGCGCCGGCCGCCGACGAGCGTGTCGGGCTCGAACGGCTCGACGCGGCACTCGGCCGCCTGCGACGCCTCTGGGAGCAGCCGGGCGTCCGCGACTGGTTCCGTGGCAGGCTCGACCTCGACGAGGTGGCGGCGTCGGTCTACCGCACGCTCCGTGCCGTCAACCAGCTGGGTCCCGACGGCGCGTCGGTCAACGGCGTCGCCGAGCTGCTGCGGGTCGACGGCTCGACCGCGAGCCGCTTCCTCGATCGGGCGACCGCTGCCGGATACGTGCAACGCGCCGCCTCGGCACGCGATCGGCGGCGCTCGTCGTTCACCCTCTCCGCGGAGGGACGCCGGCGGCTCCTCGACCTCCGCGACCTGCGCGTCGGGCTGCTCGAGCAGCTCACGCACGACTGGTCGGCCGACGACGTCGAGACGTTGATCGTGCTCCTCGAACGGTTCGACGACGCCGTCGTCGGGCTCGGGATCGAAGATGTCGACTGACGCTGTCGCCCCGACGAACGTCGAGGACTTCGACCCGGTCGCGGTGCGCCCGGTCGTCGTCGGTGTGCTCGTCGGCATCTCGCTGGCCGCGGTCAGCCAGACCTTCGTCACGACGGCGCTGCCGACCATTGTCGGCGAGCTCGGTGGGTACGACCAGCTCTCCTGGGTCGTGAGCTCGTACCTGCTCACCTCCGCGATCGTCGTGCCGTTCGCCGGCAAGCTGTCCGACCGCTTCGGCGCGAGCCGGGTGTTCCGGGCATCGATCGCCGTGTTCGCCATCGGCTCGCTGCTCGCCGGGGTCAGCACCTCGATGGTCATGCTGATCATCGCTCGCGGCGTCCAGGGCGTCGGGGGTGGCGCGTTGATGACGGTCGCGTTCACGCTGATCGCTCGCCTCGTGCCCCCGCGCGAACGAGGCCGCTATCAGAGCCGGGTCGCGTCGCTCTTCGCCGTCACCAGCGTCACGGGTCCGCTCATCGGCGGCTTCTTCGTCGACCACCTCAGTTGGCGGTGGGCGTTCTTCGTGGTCACCGCGATGTGCGGACTCGCCCTCGGAGTGGTGCGGCGGCTGCCATCCGACGAGCGCGCGCCCGGCGGGGCCGCCGACGTGCTCGGTGCCTCGGGGGTGGTCGTCGTCCTCGTCAGCCTCATGCTCGTCGCGCTGTGGGGAGGCCAGGTCGCCGCGTGGTCGTCACCGCTCATCGTCGTGCTGCTCACGGTGTCCGCCATCGGCATCGTGCTCTTCGTCGTCTGGGAGCGGCGGGTGGCCGACCCGATCGTGCCCGTGCGGTTGATGCGGCGTCGTGCGGTGTGGATCGCCGTGACCTTGGGCTTCCTCTCCGGCGTGTCGATGTTCGGGGTGATCGCCTTCGCACCGACGTTCCTCCAGGTCTCCCTCGGTGCCAGCGCGACGGCGTCGGGGCTGCTGCTCGTCCCACTGATGGGGTGCATCCTGATCGGCAGCACGACCGGCGGGCGCGTCATGTCGAACACCGGGCGCTACCGAAGGGTGGCCATCGGGGGCTCGGTGCTCCTCACAGTCGGCGCTGGGCTGCTCACGACGATGAGCGCCGACACACCGCTCGGGGTACCTTCGCTGTACGTCGGGGTCGTGGGGCTCGGCATCGGTCTGCTCATGCCCGTCACGCTCGTCGCGGTGCAGAACGAGGTGCCTGCCGACCAGCTGGGGGCCGCCACCTCGCTCACCCAGTTCACGCGCAAGATCGGCTCGACGCTCGGTGTCGCCGTGCTCGGGGGCCTGTTCGTGAGCCGCCTGACGCGTGCCCTCGACGCGTCGAGCGCCGACCTGCCGGCGGGCGTCAGCACCGACTCGTTGCTCGAGACACCGGCCGCGATCGATGACCTACCGAACGAGATCGCCCAGATCGTCCGCGGCGCGGTGGCCGACGGCGCCACGGTCACGTTCGTGTTCGCCTTCATCTTCGCCGCGTGCGGCGTCGTGCTCGCGCTCATGCTGCCCGACACCGAGCTGGCCGACGACGAGCGCGCGGGAGTCGACTCGACGCCGGACCTCGAGGTGGCGGGATGAGCCGGCGGGAGCGATCAGGACGTCGCGACGAACGACAGCCCGCCGTCGACGCTGAGGTACGCGCCGGAGCTGGTGGCGACGAGCACCGCGCCCGCACCGTGCTCGGCGATGCCGTACACGGTCACCCCGTCGAGGCCTGCGCCACCGACCGTCCAGCTGAGTCCGGCATCGTCGCTGAACAGGAGTTGCGGTCCGGTCGCCAACAGCACGCGATCGGTCGAGAGGCTGGAGAGCCAGTACATCTTCGAGTCGACGAGCCCTTCCGGCCGGGTCGCCTGCCAGGTGTCACCGCCGTCGGTCGAGCGCAGCACACACGTGCGCTGGGCCCCGGCCAGCAGCGTGCCGTCCCTCGTCTCGACCACGCGGTAGGTCGTGATCGGTTCGTGGTCGGTCGCACGCCACGAGCGACCGCCATCGGTCGAACGGAACACCCCGCCGGTCTTGCGCCCGTCGATCACGTCGCCGCCCGCGACGAACACCGTGCCGGACACCCGCGACACCAGCACGTCGTACGCGGACCGGTACGGGAACCCGTCGTTGGCATCGACCCACCTGCCATCAGGCTCACGCCGCTGGATGCCGTGCCCGAGGGTGCCGGCCAGCAGGGCGCCCGCCTCCCCGGCGACGAGCGAGCGGACGCGCATGCCATCGAGCCCGGCGCCGGCCCATCCGCCATCGAGCAGCCGGCGCACCCCTCCGTCGGTGCCCGCCAGCACCCGCGCGCCGTCGGGCGAGCGGTCCTCGACCAGGAGCGACAGCGTGGTGCCTGCCGCGTCGTCGTCGGGTCCGCGTCGCCAGGTGCGACCGCCGTCGTCGGACACGTCGACCCCCGCCCGACGCCCCAGCCACGCGCGACCGTCAGAGCCGGACGTGACGGCGAAGGACTCCTGTGCGCCGAGGCCGGTGTCGAGCGCCTCCCACTGCTGCCACGTCGGATCGCTGCGCCACACGCCCTCGTAGCTGCCGGCGAGGACGCGCCCTCGGCGGTCGATCGTCACCGAGAAGATGCGATGGCCCGACAGGTCACCGCCGAGCGGCTGCCACGAACGGCCCTCGTCGGCACTGGACGCGACACCGAGACCGGTCCCCGCGAAGATCCGGCCTGCGTCGTCGCGCGCGAACGCGTGCACCACCAGGTCGGGCAAGCCGTCGTTGGCCGGCTTCCAACTCGTGCCGCCGTCGACCGACCGCAGCACTCCGGCCCCACGCGTACCGGCGAGCCACGTGTCCTCGTCGAGGTCGAGCGCAAACACCGGCCATTCGATGGGCGCGGCCGGCCGCCAGCCGGCGCCGTCGCCGACCCACACGCCGTCGGCTTCCGTCGCCGCCACGACCGCGCCGCTCGCTGCCCGGACGAGCCGGTAGACGGCCGAGGTGGGGCCCGGGTCGATCTGCTCCCACCGGTCGCTGCGTCGCACGCGCACGCCGCGGTCGGTCCCGGCGATGCAACCGTCGGTGTCGGTCAGCACTGCGAACGCGACCTCGCCGCCGAGGTCGGGGGTGCGCTCCCACCGCGTCCCGTCGGCCGACATCACGATCCCTGCCTCGCCCGCAGCGGCCCACCAGCGGTCGCCGTGGTGCACGATCGCGTTCACCACCGCTCCGTCGAGGCCCGCGTCGATCGCCATCCATGTGTGGCCGCCGTCGGCGCTGCGGGCGATGCCGCGCTCGCACGTGCCGGCCAACAGCACGCCGTCGGGCCCGAGGGTGAGCGCGAAGTACCGCGGCGGACCGCCGCGAGTGGTCGTCGTGGCGTGTTCGTCTCGCCGAACCGGCGTCTCGATCACCTGGAGCCCCCCGAACCCGAAGCCCTGACGAGGGCTCGAAATTGAGGATACTCCATTGAGCCGACCCGCCGGATTGAGGATACTGAACAGCACCTGGCCCGCTTCGAGCCGGCTTGCTGCGAACTGGCCCACCCGCCCGAACCACACGATCCACCCCAGAGGAGACAGCACATGAAGCGCGGATACCGCATCATCGACACCGACACCCACGTCGGCCCGAACATGGAGACCTTCGAGAAGTACGCCAGCGCCGAGCTGCGCGAGCGGTGGTCCGAGCTCGAGCCGTACTACATGCCGGTCACCGAGGGTCACCACCTCAGCGTCGACCCGATCAAGTACCAGCGGCAGATGAACCAGAGCTCCGACCCGGAGAAGGGCTCGGGTGCCGGCCAGCAGGGAGCGCTGTCGGGCAAGACCACCCCGCTGTGGACGGTGCGGCCGCAGCCTGGCGTCAACGACCTCAACGTGCAGGGCCGCATGCAGGACATGGAGGCCGAAGGCGTCGACGTCCACCTCATCATCCCGGCCACGTGGTCGACGTCCGCGGTGATGCTCGACTGGTCGCTCGCCAAGGAGCTGTACGCGGCGTACCACCGCTACCTCGACGACTACTGCGCTCCCGATCCGAGCCGCTTGAAGGCAGCGATCATGGCACCGGCCATGGATCCGGAGTGGTCGGCGCAGCAGATCCGCGAGCTGGCGAACCGTCCGTGGGCCGCAGCCGTGACCCCAGCCCTGCCCCCCGGCCTGCCGCTCGACGACCCGTCGCTCACGCCGATCTGGGAGGCGATGGACGAGGTCGACCTCGGCATCCTCCACCACTCGTTCTTCTACGAGCCGCCGTACTTCCCCGGGTACAACGACATCTGGGGCAACGTGGTCGTCGCCCGCTCGGCCGCCCACCCGTGGGGTGCGCAGCGGCTGCTGGGCTACCTGCTGCTGTCGGGCATGTGCGACCGCTACCCCAACCTGCGCATCGGCTTCGCCGAGTGCAGCGCCGGTTGGCTCCCCGGCTGGCTCACGCGACTCGAGGGTCAGGCGAGCTACCTCCGCACCAGCCTGCCGGAGCGCAAGTGCTCGCCGCTCGAGTACGCGCAACAGGGTCGCGTGTTCGTCGGCATCGAGCCCTACGAGGGCGCAGAGATGTGCAAGGCGATCATCGACGTGTGTGGCGACGGCGTGCTGATGTTCCAGTCCGATTACCCGCACGGGCAGTGCATGTTCCCGACGACGCCCGACGTCATCCTCGAGTGGGAGCCCGTCATCGGCCAGGACGCGATGCGCAAGCTGATGTGGGACAACGCGGCGCGGTACCTGCGCATCTGACGAGGTCGCGGCGACGTGCCGCGGCGGCTGGGTGGCCCCCTGCTCAGCCCGCCGCCGGCACGTCGACGCGGACGACCTCGAGTCGTCCGACAGGCGTCGGGTTGGGCGACGCCGACGCTGCCGCGTCGTAGGTGCACACGAACAGCGTGCGACCGTCGTCGCCACCGAGCTCGCATGCGAACGCACCCTGTTCGGTGGCCACCCGTTCGAGCACGACGTTGCCCTCGCCCACGCGCACGACCTGGTTGCCGAGCGGGTCGGCGACCCAGACCGCGCCCGACTCGTCGAGGCAGATCCCGTCGGGAACCGTGGCGCCGAGATCGGCCCACACTCGACGGCCGGTGAGCGAGCCGTCGACCTCGATGCCGAACGCCGTCAACCGGTTGGCGGCCGACTCGGCCACGATCAAGGTCGAGCCGTCGGGCGTGACCACGGCACCGTTCGGGAAGTGCAGGTCGTCGGCGACGACGCGAGGCACGCTGCCGTCAGCCGGGACCAGCACGAGCACGCCTGGCGCCGGAGCGGCACGCGCGGCCATGTCGTAGCCGAAGTCACCCACGTACGCGTTGCCGCGACGATCGACGACCATGTCGTTGCAGCGGTAGGTGGTGAGCTCGGAGATGTCGGCGTGCACCGACTGCGTGCCGTCGGCCGTGATCCGCACCACGCTCCGGGTCGCCATCGAGACGACGAGCATCGTGCCGTCGGCGAGCCAGCCGATCCCGCCCGGCTCGCCGGACACGGCGATGGTTGCGCGCACGGAGCCGCCGGCGTCGACCTCGAGGACCCGGCCGGCGCGCTTCTCGGACAGCCACAGCCGGCCGTCGCGCCACCGGGGCGCCTCGGGGAAGAGCAGACCGTCGAGGATGACATCCGGACTCGCAGCGACCACAGATTTCAGTATACTGATCCGCGACAAGCCGGACCGAGACAGGGGATTCGATCATGGACATGTCCGACGTCGTCGACGGGGACGCACACATCAACGAGCCGCTCGAGCGACTCGCCGAGCACCTCGACGACGAGCACCGTGCGTACGCGCCGAAGCTCATCAGCGACACCAAGGGCCTCACTCGCATCTTGATGGACGGCAAGCTCTACCCCGAAACCCGGCTCCGGCAGAACCACGCGAAGAAGGTCCAGGGCACCCAGCTGGGCGGCACGCAGCGCGGGGCCTCCGATCCGATCGCGCGACTGGACGACATGGACACCGACGGCGTCGGGACGCAGGTCATGTACGGCAGCCTCGGCCTCGCGACGTCGACGATCACCGACCTCGACTTCGCGGTCGCGATGGCGCGCGCCTGCAACGACTACTACGCGAGCTTCTGCTCACCCGACCCTCAGCGCCTGAAGTGCGCCGCGACGCTGCCCATCCAGGACATGCCCGCCGCGGTCGCCGAGGCCCGCCGGGCCGTCACCGAGCTCGGCCACGTCGCGCTCACCGTGCCCCCCAACCTCCACGGGCGGAACCTCGACGACGAGTACTTCCATCCGCTGTACGAAGCCGCGCAGGACATGGACGTGCCGGTGTCGGTGCACTGGGGCAACGGATCGCACTTGCTCGCCGCCGGCACCGAGCGCTTCGACACGCACTTCATGGTCCACGCCGTCGGGCATCCCTTCGAACAGCAGATCGCGCTCGCGAGCATCATCTGCGGCGGCGTGGTGGACGCGTTCCCGCGGCTGCGCTTCGCGTTCCTCGAGGCGGGCTGCGGCTGGGCTGCGTACTGGGTCGAGCGACTGGACGAGCACTTCGAGCGCCGGTCGCGCGAGGTGCCGCTGATGACCAGACCTGCGAGCGAGTACTTCGCGGACGGCAACCTGTTCTTGTCGTCCGAGCCCGACGAGCGGCTGATCCCGGTGGTGATGGACCAGCTCGGCACCGGGAACGTGTTCTACTCGTCCGACTACCCGCACACCGACAGCAAGTTCCCGTACTCGGTCAAGACGATCCTCGAGCGCGACGACCTTCCCGAGGGTGCCACCGAGCTGCTCCTGGGTGCGAACGCGAGGCGCCTCTACGCGCTCGACCAACCGGCGCAGGGGTGAGCGCACCGGCGCCTTCGACCGTGCTGGTCGTCAGCGAGCACGGATGCCGCGAGGCCGGTGAGGGGGGCGACGCGCTCGCTGCCGCGCTCGATCGAGCAGGGATCGAGTGGCGTGACGTCGCCCCGGGTGCGCTGTCGCTCGCGCTCGGCTCGACCGCTGGCGAGGCCTCGATCGCGGTCCTCGCGATCGGACCGGCGGCGGACGTGGCGATCGACATCGTCGCCTCAGATCCACGTGTCGCGATCGTCGTGGTCGCCGGCGCACTGCTCGGCGACGAGTCGACCCACTTGCTCGGAGCCTGGAAGGACGTGCCGATCGTCGTCGTCGCCGACGCCACTGTCCCCGAGACGCTCGAACCAGCGGCGCGGCTGTACCGATCGGCGGCCCACCCCGACTCCGACCTCGAGATCGTCTCGACCGTCGAGATCGCAGGCGAGTCGTTCTGCGGTGACGGCTGGGACGACGTCGCGCAACGCACCGTGCACCGAATCCGCCGAGCGCTCTCCGCAGTCGGCGCTCGTCGCGACGTCGTCGTGACCACCTCCGACGGCTGGCAGATCCACGGCACGCTCACGGTGCCCGAGCGGGCTCGGCCGGTGCCGGCGGCGATCCTCCTGCACTCGGGTCGGTCTGATCGCGCAGTGTTCGTACGGCTGGTCGGGCTGCTCACCCGCCTGGGCATCGCGACGCTCAACATCGACTGGCGAGGTCGCGGTCTCAGCCAGAACCTGACGACCTACTTCGAGCTGTCGCCGGAGGCGCGCGCAGAGGGCTGGCGCGACGCGGCGGCAGCCGTCGAGTTCCTCGAATCGGTGCCTGGCGTCGACGCCGATCGCATCGCGATGATCGGGGTGGTCCACGGCGCAGAGCACGCCGTGGTCGCGTCCATCGACGAGCCGCGGGTGCGCATGCTGGCCCTCCTCACGGGGTACGTACCGCGCGACGAACGCGAGCGAGCGCACCTGGTGCGCGGTGAGGTCGAGGTCTGGTACGTGTCGTGCGATGGGCACGGGCCGGTCACCGGTGCCATGCGCGCCCTGGTCGACGCCACGCCCCCTGGACGGGCGATGCTGCGCGTGTACCCGGGCGGTGCCATCGGCTACCAGCTGTTCGACATCGACCCCCGACTCGAGGACGAGCTCGCCCGATGGGTGGCCGGTGGGTTGGGCGCCGATGCCGAGCCGTCGCTGCAGGCGACCGGATCGGGGACCCCGGCGTGAGCGGCCTGCGCGCCGCGTCGGGCGGTCACCGGATCGAGCGCGTGCACGGGACGGACGGCTGGGCGATCACCGTCGAGACGATGGCCGAACCCGACGGGGCCGTCGCCGGCGCCGTGCTCACGGTGCCGGCTGCCAAGCACGAGCGCGACGGTTGGGGACCGGTGCTCACAGCCGCGCTGCTCGAACGCGGCTTCGTGGTGTCGGCGACCGACATCCGTGGTCGCGGCGACAGCCGCGTGCCTCGGTCGATGAGCTCGCTGCCGCCGGGCCAGCTGCGCTCGGTGCCGGGCGATGTGGCCGCGGCCATCGACCTCGTCGCGTCGCGGCCCGACGTCGCCGACGGCACCATCGTCGTCATGGGCGAGCAGGACACCGCGAACGCGGCGGCGCGCGCAGCACTCGCCGACGATCGGGTCGGCGGGGTCGTGCTCGTCTCGCCCCGACTCGGACCGCACCTGCTCGCCCAAGCCGAGCGACTGTGGTCCGAGCAGCGGTCGGTGCCCGTCTGCGTGATCGCGTCGAAGGAGGACCGCGTGGGGCTCGAGTCGGCGGTCGGCCTCTTCGCTCGATCTCGCGATCCGCGCAGCCGCCTGCGGTTGGTCGACGGGGTGGGTTCGGGAACGACCATGTTCGCTGCGTGGCAGTACCTGCGGCGCGACCAGCCGCCGCTCGAGCAGTGGCTCGCGGCGTGGGCAGCCTCGGTCGTCTGAGGCTCGACACTTCGATCTGGAGGATGTGAATGCCAACGCACGAGCTCGTCATCCGCGGTGGCCTCGTCGCCGACGGCACCGGCATGCCGGCGCGTCGGGCCGACGTCGCGATCGACGCAGGCCGGATCGTCGCCGTCGGCTCCGTCGGCGAGCGCGGACACCGCGAGATCGATGCCGAGGGACACGTCGTCTCCCCAGGCTTCGTCGACGGCCACACGCACCTCGACGCGCAGATGTTCTGGGACCCGCTCGGCACGTCGTCCTGCTGGCACGGCGTCACGACGGCCGTCATGGGCAACTGCGGCTTCACGCTCGCACCGAGTCGCGAAGGGCAACGCAAGCTGGTGATCGACAACCTGGAGCGAGCCGAGGACATCCCGGCGGCCGCACTCGAGGCTGGCGTCCGCTTCGAGTGGGAGACGTTCCGTGAGTACCTCGACGTGCTCGACCGCATGCCCAAGGGCATCAACACCGCGGTCTACGTCGGTCACTCGGCGCTGCGGACGTTCGTGATGGGCGAGCGAGCGTTCGCCGAGACAGCCGACGCCGACGACCTCGCGGCGATGGAGCGCGAGCTGATCGACGGGCTCCGTGCGGGCGCAGTCGGGTTCACCACTTCGCGTAGCGATCATCACGTCACCCCGTCGGGCGCACCGGTCGCGTCGCGGGTGGCGTCGTGGGCCGAGGTCGAGCAACTCGTCGCGTCGATGGGCCGGGCCGGTGGCGGCGTCTTCGAGCTGTCGAACGAGTCGGCGATGGCGTCCCCCGATCGCGAGGCGCGCGCTGATCCGATGCGGAGGCTGCGCGAGCTCGCCGTGTCGACCGGCGTCCCGACGACGTTCGGCATCACCACCTACGGCGATCCCAACCGCTGGCAGGAGCTGCTCGGTCTGCTCGACGACGCCGCTACCGACGGAGGCCAGCTCTGGGGGCAGAGCAGCTGCCAGCCGTCTGGGGCGGTCTTCAACTTCGCCACCTGGCTGCCCTTCGACAAGCTGGCGGGCTGGGGCGAGCTGCGTCGACGCCCATTGGCCGAGCAGGCGGTGGCGATCCGCGATCCCGAGGTGCGCCGCCGCCTCGTCGCCGAGGTGGGCGACCGCGACTTCACGCTCGGCAAGGAGGCCGTCAAGAAGTCGTTCTTCGAGCGGCTCGTCGTGATGGGCGAGGGCGGCAAGCTGTCCCGATCATTGGCCGCCGTCGCTGCCGAGCGCGGCGTGCATCCGGTCGAGGCCATGCTCGACCTCGGACTCGAGTCCGACTTCGGCGTGTTCTTCTTCCAACCGACGAGCAACGACGACCCTGACGACGTCAAGCGCATCCTCGACCACCCGCGCACGGTGATGACGTTCTCCGATGCGGGAGCGCACGCGAGCCAGATCATCAACGCGTCGCTGCCCACGCACCTGCTCGGGGTGTGGGTGCGCGAGCGTCAGGTCTTCGCGCTCGAGCACGCGGTCCGCATGTTGACGCTCGTTCCGGCGTCGGTGTGGGGGTTCGCCGATCGCGGGCTGGTGCGTGAGGGATTCGTCGCCGACCTCAACGTGTTCGATCCGGTCACCGTCGGCGAGTGCCTGCCCGAGGTCGCCCACGACCTCCCCTCCGGCGCAGTGCGCCTGACCCAGCGTGCGACGGGGTTCCTCGCCACCGTCGTGGGCGGGAGGGTGCTGCTCGATCGGGGCGAGCACACGGGTGAGCTCCCTGGCGCGCTGGTGCGTCGCGGCCTCCACCGGCTCGCACCGTGAATAAATGAGTATGCTATATTCGTGCGACTGGGCCGGCGCTCCGGCCCGGGCAATCCGCAAGGGGGACACAGCATGGGCATCCGTTTTCGACCGTTGATCGGGTCGCTGCTCGTCGCGGCGACCGTGCTCGCCGCATGTGGCGGCGACGACGACGACGCCGACACCACCGAGGGGGCTGCCGCGACGACGGCTGCGCCCGAACCGACCGATGGCGCACCGACCACCGAGGCCGAAGCGTCCGAGACGACCGAGCCCTCGACGACGGAGGGCGAGACCCCGGCCACGACGGCGGCAGCGGAGCTCACCGACAGCTATCGCGGGGTCACAGCCGACTCGATCAAGGTCGGCGTGCTGCTGCTCGACCTCGTGAAGCTGAAGGAGTCCGCCGGCGTCGAGCTCAAGTGGGGCGACAACGAGGGCCAGTACCGCGAGGCGATCGCCACCATCAACGAGAACGGCGGTGTGCTCGGCCGCCAGATCGACCCGGTGTTCGTCTACGTCGATCCGCTCAGCGAGACCGGATACCAGGAGGCGTGCGTCCAGCTCACCGAGGACGAGGAGGTCTTCGCCGTCATCGGGTTCCTGCGGCCGGCGTCGGGCGCCCTGTGCTACACGGGCACTGGTGACACACCGTTCGTCGGATACCTGTCCGACATCACGAGCGACGTCTTCGAGCAGTCGGTCCTGCCGACGATCACGAGCAACCCCCTGCCGGAGCGCCTCGACGTCGCGCTGGTCGATGTGGTGGCCGAGAGCGGCGCCCTGGAGGGGAAGACGATCGCCATCCTGGGCCGCACCGACGAGCGCAACAAGGTCGTGACCGACGCCCTCACCGCACACGGGTTCGAGGTGACCGATGCGGTGCTGACCAACCAGCCGACCGACGATCCCGTGGCCGACGCAGCCGAGCTCGACGTCGTGATCGAACGGTGGTCGTCGCTCGGCGTCGACTACGTCATCGACACGACCGGCATCGACCGTCCGCTCGCTGCTGCCAACCGGGCCGGGTTCGAAGCCGAGTTCGCCACCAACGTCGGGTCCATCCTGTCGCTCAGCCGGTTCGAGTCGGGTGCGACCGAGGCCGAGGTCGCCCGCTCGGTGGTCGTCCAGGAACCACAGGTCGAGCTGATCTACGAGTCCGGCCACGAGGCGACGGTGGCGTGCGTCGACAACTGGAACGAGAAGCGGCCGGACGAGCCGGCGGTCTTCTTCCCCGGT
Organism: Ilumatobacteraceae bacterium; assembly: GCA_050248155.1. GTDB lineage: Bacteria > Actinomycetota > Acidimicrobiia > Acidimicrobiales > Ilumatobacteraceae > VFMC01. The sequence continues at coordinate 25,064 of JBFWSW010000040.1, forward strand.
GAGGACGACATCGACAACCTGCAGCGGATCGCCCGCTCGTGCAATCAGATCCAGACGTTCAAGCTCATCGCCGAGACCGCCGGCCCGGATCTCACCACCGAGAGCTGGGCAGAGGCCGTGGCGAACGTCGGGAGCTACGACGTCGCGATGCAACCGTTCGCCTCGCTGAGCGCCGACAAGTGGGATGCCGGCGACCTCGTCGCCCTGTACACCTGGGACGCCGAAGCCCAGGACTACAAGGCCGGCGACTTCATCGACATTGGCTGACACCACAGCCGGGTTGGCGGCCGCGGTCCTCGACGAGGGCCGCGGCCGCCGCGACGAGTCGAACGACGTCGTCTTCCCCGACGAGCTCCTTCCAGGGGTCGGCGGGGCCGATGTCGGACTGCGCGACGGGCTGCGCCGGGCGGGGATCTACACGTTCCTCATCCTCATGATCCTCAACAGCCTCGACGAGCTCGAGGCGGCGACGATGACGGTGCTCGCGCCCGACCTGCGCGACGTCTTCGGCGTCAGCGACGGGGTGATCGTCTTCATCTCGTCGGCGTCCGCGGCCTTCTTCGTGCTCGGAGCGGTGCCGATGGGCTACCTCGCCGACCGCTGCAACCGCTCGCGCATCGTCGGGTTCTCGAGCCTCGTGTTCAGCGCGATGGTGTTCCTGTCGGGGCTGGCGGTGAACGCATTCATGCTCTTCTGGACACGGTTCGGCGCGGGCGTCGCGAAGGCCAACACCTTGCCGGTGCACGGCTCGCTGCTCGCCGACACCTACCCCATCTCGCTTCGCGGCCGCATCGCCGCCACGATCTCGATGGTCGGCCGGATCGTCCAGGCGATCAGCCCACTGCTCGTCGGCGGGATCGCGATCGCCTTCGGCTGGAGGTGGCCCTTCCTCCTGCTCGGCATCCCGGTCGTCATCTCCGCCGTGCTCGCGTTCCGCATGCCCGAGCCGCCTCGCGGCCAGTGGGAGAAGCTGTCGGTCCTCGACCAGGTGATCGAGGACGACCAAGCGGCGCCGATCTCGATGGAGGCGGCGTTCGCGCGGCTGATGCGCATTCGCACCTTGCGCACCGTGGTCATCGGGTTCGCCGCCCTGGGATTCAGCCTGTTCTCCGTACCCGTGCTCGGCAGCCTCTACATGGAGGACGAATTCGGGCTGAACGCGTTCGAGCGTGGCGTCGTCACGTCGATCGGCGGGTTCATCGGACTTCTCATCCTGCCTTGGCTCGGTCGTCACTTCGACCGCTCGTACAGGAGGGATCCCAGCTCGTCGCTGCGCATGATCGGCGCGTTCATCATCCCGATGGCCGTCGTGTCGCCGGTGCAGTTCCTCATGCCCGAGCCGGTGTCGTTCACCGTGTTCGAGGTGATTCGCAGCCTGCTCGCCGTCGCCGCGTTCAGCATGGTGACGCCCCTCATCCAGCACATCACCCCGTACCGGCTGCGCGGTCTGGGCCTCGCGCTCATCACGCTATACATCTTCCTCATCGGCGCGATCGGCGGATCACTCGCGTCGGCCTGGCTGACCAACGAGTACAGCACCCGAGTCGCGGTGTTCGTCCTCGCCCTGCCGGCGAACATCATCGGCGGACTGCTCATCCGCCGCAGCGCTCGATACATCCGTGGCGACCTCTCCCTCGCAGTCGCGGAGCTGCGCGAGGAGATGGCCGAACACGAGCGTCGAGCGCGCGAGCCCGAGTCGGTGCCGGTCGTCCAGCTCGCCGACATCGACTTCAGCTACGGCGACGTCCAGATCCTCTTCGACGTCTCGTTCGAGGTGCGGCGCGGCGAGGTGCTCGCCCTCCTCGGCACGAACGGCGCCGGCAAGTCGACGGCGCTCAAGGTCGTCACCGGTCTGGTCACGCCCGAGCGCGGCGTCGTGCGGCTGAACGGACGCACCATCACGTTCACGTCGCCCGAACAGCGCGCCAGGCTCGGCATCGAGATGCTGCCCGGTGGCGCCGGCGTGTTCCGGTCGATGTCGGTGCGGGACAACCTCGTCGTCGGCGCGTACCGATACCGCGATGACCCCGACGACGTCGAACGTCGCATCCAGCGGGTGCTCGAGCTGTTCCCGGTGCTCGCGTCGAGAGCACGTGATCGCGCCGGCGACCTGTCGGGTGGGCAGCAGCAGATGCTCGCGCTCGGCAGGGTGCTCCTGCACGAGCCGGAGCTGCTCGTGATCGACGAGCTCTCGTTGGGCCTCGCCCCGACGATCGTCGAGCAGCTCCTCAGCACGATCGAGCAACTGAAGGCGGCCGGGCAGACGATGATCATCGTCGAGCAGTCCCTCAACGTCGCGGCGGCCATCGCCGACCGCGCCGTGTTCATGGAGAAGGGTCGCGTCCGCTTCGAGGGGCCGACCCGCGATCTGCTCGAGCGCGACGATCTGGCTCGGGCCGTCTTCCTCGGCGCAGGGGTCGAACAGGGATGATCGCCGCCCAGTGGGTGACGTCGCAGCTCGTCTTCAACGGGCTCATCAACGGCCTGCTCGTCGGGCTCCTCGCGATGGCGATGGTGCTCGTGTACCGATCGACGCGCGTCGTCAACTTCGCCGTCGGCAACATCGGCCTGATCGGTGCGGCGCTCCTGCCGCGTCTGGTGCTCGACTGGGACTTCCCGTACTGGATCGCCGTGCTGGTCTGCCTGGTGTGCGGCACCGGATTCGCCACGATCTGCGAGCTCATCGTCGTCCGGCGCTTGTTCAAGGCGCCACGTGTGGTCGTCCTCGTCGCCACCGTCGGCATCGCGCAGCTCGCGTCAGGCGTCATGTCCGCGTATCCCGACCTCGAGGCGAGCGGGGCGAAGTACCCGGTGCCGATCCCGAAGGTGTTCGACGACGTCGCCGGCCTCCGCATCACGGGCTCGCAGCTCGCCGTGCTGATCATCACGCCGATCGTGGTGGGTGGGTTGCTGTGGTTGCTGTACCGCACCACGTTCGGCCGTACCGTCGAAGCGGCAGCAGACAACGCCCCGCTCGCCCGGCTGTCCAGCGTGAACCCCAAGCTCATCTCGACCTTTGTCTGGACCGCGGCCGGGCTCGTCTCGACGGTGGCCATGATGTCGCTGTCGACGCTCGGCGGAGCGGTGGGCGGGCTCGACAACCTCGGCCCGGTGATGCTGTCGCGCGCGATGATCGCCTTCGTCCTGGCCGGCATGCGCTCGTACTCGCTCGCGGTCGCGTACGGCGTGCTCGTCGGGGTCGGCGAGGCGATCGTCCGGTTCAACTTCATCCGGATGCCCGGCTTGTTCGACCTGGTCGGCCTCGCCGTGGTGCTCGCGGTCGTCTACGTGCACAGCCGGTCGCGCGCCGACGACGGCGTGTTCGCGTTCGCCCCGAAGGTCCGCCCGCGACCCGCGCGAACGCGGGAGGTGGCGTGGCTGCGGCACGCGCCCGCGGGGCTGGGCGCATTGATCGTCGTCGCGGTCATCGTGCTGCCGATCGTGGTGACGCTCCCGAGCCGCCACCTCGTGTACGCGAGCATCGCCTGCTTCGCCATCTGCGCGATGTCGCTCTCGATCATCACCGGGTGGGCCGGGCAGCTCTCGCTCGCGCAGATGACCTTCGCCGGCTTCGGTGCTCTCCTGGCCGCGTCGTTCGCCAGAGGCTTCGAGCTCGACGTCTGGCTCGTCGACTTCGAAGCACCGAGCATCCCCTTCCTCGCGGCCATCCCCCTCGCCGCGGTCGTCGTCGCAGGGATCGCAGTGCTCGTCGGGCTCGGCGCGCTCCGAGTTCGGGGATTGCAGTTGGCCGTGACGACGTTCGTGTTCGCGGTGGCTGCTCAGCAGTACCTCTACTCCATCCCGGTCTTCAGCAACGGCAACTCGAGCTCGGTGACCTTCCGGCGTGGCTCGTTGTTCGGCCTCTCGCTCGAGAGCCAGCGGAACTACTACTACTTCTGCGTCGCGGTGCTGGCGCTCGTCTTCGTGTTGGTGTCGCGGCTGCGCCGCAGTGGCGTCGGTCGGTCGACCATCGCAGCACGAGACAATCCCGACGCCGCGGCCGGCTACACGGTGTCGCCGGCACGGACCAAGCTGACGGCGTTCGCCACGGCGGGCGCGATCGCGGCGATCGGCGGTGCGTTGCTCGCCGGCCTCTTGCAGAGCGTCCCGTTCGGCGAGCGCTACTTCCTGTTCAGCGACTCACTGCAGCTGGTCGGCATGGTGGTCATCGGCGGCATCGCCGCACGGAACGGTCCCGTCATCGGTGCGCTGTGGGTGATCGGCCTGCCGGCGTTCTTCCCGGACAACGAGCTCGTACCGCTGTTCACCTCGAGCATCGGCTTGCTGCTCGTCGTCATGTACTTCCCAGGCGGGTTCGCCCAGATCGGGTACCGCATCCGCGACGCCGTCGACGACTGGGCGGTCGGGCGACTCCCTGCGCTCGCCGGCGAGCCCGCCGCTCGTCCTGCGGTGACGGCGCTGAGATCACGACCGGTCGACCACGACACGATCGGCGAGGCCGCGATCGCGCTCCGAGCCGAGGGCATCACCGTCCGCTTCGGCGGCAACATGGCAGTCGCCGGCGCGTCGCTCGAACTGCGCCACGGTGAGATCGTCGGTCTGATCGGCACCAACGGCGCGGGCAAGTCGACGCTCGTGAACGCGATCGGCGGCTACGTCCCCTCGACGGGGACCGTCGAGCTCCGCGGTCACGACATCTCGGGTCTCGGGATCAGCGAACGAGCGCGCCGCGGGCTCGGCCGCACGTTCCAGGCCGCGGCGCTGTTCCCCGAACTCACCGTGCGCGAGACGGTGCAGGTGGCGCTCGAAGCGCGTGGTCGCACTCCGTTCACGGCCACGCTGCTCGGCCTGCCTGGCGCGCGACGTCTCGAGCGCAGCCGCTGCGCGGAGGCCGACGAGCTCGTCGCCTTCCTCGGTCTCGGTCGCTACGCGGACGCGTACATCGCCGACCTGTCCACCGGCACCCGTCGCGTGGTCGAACTGGCCAACCTGCTCGCGCTCGATGCGCGGGTGCTGTGCCTCGACGAGCCGACGGCCGGTCTCGCGCAGCGCGAGACCGAGGCCTTCGGACCTCTGCTCGTGTCGATCCGCCGCGAGATGGACGCGTCGATGATCGTCATCGAGCACGACATGCCCCTCATCATGTCGATGAGCGATCGCGTCTACTGCCTCGAGTCGGGCGTCGTCATCGCAACGGGTACGCCGTCAGCGGTGCGCAACGATCCACGCGTGATCTCGAGCTACCTGGGCACCGACGAACGAGCCATCGCCCGCAGCAACGCCTCCCTCGCCCCCACCCCCTGACACCCGCCCCGCATCGGGGGGCCGGAGTGTCAGACGCCGGACGGGGGAAGGGGGATGCGGTAGACGCGGGCGGCAGTGCCCGACAGGACGGCGAGCCGCTCGGCAGCGGTGAGGTCGGCGATCACCTCGCGGTAGGCAGCGACGACATCGACGTACCGGCCGTGCATCCGATCGATCGGCCAGTTGGTGCCGAACATGCACCGATCGGGCCCGAAGGCGTCGATGCAGCCGAGGATCCACGGCCGGATGCTGCCGACGGTCCAGTTCGGATCTGACGCGCCGGCGACCGCCGAGATCTTGCACACGACGTTGGGGCGTCGGGCGAGCGCGGTCGCTGCGTCCGACCACGCGGCCCGCTCGGCATCGTTGCGTTCGAGGGGAAGGCACGCGTGGCTGAGCACGACGACCAGGTCAGGCCACCGCGCGGCGATCTCGTCGAGCACGGCGAACTGGGTGTGGTGCCGACGGGCTTCGAACGAACGTGCCGCTGCAGCGAGGACGTCGAGCGCAGGCGCAGCCTCATCGGCATCGAGGTGCTTCGACGCGGTGATGTCACGCACACCCACGAAGCGATCGAACCGATCGTGGCGCTCGAGCAGGTCGACCGCGTCGGGTGCGGTGACCACGCAACTGCCCACGATCGCGTTCGGCATGCCGTGCTGGTCGGACAGGCCCTGCAGCCACTCGGTCTCGCGGGCGAGGTCGGGCACCTCGTCCACCGCCTGCACGTGGACCATCGCGGCCACGCCGGCACCACGGCTCTCGTCGAGGAACTCGGGAACCGTGTAGCGCGGCGCGTCGAGCGCGGCCGTGCCGCTCACCTTGCGATGGCTGAAGCCCGGCTCGAGCCACCGCCAGCGCAGGCCCTCCACCGAGTGGTCCCAGAAGTGGACGTGCGTGTCGATGAGATCCTCGGTCTCGGCCATCCGAAATGAGTATACGGATTGTCATGTTCGGTACTCTGTCGCCGTGATGGGCGACGCAGCTCCGACCGAGGCGGCAGCGCAGTGGACCGTGGTGCTCGTCGCCGACGATGCCGAGGGTCGACCGATCACCGCCGGGCTCGCACGCGCACTCGCGGACCACGGCGGGCGACTCACCACCACGAGCGATCACGCCGCGGTGGCACTCGTGGCGGTCGGCGACGCCGGCGCAGCGCTCGACATCGCCGCGGCGCGCACCGACATCCGATCGGTCGTGCTGGTCGATGCGGACGTCTCACCAGAGGCCTGTGATCTGATCGCCGAGTTGCACGACGCAGCCATCCTCACGGTCATCGACCCGGCGTTGCGTGCGTGCATCGTCGGCGCGGTCGACGGTCACCTCGCGTCGACCCATCGCGACAGCAGCCTCGTCGTCGAGGCCCGCGACGACGTTGCACGCGCCGAGGCCATCGCCCGTTGGCTCGCGAACGCGGCCGAGTCGGCGACGACGATCGACGACATCACCATCCACACGGCCGACGGCTGGGTGCTGGGCGCCGACGTGCACCGCCCGGCAGGCGACGCGCCACCCGCAGGCTGGCCGGCCGTGGTGCTGATGCACTCCGGGCGCAGTGACCGCACGGTGTTCGACCGGCTGTCGCGGTTGCTGGCTCGGCACGGTGTCGTCGCGCTGGCGCTCGATTGGCGCGGCAGGGGCACCAGCACCAACCTCGGCCACTTCGTCGACTTCACATCCGAGCAGCAGGCCGGAGTGCGGAACGACGTCACCGCTGCCTACGACCACCTCGAGAGCATGCCCGGTGTCGACGGGTCTCGCCTCGGCATCCTCGGGATCGCGCACGGAGCGGGCTACGCAGCCGACGGAGCACTCACCGACGAGCGCACCCGCGCGATCGTCATGATGACCGCGTACCACCTCGCCGGCGACGCCCAGCAGGCCGCATTGCGCTCGGGTCGGGTGAACGCGATGTTCGTCACGTGCGAGCCGCACGCGGCCACCACCCGGGCGATGCGCGACCTGTTCGAGCTCACCGACGCCAAGGGGTCGCGCCTCGTCACCTACCCCGAAGGAGTGCTGGGCTACCAGCTCTTCGACCTCCACCCCGACCTCGAGCCGAGCATCGCCTCCTGGTTCGCGGAGGTGCTGTCGTGAGCGGTCTCGCGCCGATCGTGCCGGACGAGGCCGACGTCCCGATCACGTTCGCGGCGTCCGACGGGTGGACGCTGTCGGGCACACTCCGCCACGCGGACGGCGGTCCAGCCGGATCAGCGCGCGGCGTCGTCCTGGTGCACGGATCACATCACGCCCGGGACACCTTCGTCTACGGCCGAGCGCTGCCGGCGGTGCTGGCGTCTGCGGGGATCTCGTCGATCCGGTTCGACATCCGCGGGCGCGGCGAGAGCCGTGCCCCCCGGCCCTGGACTGCGCTCTCGGTGTCCGAGCGGCGCGACGTGCGGCTCGACGTGTCAGCGGCACTCGAGCAGCTGCGCCGGATCGGTGCCGAGCACGGACGGCTCGGTGTGGTCGGCGAGCAGGACACCGCCGGCTCGGTGGTCGAGGCGGTCACCGAGGACGACGGTGTCGCCGCGCTGGTGCTGCTGTCACCACGGCTCCACCGACGGGACATCGACGCGTTGCGGCAGCGCTCGGTGCCGACCTGCGCGATGGTCAGCCAGGAGGACCGGCCGGGCCTGCGCTCGGCAGTGGCCGCGTACGCCGCCTCGGCCGATCCGGCCAGCGCTCTGCACGTGTTCAGCGGACTGGGCTTCGGGGCGACGATGTTCATGGCTCGCGCGTTCGAGCAACCCGATGCGCCCGCGCTCGAGGACATGATCTCCGGCTGGTTCGACACCGTCCTCTGACGAACATCCGGACCAGGCGCCGAATTCAGTGTACTGATAACGTTGCGGCTCATGGAGACCTCGCACGACACGTCCGGAACCATGGGGGACCGGGTCCTCGGCCTGCTCGTCGGTGACGATGCCGACGCTCGGGCACCGATCTTCGGGGTCCCGGGTGGTCAGACCCTGCCGCTCTACGCCTCTGCCGCGGCCAGCGGCGCCTGCCACGTGCTCGTGCGCGACGAGCGCAACGCCGCCTGTGCTGCGGACGCCTACGCCCGCGTCACGGGGCGCGTGGGGCTGTGCGACGCCACGGTGGGGCCGGGGGCGACGAACCTGGTGTCGGGGCTGGCGGAGGCCCACGCATCGTCCGTCCCGGTCATCGCCGTCGTCGCCGACATCCGCCGCGACGTCGAGCACCTCCGACGGCGGTCGGTCGTGTCACAAGCCGTCGACCAGGCCGCGCTGCTGGCGCCGGTCTCGAAGTGGGTCGCCCGGGTGCAGACCCCCGACTCGGTCGACGAGGTGATCGACCAGGCCTTCCGCGTCGCGACGACCGGGCGGCCGGGACCCGTGGTCGTCGAGATCCCCGAGGACATCTTCCTCGGCGCACGAGGCGAGGGACGGCACCGAACCATCACCCCAGCCGATCGCACGTATCCACGCTTCCGCAGCCACCCCGGGCCGGCGGATGTCGACCGGATCGCGTCACTCGTCAGCGGGGCGAGCCGGCCCGTGGTGATCGCAGGCGGTGGCACGGTGTGGAGCGGCGCCTCACACGCGATCGAGCGGCTCGCGACCAACCACGGGCTGCCCGTCGTCACCACGCTGAACGGCAAGGGAGCGATCGACGAGCGGCATCCGCTCGCGGCCGGCGTCGTGGGCGGCTTCGGCTCGGTGCGCGGCAACCTGTGCGTCACCTCCGCCGACGTCGTCGTCGCGATCGGCACCAAGTTCGACCAGCTGAGCAGCCACGTGTGGCGGCTCCCGCGTCCCGACCAGACAGTGGTGCACGTCGATGTCGACGGTGAGGAGATCGGCCGAGCGATCGCGGTGACCGTCGGGGTCGTGGCCGACGCGGCTGCCTTCGCAGACGCCCTCGACCGAGCGCTCGGTCCGTGGTCCGCGACGACGACGTGGATCGACGAGATCGCACCGTCGCCGCCGGAGTCGACCGTGCGCGACGATCGGATCGATCCCGTCGACGTCGTCACCGCACTCGACGACCTGCTCGGCCCTGACGACCTGCTCGTGTGTGACGCATCGCTCTCGTCCGGCTGGGCCGCAGCGCACTTCCGGGTCAAGACCTCGGGCGTGGGCATGCTCGCGCCGCGAGGTCTGGCCGGTCTCGGCTGGGCGCCCGGGGCCGTGCTGGGAGCGCGCCTCGGGCGGCCGACGGGCAAGGTGGTGATGCTCACCGGCGACGGCGCCTGGGGCTACGGGATGGGCGAGCTCGAGACGTCGACCCGCCTCGGTCTCGACATCACCTACGTCGTCCTCAACAACGCCGCGCTGGGGTGGATCCGGCACGCCGAGGATGCGATGAAGCTCCGCTCGCGATCGGTGTTCGGCGAGGTCGACTTCGCCGCGTCCGCGCGAGGGCTCGGTGCGGACGCGTGCGTCGTCCGCGCCGGGGACGACGTCCACGCGATGCTCGCGGTCGCGCTCGAGCGCGGCGCACCGTCGCTCGTCGACGTCCGGAGCTCGGCGACGGCATCACCGGTCGTTCGGTTCGGCAGCGTGCGGACGTCGCCCTACCTGTGATGCTGGCCACATGAGCGCGCAGACCGTGTCGGACCCCTCGACGGTGGCTCGCGTGCTCGACGCGGGTGCGGCGGGATTCCCGTCGCGCGAGGCGCTCGTCGACGGGCGGCACCGGCTCGACTACGGCGCCTTGCACGAGCTCGTGGGCCGCGTCGCGGCCGGCCTGCGCGAGGCAGGAGTGGGCCCTGGCGACCGAGTCGCGGTGTCACTGCCCAACTCGGTGCACGTCGTCGTGCTGTTCCTCGCCACGATGCAGGCCGGGGCGACCTTCGTCGGCGTGCATCCGGGTCTGGCGCCCGTCGAGAAGGTGCGCCTGCTCGAGGCCGCGGCGGCCGACGTCGTGCTCGCGACGCCGGCGATCCTGAGCTCGGTCGACGACGTTGGCCGGTCGCTGCCCGGGTTGCAGGTGCCGGTGGATCTCACCGACCTCACCCTCGGCGACATCGCCCGACCACCGCGGGCCGGCTGGGCGGAGCCCGACCCCTCGGCCCCGGCCGCGATCGCGTTCACGAGCGGCACCACCGGCACACCGAAAGGGGTCGTGCACGACCAGCAGCACATGTTGCTGCCGGCGTCGGTCATCCTCCATCACCGCATGGTCGGCCGCGGCGAGCGCATCGGCGTCCACCTCCCGCTGACCACCCTGAACATGCTCGTCCTCGGCCCGGTGCTCGCGTTCCTCGGTGGCGGGACGTGCGTGTGCCTCGACGCCCACGATCCGGTGTACCTCGCGGCGGCCGTCCGCGCGGAGCGGGTGGAGCACATGTCGACCTCCCCCGCCGTCGTGCACGATCTGCTCGAGCACGGCTCCGTGGACCTGCGGGCGTTCGCGGCGGTGCGGCTCGGGGTCGGCGGCGTGGCCTGCCCGGAGCGACTCCGGGAGGCGTACCGAGAGGCCATCGGACGCTCCTTCACGACGGGCTACGGGCTGACCGAAGCGCCCACGGCGGTCAGCCAGGAGACCGAACGCATCCCACACCGCGCCGGCGCATCCGGCACCGCGATGGCACACGTCCGCATCGAGATCGTCGACGACGACGGCAACCCGATGCCTCCTGGCGAGCGTGGCGAGATCACGGTCGTCGCGGCGACGGACGGTCCATGGGCGAACCGGTTCCGGGGCCTGCACTCCTACCTCGACCGGCCGGACGAGACCGAGCGGGTCCGTCGCGACGGCCGCCTGCACACCGGCGACGTCGGTCGCGTCGACGCCGACGGCTACGTGTACGTCGAGGACCGGAGAGACGGCGTCATCAACCGGGGCGGATCGAAGGTCTCGCCGCTCGAGGTCGAGAACGCGCTGCGTGAACATCCGGCGATCGCCGACTGCATCGTGCTCGGGCACCCGGACGACCGGCTCGGAGAGTCTGTGGTGGCAGCCGTCGAGCTGCGCGCCGGCGCCGGCGTGACGAGCACCGATCTGCGCGAGCACTGCGCACAGTTGCTCGCGGGATACAAGGTGCCGAGCACCATCGCGCTGGTCGATGCGTTGCCACGCAACCCGATGGGCAAGGTCGTGCGGTCCGCCGCGCTCGACCTCATCGTCGACGCACGTGACGGCGTCCCGGGTGGCCAAAGATGAGGTTCGGCGTCTGGCCGATCAACCAGCAGCCGCTGGCGGACGTGCTGGAGGTGGCCGAGCACGCCGGCGCGACCGGGTGGGACGGGATCTGGATGTCCGACCACCTGCTTCCAGCCGGCCCACCCACCGACCAGCCCGTCGTCGAGTGCTGGACGACGCTGACGGCGATTGCGGCCCGCGTGCCCACGTCGCGCATCGGATCGCTGGTGCTGTCGAACACATTCCGGCATCCTGCGGTCCTCGCCAAGATGGTCGCGACGATCGACGAGCTGGCGCCGGGCCGGTTCGTGCTCGGCCTCGGGGCCGGTTGGCAGGCCAACGAGCACAGAGCGTTCGGCATCGAGCTGCCCCCTCCAGCCGATCGCCTTCGCGACCTCGCCGACGCGTGCACGCTCATCAGGTCGCTGCTCGACCACGGGCGCACCGGACCCGGCGAGGGCGACACGGCCATCGCGCCCGTGCCGGCGACCCGCATCCCCATCCTGCTCGGCCTCAAGGGCGATCGTGCGCTCTCGATCGTCGCATCGCACGCCGACGAGTGGAACCTGTGGGCGGACCCCGACAGGTTGCGCGAGCGCAGCGAGGTGCTCGTGCGTCACTGCGAGCGTGCCGGCCGCGACCCAGCCACGATTCGGCGCACAGCCCAGGCGGTCGTCGCGTTCACCGACGTGGATGAAGCCGTCGATCCCAGATGGGAGCGGGCCGGGCTTCCCTTGCTCGCTGGTTCGCCGGAAGAGATGCGCGAGCGGATCGGCGCCTATCAGGACGCCGGCCTCGACGAGCTGATCGTCCCCGACTTCGCGCTCGGCCGGGGCGCGCGGCGACTCGAGCTGCTCGACCGCTTCCTCACCGACGTCGCCGCGGGCTTCCGGTGACGTCAGCGTCCGAGCTCGGCCCGCACCACCCGGCTCTGGTCGCCGCGCAGCGCCCCGACGACCTGGCGCTGATCCTCGCCGGCGACGGTGTCGGCGACGGTCCGGCGGCGACGATGACGTGGGCCGAGGTCGCCGCTGCATCGGCGCAACTCGCACGGGCGCTCGCTCGAGCGGGCCTGCGATCCGGCGACGGCGTCGCTGTCGTCAGCTCGAATCGGCTGGAGATGATCGTGACGGCGTGGGCGGCGCTGCGCAGCGGCCTGTACTGCACACCGATCTCCACGTGGCTGACGGCCGACGAGGCGGCGTACATCGTCGCCGACTGCGACGCCCGGGCGCTCGTCGCATCGGCCGATCTGGCGTCCCTCGCGAGCGAGCTGACGGCTCGACGGCCGCTCGATCCCTGCATCAGCGTCGGCGGTCCGCTCGACGGGTTCACCGAATGGGGTGAGTTGCTCGCTCCAGAGTCGGGCGAGCTCCTCGACCACGAGGTCGAGGGTTCGATGATGCTGTACTCGTCGGGCACGACCGGTCGCCCGAAGGGTGTCCGACGACCGCTGTCTGGCCGACCGGCCGGCACCGCCAACCCACTCGCTCCGTTCGCAGCGCGGGCCGGCCTGAGCGCCGACACCGTGTACCTCTCGTCCGCTCCCCTGTACCACGCCGCGCCCATCGGTTGGTCGCTCGGCACCATGCGCCACGGTGGCACGGTGGTCGTCCTCCCCCACTTCGATGCCGAGCTCGTGCTGTGGGCCATCGAGCGATACCGGGTGACGCTGGCGCAGTTCGTGCCCACGATGCTCCAACGCCTCGTGCGGTTGCCACCCGACCTGCGCGACCGATGTGACCGGTCGAGCCTGCGTCGCGTCGTGCACGCCGCGGCGCCCTGTCCGCAGCACGTCAAGCACGCGGCCATCGAGTGGCTCGGCCCGATCGTGGACGAGTACTACTCGGGCACCGAAGGCAGTGGCATCACCTACATCACGTCGACCGAGTGGCTCGAGCACCCGGGCAGCGTCGGCCGACCGATCCTGGGCGATCTGCACATCACCGACGAACAGGGACGTGTCGTGCCGCCGGGCACCGAGGGTGTGATCTGGTTCGGCAACGGCGAGGCCTACGAGTACCACGGCGACGAGGCGGCCACGATGGCCCGACGGCACCAGCAGGGGTGGACCACGCTCGACGATGTCGGGTTCGTCGACGACGACGGATACCTGTACCTCACCGACCGACGAGCGCACATGATCGTCAGCGGCGGCGTCAACATCTCGCCGCGCGAGATCGAGGACGTGCTGCTGCAGCACCCGTCCGTCGACGACGTCGCGGTCATCGGCGTCCCGCACGCCGACCTCGGCGAGGAGGTGAAGGCCGTCGTCTGCCTGGTCCCGGGAGCCGACGCCGCGCTCACCACGGCCGAGCTCGACGCGCACTGCCGGGCGCGCCTCGCGAGATACAAGGTGCCGCGCTCGTTCGACGTCGTCGACGCGTTGCCTCGCTTGCCGACCGGCAAGCTGGCGACTCGCTTGCTTCGCGATCGGTATTGGGCCGGATCCGAGTCGAAGCTCGTGTGAATCGCCTCCGGTCGCTCGTCGGCCACGCAGCGACGGGTAGGTTGGCGGCGTGACGACGCCGACCAAGCGAGCAGCTGGTGCGAAGGCGAGCTCCTCGGCGCGATCGGCCGCTTCAAAGGCCACCGCTCGGCGCGCTGCCCCCTCGAAGACATCGAAGACTTCCACCACATCGACGACGCGACGAGCCGGCGATGCGCTCGCGCGACGTGCGGGTGCGAACGGGTCGTCGAAGGGAGCGTCGCTGCGCCCGATCCCCGCGAAGGGGCGGAAACTGGGCGAGCAACTGGCCGAGCGGATCGAGGAGGAGATCATCGGGCGCGGCTGGCCGGTCGGCGAGGTGCTCGGGTCCGAGGCCGACCTCATCGAGCGGTACGGCGTCAGTCGCGCCGTCTTCCGCGAGGCGATCCGCATCGTCGACCATCACGGCGTCGCCGAGATGCGCCGTGGTCCGGGTGGCGGCCTCGTCGTCGTCGCCCCCAAGGCCGATGCCGCGGTGCGCACGCTGTCGCTCAACCTCGAGTTCCTCGACCTCACGCCCGAGCAGATCAACGAGGCGAGGCTCGCGATCGAGCTCAGCTGCGTGCGAGCCACGATCGAGAACCTCGACGACGACGGCCGCCGCCGCATCGAGGCGTTCGTCGCCGGTGAGCTCGACGAGATCATGGCAGGCCGTGGCGCCGACCGCGCGAGCGACGACTTCGTCACCAACGACTTCCACCTGCTGCTCGCCGACCTCACGGCCAACCCGGCGATGCGGCTGTTCGTCGACATCCTCAGCCGTGTGACGAGCCGCCACAGCGAGCGGGCACCGTCGCTCGAGGACGCAGCTCGCGATGTGCACCGCGCGCACTCGCGCATCGCCGAGGCCATCCTCGCCGGTGACGTCGAAGGCGCCGAACGACGCATGAAGCGCCATCTCGACTCCGTGGTCGGATACCTCCACCCGTAGCCGAGCCTCACGACTGGGGTGACGGTCCGTAGCAAGCCGGGGAACAGCGCCGACTACCGCTCGAGTCGGTCCGTTACGAGATCGTAGCACGTGGTGCTACGGTGTCGTCATGAGTCGAACGATCACTCAGCGGGAGCTCCGCAACGACAGTGGTGAGATCATGCGTTCCCTTGATCAGGGCGAGTCGTTCATCGTGACCCGCAACGGCACGCCCGTCGGCGAACTCACTCCGTTGCGGCGTCATCGCTTCGTGTCCACCGACACGGTCGTCGCCATGTTCCGCCACGCACCGTCCCTCGACGCTCGACGCTTCCGCGACGACCTGGACGCAGGCGTCGACCAGGACCCGACCCCGCGTGGTTGATCAGCGGCGAGCACAAGGGCTGCTCGACACCTCGGTGATCATCGACCTCGAGCGACTTGACCCAACGCTGCTCCCGGTCGAGTCGGCGGTCAGCGCCATCACCATGGCCGAGCTCGCTGCCGGCCCGCACGCGACACACGACGCCGACGAACGAGCGCGACGTCAGGACCGGCTCCAGCGAGCAGAGGCCGTGTTCGACCCGCTGCCCTTCGACGCCGAGGCAGCGCGCGC
>JBFWSW010000041.1:0-39298 GCA_050248155.1 Ilumatobacteraceae bacterium
GCGGCGTGGTCAGGGCCGGCACGGCCGCCGATCTCGTCGTGTTCGACCCCGACTCGATCGCCCCCGGCCCGCTCCGCAGGGTGCGCGACTTCCCGGCCGACGCCGAGCGTCTCACCGCCGACCAACCAACGGGCATGCGCCACCTCATCGTGAACGGCACCCACGTCGTGCGCGACGGCGTCCTGTCGGACGATGCCGTCTCGACACGTCCCGGCCAACTGCTCACCAGCGCGCCGCGCTGAACGCGCGCCGCGTTGGCTCGCGTTCAGGCGACTTCGGTGCCGTCGTTGCGGTACGTGTGCCAGTAGCCGCGTTCGTCGAGGACGGTGCGGGCGTGGGTGGTGTAGCGCCATCGGTTGTGCTTGCCGCAGGCGGGTCCACCGTTGGTGGTGGAGGTGGTGCCGCCGTGGGCGTGGGGGTGGAGGTGGTCGGCTTGGCTGTCCCCGGACACGGTGTCGCATCCGGGGTGGGTACATCGTGTCGCTGCCAGCAGCACCGCGTCCCGTGCGCGGCCGGTGAACAGCCGTCTGGTGCGTCCCATGTGCAACACGATCCCGCGGTGGTCGGTGATCACGTGCCGGACCCGATCACGCACGGCAGCGAGGACGATGTCCACCGCGGGGACGAACGTCCCATCCGCGGTGTGGGACGCCCAGCGGCGGATGTCGTCGGGACGGGCGGCGGTGGCGGGTTCGGTGTCGAACACCTCCGCCACCCCGCCCTCGAAGGTGGCTGCATCCGCGAGGAGATGCACGACCGCGGTGACGCCGCCGGCGGCGACGGTCATGAACGCGTCGTAGCCACGCTGCTCGACGGTGCGGCGCAGCAACGCCGGGCACGCCTGGTCGCCGTGCTCGGCGACACATGCGTCCCAGTCGGCCTGCCATTCGAGGTCGAGCTGCGCTTTCCATGCCGCCCGCAGCGCCACACCATCAGCGGCCGGTCCGTTGACCCGCAGGCTGAAGGTGTGGTCGGAGAACCCGATCGACAGCTTCCGATCCGTCAGGGCCCGCTCCGCAGCACGCGCGGAGCCGTCGTGGTCGACGAGGAGCACGAAACGGCGCACGACCTGCTCGAACTCGACCGCGGACAGGTGCTGGGCGTGCTCGATCAACTGTGCTGCCGCGTCGACGACCTGGTCGGCGACCCGCGGGTTCGCGAACGCATCCGCGATCAGCCGCGATTGGACGACCCCGATCGTGCCATCCGCGAGCGCAGCGACCACCTGCGGTGCTGCGGTGCCGAGCTGACCGAGACGGCGGCACCGGTTGGTGTCACGTGTCGACCAGCGATGCGTCGCCCGATACCAGCCGCGCACGTCCCGATGACCATCCGCGACGAACAACTGACGACGCTCTATCTCGCGCATGATCTCGGCCTGCTCGGCCTCACACCGCCGCCGCGTCGCCTCCACCTCACGCGACCGGGCCACGAGCTCCGCATCACCCAACTCATCCAGACCCGCCGCCACGATCCGATCATCCCAAAGGGGTGTCACGCGGTTGTTCGCTGCGGGGATGGGACGGCCTCCGCCTCAGCCCAGCCAGCGGGTGCCGTCGAGTGCGGCGGCTTCCCACCACTGCAGCTCGGACTCGTCGCCGACGGCCTTCTCCCAGGCGAAGGTGGCCATCATGCCGACCGTGCACAGGCCGAGCTGTCGCTCGAACCAGCCGGTCGTGTCGACACCGCGGCGTTCGAGCGCGCTGCGGTAGTCGGCCATCGTCTGCTCCTTCGACACCGGCATGCGAGCACGGTTGAGCGCCAGGTACCACATGAGCTCCCAGCACGGCGGTGCCTCGCCCGGGTACGCCCAGTCGAGCAGCACCGTCCGCCCGTCTGCTCGTGATCCGAGGTTGCCGAGCTTCCAGTCGCCGGCGACGAAGGTGGCCGGGGTCTCGCGCAGCGCGTCGGCGAGCGCCCCAGGCTCGGCGTGGATCGCCCGCACCACCGAATCGAGCGTCGCGGACCGTTCGGGGAGCGTCCCCCAGCCTTGATCGGCGACGCGGACGGGGCCGGGCACGTCGTCGACGAGCAGCTCATCGCGGATCGTCTCGGGCGCGAAGAACAGCAGTCGCTGCTCGAGGGTGTTCAGACCGAGGGTGTCGCGCCAGCCGAGGAAGTGCGCGTGGAACGCGGCCATGTGCTCGATGAAGCGAGCGTGCTGATCGACCGGGAGGGGAACGTCGCCCGGTGGCACGAGATCACCGGCGCGGTCGTGCATGAGCATCGCCAGCCGGTCGACACCGCCGACGTCCTCGAGCACCATCGCGACCATGGCGTGATCGAGCTCGCCGGGCGTCTGGTGGTAGAGGCCTGCGCTCCACACCTTGTGCTCCCAGTTGCTGGTGTTCCCCGTGACCCGCATGATCCAGTCGGATTCGGTCGACAGCACCTTCAGGAAGTAGCGCTCGCCATCGATCACGACACGTTCGAAGTGCGCACCGGAGCGCGCATCCTCGGGTCGGAGCGCCTCGCGGTGCGTCGTGCGCGCCAGCAGCTCGTCCAACGTGCGGAGCCCCGCCAGCGTGGTCGCCTCGTCGCCCATCCCCGAATGCCTCCTCGACCTGCACATCATCGCGCGGGCGTGGCATCGTGGAGGTCGTGACGATCCATCACGGCCGGAGCGGCGACGGTTTCATCAGGTGCAGCGACGGGCACGTCCGGTGGGGTGTGTACGGCGCCGCGGGGGCGTTGTTCGTGACGCACCACCCGGCCCTGACCGCGCTGGTCATGCTGCAGCTGCGATCCGGTTTCGCCCACGAGGGAGGAACCTGGTCGTGCGCGGGCGGAGCACTCGATCTGGGCGAGACCCCGATCGACGGTGCGCTCCGCGAAGCCGTCGAGGAGGTGGGCCCCCCGGACGGGCCGATGCACGTGCTGGGCGAGCACGTGTTCGCGCCCGCACACGACTGGAGCTACACGACGGTCGTCGTGCAGGTCGCCGAACCGTTCGGTGACTCGTTGAACTTCGAGACCGATGCGGTGCACTGGGTTCCCGTCGACGACGTCCACCGCCGGCAGCTGCACCCTGGCTTCGCTGCCGCGTGGCCGCACCTCCGGTCGATCATCGATCGCGGTCTGATGCCGGCTCTGCCCGACTGACCACATCGCCTGGGCAGCGACGGTCGAGGTAGGCGCGAGCCAGTTCCTGCAGGCGAGCCCTTCCGAAGCTCGGATCGTGGCCGGCGTGCACGACCTCGACCGGCAGTTCGAGCAAGCGCTCCATCGTCGAGCAGTACTGCTCGATGTCGGATTCGGGCAGCTCGTCGAGGAGCGGGCCGTCGTACACGGCGTCGCCCGAGAACAGCGTGCCCGTCGATGCCTCCCACAGGCCGATGGACCCCGGGGAGTGCCCGGGGAGGTGGAGCACCTCGAAGTGCCGGTCGCCGGTGTCGACGGAAGCCCCTTCGTCGACGAGGCGGGTGACCCGTGCGGCGCGATGGGCGAAGCCGTCCAGCGCCACCCCCGGGGGGAGCGCGGTGACGAAGTACGGGTCGTGCATCGGGTACCCGGCCAGCGCGAGCGACTCCAGCATCTCGGCACCCCACGCTTCGAGAGGTGACAGCGACCGCAGCGGCGGATCCTCGAGCAGCGGCGCTTCGAGCGGGTGGGCGAGGACGTCGGCGAACTCGTGGTGCGAGCCGATGTGGTCGTCGTGGCCGTGGGTCGCCACTGCCGTGACCGGCCGGTCGATCAGATCGGCGAGCTCGGACACGAGGCTGGTCACCCCCATCCCCGTGTCGATGACGAGGTCGCGATCGCGGCCCCGGACGTGCCAGATGTTGCACCGCATGAGCTCGATCACATGCGGTTCCCACAGCAACGTGATCGCGTCGTCGATCCGCTTCTGCTCGAACCAGCGCCCGGCGATCGGCAGCTCCATCGGCTGAGTTCCTACCAGACGAGCCGTGCCCTCGCATCGCCGCCCCGCTCGTAGTACTCCATGACGACGGTGTGCTCGCCGGCGGTGAGGGTGCGCGTCACGGTCCTCGTGGCGTAGCTGGAGTCGTACCACCAGTCACCGACGAGCACGCCGTCGATGTAGAGCCGCGATCCGTCGTCGGATCCCGCGGTGAAGACGTAGGTGCCTGCGGCGACGGTCTCGGTGCGGGTCCAGCGGACGGAGAAGTCATCGTTGCCGAGTGGGGCGCCGGGCGACGCCTGGCCCCAGTCGAAGTCCACCGCCGCGTCGTCGCGGCAGATCAGCGCCGGGCCGCTGAGGGTTCGGTTGGCGAAGTACTCGCCGACCCACCCCTCGGGCGTGGCCGGGCACGTGGCGGGCACCAGTTCGGTCCAGCCGAGGGTGGCCCGCGACTGCCCGGGTCCCTGGAAGTACTCCATCACGAACGTGTGCGGCCCGCCTGCGATCGTCTGCATCAGCACGCGGGTCGCGTACGGCCGAGGTGCCCAGTCGTCGGCGACGAGGTTGCCGTCGATGTACAGGCGCGTGCCGTCATCGGAGCCGAGCACGAACTGGTAGGTGCCGGCGGAGAAGGTGACGGTGCGTGTCCATCGCGCGGAGAAGTCCGTCCCCGGCACACCGACGCCCGGTGCGCTGCCGTTCCAGTCGAAGTCGATGCTCGGATCGTTGCGACAGAGCGCCGGCGCGCCCGAGAGGGTCGTGTTCGAGTAGTACTCGCCGCGCCACTCGGCGGTCTCGGGGCAGCCGGCCGGCGCCGGAGGTGGCGGGGGGACGATCGTCATCGAGTACTGCCGGGTGGCGAAGGTTCCGTCGCCGTCGCTGCTGTACACGACGATCGCGTAGGTACCCGCAGTCGTGGGCGTGCCGGTGAGGTCGCCGTCGAAGCTCATCGCGAGCCCCGGTGGCAGACCGGTCGCCGACCACAGGTACGGCAGCGTTCCCGCGGTCGCGCTCATCGTCGTCGGCGTGTAGGCCGCGCCGACCTGGCCACCGGGCAACGCCTCGGGGCCGGAGATGCCGAACACAGCGGCGATGTCGAGCGTGTAGGTACGCAGTCCCGACGCGCCGTTCGCGTCGGTCGCCGTGACGACGATGGTCGATTGTCCCGGCGTCGTCGGTGTCCCGCTCAGGACGCCGGCAGCGGACAGCGACATCCCAGCGGGTACACCGGTCGCGCTCCACGTGTAGGGGTCGGTGCCCGCCGATGCGGTGAACGTCGTCGGTGTGAACAGCTCGCCGACCTCACCGGCCGGCAGCGCGAGCGGCGCATCGATCGAGGGGCCGGAGCCGATCTCGACGGCGATCGTCACCGCGGCGCCGACGCCGTCGTCGTCGGTCGTCCTGACGAGCACGTCGAAGCTGCCGCCGACGGTCGGCGTGCCGCCGAGCACGCCATCGGCCGACATCGTCAGGCCGGACGGAAGTCCGGTCGCGGTCCACGTGTACGGGGCGGTACCCCCCGACGCGGTGAACGTCACCGCGGGGAAGGCCACGCCTCGCTCGCCGCCGTCCACAGCGACAGGATCGATCACGATCGTCGCGATCGGCAGGCCCAGACGGAGGGTCCCACTGCCCTCGAGCCCGACCGAGCGCGCGACGATGCCGCCGATCGAGGCCGAGTCGGACGTGCTGACGACGAGGTCGGCGTCCGGCGCGTAGACGGTGCCACGCAGCCCGCTCGCGGATCCGAGCTCGATCCGCGCCGCGGTCGTGGATCGCACCCACGCGACGATGCCCACCAGGCTCCCGCTCGTCGGTGCCGACACGTCGACGATCGAGCCGTTCGACACGGTCAGCGCGCCGGACTCGACGATGATGGTGACGCCCTGGCCGGTGACGATGGCCCCGGGCGCCAGGGTGAGGCCCTGGCAGAAGACGTACCGGCCCGGCTCGAAGGTCACCGAGCCCGAGATCGTCACGGCGGCGGGATGCACGACGAGGGCGTCGGGTGCGGGGCTCGACCCGAGCGGGCTCGGATTGGGACCGCCGCTGCTGCAGGACGTCGCGGGGCCGAGCAGGCCGGCGAGCGGATCGTCGAGCCCGTCGGGGACGGTCGCGGTGGTGCCGGTCGGCTGCAGCATGGAGCTGTCTCCTCCGACAGCCGGCCCGGTGCACTGCCCGTCGACGACGATGTCGCCACCGACGAGCACCGCGCCGGTCGACGAGACCTGCAACGGGGGGCACGTCGCCGGTGAACCGCCACCGAGCACGACCAGCGGTGCCCCCATCATCGTCGCCGACGTGGGGTCGGGCGCGGCGAGCTCGCGCAGCGATGCGGTGAAGGTGTGGTCCATCGGGACCTGGTCCTGCGTGCCGACGATCTGCATCACGACCCGTTCGAGGTCGCCTGCGCACGACGGATCGGGCGCGCAGCTCGCGGATGCACTGGCGATGCGCTCTGCCAGCGCGACCTGCGTCGTCGCGGTGCCGCTGCACGCCCTCCGACTGAGCCGGGTGCCGTCGAGCGCGTAGGTGACCACGACGTCGCGCGACGTGGCCGCGTCGAGGCGCTCCACCCAACTGAAGCGAACGATCAGTGCGCCGGGCTGTACGCAACCCTGCCAGCCCGTGGCGTCGGCGGTGACGGACACACCGTGATCGGGATCGTTCAGCCCGGTCGCCGGCTCGGTCCCACCTGCGGCCTGCGCATCGCGGTAGAACCATGCCGACACCAGGCCGGCGTCGGTGGTGCCGTCGATCTGCTGCTTGGTCGCGTCGACGACGTGCATCGAGGTCAACATCGCCGCGATGGTCACGCCGGCGATGATCGAGCTGAGCACGACGGCGATGAGGACCTCGATCAAGGTGAAGCCACCGTCGTGCGTCGCATCTGGCCGTCGGCGCGACCTCATCCGGCCACGCTCCACGATTGCACCGACGTACCGGCGACATCCCCGGACGGGTCGTCGCGGAAGTTCACCTGGGCACGGATGACGACGGCATCGGGCGCGCATGGCCCACCGCTGTCGTCGCACGCTGCGAACACGATGTTCCGCTGCGACACCACCGTGCCGTCTGCGGTGCGCACCACCGTGCAGGCGGCGGACCAGTCGACGTGCATCGCCATGCCGTTGACCGTCGAGGAGGAGTTGCCGGCCTCTGTCGCGCACGAAGCCGACGACTCGCGCGCCAGGCCGCGCACCTCGGCGATCGCGATCTGGATGGCACCGTCTGCTGCGTACTCGCGGTTGCGGAGCAACTGCAGCGTCACGCGGTTGTTGGCGCTCGACGTGATCATGCCCGCGAGCCCCGCGCCGATCGCGCCGATCATCACCACGAACGCGATCGCGATGACGAGCGCCGCGCCTCGGTCGCGCGTCGCGCCGTCCGACTGCCTCATGGTGTCCGTACGACGAGCTGCATCGTCTGGCGCAGTCCGTCCGGGCCGTTCACCGTGAGGGTGAGGGTGTCTGTGGTCGTGGGTGCGGGACACGTCGGGGTGGCAGGGTCGACCGTCGTGGTGAAACCGGTGGGTGGGGTCGCGCTGAACGCGAGCGGGGCGCCGACGGTGCAGTCGTCGGCGCCCTGTTTGATCGCCTCAGCGAAGTTGCGCATCGTGGCGTCGGCCACCTGGAGGTTCCGGTTGGTGTTGCCCGCCGTCGCAGTGGTCGCCAGCCCCGAGACGAGCGCCGTGACGGCGACGCCGATGATCACGACCGTCATCGCGATCTCGACGAGCGTCTCGCCCGCATCACGTCTGACGGTGCGCGGCATCGAGATCTCCCGGCTCGGAACGATCGACGGTGGTTCGATCAGCTGCAGGCGAACGTCGGGGGCTGGCCCGGCGTCATCGTCAGCGTCCAGTTGGCGCCCGTCGTCGACAGCCCGCTCGGCGCGACGGTCACGCCCGTCGGGAGGGTGTAGGCAGGGCTTGCGCCGGTGGTCATCGCGGTCAGCGTCGCGGGATACGAGCCGGCCGAGGCGAGGTGCACGACGACGGCGGCCTTGGCCGCGTCGAGCGATGCCTGGCACGCCGAGCTGTTGCCCTTGCTGGTGAGGCTGCCGA
The DNA here is from genome assembly GCA_050248155.1 of Ilumatobacteraceae bacterium. GTDB lineage: Bacteria > Actinomycetota > Acidimicrobiia > Acidimicrobiales > Ilumatobacteraceae > VFMC01. Next base: position 7,929 of record JBFWSW010000041.1, read on the forward strand.
TGCCCACCACCGCGACGGCCGACAAGATGCCGACGAGCACGATGGCGATGACGATCTCGACGAGCGTGAAGCCCTCGTCATCTCGCTCGCCGGCGGGTCGCCGACGGGCGGCCATGCAACGGGTCGTGTCCTTCATGTTGGTTCCTTCCTGCACAGGGCCGGTCGGCCCGATCGGGGTCATGCCTTGACCTGGTTGAAGATGCTGTACATCGCGCTCACTTGCGCGACGGCGACGAAGCCGACGAGCCCACCGACGAACATGATGACGGCGGGCTGGAACAGATCGGTCGCCCGCTTCATCTGGTACGCGACCTCGCGCTCGTAGTACCCCGCTGCCTTCGCGAGCTGGTGGCCGAGCGATCCTGTGCGCTCGCCGACGCGGATCATCTGCCGTGCCGCGACCGGGAAGATGCCCGACTCGGCCACCGGCGTCGACAGGCCGCCGCCGCGCACGAGGGTGTCGCGGACGGCTTCGAGCTTGTCCATGAAGACGGAGTTGTTGGTGCTGGCGGCCGACATCTCGATCGCGTCGGGCAGTGGAACACCTGCCTTGGAGAGCGCCGACAGCACGCGGCAGAACCGCTCGATCGAGATGAGGTGGAACAGCTGGCCGATCACCGGCAGGCGCATCGCCAGCCGGTCGCGGCGCCGCTTGCCGTGATCCCCGCCGATCACTGCCCATGCGATCAGCAGGACCGATGCTGCCGCGGCGGCGATGAACATCCACGAGCCCGTCATGAGGTCGGTCGCGCCGAGCAGCATGCGCGTCGGCAGCGGCAGCTGCGCGCCGAGGCTGCGGTACATGCCGCTGAACTTGGGCAGCACGAACACGGCCATCACGATCATCGCCACCGTCGCGACCACGAGCACGAGCACCGGGTAGGTGAGCGCGCTCTTCACCGACTTCCGCGCGTCGAGGTCGCGCTCGAGGTACACGGCGAGCTGGAACAGCACCTCGTCGAGGCGTCCGGTGAACTCGGCCGAACGCACCATCGCGCGGTAGTGGGGAGGGAACACGTCGGGGTGGGCGGCGACCGCATCGGCGAAGCTGGAGCCGCGCTCGATGGCCGCGCGCATGTCGGCGACGCGGGCGCGCATCACCGGCGACGAGGTCTCCTCGCCGACGATCTCGAGTGCTTCGAAGACCGAGATGCCTGCTTCGAGGAACGAGGCGACCGATCGCGAGAAGGCCATGAGGACCTCGGCCTTGACGGGCCGGCCGATCGTTCGGGGTCGGCGCCACGCGCCGTTGCGTGGCTGGTCGTCGGTCCTACGGCGCGACGGACGTTCGGCGGGCTCGATGGCGGCCGCACCCGGCTGCGAGCGGGTCGCGACGCGCTGGTTGGGCAACGGGGCCAAGGGCGCGACGGGGCCCCGTGGGGCCTCGGTCTGCTCCGTGGCCTCAGGCTCGCCGGAAGCCCGCTTCCGCCGTCGAATCATGGGCACTGCGGCGACGGTCCGGCCGGTGCCCGATCCGGCAAGCATCCGCCACGCCTGGCCGCGCCACGCCGCGCCACGGCCGATCGGCGTCGGCCTGATTGCGGATCGTCCGCTCCCCGGGACTGTCGGCACGGTGAAGCGGCACCGCAAGGAAGATCCGTCCACGGTCGCGCTCCTCGAGCCACCGCCCCGCGCCGCGCACGTGACGGAGATGAAGTCGGCCGCTGAGCGCGCCCGACTCGGTGACGTGCTGGTGGCCGAGAACCTGGTCCTGCCCGAGCAGCTCTCGGCCGCGCTCAACCTGCAACAGGAATCCGGTCGCCAGCTCGGCGCGATCCTGGTCGACCAGGGCTTGCTCGACGCCCGCGTGCTGACCCAGGCGCTCGCGACCCAACTCGGCCTGCCGACGATCGATCTGCGGCGAGAGCGACCGACCGACGATGCGTTGGCGATCGTGCCGGAGGAGATCGCCCGGCGGCACAACATCGTCCCGATGAGGTTGGTCGACGACGTGCTCGACGTGGCCATCGCGGACGGGTCCGACCCTGCGGTCCGCGACGCGCTCGCGCTGCTGCCCGTGGACGAGGTGAACATCCACCTGGCTCCACTGGCGGACGTGACCATCGCGCTCAACACGCACTACCGCGTGCTCACCGCTGTCGATCGTCAGGTGCAGCAGTTCTGGGCGGACGCCGCGCCGACGGTGAAGGAGGAGCTCGCCGCGGTCGCCGACGCGCCGATCATCCAACTCGTCAACAAGATCGTGACGCAGGGCCTGCGCGACCGTGCGTCGGACATCCACGTCGAGCCCACCGAGGGTCGCGTGCGGGTGCGCTACCGCGTCGACGGCGCGCTGCGCGAGGTGCTGAGCCTGCCGGCTGCCGCGGGTCCTGAGCTCGTGAGCCGCATCAAGATCATGGCCGAGATGGACATCGTCGAGCGTCGGCGTCCCCAGGACGGTCAGTTCCAGATGAACGTCGACGGGGCGTCGGTCGACGTGCGCGTCGCGACGGGCGCGACGATCTGGGGCGAGACGGCCGTGCTCCGGTTGCTCGACAAGTCGCGGTCGATGAAGCAGCTCTCCGAGCTGGGCATGCCGGCGTCGACCTACGAGCGGTACCTCGCCATCGTCCACAAGCCGTACGGCATGATCGTGTGCAGCGGGCCGACGGGCTCCGGCAAGACGACGACGCTCTACGCCACGCTCGCCGAGATCAGCCGCAGCGAGTTGAACGTGACGACGATCGAGGACCCGGTGGAGTACGTGTTCCCATCGGTCAACCAGATGCAGATCAACCTGCAGGCCGACGTCACGTTCGCGACCGGTCTGCGCTCGATCCTCCGCCAGGATCCCGACGTCATCCTCGTCGGCGAGATCCGCGACCGGGAGACGGCTCGCATCGCCGTGCAGTCCGCGCTGACAGGTCACATGGTGATGTCGTCGCTGCACGCGACCGACGCGAGCTCGGCCCTGTACCGGCTCGTCGACATGGGGATCGAGCCGTTCCTCGTCGGATCGTCACTCGTCGGCGTCGTGGGTCAGCGGCTCGTGCGCAAGGTGTGCGAGGCGTGCGCCGGCCCGTACGAACCGACCGCTCAGGAGCTGACCTGGTACTCCCATCACGGGGGCCCCGAGAAGGACGTGTTCGTCCGCGGCGCCGGGTGCAACTTCTGCGCGCACACCGGGTTCCGCGACCGTGTCGGCGTCTACGAGGTGCTCGAGGTCGACGAGCAGGTCGCGCAGCTGCTGGTGGCCGGAGCGACGCCGCAGTCCATCCGTCAGTCCGCCGTCGAGCGGGGCATGCGCACGATGGGCCACGAGGCGATGGAGATGGTGGCGAACGACGTGACGACCATCGACGAGGTCGTGCGCAACGTCTATCTCGCCTGAGGGGTCAGCCGGTCGGTTCGCCCCGAGGGACCCGGTGCCGAGTGCCGGCCGGCACGCGCACCGTCCCCTCGCCGCTGTCGATCGGCACGGGTGGCCCGTCGATCACGGTGACGGTGCATCCGGTCGCGTCGAGGTCGACGAGGATCTTCGAGCCGTGCCATCGCAGCCGGAACGAGACGCCGTCCCAGATCGACGGGAGACTGGGTGAGAAGCGCAGGGCCACGCCGTTGTCGTACATGCCGGCGAAGCCGAACACGATGGTGCCCCACATGCCGCCGGCCGACGCGATGTGCACACCGTCGCGGGTGTTGCCGTGGGAATCGGCGAGGTCGACGAACAGCGCCTCACGGAAGTAGTTCACCGCGTGTTGCTCGTAGCCGATCTGGGCCGCGGCCACGGCCTGCACGCACGCCGACAGCGACGAGTCGCCGGTGGTGATCGGGTCGTAGTAGTCGTAGTTGCGACGCTTCTGCTCGAGCGTGAACTGATCGCGGCGGAGGAACATCGCCAGCACGACATCGGCCTGCTTCAGCACCTGGTGGCGGTAGATCACGAGGGGGTGGTAGTGCAGGAGCAGCGGGTAGTGATCGGGAGGAGTGCCCGCGAAGTCCCACACCTCGCGAGCGAGGAACGACTCGTCCTGCGGGTGGATGCCGAGCTCGTCGTCGAAGGGCAGGTACATCGCCTCGGCCGCCGAGATCCATCGCTCGATCTCGGTCGGTTGCATGCCGAGGCGGCGCACCAACCGGTCGTGCAGATCGGGGCTGTGCTCGGCCATCAGCTCGACCACGCGCGCGGCGAAGCGCATGTTGAAGCGGGCCATCACGTTCGTGTACAGGTTGTCGTTCACGACGGTCGTGTACTCGTCGGGTCCGGTGACCCCGTGGATGTGGAAGACCCGGTCGCCGTTCACCGAGTAGAAGCCGAGGTCCTCCCACAGGCGGGCCGTCTCGACGAGGATCTCGGCGCCCTCGTCGGCGAGGAACGACAGGTCGCCACTCGCGTCGACGTACTGCTTGACGGCGTACGCGATCGCGGCGTTGATGTGGTACTGGGCTGTCCCCGCGGCGTAGTAGGCCGATGCCTCCTCGCCGTTGATCGTCCGCCACGGGTACAGCGCGCCGCGCTGGTTCAGCGCTCGGGCTCGTTCGCGCGCCTTGGGCAGCATGTGCCAGCGGAACCGGATGAGGCTGCGCGCCGTCTCGGGGTCGGTGTACGAGAGGAACGGCACGATGTAGATGTCGGTGTCCCAGAAGTAGTGGCCCTCGTACCCGTCGCCGGTGACGCCCTTCGCGGCGATCCCGTTCTCGTGCGTGCGGGCGCTCGCCTGTGCCAGCTGGAACAGGTTCCAGCGGACGGCCTGCTGCGCCGCGTCGTCGCCGCGGAGCTCGACATCGCTGCGGTCCCAGAAGCCCTCCATCCACTTCTGCTGATCGGCGACGATCGCGTCCGGGCCCTCCTTCACGGCACGGTTCAAGGTGCGGCGGCACCGGTCGGCAAGCTCCTGAGGCGGCACGCCGGTCGAGGAGTGGTACGTGGCGAACTTGGTGATCGTCACCGTCTCGCCGGGCCGCGCCTCGACGGTCACGACCGTCTTGGCCAGGTCGGCTGCGATGGTGGACTGGACGTCGTGCTGGCACGTCGTGTCGATGAGGTGCTGGGTGGCACACGCGAGGGTCATGCCGCTGTTGGCGCACCGATAGCCGAGCGTGGCGATGCCGTCGCGATCCTCGTGCAAGCGGGGCAGCAGCACCCGGTGCCCGAAGTCGCGGGCTCGGCGGGGGTCGAGTCCCTCGCCGAGCGCGGCGGACGTCACGTGGTACTCGTCCTCGCCGTCCTGGCGGTTGAGCAGCTGCGACGACACCACGACCGGCGCGGCTGCGTCGAGGAGCGTCACCTCGAGCCGCATCATGGCCAGGTGCCGGTGCACGAGGCTGACGAGTCGGCTCGACCTCACCCGCACGCGCTTGCCTGCGGGCGTGCGCCACAGGAGATCACGCGTCAGGATGCCGGTCCGGAAGTCGATCACCCGCTCGTAGTGCTCGAGGTCGGCGCGGCTGAGCAGCAGCGGCTCGTCGTCGATGAACAGCTTCATCAGCTTCGCGTCGGGGACGTTGACGATCGTCTGGCCGACCTTGGCGAAGCCGAAGGCCTCCTCGGCGTGACGGATGGGCCACGTCTCGTGGAAGCCGTTGACGTAGGTGCCGTGCGTGTTGGCCTCGCGGCCCTCCTCCGGGTTCGCGCGCATGCCGAGGTAGCCGTTGCCGACCGCGAAGAGCGTCTCGGTCAAGCCGAGATCGCTGCCGTCGACCTCCACTTCCACCAGCCGCCACGGATCGACCGGGAAGCGGTGTGGTGGCAGCGCCAGCGGCGCATTGTGCTGCTTCACGCGGGTCCCTCTCGTTGCGGGCAGGTGTCGGCGAGGTCGGTCACGACGACGTCGGCACCGTGTGCTCGCAGGTCGTCCGGTCCGGCACCGCGGTCGACGCCGATCACGAGCGCGAACCGGCCGGCGCGCCCGGCTGCCACACCGGAGAGCGCGTCCTCGACGACCACGGAGCGCTCGGCCGTGGCTCCGAGCTCAGCCGCGGCAGCGAGGAACGTGTCGGGCGCGGGCTTGCCTGCGAGGTGACGGTCGGCCGCGACGTTGCCATCGACGATCGCGCCGAACCGCGACGTGATGCCCGCTGCCGCGAGCACCCCGGGCGCGTTGCGCGACGACGAGACGACGGCGAGCGGCACGCCGAGGTCGTGCAGGTGGTCGAGGACCTCGATCGAGCCGGGATAGGCCTCGATCCCGTCCCGTTCGAGCACGTCGTTGAACAGCTCGTTCTTGCGGTTCCCCAGCGCGCACACGGTGTCGTCTCCGGGCGGGTCGTCGATGTGACCGTCGGGCAGGACGATGCCGCGCGAGGCGAGGAACGAGCGGACGCCGTCGAAGCGGGGCTTCCCGTCGACGAAGCGGAGGTAGTCGTCCTCGTCGAAGGGTGGCTCGGCATGGCCCGTCTGCTCGGCGCGTCGCTGCAGGAACCCGTTGAACATCTCGGCCCACGCGCGCCGGTGCACCTCTGCGGTGGGGGTCAGTACGCCGTCGAGGTCGAACAGCACGGCGGCGTACGACTCCCAATCGATCGGTTGGAGGGCCGGAGTCCGGGGGGCGGGGCTCATACGTCGGATTCACGCTACCGGGTCGTCGCCGGGCGGTCCGGGACGTTGCGCACACTGTCGCCCTCGCGATCGCGCCGGTCCGACGCTGACGTTCGCCGCGGGAGTCGAGAGCGCACGCGTCTGTCGCCGGCCGGACCGCGGGGCGCAGGATCTCACCCGGAGCGGGCACGCACGTGTTCGAACGAGGCTGGAGTGGTGATGACGACCGTACATGGGTCACGTGGTGGGCTGGGGGAGCCCGTCGAGGAGTGGCACGAGAGCTGGACCGAGCTCGAGCGCGAGTGGGAGGTCGAGCGTCGTGCGAGCTCGAGCGTGATGACCGTCCACGATCCCTCCGGTCGAGTCCTGTACGTCACGCCGGGTGCTCGAACCGTGTTCGGCGTGGACGACGAGGCCAAGCTCCTGGGTCGGAACCTGACCGGCCTCGTCCATCCCGACGACGTCGATCGGGTGCGGCGAGCGTTCTGCGGTTGGATGTCGGGTCGGTCGTCAGCGGCGATCGTGTTGCGCATCGCGGCTCGCGACGGTGGGTGGGCGACGATCGAGGCGATCGGGACGCGGGAGGGGTCGGCGTCCACCGGGCTGACGGTGGTGATCACGGCTCACGAGTGCGACGCGGCGGACAGCGGCGCGGACGCGACGCGATCGACGCGCTCGGGGCGGTCGGTCAGGCCGTGCGCGTGCGGCGGCCTCGACGCACGATCGCGTCGTACTCCTCGTCGGTGAGCGGCATCACCGACAACCGGTTCCCCCTCGCGAGCAGGCGCGAGCCGGTGAGCTCGGGCATCTGCTTCAACTCGTCGAGCGGGATGAACCGCAACGCTCGGTGAGGTGCGACGGTGACCCAGTCCCACGTCGGGTTCTCGAGCGGCGAGCTCGGGTCGTAGTACTTCGAGGTCGGGTCGAACTGGGTGGGATCGGGCTCGGCCGTCTTGACGACGGTGCAGATGCCGGCAACGCCGGGTGGTGTCGCGTTGGAGTGGTAGAAGACGACCCGGTCACCCTTCTTCATCTCGCGCATGAAGTTGCGTGCCTGGTAGTTGCGGACGCCATCCCAGCCCTCGCGTCCGACGCGCTCGAGATCGGGGTAGCCGAAGACGTCGGGCTCGGACTTCATCAACCAGCGCGCCATCGCGGCGACGCTAGTGGTCGACTGGGATCGGGGCCGCATGGATGGGGGGACGCGTTCGCACCGGTCGACTCGGTGTGATGGCTCCTGGACCGTCGGCGTACGCCGGCGCATCCTGGCAAGAGGAGCCGACCATGACGAGACATCACGTCGAAGCGATCATCCACGAGACGCCCGAGGACGTGTCGGCGTTGCTGGCACACCGTCCGAGCAGCTGGCTGCGCGCGTTCCTCGTGCTGGCAGTGCGACCGAGCGGTGGCGGACCGTCCAGTCGGGCGACGCGGCCGCTCTACCGGATCGGGCTGCCCGAGGAAGAGGCTGGATCGTCGGTCGTTCGGGCACCGTTCGTCTGGTGGCCGCACTCCGACCGGGACGTGTTCGAGCGCTTCCGTGGGTCGTTCCGAGTGGCGCCACGTCAGACTGGATGTGAGCTCGACCTCGACGGGGAGGCCAGCGGTGGTCGTCCCGAGCGGAACGACGAGGTGTTGCACCACCTGGTCGAGCTCATCGGCGGCGCGATCGAAGCGGATCAGGCGTCGCCGGCGTAGTCGATGATGCCCTCGCGCACGGCGGTCGACACGGCCTCGAGCTTGGAGTGCGCGCCGAGCTTGGTGAGCACCGACTGCACGTAGTTGCGGATCGTGTTGAGGCTGAGGTGCAGCTGCGCGGCGATCGCCTTGTTCGGCAGGCCCCTGGCCAGCAGTTGCAGCACGTCGCGTTCGCGCTCGGTGAGGTCGTCGCCGAGCGATCGATAGGTCCGCTTCAGCCGGGGGAGCAGCCGAGCGAGCACGCTGGGTGCGATGAGCGCCTCACCCGCTGCAGCCCCGCGCACGGCCTCGACGACCTGCGCGGCAGCGTTGTCCTTGGTGAGGAAGCCGGAGCAGCCGGCTTCGATCGCGGCGAGGATCACCCGGTCGTCGGCGGCACCGGTGAGCATCACCACCATCATCGACGGATGGCGACGCTTGATCTCGCCTGCCACGTCGACCCCGTTCTGGCCGGGCATCTGGTAGTCGACGAGGACGACCTGTGGCTCGTGCTGGTCGACGAGATGCACGCCATCCGTGCCGTTCTCGGCGAGGCCCACGACCGCGATGTCGTCCTCGTCCTCCAGCATGCGGGCCAGGCTCTGGCCGAACATGCGGTGGTCGTCGATGATGACGACCTGAACCCGAGAATCGTGCTCACCCACCACGGCCCACAGTACCTGGTATCGGGTCAGGAATCCACCCTGATGAGCCGTTCGGCCCATTCGCGCCCGATCCGCGGCTCAGGCCTCGACGAGGTGCTCGATGCAGAGGAACAGGTCGCGCAGCTCGACCGACAGACCCTCGAACGGCGACCGTTGCGAGCGGTGGAGCTCGATCGCCGCGAGCCGGACGTGGAGCACGGCGCGACTGTCGAGCGTGCAGGAGATCTCGGAGTCGGGGCGACCCAGGCTGTCGGGGTCGAGCGCGTGATAGGCGCTGCTCTCGGCCGACTGCAGCTTCTCGTCGAGCCAGCGGCGCATCGCCTGGTTCGACAGCGTGGCAAGGTAGAGGCGGGGGCGCGGTGACATCTCGTCGAGCACATCGACGATCGCGTCGCGGATGCACGCATGATCGCGGTGGCCGTCCGAGCCGTCGATGCTCAGCACCATGGTCGGGCGATCCCGGGTGAGCAGCGCTCGGAGCGCTGCGCGCAGAACGGCCGGTTCGGCGGCACAGAGCGCGCCGGGCGGGAGCGGTCCGTCGAAGCCCGAGTCGACGAAGTCGAGGACCTCGACGTGAGAAGCGCCCAGCACCTCGGCGGCAGCGCGGAGCTCGCCCTCGCGCACCTTCCCGAGCGATCGTCCGGACAGCTCCACCCGGTCGGTCACCTCTCCGAGCTCACCGCGAGTGGCGCAGACGATCGTCACTCGCGCGCCCGCTCGCGACGCGAGCGCGATCAGCGAGCCGCAGCCGAACGTCTCGTCGTCCGGATGCGCGACCACGACGGCGACGTGGTCGTTCGGGCCTGCGAAGAGATCGGGGGACATGGGTGACGTCTGCATCCCCCGCATTCTTGCTTTCGTTCATGCGACCGCGTCGAGATGCCGATAGCTGACACGTGGACGAGCGGGACCTCAGGCGGCGGCTGCGCGAGCAGACCACCATCGCGGGCTGCGCCGAGGTCTGCTGCGACGCGCTGGTCCGGGCCGGCGTGGCGCTGCCCAGCGTCTACATCGATCGCGCCGGACGGCTCCGCTGCTATGCGTCGCGTGGCTACTGGCAGGTGCTCGATGGCTTCCCGCCCGAGTTCGGCGTGATCGCAGCGACCGTCCGCACCGGCACGCCGCACTTCGTCAGGACAGAGGAGTGCGACATCTACCTGGAGGCGGCTCCGTCGGTCGTCGCCGAGATCTGCGTCCCGGTGTTCCACGACGGGGTGGTGGTCGGGGCGGTCAACGTCGAGTCGACGACGTCGCTGGGGCAGGAGCAGTTCGATCTGGTGGCCACGCTGGCGTCGGTGCTGAGCGAGCGCATCTCCGAGCTCGGCGGTGTGGACGAGCCGAGCGGTTGGCGCCTGCTCGCCGACCAGGTCGCTCGACTCGGGCAACTGGTCGACTCGACCGAGATCGTCGGGTGCGCGTTGGACACGGCGACCCGGTTGACCTCCGCTTCTTCGGCGCTGCTCGCGAACCGCTCGGGGCGCGGTGGCCTCGCGCCGCTCACGGCGACCGGGCCGCTCGGGACGGCGCTGCACCGGTTGCCGGAGTCGTGCCTCGCCGAGATCTCGCGGTGGGTGTCGGGACCGCGTTCGTGCTACTCGGTCGGAGAGCCCGACGGCCACGGCTTCACCGGTCAGGACTCACTTCGGTTGCTCGGCGTCGGATCGTTGCTCGTCGTCGCGCTGTCCGCCCACAACGACCAGCTCGGCTTCCTCCTCGTCGCCGACGAGCGACCGGTGCTGCCCATGCCCGAGATCGTCGAGCAGATGGAGGTGCTCGGCAGCTTGGTGGCGAGCGCCCTCGAGCACGCCATTCACGTCGAGCAGCTCGTCGAGCTCGCCCGCCGCGATCCGCTGACCGGTCTGGGGCACGCGGGCGCGTTCTCGAAGCGGCTCGACGATCTTGCGCGCTCCGGGGCCCGGCACGCGGTGCTGTCGATCGACCTCGACCACTTCAAGCGGATCAACGACGAGCAGGGCCACGACGCAGGCGATCGTGCGCTCGTCGCCGCGGGGAACGCGATGAACGCGGCCCTGCGCATCGAGGACTGCCTGTTCCGGACCGGTGGCGACGAGTTCGCCGTTGCCGTGCCGGTGCGCGACGAAGCCGATGCGCTGCGCATCGCCGACCGGATCCAGCGCGCCGCCCGGCGCATCGGATTGCCCGTGTCGATCGGTGTTGCCGTCCTCGAGCCCGGGGAGGCCGACGCCCGGCTCGCGTTCTCACGTGCCGACGCGGCGCTGTACAGCGTGAAGCGGCGCGGCCGCGATGGCACCGCGTTGGCGCACCCCGACCAGAACGTCGGGCACCTCGCCCCGACGCCGTCGTGGTGACGGTCAGCGCGCGGCGCTGAGCCGTTCGAGGAACCTCAACGCCGCCCGGGACGACTCGCTGCGCCACAGCGCGACGACGTCGATCGAGTCCCCGTCGGCGAGCTGCTGCTGCAGAGCACCGGCGAGCTGCTCGATGTGCGCTCGCTGCTCGGAGAGCATCGACGACACGTCGATGCCGCAGTCGTCGGCGAGGACGAGCTTGAGCAGGAGCTCGCTGCGCAGGTCGCGAAGGTGGACGACGGGTGTGGCGAGCCATCGCCGGAGCTGGGCCCGTCCGGCGCGGGTCGCGGCGAGGATGGTGCGGTTGCCGCCGGCGATGCCTGGTTCCTCGCCGACCGAGTGCACGTAGCCGCGGGCCGCGAGCTGTTCGAGCGAGCGGTACGTCAACGGCCTCGACAGCGACCACACGCGGCCGATGTCGCCCGAGGGCTTGAGGCGCGCCGAGATCGCGAAGCCGTGCGCCGGCGCGGGGTAGAGGATGCCGAGGCAGGCCCACTCGCCGAGCAGGAGCTGCTCGGTCGTGCGCGCGGTGCTCACGTGCCGGTGTCTGCCCGATCGAGGTCGAGGGCGAGGCTGTTCATGCAGTACCGCTGGCCGGTGGGCGCCGGTCCGTCCGGGAACAGGTGACCGAGGTGCGAACCGCACCGTCGGCAGCGGACCTCGGTGCGGACCATGCCGTGGCTGCGGTCCTCGATCAGCTCGACGGCGTCGGCAGCCTTGGTGTCGTAGAAGCTCGGCCAGCCGCTGTGCGACTCGTACTTGGTCGACGCGTCGAACAGCTCTGCGCCGCACGCGGCGCACCGGTAGGTGCCGTCGGCGTGCTCGTTCACGTACTTGCCGCTCCAGGGCCGTTCGGTGCCCGCCTGTCGCAGCACGTGGTACTGCTCCGGCGACAACGCCTCGCGCCACTCCTCGTCGCTCCGCTCGATCTCGGCCATCGTTTCGATCCTCCTGCACGGGTGCACGGTTCGCCCGAAGAGATTCTGGCGTGCGCGACGCGACGAGTCGACCGCACCCGCTCAGGCCAGGTACGCCTCGATGTCGGTCGCCTTGGCCGTCGCCCAGACGTCGTCCCCGGGGCGCAGCTCCATCGCGGTGAGCGCGGCTGCGGTGATCTCTGCGGTGAGTGGCAGGCGACCCTCGACCCGCACTCGTACACGGTCGCCCAGCCGATCGATGTCTCCGACGACGCCGTGCCAGTGGTTGCGCGCGCTCGTGCCTTCGGGGGATCGCCGGGCGAGCGCGATCGCCTGAGGTCGGATGACGGCGAAGGCGCGGCCGATGGGTGCATCGGCGATCACGACCCGCTCGCCTCCGTCGGTCACCAGTACACCGTCGTCCGCAGCGCCGGTGACCAGGTTCGTGCCCACCAGGTCGGCGACGTAGCGCGAGCGGGGGTGTGCGGTGACCTCGTCGATCGTGCCGATCTGCACCACGCGGCCGGTGTCGAGGATCGCGACGCGATCGGCGAGCGCGTAGGCGTCGACCGGGTCGTGCGTGACGAGGACGCGCATCCCGTCGAACGACGCCAGGTGGCGGCGCACGTCGCGGCGGACCTCGCCGCGGGTGCCGGCATCGAGGGCAGCGAGCGGTTCGTCGAGGAGCAGCAGGCGCGGGTCGGTGGCGAGCGCACGAGCCAGGGCGACTCGCTGGGCCTGGCCGCCCGAGAGGGCCCGCGGCTTGATGGTCGCGTGGTCGCCGAGGCCGACCCGTTCGAGCCACGCTGCCGCTGTTCGCCGTGCATCGGCACGACCGGCGCCGTGGGCACGCAACCCGAAGGCGACGTTCTCGAGCGCCGTCATGTGGGCGAACAGCAGGTAGTCCTGGAACACGACGCCGATCGGCCGACGTTCGGCGGGGACGAGGACGTCGGCGGCGGGGTCGTCGAGCACCCGTCCGTCGACGCTGATCCGGCCCCGGTCGATGGGGACGAGCCCTGCCAGCGCGCGGAGCAGGGTGGACTTGCCCGCCCCGTTCGGTCCGAGCACCGCGAGCACCTCGCCCGGTGCGACGGTGAGCTCGACCTCGAGGTCGAGGGTGCCGAGCCGCAACCCGAAGGATGCCTCGAGGCTCATCGGGTGACGGTGCTCGCCGACGGTCCGCCGAGCCAACGGTCGCGGAGCCCGACGAGGACGGCGAACGAGACGGCGATCAGCACGAGGCTGAGGATGAGCGCCTCCCGCGGGTCGGTCTCGAGCGCGAGGTAGGTGGCGAGCGGCATGGTCTGGGTGCGCCCGGGGAAGTTGCCGGCGAAGGTGATCGTCGCGCCGAACTCGCCCAACGCTCGTGCCCAGGCGAGCACGGCGCCGGCGAGCAGCGCGGGCCGGATCGTCGGCAGCGTCACGCGACGGAACGCGTACCAACGCGATCCTCCGAGCGTGCGTGCCGCATCTTCGTAGCGATGATCGAGCTGGCGCAGGGCTGCTTCGACCGTGAGCACCAGGAACGGCATCGCGACGAAGGTCTGGGCGACGACCACGCCCCACGTCGTGAACGGCAAGCGGAAGCCGAACCAGCGATCGAGGTACTGGCCGAACAGTCCACGGCGCCCGAACGAGAAGAACAGGGCGACGCCGCCGACGACTGGTGGCAGCACCATCGAGAGCGTGCACAGCGCCCGCACCGCGCCTCGCCCGGGGAACTTCACGCGCGCGAGCAACCACGCGAGCGGCACGCCGAACACGAGCGCGAGTGAGGTCGCCGTGAGCGAGCACTTGATCGACAGCCACAACGCCGTGCGGACCTCGTGCTGGCCCAACACGTCCCATGCATCGCTCCAGGGTGCCCTCCAGAGCAGGCCGACGAACGGCAGCGCGAAGAACGCGATCGCGACGAGCGCGATGAGCAGCGCGGGAGCGGGCAGGGTCTCCCTGCCGCCACTGCGGCGTCGGTGGCGCGGCGCCACCGCGGCGGTCACGGCGCTCCGAAGCCGTACGTCGCGAGGATCTTCTGCCCTCGCTCGCTCAGCACGAAGTCGACGAACGCCTGGCCACCCGAGGCGTTGGGTGCCTCCCTGGTGACCACGATGGGGTACGTGGCGACGACGTCGAGATCGTCGGGGATGTCGACACCCTGGGCGTCGGCGCCTGCTGCGGTGACGTCGGTGCGGTACACGATGCCGGCGTCGGCCTCACCCAGCGTCACCTTCGTCACGATCCCCTTCACGTTCTCCTCGAACGAAGCCGGTTCGGCGGTGATCCCCGCCTGCTCGAGCACCTGCGCACCGTACGTGCCGATCGGGACCTCCGGCGCGCACGTCACGTAGATGACGTCGGGGTCGGCCAGGTCGGCGACGCCGGTGATCCCTTTCGGGTTGCCGGGCTGCACGATGATCTGCAGCGCGTTCGTCGCGAAGACCTGCGGCTCGGCGCCGTTGCCGCCGGCCTCGGTCAACTTGGCCATGTTCGCCTGATCGGCCGACGCGTACACATCGGCCGGTGCGCCCTGGTTGATCTGCGTCACGAGGTCGAACGACGACGCGAAGTTGAACGTGATCTCGGCACCGGGGTGGTCGACCGCGAACGCGTCGCCGATCTCGGTGTACGCGGTCGTCAGCGACGCAGCGGCGAAGACCGTGATGTGGCCTGATGCGCCTGTCCCGCTCGCGGAGTCGGCGTCGTCGCCACACGAGGTGGCGATGAAGAGCCCCGCGATGACGAGCGTGGCAGCGAGTCGTCGAGTGAGGGCCACTCGACCAGATTAGTCACGTGTAGACTATCGAAGCGTCATCCGCTGACCATTGCGGCGAGGTCAGGCTGCGGGCACCGCGTCGCGGTGAACAGAGCGCAGCGCCATGGCCAGCCGTCGAGCGGCTTCGTCGAAGACAGGGGCCGGCAGGGTCGCGAACGACAGTCGTAGCTCGTGCCGAGGGCTGCTGACCCCGGGGATGCGCGGATGGAACGCGGCGCCGGGGACGAACGCGACACCGCACGCGATCGCCGTGGTCAACAGCGCGGTGGTGTCGACGGTGGTGTCGACGAATCGGCCCCAGACGAACATGCCGCCGTCGACGGGGGAGAGGTCGATCTCCGCGCCGAGGTGACGGGTCAGCGCGAGCTGCAGTGCCTCCGCCTGGCGCGCGTAGCGACGGGCGATCTCCGCCGTCCGCTCCGCGTGCGCGGCCTCGTCGGACAGCAGCGCCACGGCGAGGTGCTGGGAGAGCGCCGGTGTGTGCAGGTCGACGGCCTGCTTGGCGATCACGACAGCGTCGACCAGCCAGGCGGGCAGCACGGCCCAGCCGATCCGCAGACCCGGCGCCAGCGTCTTCGACGTGCTCTGGATCATCACCACGTGCTCCGCAGCACCGGGCAGCTCACGGATCGACGGCACGCGTTCGCCACGGAACCGCAGGTCTCGGTACGGGTCGTCCTCCACGATCACGAATCCGAACTGCCGCGCCAGCGACAGGAGGTGCTCCCGTCGAGCGAGCGAGAGCGTCGCACCGGTCGGGTTGGCGAAGTTCGGGACGACGTAGCACAGCACCGGTCGCAGCCCGCCGAGCAGCCTCCGTTCGAGCTCAGCGGTGTCGAGGCCGTCGCTGTCGCCGGCCACCGGCGCGAACCGCGCCCCATGGGCCTCGAAGGCCTGCAGCGCACCGACGTACGAGGGCGACTCGACGACCACGACGTCGCCCGGGTCGACGAGGCAACGGCCCACCAGGTCGAGCGCCTGCTGCGATCCGGTCGTGACGACCACGTGCTCGAGGTGCTCGTCGGATCGCGTGGCGATCAGCCGACGGAGCTCGGTGAGGCCTTCCGTCCGGCCGTACTGCAGGGCGCCGGAGCCGTACGGGCCACCGGCGTCGAGCACCGCGATCGCCGCAGTGCGCAGCTCATCGAGGGGGAATCCATCGGAGGACGGGAGCCCGCCGGCGAGTGACAGGATGCCTGGTTGCTCGGTCAGCCGCAGGAGGTCGCGGATCGCCGACGAGGTCGACGTCGCCGCGCGGTGGGACAGCAGGTGGCGCATCGTGGCATTGAACGCCCGACACCGGCGCGCGAACAGTTGCTGGCGATCATGGTGTCGACAGCACCGGGTTCAGTAGTGGCGGAGCTCGACCACGGTGCCGTCGGGGTCGCGGATGTAGAGCGACGTGCCGTTCCCGCGTGCGCCGAAGCGGGGGACCGGGCCCTCGAGGACGTCGAAGCGGCCGCTCGCCGCGAGCTCGCCCAGGTCGGTCGGCTCGACCACGAGGCAGAGGTGGTCGAGGCGGCCCTGCTCGACCGGTCCCGGGATCAGGTCGATGATGGTCGCGGCGTTCACTCGCACCGAGACGAACGGGGCCTCGCCCCGTCGCCACTCGTCGGCGCGCACCGGTTCGAGGCCGAGCTCGTCGCAGTACCAGGCCAGCGTGGTCTCGACGTCGCTGCAGGTGAGCACGATGTGGTCGAAGTCGGTGACTCGGAAGGGGGCGGCCATGCCGGCAGCTTACGATCACGGCGTGATACCGGGATCGGTGAGGGCACGCCTGTCGCAGGTGCGATCGGAGGAGGACGGTCGCTTCGTCGAGCGAACCTCGCAGTCGGACGCGCTCGCGCACCGAGCGCGCGAGCTGATGCCGAACGGGGTGCCGATGGCGTGGATGGCAGGCCTGTATCGCCACCTGCCGCCGTGGGTGACCCACGGCGTGGGCGCGAACTTCTTCGATGCCGACGGGAACGAGTACGTCGACTTCAACCTCTGCGATCTGTCGACTCCTGCGGGGTTCACACCCGAGCCCGTGGTCCGCGCGATCATCGAGCAGGCGGGGCGGGGCCTGCAGTTCCTGTTGCCGGTCGAGGACGCCATCGACGCCGGGCACATGCTCGCGCGGCGATTCGGGCTGGGGCACTGGCAGTTCACCCTGTCGGCATCGACGGCGAACATCGAGGCGATCCGTCTCGCGCGCGCACACACCGGGCGGACGCGCATCGTGGTGCTGGCGGGCGGGTACCACGGCCACATCGACGACACGCTCGAGCCGATCATGCGTGGCCTGCCACCTCGTCCCGCGGACTGGTCGACGGAGGTGGCCTTCAACGACGCCGCAGGCGTGTCGGCCGAGTTGGCACACGGCGACGTGGCAGCGGTCATCCTGGAACCCGCGTTGACGAACTGCGGTGTCGTCCTCCCGGCCCCGGGCTTCCTCGACGAGGTCCGCACCGCGTGCACCGCGAACGGCGCGCTGATGATCGTCGACGAGACGCACACGCAGATGGCGATGCACGGCGGTCTGACGCACCGGATGAGCCTCGAACCCGACGTGGTCACCGCCGGGAAGGGCATCGGGGGTGGGGTGCCGATCGGTGTCTACGGGATGACCGCCGAGCTGGCGCGCACGATGGAGGCCGCGCTCGACGTCGACATCGCCGACGAGCACGGTGTCGCCACGGGCGGCACGCTCTTCGCCAACCCGCTCAGCCTCGCTGCAGCGCGAGCCGGACTCTCCGAGATCTTCACCGAGGACCGCCACGCCGGCGTCGAGGCGCTCGGCAACGCGATCTCGGACGGCATCGATCGGATCACCGCCGAAGTCGGACTGCCGTGGCGGGCCCACCGCCTGGGCGCGCGCAGCGGATGGTGCCTCGAACCCGAGCTCCCTGCGGACGCAGCAGCGGCACAGACCTCGCTCGATCCGCTGTTCACCGACACGCGCAAGGTGTACTTCGCCAACCGGGGCGTGTGGGATGCGATCGCGTCGGCAGGTCCGCACGCGGGGTTCGCCCACACCGCTGCCGACGTCGGGCGCTACCTCGAGGTCGCCGCCGACTTCGTCCGCGCGATCACGCGGTAGCCCACCTCAGCCGGTGAGGGCGATGGCGGCCGCAGGCTCGACGGCGCGGAACGTGAAGCTCTCCTGGAAGTAGAGCTGCACGCTCTCGGCGTCGTGCATCGCGTAGCCGATCGAGTGGTCCTGGCCGCAGTCGATCACGAAGTCGCCGCCGCGCTGGCTGAGCACGACGGCACCCTCGACTCCCGGCGCCCAGATGACGGGACCACCGAGGATGTTGCGGAGGTGCTCGATCAACGACCGGCCACCGTGCCCGGGGCTCTCGACGATGTCGGTCCAACCGGTCGGGCCGATCGCCAGCGCGTACGGACCGCCGATGCCGGCGCTCAGCAACGAGTTCACCGCGACGGCGACGGACACGGGCCACTGATCGGGGTCGGCGCTCAGCCGGATCGGGTCGTGGGGCGTCGCCTGGGTGATGCCGACGATGCCGCCGGCCTCGTAGCCGTGGAAGATCGCGACGTTCTCGGCGATGGCGATGCGCTCGGCGGCCTGGTCGAGCGGATCGAGGTCGATCGAGTCCGCACCGCGAGCGACGTCGTCGAGCTCGTCTCGCGACAGCGAGAAGTCGGCGCGCAGCTCGACCACCTGCAGGGTGCGTCGCTGCCGTGCCTTCACGTGGTCGGTCGGGCCGGAGAGGTGCACCGTGCGGCCGAGGTCGGTGGACGAGTGCGTCCAGCCGTGCGGGCCCTCGAAGTCGACCACCTTCCTCCCGGCGAGGTACGTCGTCAGGCGCGCCTTGGCCTCGCTCTCGATCTCGGCCCACGCGTCGGTGGAGATGGGGGCGAGCTCGCGTGACAGGTGGTTCATCAGGGGTGCATTCCTTTCAGGCTTCCGATTCCGAGCGAACCGTCACCTTCGGGGGCCGGCTCGGCCGCTGGGTTCCCGGCCATCGCCTCCTCCTCGACCTCGGTGATCGGGACCGATGTGAACAGATAGGTGCGCAGGTTCTCGTCGAGGACCGGATCGTGGCGGCGCAGCCACTCGAGCGCCATCGCCGCGTGCTCCTTCTCCTCGTCACGGTTGTGCGCGAGCAACGCCTTCACGCTCTCGTCCTTGGTCGCCGCGACGCGCTGGTCGTACCAGTCGACGGCCTCGAGCTCCTCCATCAGCGACACGATCACCCGATGCCGGTCGATGACCGCGTCCCCGATCAGCTCGCTCGGCTCGTGCAGTCCTTCACTCGCCACCGTCACCATTCCTTCGTTGCATCAGCGTTCCTTCGTCTCGACGATCCACCCTAGGCGAGCCGCGAACATGACCCGTCCGGGTGAGTTGTGTTCCCCCGACAGAGCGGTTCAAACCTTCTCACTGGGCCCTCCCTGCCGGATGCTTCGGAATCGGGCGGTGTCCGGGGTGCGGTACGGTTGCGCGCGAGAGCCGGAGGGCGCGGCTCGACGCGCTGAACGAGTTGGAGTCGACATGACCCTCAACGCCGGACCGGGAGCTGCGAGCTCCGAGCCGTTCCGCTTCTTCGACAACCGCGAGAAGTACCTGCTGTTCGTCACGACGACGAGCGAGAAGACGGAGATCGCAGCGCGAATCGGCCGGGAGCTCAGCTTCGTCGCACCGCGGCCACCGGCGCTGCGCATGTTCGACGCCGGCACCGGCAACGGCATGGTGCTCAGCCACGTGCTGCGCGATCTCCATCACCGGATGCCCACCGTGCCGTTCGTCGTCGTGGGCAAGGAGGTCAGCATGGAGGACACGCGCCTCACGCTGGCCACATTGCCCGATCGCCTCGCCGAGCACCCGCAGACGGTCATCGTGCTCACGAACATGTTCTACGCCGAGGCACCCGCGCTGTTCCCGAGATCGCCCGCGCACCAGGCGAAGCTGCAGTGGATCGACGTACCGCTGAAGGGGGACAGCGCGCACGAGTTCGACCGGCAGATCCACGATCTCGACAACCGGCTCACGCAGTACTGGCAGTCGGAGTCGAGCTCCGTCACCGGCAACCCGGTCTACGTGCGGCCCTCGGTGATGGTGCTGTATCGCGAGGACCACGCGTTCGCGATGGACGAGCTCATCCCCCGGCGCACAGGGGGACCCCAGCAGCTGCGGTACGACCTCATCGTCGCCGCGCAGCCCTATCGCAGCCGCACCGCGGCGCAGGTGAAGGTGAAGAACGTGCTGGCCCCGCTCGCGCGGTCGCTGGCACCGTCGGGCCGTCTGGTGGTCATCCAGTCGACCGGTCACGATCCGGGCATGGAGATCATCCGCCGCATCTGGCCGTCCGAGGATCCGTTCCAGACGCCGCGGCACATCCTGATCCGCGAGCTCGACGCGCAGCTGAACGGTGGAGACGACCCTGAGTTCAGCTTCGACGGCACGAGCGACGACACGTCGCTGTTCAGCTACCACCTGCACGCGATGCCGAACGAGGTGTCGAGCCGCATCAGCACCTCCACCCGGCTCGCCGCGTGGAACGCCGCCGTCTACGTCGCCCAGATCGACGACGAGCGCGTCGCCGAGGCCCTGATGGAAGGCAAGTACCTCGACGTCACCGCCGACGTCGTGCTGCGCCACGGCGGCCTGTGGTTCCAGGACGAGCTGTTCGTCGTGGTTCGCGATCGCTGACCTGCCCGTGGCCGACGCCCAGCAGCTCGCCGAGATGCCGTCCGACTTCGAGCGCGTGCTCGCGGTGGTGGCCCATCCCGACGACCTCGAGTACGGCGCCTCGTCGGCGGTGGCCGCATGGACGCGTGCCGGCAAGGCGGTGGTGTACGCGCTGGTCACACGCGGCGAGGCGGGCATCGACGGTCTCGATCCGTCGGAGTGCGGGCCGCTGCGGGAAGCCGAGCAGCGGGAGGCAGCACGGCTCGTCGGCGTCGACGTCGTCGAGTTCATGGACCATCGCGATGGCGTGATCGAGCACTCGCTCGCGTTGCGCCGCGACATCGCTCGTGCCATCCGCCGGCACCGCCCTGAGCTCGTGGTGACGTTGAACCACCACGACACCTGGTTCGGGGTCAACTGGAACTCACCCGACCACCGCAACACCGGTCGAGCAGTCCTCGACGCGGTCGGGGATGCAGGGAACCGGTGGATCTTCCCCGAGCTCGCCGACGAAGGTCTGGTGCCCTGGTCGGGCGTTCGCTGGGTCGCCGTGGCGGGGTCGTCGTCGGCCACCCACGCGGTGGCGATCGGTGACGTGCTCGATCAGGGCATCGCGTCGCTGGAGGCACACCGGACGTATCTCGAGGCGCTGGGCGGTGACATGGCCGACGCCCGTGGCTTCCTCACGCGGGCTGCTCGGCAGCACGCCGAGCGGTTCGGTGGGCGGCCGTGTGTGGCGTTCGAACTGATCGGTGAGCGATAGCTCAGGCGTCGAAGTCGAGCGACAGCCGATCCGATGTCGCCACGGCCTGGCATGTGAGCACGTAGCCCGTGGCGCGCGCACCGTCGTCGAGCCCGGACGACGCCGCCATCTCCACGGTGCCCTCCGTCAAGAGCGCGCGGCATGTCGAGCACGCGCCGGAGCGGCAGGAGTACGGGGCTTCGGGGCGCGTGCGGAGCGTCGCCTCGAGCACGGTCTCGCCGGGCGTCATCGGGACAGTCGTCGAACGGCCGTGCAGCGTGATCGTGGCATGGGCGCCGCCGAGGTTGCTCGCGGCAGGCGGTCGTGTGATGCGTGGCGCGCCGGCAGGTGTGAACAGCTCGACGTGGATCGTGCTCGGCTGCAGCCCGCGTTCGAGCAGTGCGGATCGGAGCTGGTCGACGAGTGGAGCGGGGCCACAGAGGTAGACGTCGTCGGCGTCGAGCGGCAGCACTCGCCGGTCGATCAGCGTCATGACACGCTGACCCTCGAGCCGTCCGGACAGCAGGTCGGCGTCTCGGGGCTCCTGCGTGAACACGTGTGAGAGCACGAACCGGTCGAGGTGACGATCCTTCAGGGCTGCCAGCTCGTCGAGGAACATGGCTTGGGCAGCCGACCGATTGACGAAGACGAGGGTGACGCGCGAGAGGGGTTCGTGTTCGAGGACGTCCTCGACGATCGACCGGATCGGGGTGATGCCCGACCCGGCGGCGACGGCGACCACGTGTCGCTGTCGTGCCGGATGGCACTCGGTGGTGAAGCCGCCGGCCGGGGTCATGACATCGATCTCGACTCCGGCCCGGAGCGAGGTGGTTGCCCAGCCCGAGAACTCACCGCCGGCCAACCGCTTGATGCCCACGCGGAGGGGGCCACCCGGTGCCGAGCAGATGGAGTACGAGCGGCGGGTGTCGCGATCGTCACCGGGCCGGCGCAGCGTGACGTGTTGTCCCGCGACCCACCGGTAGTCGTCGGCGAGCTCGATCGGCACGATGAACGTGACGACCACCGACTCGTCGGTGTCGGGCCGGACGTCGGCGACCGTCAGCCGGTGGAACGTCGGGACCCGGTGCTTGCCGGCGGTCGTGCTCATCAGATCGGCTTCACGCGCTCGAACGGCTCGTGGCAGGTCTCGCACACGTGGGCATCACGGCACAGCGAGCTGCCGAAGAGGCTCCGGCGGCGGGTGTGTCGCGAGCCGCACCTCGGGCACGCAACCGGTGCTGCGACTGCCTGATCGAATCCGCCCGCGAGCGACGGGGGAGCGCCGATGCCGGCCGCGGTGAGCTTGGCGCGACCGGTCGGCGTGATCCACTCGGTCGTCCACGCCGGGTCGAGGACGGTGAGGACCTCGACGTCGGGCCACCCTGCTGCGTGCAACGCCGCCTCTAGGTCGTGCGCCATGACCGACGTGGCCGGGCAGCCAGTGAACGTCGGTGTGATCCTGACCGAGACCCGGTCGTGCACGATCGAGACGTCGCGGATGATGCCGAGGTCGCCCAGGGTGAGCTCCGGCATCTCGGGATCGGCGACGTCGGCCGCCACGGCTGCGGGGTCGGCGCGCCTCACCATCGAGCTCCAGGATGCTGAGCGTGCAGCTCGTGCAACTCGTCGATCACTGCGCGCAGGTCGTCACTGCAGCGGTCGCGCCCCGTGGGCGGCCGGGCCTGGCCAGTCGGTCGCGTCAACGTGGCATCCTCGAGGATCGCGTCGAGCCGCGCGTCCCATGACCGCCGCAGCGTGGCGGGGTCGGGGGCGACGCCGAGCGCCGCGACGCTCGCGACCAGGTCGTCGGTCGAGAAGAGCTCGTCGACGAAGGGCCACAGGGCCGTGAGCGCGGCACTCATGCGATCGTGGGCTTCGGGCGTCGAGTCGCCGAGGGTCACCACCCACGTCGACGCGTGCAGGAGGTGGTAGGCGGTCTCCTTCGCTGCCTTGCCGGCGATCGCCGCGAGTGTGGGGTCGGTGCTCGAACGCATCGCCCTCCACAGCTCGTCCGCCCAGAGGTCGTGGAGGAGCTGGCGGCCCATGACGAGCGCGAAGTCGGTGTTCGGTTGCTCGACGAGGGCCGGCGGCCAGAACTCGTCGGCGTCGCGGCCGAACGCGAGATCGTCCTCGGTCAGGTCCGGGCCGATCCGGCCCGCCGCGTACGTGTAGAGCGAGCGTGCTTGGCCGAGGAGGTCGAGTGCGATGTTCGCGATCGCCAGCTCCTCTTCGAGCTGTGGTGCGTGGGTGATGCACTGCTGCAGGCGGTGCGAGAGGACGAGGCACCGGTCGCCTTGCCGGCAGACGAACTGCGTCACCACGTCTGCCGCCGCGAGCGCGTTGCTCATATGTTCTCGATGCCGTCGGGCAGCTCGTAGTAGCCGGGGTAGCGGAAGTCCTTGTCCTCGGCCGGCGCGAACAGCCCGTCGGCATCGTCGGGCTGCGATGCCGTGACCGCCGAGGCGGGCACGACCCAGATGCTGACGCCCTCGAGCCGTCGGGTGAACAGGTCGCGCCCGTACTGCAGCGCGAGGGCCGCGCTGGCGGCGTGCACCGAACCCGCATGGATGTGGCTGACACCGCGGCGGGGTCGCACGAACACCTCGAACAGCTCACCGTCGGTCGATGTCGCGACGGTCACGCCGCGTGACCTCGCTGCGCTCCGCGCTTCGCCGCGTGCACGAGCGCTGCCTCACGCACCCACGCGCCCGACTCGTGCGCTCCGGCGCGGACCGCCATGCGTTCGGCATTGCAGGGCCCGTCGCCGGCGACCACCCGTTTGAGCTCCGCCCAGTCGGGCTCGCCGAAGTCGTAGTGCCCTCGATCGGGGTTCCACCTGAGCTCCGGGTCGGGTAGCTCGACTCCGAGCAGCTCTGCTTGCGGCACGGTGTTGTCGACGAAGCGCTGGCGGATCTCGTCGTTCGAGAAGCGCTTGATCCCCCAACGGAACGCATCCGCGTTGTGGGCGGAGTCGGTGTCGCGCGGGCCGAGCATCATGAGGGTCGGCCACCACCACCGGTTGACCGCGTCCTGCGCCATCTGCCGCTGCGCCGTCGTACCGTTGCACAGCGTCTGCAGCAGCTCGAACCCTTGTCGCTGGTGGAAGCTCTCCTCTTTGCAGATCCGCACCATCGCTCGTGCGTAGGGTCCGTACGAGCAGCGGCACAGCGGGATCTGGTTGGTGATCGCCGCGCCGTCGACGAACCATCCGATCGCACCGACATCGGCCCACGTGAGCGTCGGGTAGTTGAAGATGCTCGAGTACTTCTGTGCGCCCGAGTGCAGGCGGTCGAGGAGGTCGTCGCGCGAGATGCCGAGCGTCTCGGCGGCGCCGTACAGGTAGAGACCGTGGCCGGCCTCGTCCTGCACCTTCGCGATGAGGATGGCCTTGCGGCGCAACGACGGCGCCCGCGTGATCCACTGGGCCTCGGGTTGCATACCGATGATCTCCGAGTGTGCGTGCTGCGCGATCTGCCGTACGAGGTGGGCGCGGTAGGCGAGTGGCATCCAATCGGCGGGCTCGATCCGTCCGTCGCCGTGGATGATCTCCCCGAACCGATCCTCATTCGTCACGAGACCCCCTCCGATCCACGTGCACGGGCCGACGAAGGCCACTGCGTAGTCTTGTCGGACCGGAATGGGGCCCGATGCCAGCTCGATCTGCGAGATCCGCAACTCGTATCAGGTTTGACAATATAGCCTCTGACAGATCGTGAAGCACCACCTGACCGCCTCCACCTTCGAAGCGCTGGCCCGCGAGCGGGTCGCCGAGTTCGCGCCCGAGACCGACCTCGACGTGCTGGGTGCGTCCTTCGATCTGGTGCGGGTGTCGAACCAGCTCATCAACGATCTCGAGACGACGGTGCACCGCCCGCTCGGCTGGAGCTGGGCGGGGTTCCGGATCATGTTCACCGTGCTCGTCGCGGGGCCGCTCGAGCCGGGCCAGATCGCTCGCCTCGCGGGCGTGACGCGGGCCAGCATCTCGGCCGTGCTCAACACGCTCGAACGCGACGGCTTCGTGACGCGGCTGCGCGAGTCGCGTGACCGTCGTGTCGTCACCATCGTGCTCACCGACGCCGGTCGCGACGCAGTGATGGAGGGGTACCGGCGCCAGCACGAGGTCGAGCGGGCGTGGCTCGACTCGCTGAGCGACACCAAGCGGGCACAGCTGATCTCTGCTCTGCGAACGATGCTCGAGCATCGGCCGGACCTCGTCGGTCCCGAGACGGACGAGGCAACCGACCACTCGGGCTGAGCCACCTCAGCCCGGCAGCCGTCGGGTCGACGTCGCGTCAGGAGTCGTGGTCGGCGGCGTGGCGTTCGATCATGTCGGCGACGCCGGCCGGGTCCTCCATCGAGACGACGTGGCCCCGCCCGGGCATCACGACGTGCGTCGTCCTCAGCGCCGCCGCGACGGCCTGCCCGGCAGCGACGGGACAGGTCATGTCGTGCTCGCCGGTGACGACCAACGCCGGCGCGGTCACCGCCTGTGCGGCGGCGGTGGTATCGGCCTGCAGCGCCGTCGTGGTGACGTCGATCACCGTGTCGACCTCGCGGCCGACGCTCGCCGCATCGAGTGCACGGTCGATCAACGCCTGGTCGGTGCCAGGTGCGAAGCTGCCCTGCGGCAGGAACGCAGCGAAGAAGTCGCGCACCCCGACGGATTTGATGAACGCGATCGCGCCGTCGAGGTCGAGGCCCTCGACCGTGAGCGCCCCACCGAACGACGCGACGGTGGCGACCCGCTCGGGAGTCGTCGACGCGAGCACGGCCGCGGTGCTGCCACCGAAGGAGGTGCCGACGACGTGGGCGCGCTCGATGCCGAGAGCGTCCATCACGGCGAGCGTGTCGGCGGCGTAGTCGGCCGCGGTGAACGGACCGTCCTGTGCCGATCGGCCGTGCCCGCGGAGGTCGAAGGTGACGACGCGGCGCGTGGCCGCGAGGCGATCGGCGACCTCGGTCCACACGTCACGGCTCATGTTGATGCCGTGCACGAGGACGATCGGCAGCCCCTCGGGCTCGCCGTCGGGGACCGTCTCGGCACCGGACAGCAGCCCGGCCGGTCCCTTGACCTCGAACGTCGTCGTCGAGCTCACTTGCCCCCCATCACACCCGGCACGTAGTTCGAGCAGTGGAAGTGGATCATCTTCCACTCGCCGTCGATGCGCTGCCACACCTCGGTGTCGCGGGCTTCCTGCACGAACTTGCCGAGCGCGCCGAAGTCGGCGGCGAAGTTCAGCAGGTACGTCACGAGCGCCATGTCGCCGACGACGGTGACCTGATCGTCGCGCGTCTCGCAGGTCGCTTCGCGCCCTTGCGACACCGCAGCGAGCATCTTCCAGAGCTCGACGATGTGGTCGACCCCGTGGTAGTTGCTCTGGTTGAGGTTGTACCAGATGAGGGTCATCCCGGGAGCCATGTGCTCCTCGAGGAACGGGTGGTAGCCCGTCTTGTTCGCCTCGATGAAGCCGCGGTGCAGCTCCCAGATCTTCTCCTCGTCGGCTGTGAGTGCGACGTCGCTCATGGCTGCCTCTCTACGTGTGGCTGGTCTTGCGGGTGGTGCGTGGGACTTGGTGCGCGATGCGACGGCCTAGTGGCCGCCCATCACGCCGGGAACGTGGTTGGAGCAGTGGAAGTGGATCATCTTCCAGTCGCCGTCGGTGCGCTGCCACACCTCGGTGCTGCGGCACGCCTGTTCGAACGTGCCGAGCTCGCCGAAGTCGGCGTACAGGTCGCCGAGGTACGTGACGATGCCGACGTCACCGATCACGGTGACCTGCTCGTCGCGAGCGTCGAAGCGTGCCGGTCGTCCGGCCATCGCCTCCTTCAGCATCTTCCAGAGCGAGACGATGTGATCGACGCCGTGGTAGTTGCTCTGGTTGAGGTTGTACCAGAGCAGGATGTCGCCGGGGGCCATGTGGTCTTCGAGGAACTCGTGGCGCGCCACGGGATTCGCCTCGACGAAGCCGCGATGCAGCTCCCAGACCTCGGTCTCGTCGGCGTTCATGGTCAGCTCGGGCGGGCGGCCGCGATCGCCTCGATGATCGCCGGCTGCTGGTCCGGTGGGTTGATCATCATGAGCGAGAGCTCGTCGATGCCGGTGGCGGCGTACTCGGCGAGCCGATCGGCCAGCATGTCGGGCGTCGCGATGAACGCGATCTGATCGACCCTGTCGGGCGTCCACATCTTCATCACGCCGAACGGCCCTTCCTCGCGCTCGACCCGCACGAGCTCGTCCGCGTCGATCACGCCGCGAGCGAGGAATGCGGCTGACGCCTGTGGGAAGGTCGAGAGCATCGGGGCGATGGGCGCTCGGAGCATGTCGAGGTCGGGGCCGATCGCGGTCATCGCCAGCGCGGTGATGCGGAAGCTGCTGCGGTCGCGGCCCGCCTCGGCGAGCTCGCGCTCGACGTCGGCCACGACGTCGCGCAAGTACTGCGCCGACGCACCGATGCTGATCGACAACCCGTCGCCGACCCGCGCGGCGACCTGCACCATCTTGGGGCGGATGGCCATGACGTCGATCGCCGGCACCGGCCCGAGCGGCGCCAGGCGGAACCCGTCGAAGACGAACTCCGGATAGCTCACCTTCATGTCGCGGCCCTGCATCGCCTCGCGCAGGCTGTTGACGAACGCCGTGGTCGACGCGATGGGCTTCGAGATCGACCTGCCGAGCTTGGCGACGAGGCTGTCGTCGCCGAGCCCGACCTGGGCGCGGATGCGCCCGGGGGCGAGCTCGGACATCGACATCAACTCCATCGCCGTGAGGCCGGGGTGGCGGCTGGCCGTGCTGAGGCCGACGAGGCCGATCTCGATGCGTTCGGTCTTCGCGAGGTACACCGAGCTCGGCACGACCGCGTCGTGGAAGCCGAGGTGCTCGGCGGTCCAGACGCCGTCGAGACCGAAGCGTTCGGCCGCCTCGACGACGGGGATGGTGTCGGCGAGCCCACCGAACCCGCTGAACGAGACACTCAACCGCATGTGGACCCTCCCCGGCTCACTGTCGCCCAAGACCATGTGAGGTTTGATCATCTTAGTCTTGACAATCTGGCGCGGTCAACGCAGAGTCGAGCCTCACAGGCGACCCGGTCTCGGGGGCCGCGGCCGGTTCGCTACTGTTCGTCTGTCGTCCGGAGGCGCCGATGCACACCTTTGCCGATCCCTTGCGCCGGGCTCTCACGGTGGCTCCGGACGAGATCGCCGTGGTCAGCGGCGACCACCGATTGACCTACGCGCAGACATGGGATCGCTGCTGCCGGCTGGCCGGCGCGCTGTTCGGTCTCGGACTGCAACCGGGCGACCGTGTGGCGATCGTCGCGGCGAACTCGCATCGCTACCTCGAGGCGTACTACGCAGTGCCGGCCGCCGGTCTGGTGCTGGTGCCGTTGAACGCGCGGTGGTCTGGCCCCGAGCTGCGCTACGCCCTCGCCGATTCGCAGACCCGAGTCCTCATCACCGATCGTGAGTCGTCAGATCTCGCTGACGTCGTCGAGCACATCGTGCAGCTGCCCGACGCGTACGAGGCGCTGATCGACGGTGCGCCGCTGCACGACCTCGGTGTGGGCGTGCACGAGAACGATCTCGCCGGGCTGTTCTACACCGGTGGCACGACCGGTGCATCGAAGGGCGTGATGCTCACGCACCGCAATCTCATTGCAAATGCACAGAACATGCAGGCGGTGGGTCGACTGACAGCCGAGGACAGCTGGCTCGTCGTCGCGCCGCTCTTCCACGCGGCCGGCACCGTGGCAGCGCTCGCGACCGTCTGGGTGGCCGGACGCCACGTCGTGCTCGGCGCGTTCGATCCCGCTGCTGCGCTCGACCTCATCGAACGCGAGCGGGTGACGACCACGCTCGCGGTGCCGACGATGCTCGCCGCGATCACCGACGAGCAACTTGCACGTCCGCGGGACGTGTCGTCGATGCGAATGCTCAGCCACGGGGGCGCACCCTGCGCGACGGAGGTGCTCCGCCGCACCGCTCGAGCGTTCCCCGGAGCCGAGCTCATCCATCTCTACGGCGCGACCGAGACGGCACCGATCGCGACGACGTTCCCGCACGAGGAGCGCCACCTCGAGACCGACCTCGGCAGGTCGTGCGGCCAGCCGGCGGTGGGAGTGGACGTGAAGGTGGTCGACGCCGACGGCAAGGACGTCGGCCCGGGCACTGTCGGCGAGATCGTGATCCGCGGACCGAACGTGATGCAGGGCTACTGGAACAAGCCAGAGCAGACCGAGGCGGCGCTGCACGACGGCTGGTATCGATCGGGCGACCTCGGCTACGCCGACGAGCGGTCGTTCGTGTTCCTCGTCGACCGGGCCAAGGACATGATCGTGACCGGGGCCGAGAACGTGTACAGCACCGAGGTGGAAGAGGCGTTGTACACGCACCCCGCCATCGCCGAGGCGGCCGTGTTCGGCGTGCCGGACGAGCGCTGGGGTGAGGCGGTGTACGCGATGGTCGTGCTGCGCGAACCGGCGACGGCCGAGGAGCTGCAGCAGCACTGCCGCGAGCGCATCGCCGGCTACAAGGTGCCCAAGCAGATCGTCATCAGCGACGACCCATTGCCCAAGTCAGGTGCCGGCAAGATCCTGAAGCGCGAGATCCGCGAGCCCTACTGGCAAGGCCGTACCGCCCGAGTCGGTTGAGGCGTTGCCACGCCTCGGGGCTCTCGCGAGCACACAGATCGCCGGTTCGGCGCTCGTTCTCTCGCGTCGTTCGAGCGTTCTGTATTCGCGCGGGTGAATGTTCTGCACCCAAACGAGCAACGCAACAGTGCCCCTGCCACCCAACCTGCCCTGCAGTTCCGCCAATTCGATGCTTCGACTGCGTAACGGTGATCCGAGTTGTCCCACAACTATTTCCTTAGCTGATCCCAACCCGCCACGAGCTCGCGCACCAGGGCATGCAAACGGCTGCACGGCCCGACTCCGGGCGCGTGACGCGTCGAGCTTGCGCCTTGGCCAGCAGGCGCGAGCACACTGGCATGGTCCTCGGCCCGCACTGGCGCGACTGACGGTGAGCGCAGCCGCGATCGCCACCGCGCGGGCGTCGTTCGCGTCGTTCTTGTTCGACCGACCCGAGCCCAACACACGCAGCCGTGCCGACAACGTCGCCGGCGGCCAACTTGGGGAAGGGAACCACATGACCAACGAGAACCGCATCGAGCAGCTCAAGAGCAACGTCGCCGAGCTGCAGGTGGGTCGCTGCCATCATCATCGGCATCGGTTCGTACATCCAGTCCGGCCAGCACAAGGACGCCCGCGACCCGAACGACCTGATCATCCGCCCGTTGGCGGGCGTGGCGATGGCTATCGTCGGCGCGGCGTCGTGGTTGCGCACCGCCCTCGTGCGCTTCTGGCGACTCTGGATGCTCCGCTCGCTCTACGAACATCGAGCCCACCTCGATGAGATCGTCAAGGCGATCAAGGAGTGCTGATTCCACGCGGCGAGAGCGTCAGGACGCCGCGAGGTGCTCGCGGATCCACGTCTGTTCGTGGTCGACCGCGCGGCGTGTGTCGCCGGCGACGAAGTCGGCGATCTTGCCGCCAATCAGCGGGATCTTGCACTCGACCGTGACGTAGGTGCAATTGCTGCAACGACGAGTCCCCTTGGGGGCCAGCCGCATCGTCCCGTGCACCTGGACCGGGGTTCCCTTGCCGACCACGGCGAAGGTGCCGGTTCGCACGCCGTCGCCGTCCGCGGCCGTCCACGTGTCGGTCTGGGTGACGGTCTGGTGCGGCGAGAGGAACCTCTTGGCGAACCCGGGGAGCTCCAATGGGACGACTCGCCGTGTGACCAGGGTGACCTCGCCACGGGTGCCTTCCTCTCGGCTGACCAGCTCGACGTCGCTGTGGCCGAGTGCTTCGTACTTCTCGCGAACCTCGTCGAAGTCGGTCAGCGTGGCGAAGACCGCCCCAGCTGAACGCGAGTAGGTCTGGGTCACGTTGAACTTCACGACACGCTCCGGTGCTTCGGTGTGATGCCACTATGCGCGCCTGACGGCACCCGCTGGAAGGGTCCAACTGAAGTTCACCCCGTTGGACGGACAGGTTGTTATGCGGCGATGCCGTCACCGCGACGGTAGTACAGGTTCTCCCAGTCGATGGGGCTGTTGTAGTTGTTCGATGAGTGCAGGCGGCGGGCGTTG
>JBFWSW010000042.1:0-37483 GCA_050248155.1 Ilumatobacteraceae bacterium
TCACCGGCGGCAGCCTGCGCGACCTGCGCGATCGGGGCCGGTTGCTCAGCCCCTCCCAGATCGTGATGGTGGGCCTCGACGTGTGCCGGGGGCTCGACGTCGCCCATCGCGCCGGGCTCGTCCACGGTGACATCCGCCCCGCCAACCTGGTCTTCGGCGACGACGGCAAGTTGCGGATCACCGACCTCGGTCTGGCCGAGCTGGTGTCCGACGAGATCTGGAGCAACCCGGCGGCCGTCAGCATGGACCGGGCCAAGTACGCATCGCCCGAGCAGGCCGCCGGCGACTCGCCGGTGCCCAAGAGCGACGTGTACTCGCTGTGCCTGTGCCTGCTCGAGGCGGTCACCGGCCAGCTGCCCTTCATCGGCGATTCCACCGTCGCGACGCTGTCGAACCGCATCGACCGCCTGATGCCGGTG
The DNA here is from genome assembly GCA_050248155.1 of Ilumatobacteraceae bacterium. GTDB lineage: Bacteria > Actinomycetota > Acidimicrobiia > Acidimicrobiales > Ilumatobacteraceae > VFMC01. The sequence continues at coordinate 420 of JBFWSW010000042.1, forward strand.
TCGGCCGACCTCGGCCCGCTCGCAGCCGTGCTCGAGAGGGCGGGTCGACCCCACGCAATCGATCGATCCAGCGCCGCCGAGCTGGGCCGCGGCCTCGTGCAGGCCGCGGAGCGCCTGCCCCGGCCGGCGCCGATCGCCTTGTTGAGCACCGGCCTGTTCGCCGAGGCGCCGCCGGCGGACAGCACCGCGCCGACGGGTCAGCCTCGTCGCCCGCTCCCGCCCGTCGCCGAGCCCGTGTCGACGCCGACCCTGGCGATGCCCGAGCCCGCGCCACCGCCGGCGGCGTCGGTGGCGCCCACCGTCGCCATGCCCATCGCACCCGTGCCCGCCACGACCGAGATCCCGGTCTCGACCTCAGACGCGTCCGGGCCGGTCCCGGCGCCCACCCAAGTCGTGCCCGCGGTCGACATCCCCCCGCCGCCGCAACCCGACCCACCGCTGCTGCGTCACTCCGGCGCGCGCCGGCGACTGCTGTCGATGCTCGCCATCGTCGTCGTGGCTGCGGCACTGGGCGGGGCCCTGGCATGGTTCCTCGGACGCGACCAGTCGAACGAGGTGCCCGACCTGGTGGGCATCGAGTACGGCGAAGCCCTCAACATGATCAGCGAGTTCGGGTGGAACATCGCCACGAGCGAGGAGCCGAGCGACGACATCCAGGACGGCGCGGTGCTACGCACCGAACCGGCGGCGGGTGCGATGTTGAAAGAGGGCGACAACTTCCTCGTGGTGCTCAGCACCGGCCCGGCTCCGCGCACCCTGCCCGAGCTGGTCGGCCTCACCGTCGAGCAGGCCACCGCTCAGCTCGACGAGCTCGATCTCGTGATCGAGGAGGGAGACCCGCAGCCCGATGACGCCGTCCCGGAGGGGCAGATCATCTCGTGGACGGTGCCGGCGCAGTCCGGGCTCGTGGCGGGCGACACGGTGATGCCCAACACGACGGTGCGCGTGGTGGTGTCGACGGGTCCCGCCCCGCGCATCCTCGGCGACTACACGGGCCGCGCGCTCTCGGACGTGGTCGCCGAGATCCAGGGGATGTCGCTCGTCGTCAACCAGGCACCCGACGAGTTCAGCGACACCATCCCGATCGGAGGTGTCGTCCGTCAGGATCCGGCGCCGGGCACGGCACTCGCGATCGGCGACACGGTCACCATCGTCGCCTCGAAGGGCAGCGAGTTCGTCGCAGTGCCACCTCTCGCCAACCTGACGGTCGACCAGGCGAACGCCGCGCTCACGGCGGCAGGTCTCGTCCTCGGACAGGTGAAGGGCGATCCGACGGGCATCAACGTCCTGGCCGAGGTCGGCGGTGTGTCGATCGGGGCCGACGCCGTCTTCCCGCGTGGCACGGCGATCGATCTCACCTTCGCCCAACCGCCGCCGCCGCCGACCGAGGCGCCAACCACCGTGCCGGGCACCACCGTGCCACCCGCATGAGCCCGGTCCTCGATGGGGCCACCCAGCGCGTCGCTGAGTAGCGTTCTGAGGTCCGCGAGCACCGGCGCTGCGGACTCGAAAGGACAGGGTCGGCCAGATGGGTTCACTCGACGGGCGGGTTGCGATCATCACCGGCGCAGGGCGTGGCATCGGCCGCGAGCACGCGCTGCTCTTCGCAGCTGAAGGGGCCAAGGTCGTCGTGAACGACCTGGGTGGCACCAACGACGGGACCGGATCCGACATCACGCCCGCCCAGCAGGTGGTCGAGGAGATCAAGGCGCTCGGCGGCGAGGCGGTCGTCAACGGCGACAACGTGGCCGACTGGCAGGGTGCACAGCGGCTGATCAACTCGGCGATCGAGGCGTTCGGCGACCTCGACATCCTCGTCAACAACGCCGGCATCCTGCGCGACCGGGTGATCGTCAACATGACCGAAGAGGAGTGGGACGCGGTCATCGCCGTCCACCTGAAGGGTCACTTCGCCCCCACGCGCTGGGCGGCCGCGTACTGGCGCGAGCAGCACAAGGCCGGCGTCACCAAGCCGCGCAACCTCGTGCACACCTCGTCGACATCGGGGCTCTTCGCCAACCCGGGCCAGGCCAACTACGGCGCGGCCAAGACCGGCATCGTCACGTTCAGCCAGATCGCGGCGAAGGAGCTCTCGCGCTACAACGTGCGCAGCAACGCCATCGCCCCGGGCGCGAGGACGCGCCTGACGCTCGCGACCCCGGGCCTCGAGGACATCATGAAGGCGCCCGGCGACGCGTTCGACCAGTGGGACCCGGCGAACATCTCGCCGCTCGTCGCGTACCTCGCGAGCGCCGACTGCGTCTTCAGCGGTGAGTGCTTCTTCGTGCAGGGCGGCAACGTCACCATGATCGAGAGCTGGGCTCGTGGTGCCGAGGTGAACCGCGACTCGAAGTGGTCCGTCGGCGAGCTGGCCGAAGCGCTGAAGCCACTCGCCCGTCCGGGCTGAGCCTCGGGTCGTGACGCGTCCGTCTCGCCCGGCGGATCGCATCGAGAACGTTCACCCGCGCGACGACGAGACGCTGTCGTTCGACCCCGCGGGTGTCGACGAGATCGGCGTCATCCCGTGGCCGATCCTGTTGCGCCGCCGGCTGGCGGCGAAGATCGGGCTCGACCATCGCTGGGCAGTCCTGCTCGTCGTCCTGTCGGGACTGTTCACGGTCAGCTTCACGATCACGATCCTCGTGGTGTCGCTGCAGCGGATCGCCGACGACCTCGACAGCTCGGTCAGCGTCGTCAACTGGGTGATCACCGGGCCGATGCTCGCGTTCGGGATCGTCGGGCCGGCATTCGGCAAGGCGGGCGACCTGTGGGGGCACAAGCGCGTGTTCGTGATGGGTCTGCTCGTCGCGGGGGTGTTCGCAGGGCTCACCGCAGTTGCCTGGAACGCGCCGTCGATGATCGCCTTCCGCATCACCTCCGCCGCGGCCGGTTCGGCCTGTGGTCCGTCGGCGATGGCGTACATCAACCGGATGTTCGAGCCCGAGCTGCGCGTGAAGCCGCTCGGCTACTGGAGCTTCGTGAACGCGGGTGCACCGGTGCTCGGCGTGGTCGCGGGAGGGCCGCTGGTCGAGGCCGTCGGCTGGCGGATCATCTTCATCGTGCAGGCCCCGCTCTGCCTCGTCGGTGTCGTCGTCGCCCTGTGGCTGCTGCCGGGGACCGATCGGCTGCAGGGTGTCCGCTTCGACGTGAAGGGCACGATCGCGTTGGGGCTCGGCGCGACGTTGCTCTTGGCAGCCGTCAGCCAGGGTCCCAAGTGGGGGTGGTCGAGCCCGGCATCACTTGCCTGCTTCGCGGCAGGCGTGCTGAGCCTCGCCGCCTTCGTGCGCATCGAGCGCCGTGTCGAGCACCCGCTCATCGTGCTCGAGTGGCTGCGCACCCGGAACATCGCCTGGCCGGTCCTCAGCCAGAGCCTCACCAACTTCGCGTACATGGGCGGGTTCATCGTCGTGCCCCAGTTGCTCGAGCACGGTTTGGCGCTCTCCGAGTCGAAGACGGGGTTGCTCGTCATCTCGCGCCCGCTCGCCTTCTCGGTGTTCGCCCCGCTCGCTGCCTTCATCACGATCAAGGTAGGTGAGCGGTTCTCGGGCATGGCCGGGGCGACATCGGTGGTGGCCTCGATGGTCTGCCTCGCCGTCGTGGGCAGCGACACGCCGCTGTGGTTCGTGGTGGTCGCGCTCGCGCTGTCGGGCGTGGGCCTCGGCATCGCGTCACCCGCGCTGACGTCGTTAACTGCGAACGCCGTTGCGCACGCCGATCTGGGTGTGATCGGTGCGATGCAACAGCTCATGCAGCAACTCGGTGCGGTGGCAGGCACGGTCGTGCTGACGACGATCAGCGTCGACGGCGCCGAAGGCAACCTGGGCCCGTACCATCGCGCCTTCGTCGCCGGTGCGATCGTCGCGGCCGTCGGCGTCGGCGCGGCGTGGTTCGTCCGGTCGACCTCCCGTGTCTTCGACTAGGGGCGGGTGTTGACCGCGGTCAGCTCGCCCGTCACGTACGTGGCGGGTTGGGACGTCCAGACGTAGTCGGCATCGGGCTCCGAGTAGCCCTCGGCCCAGAACGTGATCGTGTAGGTGACCTGGGCGGTGATGGTGACGGTGCCAGGCCCGGGAGGTGTCCACATGCACGAGCCGTTGGGGCCGGGCTCGGTCTGTTCGGGGAGGACGGGCAGCGCCGGCAGAGCGCCGTCACCGGCGTCTGCTGCGGTCTCCGGCACGCACGGCACGAGCACGTGCTGCGCGGCCGAGGGTGCGTCGGGGTCGGGCGTGAAGTCGACGTCGAAGTCGAGCTCGCGCGGGTCGGCGGTCAGCCACAGGCGGAGCCCGCGGTAGACCTCGGTGCGGGGCGAGGTCTGCGGCCGCCACGCGCTCGGCTCGATCGCCAGCCACGTCGGGTAGCGGGTGACCAGTCCGCCGAAGCGGTCGACGATCGGGTTGGTGAAGACGACCGGACGCTCGAGGTCGAGCTCGTTGCGGAGCTCGTCGACCCGTGGGCGTGGATCGAGTACCGGATCGAGCAGCGGCACGGGGATGTAGCCGATCGAGGACAGGTCGTTGTGGCCGGTCTCGCAGTACACGGTGAACCAGCGGGTCGCCGTTGACAGCGGCCCCCGGGTGACGACACCGAGCCGGCCGTCGGCGTCGTTCGGCAGCGACCGATCGAGCACCGTGTTGACGCCTTCGTAGAAGACGTAGTTGCTGGTGATCTCGGTGCCCTGGGGCACGATGCGACCGTCGGGCAGGCGGTAGTCGTCGTGCGGGGCGGTGAACGTGCACGTCGCCGTCCGCCCGCCGCCATACCGGCCGAACACCGACGTCGACGGGATCGTCGTGATCCGCTCCCCGTGCCCAAACGCGTCCCACACCGTCACCGACCGCCCGCCTGCCAGGAACACCGGCGGCGGAGGCGTGGTCGAGTTGTCTTGCCCATAGCCGGGCGGTTCCCCTACCACCAGCAGAGCGATGGCCAGGAGCCCTGCCTTCACAAGCATGCACTTGGCTCCGGTCCCGTTGCTTCGACCTTCCAATCCCCGCCGATCAAGCGGAGCGTGGCGACGAGCCCTTTGCGCTGAGGCGGATCGGAGCTCGGTACGCCGCCGTCTTTCAGTACGAACTCGGCGTCGTCAATCGTGCAGTCCAGTACCAGCGCACGTGATACCGAGCTCTGATCGTGCAGCACGTACGGCCGCAGCACAACGCCATCGCCGAGGTTGCCGACGTATCCGCCCTCGCGGGCTGCCCGGAAGTTGGATTCGTATTGCGCCCCCGCGTCGACATAGAACCGGGCGAAGTCGGGCGAGTCGATGGTCACCGTGGAAGTGGCGGCTCTGTGGAAGGTCGCTGCGGCGTTGGCGTAGGCCTCGAGGATCTCGATGTCTTCTGCTCTCGCGGTGAAGACGCTCAGATCGTTCGGATCTCGTTGCCAGGCGATGTGGACGTACAGGCCTTCGGGCAGCAGCTGCCGGGTGTCGCCAACCGTGTGCACGCCGGGTGCGGTGTCGACCTTGACGCCGAGGTCGTCGGAGAAGCTCGGCCCGGTCACACCATCCGTTGTCCCTGTCGTGGTCGTGGCCGGGTCGAGGGTGGTGGTGGGGGTGGTGCTCGTCGGTTCAGCGACAACCTGGGTTGTCGGTGCGACAGGCTGTCCTGTCGCTGGGGTGGAGAGCACGCCGGTGGCCGGAGGCGCCGTCGCCACCGGCCTGTCCTCGAACGAGACGGGGGCGACTTCGTTGCCGCCGTTGCTGCACGCCGCGGCGAGCACGCCCGCGCATGTGACAGCCGCCAGGGTTCTCATCCTCATCGGGGCAAGCACACCCAATGAGCGACGGCGACGCCACCCGATCGGAAAGAACGGACGCATGCCTATGGAAACGGACGCCTCAGGCGTCAGGCGGTGAGGTCCTTGATCTCGGTGGCGATCTGCTTGGCGATCTCGTCCTGGGGCATCGAGGTCTGCAGCGCCATCATCTTCATCATGTCGCCCTGCACCTTGATCTTGCCCGCCATGAACGCCTGCATGCCGGCCGCCTGGTCTTGCTCGACGAACAGCTTGCGCGCGGTGTCGTAGTCGGTGGTGACGGTGAGGTCGGCGGCGTCCAGCTCGCCGAGCTCCATCACGACGTCGCCCGACGAGGTGTCCATGTAGAGCTTGATCGTGTCACCGTCGCCCACGCCGTCGGGTACGCCCGTGATCACCTGGTTCATCTTGATGCTCGTCGTCACCTTCGTGGCCTGACCCGAGTACTTCTCGCGGATCTCACGCGCGGCATCCATCCAGGGGACGGACAAGAACGGATGGGACATGGATACCTCCACCAGGAGCGACGGATGTCGGGTCCCCGGAACCTAGTGCGTCAGCCGGTGGTCGCGGCGAGCCGGTGTACGGCGTACGCGAGGCGGACCGCCAGCGCCTGGCGGATCTGCGGCGCGACGTCCTCGGTGAACTCGTCCCGGTAGGTGGCGTCGGTCGATTGCACGACCGTGAAGTACATGCCGGTGAACGCGCCCAGGAACCCGGCGACGCGCAGCAGCGACTCGGTCACGACGAGGTCTCGTCCGTCGATGTGCCAGGTTGCGAGCACGTGCACGTCGTCGAGCGTGGTCCAGGCCTGCGCGGTCTGCTCGGGGATGGCGAGGAAGCCGAACAGGACGAAGAAGAACGTCAGCAACAGCGCGACGAAGGTGATCTGCAGCGCCTGGCTGAAGACGGTGACGAGCCCCACGTTCAGCTTCTGCCTCGTCGTGAGGGGGACGATCGGCGAGGCACCGGATTCCGGGCACCCGAGCGCTGCCGCCGGCGTGCCATCGATCAGCTCGGCCACCTCGGACCAGTCGTCGAAGGACGCCAGCCCGCGCATCAGTGCCGGGACACGGGACAGGACGAACACGGCACCGAGCAGGAAGAAGATCGCCAGCGTCGCGATGTAGGCGGGGCCGACCAGCGTGCCTGCCACCTGCCACACCTCGGCGTTGATGAACAGGAACGTCGTGAAGAGCAACAGCAGGGGAAGCGCGCGCACGACCAACCGGTACAGCGTCGCCAGCTGCGCGGCGCTGCGCCGCAGCGCCCAGCCGAGCAGCGCGAACACCGCGTAGCTCGTCACCAGGTAGATGATCGCGAGCGCGGCCGCGCCTTCGATCAGCGACTGCACGGCGTCGCCCCACTGCCCGAACAGCGCCGATGGCACGGCCGGACCGATGATGAACGCGGCGAGCTCGGGGACGCCGAGCACCTCGGGGGGCCGGAAGATCGGGCGGTGGCGGATTATGTCGGTCAGCGCCCAACCGACGATCAGCACGACGATCACCGCCAGCGCGGCCACGAGGTTGCGTCGCCACGACCACTCGTACAGGTCGAGCGCGTTGAAGCCTCGGGCGACGTAGACGACGATCAGGAACGGCAGGCTGCGGGTCCAGATGTCGGTCGTGGCCGCGTAGTCGTCGATGAAGTGCGGCACGCCACGGCGGATGAACCAACGCTCGACCTCGGCGCTGCGGGCTCCCACGCCGGGGGAGCCTAGGAGGACGGGCACCTGGTGACGGGTGAACGAATTGTTCAGGGCGATTGGTCATCGCGCGGCGCAGCCGGTAACGATGATCCCGATGGCACGAATCCTGGTCACCGAAGAGATCGCCGAGGGCGGCCTCGACCGGCTCCGCGCAGCGGGGCACGAGGTCGACGTCCAGCTCGATCTCTCGCAGCTGCTCACCAACGTGGTCGGCGCGCACGCGCTGATCATCCGGTCTGCCACGCAGGTGACGGCGGAGGTGCTCGCAGCCGGCTCCGATCTGATGGTGGTCGGCCGAGCAGGCATCGGACTCGACAACGTCGATGTCGACGCGGCGACCCGACAGGGCGTCATGGTCGTCAATGCGCCGCAGAGCAACATCATCTCCGCCGCCGAGCACACGATGGCGCTGCTGCTGGCGCAAGCCCGCAACGTGCCACAGGCCCACGCCGCACTGACCGCAGGTCGGTGGGAGCGCACGCGGTGGGAGGGTGTCGAGCTCGCCGACAAGACGCTCGGCATCGTCGGGCTGGGCAGGATCGGCAAGCTGGTGGCCGATCGGGCCAAGGCGTTCGGGATGCGCCTCGTCGCCTACGACCCGTTCGTGTCGGCCGACCGCGCTCGCCAGATGGGTGTCGAGCTGCTGCCGCTCGATCAGCTCGTTGCCGAGAGCGACTTCCTCACCGTGCACCTGCCGAAGAACAAGGAGACCACTGGCCTCATCGGTCGCGACCTGTTCATGAAGGCGAAGCCCACGTTGCGGGTCATCAACGTGGCCCGTGGTGGCATCGTCGACGAGCAGGCGCTCGCCGACGCCGTCCGCGAAGGCATCATCGCCGGTGCGGCGCTCGACGTGTTCGCCGCGGAGCCCACCACCGAGTCCCCGCTGTTCGAGCTCGACAGCGTCATCGTCACGCCCCACCTCGGTGCGTCCACGCGCGAGGCCCAGGACAAGGCTGGTGACACCATCGCCGACATGGTGCAACTCGCGCTCGCCGGCGACTTCGTGCCGTTCGCCGTGAACGTCAACGCGGCGGAGGCGAACGAGACGCTCAAGCCCTTCCTGCCCCTCGCCGAACGGTTGGGGCGGTTGTTCGCGTCGCTCTCCGGCGGCGCCCCGACCACGCTCGAGATCTGCTGCGACGGCGACATCGCCGGCTACGACACGCGCATCATCACGCTCGCCGTGCTCAAGGGGTTCTTCGGTGCGGCGAGCGACGAGCCGGTCACGTTCGTGAACGCACCGCAGCTCGCCAAGGACAAGGGACTCGAAGTGCGCGAGGTCCACTGCGCGACCGCAGCCGACTTCGTCAACCTGATCACAGTGCGCGGGGGTGGGCATTCGATCGCCGGCACGATCGTCGGCAAACGTGGCGATCAGCGCATCGTCAGCATCGACGATCACGCCTTCGACGTCCCCCCGGCGACGAACATGCTGATGGTCAAGAACGACGACCGCCCCGGCGTCATCGGCACGGTCGGCACGTTGCTCGGCAACGCGGCGATCAACATCGCCGACATGGACGTCGGCCGCGCGGCCGAGGCCGGCACCGCGGTCATGTTGATCGCGACCACCGCCCCGGTTCCCGCCGAGCTGCTCGCTGCGCTGCGCGCCGCCCCAGGCATCACCAGCGTGACGAGCCTCGTCAGCTGACAGCTCGTCGCACCGCCGGTCAGTGGTGGGCGAAGCGGCTGATCTCGTCTCGGGTCGCGATCGCCGCGGCTCGGGCTGCGTCGGCGAAGTCGGCGCCGGGCGACGCGTAGAGGATCGCTCGCGACGAGCTCATGATCATGCCGAACCCGTTCGAGTCGGCACCGGCCTCGACGGTGGCGGCGATGTCACCGCCCTGGGCGCCGATCCCGGGCACGAGCAGCGGGAGGTCGCCCACGACCTCGCGCACTCGGCGCATCTCGCCGGGGTACGTGGCGCCGACGACCAGGCCGCACTCGCCGACCTGCGTCCATTCGTTCGCCACGGTTCGTGCGACGTGCATGAACAGAGGCTCGCCGCCGACGTCGAGCGATTGGAAGTCGCCGCTGCCCGGATTCGAGGTGCGGCAGAGCACGAGCACGCCGTGCCCGTTGTGGCGAAGGAAGGGCTCGACCGAGTCGAGGCCGAGGTACGGGTTCACCGTCGCCGCATGCGCGCCGTACCGGCCGAACACCTCCCGTGCGTAGTGCTCGGCGGTCGAGCCGATGTCGCCGCGCTTCGCGTCGACGATGAGCACGACGTCGGGGTACGCCTCGCGGATGTAGTGGCAGATGCGCTCGAGCTGCGGCTCCGCCCGCTGCGAGGCGAAGTGCGCGATCTGCGGCTTGAACGCGCAGACGAGGTCGGCGGTGGCATCGACGATCTCGCGGCAGAACCGCTCGATCGCATCTGGGGCCCCGTCGAGTGGAGACGGGAGCGACGCGGGATCGGGATCGAGCCCCACGCACAGCATCGAGCCGGAACGACGCCAGGCCGTGCCGAGCCGCTCGGCGAACGACACGGTCAGCCCTCGACGGTGATCGCGGCGGTCGGGCACATGTCGGCCGCCGTCTGCACCTTCTCGCGCAGCTCCTCGGGTGGCTCCTCCTGCAGGACGTACAGGTAGCCGTCGCTGCGCACCTCGAACACCTCGGGGCACACTTGCATGCAGGCGCCCGTGGACGCGCAGACGTCGAAGTCGACCGTGACTTTCATGGAGCACCCCTTGCTGCAGAGTGTGGGCTTCGGACTCGGGCTTCAGGCCTTCGCCGCACGATAGCCGTCGGCCTCTGCCGCCTGCGCGGTCGCGTAGCACCGTTCGGGGATCGTGCGCTCGTACGAGCGGCCGCCGGGCACGTGGAAGATGCCCGAGTTGGCGTTCGCCTTGATCGGGAAGCCGTCGGGGCAGGCGCCGTCGACCGGTTCGACCCAGGTCCGATCGGAGCGCACTCCGACCGGCGTGGCCGCCGGCTCGTCGTCGTCGGCGACGATCGGCGGCCAGCCGCCCGATGCCGGCGGCGAACCCGAACCGGTTGGCAGTGGATCGCGTCGCCGGCGGACGACGAGCACGATCGCGCCCACCACCATCGCTGCGAACACGAGCCGCCTGACCACGCGCATCATCGCCGGATGGTACCCCGCCACGGCGCGCGGCGAACGCGGTCAGCGCATCGAGCGTTCGTGGGCGTTGAGCACGGCGCGCAGCGACGCGGTGATGATGTTCGGGTCCATCCCGACACCCCACAGGACTCCCGCACCCGGGGTGCTCGTCTCGACGTAGGCGACCGCGGTGGCCTCCGAGCCCTGGCCGATGGCGTGCTCGGCGTAGTCGACCACGTCGAGTGTCGCGTGGATGCCCGACCGCAGCGCATGGACGAACGCGTCGATCGGTCCGTTGCCGTCGCCGATCACGGTGCGCGGCTCGCCGTCGACGACGAGTTGCGCTGTGATGCTCGTCCGTCCGTCGGCGTCGCTGCGCAGCTCGTGCGAGCTGAGACGGAAGCGCGGCTCGTCCGCCAGGTACTCGGAGCGGAACGCCTCCCACATGACCACGGGGCTGATCTCGGTGCCCGAGTCCTCGGTGATGTGCTGGATCGTCTTCGAGAACTCGACCTGCAGGCGACGGGGGAGGTCGAAGCCGTGCTCGGTCTTCATCACGTAGGCGACGCCGCCCTTGCCGCTCTGGCTGTTGACGCGGATGACGGCCTCGTACGTGCGCCCGAGGTGCTTCGGGTCGAGCGGCAGGTACGGCACGCCCCACGTCTCGTACTCGCCGGTCGGCGATGCTGCGGCCTTGCGATCGAGTGCCTCGAAGCCCTTCTTGATCGCGTCCTGATGGCTGCCACTGAACGAGGTGTAGACGAGGTCACCCACCCACGGATGGCGCGGGTGCACCGGCAAGCGGTTGCAGTACTCGGCAGTGCGGCGCAGCGCGTCGATGTCGGTGATGTCGAGCTCGGGGTCGACGCCGTTGACGAACAGGTTGATCGCGACGTTCACGACGTCGAGGTTGCCCGTGCGCTCGCCGTTGCCGAACAGCGTGCCCTCGACGCGGTCGGCGCCCGCCATGATCCCGAACTCGGCCGCGGCGACGCTCGTGCCGCGGTCGTTGTGGGGGTGCAGGCTCAGCACGACGCTGTCGCGGTTGCGGATCGTGCGGTGGAACCACTCGATCACGTCGCCGTACACGTTGGCGGTGTAGCACTCGACCGTCGCCGGCAGGTTGAGGATGATCGGCCGCTCGGGTGTGGGCTCGACGACGTCCATGACGGCCTCGCAGATCTCGACCGCGAACTGCGGCTCGGTGAGCGTGAAGCTCTCCGGCGAGTACTCGTATCGCACCGCCGTGCCGGGGATCGTCTCCTCCAACTTTCGGCACAGCTTGGCGGCGTTGACCGCGATGTCGACGATGCCCTGCTTGTCGGAGCCGAAGACGACCTCGCGCTGCAGCGGGTTGGTCGAGTTGTAGAAGTGGACGATCGCGCGCGGCGCACCCTGCAGGCACTCGTAGGTGCGCTCGATCAGCTCCTGGCGGCACTGCACCAGCACCTGGATCGTGACGTCGTCGGGGATGAGGTCTTCTTCGATCAGCTGGCGGACGAAGTCGAAGTCGGGCTGGCTCGCGGCCGGGAACCCGACCTCGATCTCCTTGAACCCCATCTGCACCAGCGCATCGAACATGCGGCGCTTGCGCTGCGGGTCCATCGGGTCGATGAGCGCCTGGTTGCCGTCGCGGAGGTCGACGCTGCACCACAGCGGTGCGTGGTCGATGACGGCGTCGGGCCAGGTTCGGTCCTTCAGCACGATCGGTACGAAGCGTTCGTACTTCTCGAAGGGCATCTTCTTGGGAGTGACGTTGGCGGGAGGCATGGCGGTGAGGGTCTCCTGTGAGCGAGGGTGAGCGAGCGAACGAGGGCGGAACCGGCCTGAAAAATCAAGAACCCCCCGGCCGGGAGGCGGGGGGTGCGGGCAAGCGCGAGTATGCGGCGCTTGCCCTACATAAGGAGGAGCAGCAGGCCGCGGTTGCGCATATCGAGAGGCAACAGTACCCGAGTGGAGCCGTTTCGGCAATCAGGTTGCGACGAAGGAATTGGCTCTCCGCCAACTTCGGGGCTCAGGGGCGCGAAATTCGCCTGTCAGCCCCGAAGTTGGGGCTCGAGGGTCAGCGGGTGAGCTGGGGGGTGAGCTGCGCGAGCTCGTGCTCGAGGCGGTCGGCCTCAGCGGCGGCCAGGAGCGACTGCCAGTCGTACGCGATGCCCTTGCGTCCGGCGTTCACGGTTCCGTCGAACCGGGTGGTCAAGTCCTTCATCGCGTCCCTCCTCGTCGAGCGTCGCTGGCGGGGAACACCGTCCGGTGTTCGAGCCGTCGGGCAACATAACGAGCGCGACGCGCCGTCGCTACTCGCTGATCCGACAGGTAGTTGGCCTGAGCGATCGGTCAGCGTTGACTGACTCACCGATCAGTTCACTTGTTTAGTGCGGCCTTGCCAGTAGGTCTCGCGCAGCTTGAACTTCTGCAGTTTGCCGGTGGCGGTGCGGGCGAGGACGTCGTGGAACTCGATTCGCTTCGGGCACTTGTAGCCGGCGAGCTTGGTCTTGGTGTAGGCGATGAGCTCGTCCTCGGTGACCGCGGCGCCCGGGGCGAGCACGACCAACCCCATGACGAGCTCGCCCCACTTCTCGTCGGGCACGCCGATCACGGCGACTTCGGCGACGGCGGGGTGGCTGAACAGGGCGTCTTCGACCTCGATCGAGCTGACGTTCTCGCCGCCGGAGATGATGACGTCCTTCTTGCGGTCGCTGATCGTCACGTAGTGGTCGTCGTCGATCGAGCCGCCGTCGCCGGTGTGGAACCACTCCGGTCCGTTGGGGTCGTCGGTCGCGGGATGGATCGCGTCGGCGGTCGCGTCGGGCTGGTTCCAGTAGCCGCCCATGATGTGGTTGCCGCGAGCGAGCACCTCACCGTCGGGTGAGGTGCGCATCTCGACACCGATCGCGGGGCCACCGGCTCGGCTGAGCTTGGCTGCACGCTCGGCTGGCGACAGGTGGTCGAACTCTTCGCGGGTCCGGTTCATCGTGAGCAGCGGCGTGGTCTCGGTGAGGCCGTAGATCTGGATGAACTCCCAACCGAGCTCGGTCTCGATCCGCTCGATCGTGCGGGTGGGCGGTGGTGCACCGGCGATGACCATGCGCACCCGTCCGCTGCCCGGGATCGGACCGTCCCACGTGGCTGCGGCGTCGAGGATCGCGTTGGCGACGGCGGGCGCGCCGCACATGAGGGTCACGCCGTGCTGATCGACGCGGCGGAGGATCTCGGCGCCGTCGATCTTGCGGATGATGATGTGACGCGCGCCCATGCCGGTCACTGCGTAGAGCACGCCCCAACCGTTGCAGTGGAACTGCGGCAGGGTGTGCAGGTACACGTCGCGGTCGTCGATGCCGAGCTGCCAGCCGAACGTGGTCGCGTTCAGCCAGATGTTGCGGTGGGTCAGCTGCACGCCCTTTGGTCGGGCCGTGGTGCCACTCGTGTAGTTGATGGTCGCGGTGGCGTCCTCGTCGTACACCCACGGCTTCGGTTCGGCGTGATCGAGCGGCGCGTCGTGCTCGGCGCCGATGACGTACTTGTGCTCGCAGTTGACCAACTGCAGGGCGTCCTGCAGCTCGGGATCGACCATCAGCACCCGCGCGCCGCTGTGCTCGACGATGTACTTGACCTCTTCGGCCACCAACCGGAAGTTGATCGGCACCAGCACCCGGCCCGATCCACTCACACCGAACAGCGCGGTCAGCAGTCGCGCCGAGTTCTGGCTGACGATCGCCACCCGCTCGCCCACAGCGACACCCATCGCGTCGAGCGCGGCAGCCTGGGCCCGCGCCCGCGCCGCCATCTCGGCGTAGCTGATCGAACCCCACGACTCGGCCGGCTGATCAGGCTCGTCGACGACGCCGACCCGATTGGGATACAGCAGCTCGGCACGCCGGAGGAAGTCGTTGACAGTGAGTGCGACCTTCATGTGCGAATCTTTGCCGATCGGCGCGACCCGCTACTCATCTCTGGTCGCGGGCTGCCGATACCCTGGTACCGACATGAGTGATCAGACACGCCCGCAACGGGCTCGGCGGCGGACCCGTCGCCCACCGAAGCCGCTCGAGCAGCGAGCGGCCAGCACCTTGGCGCCCCTCGAGGTCGCCGAGCTCGACGCCTCGTACGTCCCCACCGGTTTCGCCGACATCGGCGTGCCCGAGAACGTCGACCGAGGCCTCGCCGCCGAGGGGTTCACCACCCCCTTCGCCATCCAGACCAAAGCGATCCCGGTCGCGCTGCAGGGCCGTGACGTGTGCGGCAGGGCACGCACCGGCTCGGGCAAGACCCTCGCCTTCGGCGTGCCGATGCTCGCCCGTCTGTCGGGCCCAGCCGAGCCGCGCCGCCCCCGGGCGCTGGTCCTGGTGCCGACGCGCGAGCTCGCCCTGCAGGTGGCGGAGGTGCTCGACCCCGTCGCCCGCCGCACCCAGGCACGCGTCCTGCCGGTCTACGGCGGGGCGTCGCGTCATCAGCAGATCGACCACCTTGAGGAGGGCGTCGAGGTCGTCGTCGCCACGCCGCTGCGCCTGATCGATCTGTTGAAGGAGAACGAGCTCGACCTCAGCAGCGTCGAGATCGTCGTGCTCGACGAGGCCGACCGCATGGCCGACGACGGCTTCACGCCGCAGGTCGAGTGGATCCTGCGCAAGTGCACGGCGCCGCGCCAGACGATGCTGTTCTCGGCGACGCTCGACGGCGACGTCGGCCACCTCGTGCAGCGGTACATGAAGGACCCGGTCGAGGTCGCCATCGACGCCCCGACCGATGTCGTCGGCACGATGCACCACTTGTTCCTCGCCGTGCACCACATGGACAAGGACAAGGTGGTCGCAGCCATCGCGTCCGGGTTCGGCAAGACGCTCGTCTTCTGCCAGACCAAGCGCACCTGCGACCGGGTCGAGACGAACCTGAAAGAGCTCGGCGTCCGCGCTGCGGCCATCCACGGCGACCTCACGCAGGTCGCCCGCGAGCGGGCGCTCAAGCGGTTCACCGACGGCGACCTCGCGGTGCTCGTCGCCACCGACGTCGCCGCGCGTGGCATCGACATCGACGACATCGGTGCGGTCATCCACTACGAGCCGGCCGGCGACGGCAAGGACTACTTGCACCGCAGCGGCCGCACGGCCCGTGCCGGCCGTGACGGCTGGGCGATCACGCTGGCCGAGTACAACCAGCACACCCAGGTTCGCATCCTCCAGCGCGCGTTGCGGCTCGACCTCAAGCCGCCGATCGAGGTGTTCTCGAACAACCCGAAGCTGCGCGACCTGCACCAGTTCCGCGACGACGACTGATCGTTTCGGTCAGTGCATCCAGGCGGGGCGGTTCGCCTCGTAGGAGGTGATGTCTCCCTCGTGCGTCAGGGTGATGCCGACGTCGTCCAGACCGTTGAGGAACCGGTGCTGCGTGGCGGGCTCCATCGGGAACGACGCGACGAGCCCGGCCGACGGCACCTCCACCTGGAGCCGCTCCATGTCGACCACGATCTGGGTGGACGGGTCGGCTTCGATGAGGTCCCACAGCTGCGTGACGACGTTCTCGGGCAGCACGACCGGCACGAGCCCGTTCTTGGTGCAGTTGCTGCGGAAGATGTCGCTGAAGCTCGGGGCGATCACCGCGTCGAAGCCGCCCTGCTGGATGGCCCACACCGCGTGCTCGCGGGACGATCCGACCCCGAACGCAGGGCCGGCGACGAGGATGGACGCGCCGCTGTAGCGCTCGTCGTTGAGCACGAAGTTGCGGTCGTCGCGCCAGGTGCTGAACAGGCCCTTCTCGAAGCCGGTCCGCTCGACCCGCTTCAACCACTCGGCGGGGATGATCTGGTCGGTGTCGACGTCGCTTCGCTTCAGCGGGACGCCCGTACCCGAGACGATGCGCACGGCCTTCATGACGTTGCTCCGTTCGACGCGACCGGTTCGAGGTCGGCAGGGGTGGCGAAGTGTCCGGCCACGGCGGTGGCGGCTGCCACTGCGGGGCTGACGAGGTGGGTGCGGCCGCCGCGGCCCTGACGACCCTCGAAGTTGCGGTTGCTGGTGCTGGCCGAGCGCTCGTTGGGGGCGAGCTTGTCGGGGTTCATCGCCAGGCACATGCTGCAGCCCGGCTCGCGCCAGTCGGCACCGGCGGCCCGGAACACCTCCGGCAGACCTTCGGCGATCGCTTGTGCCTTCACCGCATGGCTGCCCGGAACGATCATCACGCGCGGCACCCGGACCGTTCGTCCCTTCAACACCTCGGCAGCGGCGCGCAGGTCTTCGATGCGGCTGTTCGTGCAGCTGCCGATGAAGACGGTGTCGACGCCGATGTCGCGGATCCTCGTGCCAGCTTCGAGCCCCATGTACTCGAGCGCGCGGGCGACCGTCTCACGCGTCGTCGGGTCGTCGAAGCTGTCGGGCGACGGCACCGTCGCGTCGATGCCGGCGACCTGCCCCGGGTTGGTGCCCCAGGTGACCTGTGGCGTGATCGTCGACGCATCGATCACCACCTCCTTGTCCCACGCCGCGCCGTCGTCGGTCTGCAAGGTGCGCCAGTCGGCGACAGCGGCATCCCAGTCGGCGCCCTTCGGCGCGTGGTCGCGGCCCCGCAGGTACTCGAACGTCGTCTCGTCCGGGGCGATCAGCCCAGCTCGGGCACCGGCCTCGATGCTCATGTTGCACACCGTCATCCGACCCTCCATCGAGAGCGACCGGATCGCCGAGCCGCGGTACTCGATGACGTGACCGATGCCGCCACCCGTGCCGATCCTGCCGATGATCGCGAGCACGACGTCCTTGGCCGTGACGCCGGGTCTCAGTTCGCCCTCGACCGTGACGCTCATCCACTTCGGGCGGCTCTGCGGGAGCGTCTGGGTGGCGAGCACGTGCTCGACCTCGCTCGTGCCGATGCCGAACGCGAGCGCTCCGAACGCGCCGTGGGTGGCGGTGTGGCTGTCGCCGCACACGATCGTCATGCCCGGGAGGGTGCGGCCCTGCTCGGGGCCGATGACGTGGACGATGCCCTGGCCCGGGTCGCCCATCGGGAAGTTCACGATGCCGAACTCGGCGGTGTTGGCCCGCAGCACCTCGACCTGCTTGGCCGAGATCGGGTCGGCGATCGGTTGGTCGATGTCGGCCGTCGGGACGTTGTGGTCCTCGGTGGCGACGGTGAGCTCCGGTCGCCGGACCGTGCGTCCCGACAGGCGGAGCCCGTCGAACGCCTGGGGGCTGGTGACCTCGTGCACGAGGTGCAGGTCGATGTAGAGCAGATCGGGCTCGCCCGGCGCGGAGTGCACCACGTGGCGGTCCCAGACCTTCTGGGGGAGCGTTCGGGGGCTCATGCGGTTCCAGTCGTGATCGTCGTTCGATCCCAACATTTGGGATACGATTCCTGAATATGGACAGTGTAAGCGGAGTCGGCGTCATCGACAAGGGCGTGCTCATCCTGCAGGCCCTTCGCGACCGACCGCTCGACCTCGCCGGCCTGCAGCGGGCGTGCGACCTGCCCCGGGCGACGGCGCACCGGTTGGTCGTCGCGCTTGAGCATCACCACCTCGTCCGCCGTGACGCGCAGGGGCGCTTCTGCCTCGGCTTCGAGCTCGTGGCCCTCGGGCGAGTCGCTGCCGAGCAGTTCCCGCTCGGTGAGATCGCCGCGCCCGCGTTGACCGACCTGCGCGAACGCTGCGGCGAGAGCGTGCAGCTGTACGTGCGCGAGGACGATGCCCGCCGGTGCGTCGTGTCGTTGCAGTCGCCTCACGCGCTGCGGTGGATCGTTCCCGAGGGGAGCTTGCTGCCACTCGACGTCGGCTCGGCGGGCCGCGTGCTGACCGGCGCTGCGCTGTCGCCGGGCGGGTGGATCGAGAGCGTCGAGGAGCGTGAGGCCGGCGTCGCCTCGGTCAGCGCACCGGTGGTCGACGGACGCGGCGTCACGATCGCCGCAGTCGGCGTGAGCGGCCCGATCGAACGTCTCACCCGGTCCCCGGGCGAGCGGTTCGGCCCCCATGTCGCCGACGCGGCGCTGGCGATCAGCACGGCGGTCGCCGCGCGCACATGAGCGCCCGGTCGGTGTCCGTTTCGGTGGGCATCGCGTCCGTTCTTTCCGTTCGAGTGGTGTCGCAGTCGGTCATTCGGTGTGCTTGCCGTGATGACCATCAGAACTCTGGCCACCGCCGTGTGCGTGGCCCTGCTCGCCGCGGCGTGCAGCAGTGGCGGCAACGAGGTCGTGCCCGTGTCGTTCCCCACGGCCCCGACCGTCGTGCTCGCCAGCCCCGCGACAACTGAGCCTGTCGCACCGACAGGACAGCCTGTCGCTGAGCCCGAGACGACGCTGCCCGCCACCACCCTCGACCCGGTCACGACCACGGACGGTGTGACCGGGCCGACCTTCTCCGACGCCCTTGGCGTCAAGGTCGACACCGCACCTGGCGTGCGCACCCCCGGCGACACCCGACAACTCCTGCCCGAAGGCCTGTACGTCCACATCGCCTGGCAAGGCGCCCCCGACGACCCGAGCGTCTTCACCGCCCGTGAGGAAGACGTCGAAATCCTCGAGGCCTACGCCAACGCTTCGCTCGCGTACTACCGCGCCTTCCTGACGACCCGAACGACCGACGCGCCCGAGTTCGACCAGTACTTCGTCGACGGTGGCGCCAAGTACGACAGCAACTTCGAGCAAGCACGCGCCGGCGGCTACATCGGATCGCTGGGGAGCGGCGTGGTGCTCCGTCCGTACATCCTCCATGATGAGACCACCCCCACGTCAGCGATCATCCTCGACTGCTACCTGCAGAACGAGACATATGTGGCGCCCGGGGACCTCGCGGAGCTCGGCGAGCTGATCCCCTCCGGAGCCACCGCGACGATGACCCGCGTTGGGACCCGGTGGATGGTGGACATCATGGCGGGGGAGCCTGCAGCATGCTTGTGAAGCTTGTCGTCCTCTCGCTGCTTCTTGTTCCCGTACCGCCTGGCAGCGGCAACAAGGGAGCGTCGACCGACGTTCCTCCCCCGGTCGTCGTGAGCGAGGGTCGCTCGGTGACGACGCGAGACGCGTTCGGGCACGTCGAGCGGATCACCCACATCCCGCGCTCGTCGACCTTCGCCCGGTACGGGGGAGGCGCGGACGCGACGTGCACGGTCACGGCGCCGTACGACGACTACGTGCTCGCCGACGGTCGTCGGGTCGCGGAGGGGACCGAGATCATCGGGTCGTACACCTTCGTCCAGGGCGTCGACGTCGAACGTGAGATGCCCGAGATCGACCACGACGGTGAACTCCCGGCGGTCGCCGACCGCGGCCCGCTGTCGCGAGCGACGAAGACGTTCACCGTCTTCTGCGACGTCGGCCAGGGGACCTTGCACTCCCGCGAGTTCATCCAGGTGCCCGTGCTCGATCCGACGCTCGATCCACGCGGGTACGTCGACGAGCTTCGCAACAGCCTGGATCTCGACCAGCCCGAGGTGTTCACCAACCCGATCGTCGACACCTTCGGCGGGCTCGTCACCCGCTACCCGACGTGGCTGGCGATCGATCCGGCGAGCTGGCACGTCGACATCTCGAACGTCGAGTCGTACCGCGGCACCGTCGTCTGGCTCGACGCCGTGCCGCGCGAGCTTGCGTTCACGATCGAGTTCGAGCCGAACGCGGACAAGCCGTCGCCGGCCGCGCGCCTCACCATCGGCTGCATCCCGACCGTGCCCGCGACGGCGGGTGGCGGCGCGCTGCCCGCGTTCCCGGTGCTGCCGGATCAGACCGAGCCCGGTCCCAACGGGCCGTGCATGTGGACGCCTCCCGGCCCCGGGACCGTCACCATCACGGCACACACGACGTACTCCATCACGTTCCGGGCCGACGGCTACAGCGAACCTGACGACGACTACATCCGCGACAGCGCCCCGACCACCTTCGTCACCGGGGAGCTGACCGCGGTCAACACCCGACCCTGAGCCGATTTCCGTTCGACGAACCGCACCGTCGGTCATTCCGTCATGGATCACCATGGCGAACACCACGACATCGCAGGCTGGCTCGTCGAGCGCATGCGACACGCCGAGCCGCAACCGCCCGATGTCGTCCGGCTCGTGGGCGTGCACGTGCTCGATCCCGAGCTCGCCAGTGAGCTCGCGGCGCGCACGTCCTGGATCGGCGACGGGTCGACCGTGCGCGAGGTGCTCGAGCGGTGGCGAGACGAGTGTCACCGATTCGACGCCGTGGCCGCGGTGAACTGGCCGTTCACGTCGCCCGAGGTGGTGGCGGTGATCGTGAATCCGTGAACAAGGTGTCGCGTCCGGAGCGCGAGGCGCATACCCTCCTCCGGCGTGACCCTTGCCGAGCTGTCGCCCACGTGGGTCGACGAGGTGCGCGAACTGGCCCGCCAGCGCGATGCCGTCATCCTCGCCCACAACTACCAGCTGCCCGAGATCCAGGACGTCGCCGACCACGTCGGTGACTCGCTCGGGTTGTCGCGCATCGCCGCCAAGGTCGATGCGTCCACGATCGTCTTCTGCGGCGTGCACTTCATGGCCGAGACGGCGAAGATCCTCAGCTACGACAAGACGGTCCTCATCCCGGATGAGCGCGCCGGATGCAGCCTCGCCGAGACGATCACCGCCGACGAGCTTCGTGCGTGGAAGGCCGAGCATCCCGGAGCGGTGGTCGTCAGCTACGTGAACACCACCGCAGCCGTGAAGGCCGAGACCGACATCTGTTGCACCTCGTCGAACGCGGTCGACGTCGTCGCCTCCATCCCCGAGGAGAGAGAGATCCTCTTCTGCCCCGACCAGTTCCTGGGCGCGCACGTGCAGCGCCTGACAGGTCGCGAGAACATGCACATCTGGATGGGCGAGTGCCACGTGCATGCCGGCATCAACGGCGCCGAGCTGCGCGAGCGTGTGATGGCCGAGCCGGACGCAGAGCTGTTCATCCACCCCGAGTGCGGCTGCGCGACGAGCGCGCTGTACCTCGCCGGCACCGGGGTGGTGCCGCCCGAGCGGACCAAGATCATCTCGACGTCGGGCATGGTGACCGCGGCCGAGCAGACCACGGCATCGAAGGTGCTGGTGGCCACCGAGACCGGCATGCTGCACCAGCTTCGCAAGGCCAACCCGTTGGTCATCTTCGAGCCCATCAACCGCGCCGCGGTATGCAAGTACATGAAGATGATCACGCCGGCCAAGTTGCTGCATGCGTTGCAGACGATGACCGACGAGGTCGACGTCCCGCGCGACATCGCCGACAAGGCGCGCCAGAGCGTCGAGCGCATGATCGCGATCGGCACGCCGAGCCGCACCTCCGAATGACCACCCTGAGATGAACCTCGCGACGACCCACGGTTGGGTGGTGCCGCGCCGCCTGAGTGCCCCGGCGACGACGTGGGTGCGCGACGTCGACGTCGTGGTGCTCGGTTCCGGTGCCGCCGGCCTGTCGGCCGCACTCGCCGCGCGACCGGTTCGCTCGGTGCTCATCGTCACGAAGGACCGGCTCGACGCGGGCAGCACGGCGTGGGCACAAGGAGGCCTCGCGGGCGTCCTCGATCCGCAGGACTCGATCGAGAACCACGTGCGCGACACGCTGGTGGCCGGCGCGGGGCTGTGCAACGAGAGCAACGTCCGTGCCCTCGTCACCGAAGCACCGAAGGCGCTCCGGTACCTGATGCGACTCGGCGCAGCGTTCGACCCAGCTCGCGACGGCGAGGGACCGGCGCTCACACGCGAGGGTGGGCACAGCCACAACCGCATCGTGCACTCGGGTGGTGACCAGAGTGGTGCGGAGGTCCAGCGGACCCTGGACGAGAACGCGCTCGCCGCGGGGGTGGAGGTGATGGACCGCGCCTTCGCCCTCGACCTCGTCGTCGGACGGAACGCACGCGGCAACCCGCAAGCCGCAGGGGTGCGCATCGCCCGCATCGACGAGCAGGGCGGGGTGATCGACGTCGGAGTCGTGATGGCGCGCGCGGTCGTGCTGGCGACCGGCGGGTACGGGCAGGTGTTCGCGAGCACGTCGAACCCACCTGCTGTCACGGGCGACGGTGTGGCGATCGCGCTGCGTGCCGGCGTGCCGGTGCGTGACGTCGAGTTCATCCAGTTCCACCCGACCGTGCTGTGGCGAGGGCCCGACGCCGAAGGGCAGCAGGCGCTCATCAGCGAAGCCGTGCGTGGTGAGGGGGCGATCCTCTACGACGGCGCCGGGCGGCGCGTGATGGAGGGCGTGCACCCGCAGGAGGATCTGGCTCCCCGCGACGTCGTCGCCTCGGCGATCAGCCGGCGGATGGCCGAGACCCCCGGTGGAGTCGGCGATCACGTCTATCTGGATGCGACCCACATGGGGGAGCGGTTCTACACGCGGTTCCCTGGCATCACCGCGGCGTGCCGCGACGCCGGGATCGATCCGGCGCGCGAGCGCATCCCGGTCGCACCGGCCGCGCACTACGTCTGCGGAGGCGTGCGTGCCGGGCTCGACGGCCGGACCGATCTCGACGGGCTCTACGCGGTCGGCGAGGTGGCGTGCACCGGCGTCCATGGCGCCAACCGCCTCGCCAGCAACAGCCTCACCGAAGGGGTCGTCGCCGGGACCCGGGTCGGGCGCGACCTGGCGTGGGAGCTGCCGGAGGTGGTCGAGCCCGGCGACGACGACGCCGAGCCAGTCGGCCTCGTCGGCGCCGGACAGAGGGTCGCCATCCGCACGGCGATGTCGCGAGACGTCGGGGTGCTGCGTCGACCGGACGGGCTGTCAGCGGCGGCTGAGGCTCTGGCGATCGGCTTCGACGAAGCCAACGCCATCGTGCCCCACCGCGCGAGCTGGGAAGCCACGAACCTGTTGACGGTGGCGCAGGCGGTCGTCGCGGCAGCGTCCGCACGCACCGAGAGCCGGGGCTGTCACCGGCGGACCGATCATCCCGAACCGCGCGAGATCTGGCTGTGCCACCTCGACGTGCGCCTCGACGCGCGCGGCGCGATGACGGTCTCGGGCATCCCCACCGCTGATGCACTCGTCGGAGGTTGACCGTGCTGCCATTCCATCCCCTCAGCGACGACACACGACACCGCCTGCTCGGCGGAGGGCTCGACCCCGACGCGGTGGCCGATCTCGTGCGTCGCGCCATCGAGGAGGACCTGGCCGGTGGCGTCGACGTCACCTCCACGGCGACGGTGCCCGCAGCGCAGCGCAGCGTCGGTGCCTTCGGTGCCCGCCGCGCCGGCGTCGTCGCCGGGTTGCCGCTCGCCGCAGCGGTGATCGAGACGGTGTGCGGTGCCGAGTCGAGCGAGCTGCACTACCTCGCCAACGACGGCGACCGGGTCGAGCCCGGCCAGGTCGTGGCATCGGTCGAGGCGCCGACACGGTTGCTGCTGACCGCGGAGCGCACCGCGCTCAACCTGCTGTGCCATGTGAGCGGTGTCGCCACCTTGACCCGGCGGTGGGCCGACGCGCTCGCGGGCACGCGAGCGGTCGTGCGCGACACGCGCAAGACCTTGCCCGGGCTCCGGGCGATCGAGAAGTACGGCGTCCGGTGCGGCGGAGGGCAGAACCACCGCATGTCGCTCAGCGACGCCGCGCTCGTGAAGGACAACCACGTGCTGGCAGCCGGTGGCGTGGCGGAGGCGTTCCGTGCCGTGCGCGAGCTCGCCGCGACCATCCCGGTGGAGATCGAGGTCGACTCGCTCGACGCCTTGCGTGAGGCACTCGGCGCAGGCGCCGACGTGGTGCTGCTCGACAACTTCGAGCCGGCGCAGATGGTCGAGGCGGTGAGCGTGCGCGATCAGCTGCGTCCGGCCGCGATCCTCGAGGCGAGCGGAGGGCTGACGTTGGAGCACGCCCGGGCGGTCGGCGAGACCGGCGTCGACTTCATCTCCGTCGGCGAGCTGACCCACTCGGTGACGGTCTTCGACATCGGGCTCGACCTCAGCTCGGTCAGTACGCGGTGACCAGGTCCACGATCAGCACCATGTCGGTCTTGGCCGGCAGCCCGAACGCGGGGTTGCCCTCCTCGCCGAAGGCCAACAGGTACGGCACGTGCAACTGGCGGCGGCCGCCGATCGCCATGTCCTCGACACCGAGCTCGATGCCCGGCAGCACCTCGCCGCCGCCGACGACGAAGTCGAACGGCTGACCGGGGTCGGCCCACGTCGAGGTGATCTTCTCACCGGTGTCGGCGCGGAACGCGATGAGGTGGACGACGGCGGTCTGGCCGGCTTGCACGACCTCGCCGGTGCCCTCGACGAGGTCGTCGATGCCGATCTGCTCCTGGTTCGGCGCGGCCTCGACGGTGATCTCGGGTTCGTCGGCGGGGTCGGCCGGGCCGTAGACCGCCACGACGTCGACGACGAAGGTCAACGCGTCACCGGCCTGGATGATGTCGCCCTGCGGGGAGTCGCCGTATGCGAGGTCGGCGGGGATGTCGAGCTGGCGCCGGCCGCCCTGCTTCACGCCGACGAGCCCCTCGGTCCAGCCCTGGATGACGCTCGTCGTCCCGATCGTCACCGGGTACGGCGCCCCTCGGTCGTAGCTGTTGTCGAACTCGGTGCCGTCCTCGGAGCGCACCCCGACGTAGTGCACGACGACCGTGTCGCCCACCGCCGCTGCATCGCCCGTCCCGTCGACGAGGTCGGTGACGACGAGCTCGGTGGGCAGGGTTGCCGGGATCTCGACCGACGGCTTCGGGAGCGAGCCGGCGATGGTCGTCGTCGGCGTCGGCGCCGTGGTCGGCGGCGTGGTGGTCGACACGTCGGTCGTCGGCGAATCGGCCGACTCGGGTTCGTCGCCGCACGAGACGACGACCAGGACGATCGCTGCAGCGGCGAGGGCGCGCGAGCGGAGAGGGCGGGGGAGGCGCATCCGGGTGACGCTATCCGCCGATCGGGCGTCGCCATCCGCGGGCAGGCGCGCTAGACAGGTCGGCGCATGTGGTCGATGTTGCGCACCAACCGGGACATCCGGTCGCTGTTCATCGCCCAGGTCGTCTCCTACGCAGGTGACTGGTTCGCCTACGTCGCGTTCGTCGGGCTCGTCCAGGAGTACACCGACTCTCCGCTGCTCGTCACGCTCGTCTACGTCGCCCAGTCACTCCCCGCGTTCGCGATGACCGCCATCGCCGGCCCAGCAGCCGATCGCTTCGACCGGCGCACGATCATCCGCACCGTCTCGCTCGTCCAAGCGGTCGCGGCCGCCGGTCTGCTGCTGGTGCGTTCGGCAGGAACGCTGTGGCTCGGCTTCGGGTGTCTCTGCGTCATCTCGGCGCTGGGCTCCTTCGTCGGTCCCTCCGCGCAGGCGGGGGTCCCGAACCTCGCGCGCGACGACGACGAGCTGAAGCAGGCGAGCCTGCTGTTCGGTTCGCTGTGGGGCGCCATGCTCGCGGTCGGTGCGGCGCTCGGCGGGCTCGTCTCGAGCATCTTCGGCCGCGAGACGGCGTTCATCGCCAACGCCGTGTCCTTCGTCGTGGCCGCGCTGTTCGTCTCGGTCATCCGGCGGCCCATGCAGGCAAGGCGCGCCGAGACCGCGCAGCAGACGCAACGGATGCGGCCCGTCGCCGACATGCGCGAGGCGTTCTCGTACGCGCGCCGCGATTCGGTGCTGCTCTCGTTGCTCGCGTCGAAGGCGACGTTCGGGATGGGAGCGGGCATCGTGGGTCTGCTGGCCGTGCTGGCGACCGATTCGCTGGGTGGTGGTGACGGCGCGACGGGTCTGCTCCTCGGGGCGCGAGGCCTCGGCGTCGCGCTCGGACCGCTGCTCGTCGCTCGCCTGGTCGGCCGCTCGCTGTCGCGACTATTGACGATGTCGGGCTGCGCCGGACTTGCATTCGGCGTGTGCTATCTGGGACTCAGCGTGGCACCGGCGCTCGCGCTCGCAGTGCCCGTGGCGTTCCTCGCGCACCTCGGGGGCGGTGCCCAATGGACGCTGTCGACCTACGGTCTGCAACGACGCGCGCCAGACCACGTGCGGGGCCGCATCCTCGCCGGCGACTTCGGGATGGTCACGCTGATCATCACGGTCTCGAACCTCGTGGCCGGGGTGTTGGCCGACGTGATCGGCGTCCGAGCGGCGATCGCGGTGTTCGCGACGTTGGCGCTCGCGGCGGGCGCCACCTACCTCGCGCTCACGCGACCCGTACGTCGATTGCTCGACATCGAGGAAGCTGCGCCCTCGCCCGCCGCAGCGATGTAGCGAGAGACGACGCTCGCCGTCGCATGCAGCAACGTCGGGACGAACACGTCGGGCTCGGACACGGCCGCCGCATGGTCGGCGTCGATGCGGAACGCCTCGGCTCCCGCGATCGACTCGTACAGGCGCACCTGCCGGCGCACGGGCACGACGCGGTCGCGCATGGTGATGACGACCGACGTCGGCACGTCGATGTCGCCGAGCCATTCGCGCGACGAGAACGAGCCGAGGCTGCCTCCGGCCTCGAGCACCGTGCGCCAGTCGTGCAGGCCGGCCTCGTGCACTGCCCAGGGCTCCCACATCGACGTCTTGCGTTGCAGGTACAGCTGGTCGGTGAGCCACCGTTGCGCGTGGCGAGGCGTGACACGTGCCATCGCGGCGACGCTCGACAAGCCGAGGAAGCGCAACCGCTCCTCTCGTGACGTGGCGAAGTAGCCCGACGTCGAGCACAGCACGAGTCCGTCGACGCGGTCGCGGTGCCGCTTCCACATCAGCTGGGCGACGGGTCCGCCCATCGAGTAGCCGATCGGGATGCATCGTTCGATGCCCAGTACGTCGAGCACGGCCGCCGCGTCGTCCGCGCAGTCGTCGAGCCGGAACAGCCGTCGTGAGCGGATGCCGCGACCGTGACCGCGGTGGTCGAGCGCGACCACGCGGAAGTGCTTTCCCAACGGGGCGTAGCACCGGAAGAAGTTGAGGTCGGCCGTCGCCGTCCAGCCGTGCAGCAACAGCACGGTCGGGGCTCCCGGCGGTCCGGGGACGGTGCGGACGAACGTCGTGCCCCGCCCGGGCAGCTCCATGGCCGCGCCCTGCGGCAGCGGAGGAGCGTCGACGGGACGCCGACTGGCTGGGTCGGCCACTACGGCGACTCCACCTCGAGCACCTTCACGCGCAGGACGCCGTGCGGCGCCTCGTACTCGACCCAGTCGCCGGGCCCCTTTCCGAGCAAGGCGGCACCGAGCGGCGAGCTCGGGCTCATCACGTCGAGCGCGTCGGTCTTCTCCTCGAGATGGCCGATGAGGTAGCGCTCGGCCATGTCGTCCTCGTCGTCGCCTTCGTAGACGATGGTGACGACGCAGCCGGGCGCGACCGTGCCGTCATCGCTGCCCTCGACGATCTCGGCCGTCTCGAGCATGTGCTCGAGATGGCGGATGCGGCCTTCCATGTGGCCCTGTTCGTCCTTCGCCGCGTGGTAGTCGCCGTTCTCGCTGAGATCACCGAGCAGGCGGGCGGCCTCGATCTTGTTGGCCACTTCGATGCGCCCGCGGGTGGTGAGGTCGTCGAATTCGGCTTGGAGCCGTTCGAACGCCGCCCGGGAGAGTTGCGTTGTTGCCATAGTCGAGAAAGCCTACCGAGTGGATCGTGGAGGCCTGCCCCGCGTTACCCTCCGGGCCCGTATGGCACATCGAATTGCAGTGATCGGCGGCGACGGCATCGGCCCGGAGGTCACCGCCGAGGCGGTGAAGGTCGTTCGCGCCGCGGGCGTCCAGATCGACACGACCGAGTTCGATCTCGGTGGCGCTCGATACCTGCGTGACGGCGAGATCCTGAGCGACGCGACCCTCGACCAGCTTCGCTCGTTCGACGCGATCCTGCTGGGCGCGGTCGGCACGCCCGAGGTGCCGCCGGGCGTCATCGAGCGAGGCCTGCTGCTGAAGATGCGGTTCGAGCTCGACCTGTACGTGAACCAGCGCCCGTTCGTCGGCACCGCGCCTGGGCACGACTCGCCGCACGACTTCGTCGTGATCCGTGAGAACACCGAGGGCCCGTACGTCGGCGAGGGCGGGTTCCTGCGCAAGGGCACGGCGCACGAGGTCGCGACGCAGGGTTCGGTCAACACCCGGATGGGTGCCGAGCGCGCCATCCGCTACGCCTTTGAGCTCGCCGAGCGTCGCGCGGGGCGCCGCCACGTGACCCTCGTGCACAAGACGAACGTGCTCACCTTCGCCGGCGACCTGTGGCAGCGAGCCTTCGACGCGGTGGCGGCCGAGTTCTCGGGCGTCGGCACTGCGTACAACCACGTCGACGCGGCGTGCATCTACTTCGTCCAGGATCCGCACCGGTACGACGTCGTGGTCACCGACAACCTGTTCGGCGACATCCTCACCGATCTCGGTGGCGCGGTCAGCGGCGGGATCGGGCTCGCCAGCAGCGCGAACCTCAACCCGGCCCGCACGGGTCCGAGCATGTTCGAGCCCGTTCACGGGTCGGCACCCGACATCGTCGGCACCGGCAAGGCCAACCCGACCGCTGCCATCCTGAGCGCGGCGCTGATGCTGGACTTCCTCGGCGAGGCCGACGCCGCAGAGCGGATCCGAGTGGCGTGCGACCAGCCGAGCAGTGGCAGCACCACCGACATCGGTTCACAAATCGCTGCAGCCGTGGCAGGCTGAACGAACACTCAATTTCGACCACCCACCACGCGTAGGCAAGGGGCCCTGATGCCGATCCAACCCACACCGAAGATCTGGATGAACGGTGAGCTCGTCGACTGGGACAAGGCCCAGGTCCACATCCTCACGCACACGTTGCACTACGGCAGTGGCGTGTTCGAGGGGATCCGGGCCTACGAGACGGCACAGGGTCCGGCGGTGTTCCGGCTCACCGATCACATCGTGCGGCTGTTCCGCAGCGCGCAGATCCTCGGGATGGAGATCCCGTACACGGTGGACGAGATCGTCGCCGCCACGAAGGCGACGGTCGCGTCGACGGGTCTGCCGGGCTGCTACGTGCGACCGATCGCCTACTACGGGTACGGCGAGATGGGCCTGAACACCTTGCCGTGCTCGGTCGACGTGTCGATCGCGTGCTGGCCGTGGGGCGCGTACCTCGGCGACGACGCGGTCGAGAAGGGCGTGCGGATGAAGATCTCGTCCTGGACCCGCCACGACCACAACACGATGCCGCCCGCATCGAAGACCACGGGCAACTACGTGAACAGCTCGCTCGCGAAGGTCGAGGCGTTGAAGGCCGGCTACGACGAGGCGATCATGCTGGCCCCGAACGGGCTGGTCGCCGAGTGCACCGGCGAGAACATCTTCGCGGTGCGCAACGGGATCATGATCACGCCGCCGCTGTCGGCGGGTGCGCTCGAGGGGATCACGCAGAGCTCGGTCATGACCATCGCCCGCGACCTCGGGTTCGATTGCCGTGTCGACAACCTCGCGCGCAGCGACCTGTACATCGCCGAGGAGCTGTTCGTGTGCGGCACCGCCGCCGAGATCAGCGCGGTCAACTCCGTCGACGACCGGGCCATCCCGTGCCCCGGCCCGATCACCAAGGCCATCGCCGAGGTCTACGCCCGCGCCGTGCGCGGGCAGGAAGACGCCTACAAGGACTGGTGCGAGCTCGCCGTCTGAGCCGAACCGAGCCGAGCCGCCGGCCGTCCCGGGGCGGCCTCACCGCAGCTGTCGCCATCGCTCGTGACTCGCTGGACTTGCGTGACCACACGAGCGCTCCGCGGCCCTATGGGCTTACCCAGGTTTCGCGAACACGGTTTCCGTGAGCGCGCACCACCGCGGAGCGTTTGTGCGCGAGGGGTGGGGACGAGGATGGGTCGGACAGCGGTGGGCCCGGCCTCACGTGGCTGTCGTGATCGCTCGCTGGACTTGCGTGACCACACAAACGCTCCGCGGCCCTATGGGCTTACCCAGGTTTCGCGAACACGGTTTCCGTGAGCACGCACGACCGCGGAGCGTTTGTGCGCGAGGGGTGGGGGCGAGGGGAATGGCGAAGGGGGTTGGAGCGGGCGTCGGCCGGGAACGAGTCGAAAAGGAGAAGCGCCCTGTGCGGCGCAGCCGGCCGAAGCCAGCGCGCCACACAGGGCGTTTCAGGCGGGGATGATCCACCATTGCTCGATCACCCGGTGTTACCCTTCGTCACGAACAACGTTCATCGCCCGTCGGAGCTTGCGCCCCGGCGGGCGATTCGCTTTGTCGGCGCATCCAGCCCCGGTTGCCCGGTTCGGCTGAGCCGACGTGGCCGGTTCCCTCCGCCCCGGTCGCCCGGCACGGTCTTCCCCGACCCGCCGACATCGTCGCCCCAGTCGCCTGGTGCGCCTTCCGTCGACGTCACCGGCTCGGTCGTTCCCCGGTTGCCCGGTTCCGACTCTGCCGGCGGCAGATCATCCCCCACCGACCCCGCTTCCGCCTCGTGAGCCCGGTTGGACGCTCGCTCGAGGCCACCCTCCAAAGGAGAGCACCACTCGCTCGAGGCCGTTCCTCGGGCTCCGGTTTGCGTGCGCTTGCCGGTGCGCCGCCTACTCTGCACCCAGCGTTTGCCCAGGTCAAGGGCTAATTTTCAATTCACAGGGTTATCCACCGAGCTGGTCGGACATCCCCAGAAGTTTTCTGTCCGTCCACCGTGTGCACACAGGTTTGTGCACATGTTCTCGACAGCGGGGCACGGCTTGGTTGACGATGTGGCACCGACCCGGCACAATCTCGACCATGACGTCGCGACCCGATCCCACGCTCGCCGGCATCATCATCATTCGATAGCGCACGTGGACCATCCACGTGCGCCTGCAGCCGTCCTTCGGGGCGGCTGTTTCATTTCTCCGGCCGGATCGCCGGACCACGATCCGAACACGACCTTGAGAGGGAACCATGAGCGCTGATGCACCGCACGTCGAGGTGTTCGACACGACCTTGCGCGATGGCTTGCAGGTCGAGGGGGTGTCGGCGACCGTCGACGACAAGCTGCGCATCGCCGAGCAGCTCGACTTCCTGGGTGTCCACTTCATCGAGGGCGGCTGGCCCGGCGCCAACCCCAAGGACATCGAGTTCTTCGCCCGCGCCGCATCGGAGCTGCGCCTGACGACCTCGACGATGGTGGCCTTCGGTTCGACGCGGCGACCGAAGGGCAAGGTCGACGACGACGTCACGCTGCGCAACCTGCTCGACGCCAACACGTCGGCGGTGTGCATCGTCGCCAAGAGCTGGGACTACCACGTGCTCAACGCGCTGCAGACCACCCTCGACGAGGGCGAGGCGATGATCGCCGACAGCGTCGAGTTCCTCGCCGGCGCCGGCCGCCGGGTCATGGTCGACATGGAGCACTTCTTCGACGGCTACAAGCGCAACCCCGAGTTCAGCCTGAGGGCGCTCGAGGCGGCCGTCGTGAAGGGCGCGTCGCACGTCGTGCTGTGCGACACGAACGGCGGCTCGCTGCCGCACGAGGTCGAGCACATCGTCGCCGACGTGCATCGCCACGTGGGGAGCGACGTCACGATCGGCATCCACTGCCACGACGACACGGGGTGCGCGGTCGCCAACTCGATGGCCGCGGTGCGCGCCGGCGCGCGTCACGTGCAGGGAACCCTGAACGGCCTCGGCGAGCGCACCGGCAACTGCAACCTCACGACGGTCATCCCCAACCTGCAGCTGAAGCTCGGCATGTCGTGCCTGCCCGAGGGTCGAATCGAGCGGCTCACCGCCGTCAGCAACCACGTCGCCGAGGTGCTCAACCGTCCGCTCAACCCGCAGGCGCCCTACGTCGGCGCGTCGGCGTTCGCGCACAAGGCGGGCCTGCACGTCAGCGCGATCGCCCGGGCCAAGGACGCCTACGAACACGTCGACCCCGAGCTCGTCGGCAACGGCACCCGGTTCGTGGTCAGCGAGATGGCCGGACGGGCAACCATCCAGATGAAGGCCGACGAGCTGGGCCTGGCGATGGACGGCCCGGCGGTCAACCAGGTGATCGACGACCTCAAACGGCTCGAGCACGAGGGCTACCACTTCGAAGCTGCCGACGCCTCCCTCGAACTGCTCATGCGTCGCGCCGCCGGTTGGGAGCAGGGCTACTTCCGTGTCGAGAGCATGCGGGTGATCACCGACGAGCTCCCGAGCGGCGACTTCACGACCGAGGCAACCGTGAAGGTGTGGGTGCCGGCGACCGGCACCGATGGAGCCGAGCGACGGGTCCACACCGCCGAGGGCAACGGCCCGGTCAACGCGATCGACACCGCGTTGCGCGCGGCCCTCGTCCAGGCCTATCCAGATCTCGATCGGGTGCACCTGACCGACTACAAGGTCCGCATCCTCGACGGCGCGACCGCGACCGGTGCGGTGACCCGGGTCCTCATCGACTTCTCCAACGGCGAGCGCAGTTGGACCACGATCGGCGTCAGCACGAACATCATCGAGTCGTCGTGGCGAGCGCTCGAAGAGGGTCTGGTGTTCGGCCTGCTCCACCCTCCGGCCTGACCGACGCGGCGCTGTCCGCTCGGACGGGATAGAAAGAGCACATGGCTGCACCGAAGTTCGCCCCGGTCTCACCCATCGACGACGCACGCGGCTATCGCTCGCCCGATCACGTGCCCGACCCGTGGATGCCCGACCGGCCGGCCGAGATCCATGGCTTCCAGCCCGAGGGCGGGCGCATGGGCTACCAGGGACCCGATCAGGGCTTCGGCATCAAGATCGCCAACACGTTCCGACCCCGCCTCGAGCTCACGCCAGGCGAGTCGGAGGACGACGTCGTGTGCGGCTGCCTCGCCATCGCGCTGCGCCGGGCATCGATCTTCAGCCGTGCCCCTGTCGTGCACGACTTCACCATCGCCTACACCATCTGGGGCTTCCTCGACGCCGGTCCGCCACAGGCACTCGTCGAGACCCGTCGCCAGCGGTTCGCCGGTCTGTCACACGACTACGACGCGACGAGGGTGCTCGTCGACCGGGTGCCGGAGGCGACCTTGTGGATGACGCCGACCCAGGTGAACGGCGCGTACCCCGCTCGGTGGCGCGAGCTCGTGGGCGCATGATGTCGGTCGACGCCCAGCCCATCACCCTGTCCGACACCCAGCGCGAGTTCCGCGCCGTGCTGCGGCAGTTCGTCGCCGACAAGATCGCGCCGGTCGCGGCAGAGGCCGACCGTGACGCCGAGTACTCGTGGGCGACCTTCGAGGCGTTGAAGAGCATGGAGCTCACCGCGCTCAGCTACCCGGTCGAGTACGGCGGTGCCGGCGGGTCGACGGTCGACCAGGCGATCGCCGCGGAGGAGCTCGCTCGTGGCGACGCGTCGGCGAGCTTGATGTTCTTGATCTCGAAGCTCGGCATGTTGCCCGTGATCAACTTCGGCTCGGAGGAGCTGAAGCGTGCCTACCTGCCGCGCATCTGCAGCGGTGACAGCCAGGCGAGCTATGCGCTCAGCGAGCCCGACGCCGGCAGCGACGTCGCATCGATGACCACGCGAGCGGTGGCCGACGGCGACAGCTGGGTCATCAGCGGGACCAAGTGCTGGATCACCAACGCCGGCATCAGCGACGTGTACACGGTGTTCGCCCGAACCTCACCCGAGCGGCACACGGGCATCACGGCCTTCCTCGTCGAGGCCGACTGGGGCGTGCAGGTCGACAAGCTCGAGCACAAGTTGGGCATCCGCAGCTCGCCGACCGGAGTCATCCGGCTTGACGACGTGCGCGTCCCCGACACGCATCGCATCGGCGAGGTCGGTCAGGGCTTCTCGATCGCGATGCACACGCTCGACCGCAGCCGCCCGACGATCGGCGCGCAGGCGGTCGGCATCGCCCAGGGTGCGCTCGACTACGCGCTCGACTACATGAAGGAGCGGCGCACCTTCGGCAAGCCGATCGGCAGCAACCAGGGCCTGCAGTGGATGGCGGCCGACGCGGCGATGAAGATCGAGGCCGCACGCGGCCTGGTGTACAAGGCGTGCGCGATGGCCGACGAGGGCGATCCGCACGGCGAGCTCTCGATGACCGGCGCGATGGCCAAGTGCTTCGCCAGTGACGTCGCCATGCAGGTCACGACCGACGCGGTGCAGTTCCTCGGCGGCTACGGCTACACCAACGAGTTCCCCGTCGAGCGGATGATGCGCGACGCCAAGATCACCCAGATCTACGAAGGCACCAACCAGATCCAACGCATGGTGATCTCGAAGAAGCTCGGTTTATGAGGGCTGCTGCGGGTTCGGTATCCCGCCACCCGAGCAGGTTGCCCGGCCGTCGCTCCCCGCGCAACCACCGGCGATCGTGCAAGAACTACGAGCGCCGAGCGGCAGATCCGCCCTCAGGCGCTCCGGAGCCGGAACGAGTCGAGGGCGTCGGCAGGGATACCGAGCGTGCCGTCTTCGAGGCTCACACGTGGGAGGCGCTTCTCGTACATTGCCTGCACGATGACGCGCGTCGCGACGCCCAGCCGTCGAGCGGCTTCTGCCGGAAGCAGCACGACGCTCTCGGTCACAGCGCACCCCTTCATCGAGGCCCAACCTACCGTGGAGCACGCGTATGACGGTGGCCAGCTCGTCCTGCACCCCGGGCGCGGCGCCGCGTTCGCGCAGGGCCAGTCGAGCGTCCTCGATGGCCTCCAGCACGCGGAACGCCTCGTCGAGCGACAGCACGACGGTGCGCGGAACTGAATCATCGAAGGGGTCGCTCGAGCTCACCCTGCGAGGGTGAACGGAAGGGTGTGATGGCGGGCCGCGAAGGAGCGCCGATTGCCCGGTCAGGCGCGCCTGGGCAAGAGCATCGTCGAGGTCAGCAGCGCGAACCTCTGGGACCGACGCCGTCTCGCCGGCGAACGGAGCTCGCGGCCGCCTCGCAGGGGGGTCGATGTCAGGCGAGAAACTGGACGACGACGATCTTGGCGATCATCGCGACGGGGAAGACGAGCGCGTACGCACGGCTGAGCCGTTGGTCGGTCGTGTGGTCGAGCCCGAACGCCAGCGCAGCCGGCTGGGTCTCGACGCCGGCCAACATGCCCGACGACTCGATCGCGTCCCGCCTCGCGATGACGGTGACGGCGAGGGGGACGAGGGCAGCGAACACGGCCGCGACTGCTGTGCCGACGGCGACCAGCAGCAACCCGTGCCGGGTCCCGATCGCGTTGCCGAAGGCCGTGCCGCTGCCGAGGCCGGCGCACGCCAGGAACATGAGGATGCCGATCTGGCGGATCACCTGGTTGGCCGCGTGGGGGATCTGCCACGTGACCGGTCCGGTCCGCGAGAGGACGCCGAGGGCGAGGCCGACCACGAGCGGACCGCCACCGACGCCCAGACCCAGCTCGACCGATCCGACCGTCAACGAGAGGGTGCCGAGCGCGACGCCTGCCGTGGCACCGAGCGCGAAGCCCAGCGCATCGACCTCGGCGATGTGACGCTCCGAGTCGCCCAGCAGTTGCGCAACCTGCGCGAGGCCCTCGGTCGGTCCCACCACCCGCACCCGGTCGCCGAGCTCGAGCTCGAGCGTCCCCGTCGCGACGAAATCCTCGTCGCCCCGTCGCACGCGGGTCGGCACGACGCCGTAGCGACGGGGAAGGTCGAGGTCGTCGAGGCAGCGGCCCGCCAGGCGTCGGTTCGAGACGAGGATGCGTCGGAAGTCGAGTTGGCGCCGATCGAGGGGAAGATGGCGATCACTGCGACTGCCCGCGTGACGGGTGAAGGCTTCCACGGCGGGTTCCGGGCCGAGCACCACGACCACGTCGCCGATCTCGAGTCGATCGTCGGACGTCGCGATGCGCACGACGTCGTCCCGTTCGATGCGGCTGAAGCCGATGCCCGGATACTGCACGCGCAGCTCGTCGAGCGACGGCAGGTCAGCGGTGCCGACGCGCACCGTCCAGTTGACGAGGTCGGCGGCGGCGGCAGGCGGCGCCACGGGCTCGATCGCCTGGGGCACCGGCAGCCTCCGGCCGAGCACCAGGCTCATCATCACGAGCATCGCTGCGACGGCGGCGGGGTACGCGAGCGAGTAGGCGACGACGGGGTCGCCGGCGGTGAGCGCGTCGGAGGCGGCCTGCAGCGCAGGCGTGTTGGTGGTGCTGCCGGCGAACATCCCCGCGCGCTCGGCCGGTGACAGGTCGAAGAGTGAGGCCGCTGCGGCACAGAGACCGCCGAGCCCGGCCACGAGGGCGACGGTCAGCGCTGCAGCGGTCGCACCACCGCGGCGCACCCCGCTGGCGAAGGTGGGGCCGGAGGCGAGCCCGATCGTGTACGTGAACAGCACGAGTCCCAGCTCTCGCAGCGCACCCAGGCCGGCAGCGCCGCTCAACTGCTCGTCGATCGAGCCGATGGCCAACCCGGCGAACAGCGCAGCGGCCGGTCCGAGGCTGACTCCACGGATTCGTACCGCCCCGACGCCGGCACCGAAGGCGATGACCAGGAACGCCAGCAGCACCGGGTCGCCCGCGAGATGGTCGACCACGCCGCGATGCTAGAGCGCCGTATCGTGGAGTCATGGCCGTGTCGTTGAACCACACGATCGTCGGCGCTCGCGACAAGCACGAGTCGGCCAGGTTCCTGAGCGAAATCCTCGGCCTGGCCGAACCGAGGTCGTACGGGCACTTCGTCGTCGTCGAGCTCGACCACGGGTTGTCGCTCGACTTCGACGACGTGGACGGTGAGGTCACACCGCAGCACTACGCGTTCCTCATCGACGAAGCGACCTTCGACGGCGTGTACGAG
>JBFWSW010000043.1:0-35829 GCA_050248155.1 Ilumatobacteraceae bacterium
CTCGATCGCCAGTTCCGAGAGCGTGACCTCGCGCGGTGTGCCGAAGGTGGTGATCGTGGAGAACATTCGTGCGATGTCGTCACCGACGCGGAGCTCGAGTGGGAGCACCACACCGTCGCTCGCGGGTGCTGGTCCGACGTCGAGATGTGCGAACTCTGCCAGGAGTTCAACCAGCACGGGGTCGGGGTCGTGTGTGACGAGGCGTCTCAGTCGGGCCAGTACATGGCCGGCGTACTCGGCGAAGTTCGCCACCCGAGGTGCGAGCCCAGTGGGGTGCAGGCTGAGCCGGATCACGTTGATCGGTGCGACGAGGAGATCGGAAGCGACGTCGTCGAGGAACATGCTCGCCGCAGTGTTCGCGGACACGAGGTTCCATCGGCTGTCGACCACCACGGCGGGGTAGCGATGCGCTGACAGCACCATGTCGACGACCTGTCGTACCTCTGAGCTGTCGGCGGCTTCGTATAAGGAGTGCTGGTAGCGGGGGGCATGTCCCGCCGCGAGCAGGATGGCGTTGCGGTCGCGCAGTGGAACTTCGAGGTGTTCGCAGAGGTGCAGGATCATCTCCGGGCTCGGACGGCTGCGCCCGGTCTCCACGTAGCTCAGGTGCTTCGCTGAGACGTCCGCGAGAAGGGCGAGGTCCATCTGGCTGAACCGGCGATGGACGCGCCACTCGCGCAACACCGTGCCGGCACTATCTCGACGACTCATTGTGTGAAGCTACGCCCTGGATTGCTGTGCAACCATCACCTCTGAGGTGATCGCTTTCGTGCCGCAGCGCGCCGAACATGGTCGGCATGGAACTCGACACCGCCCGACACATCGTCGACCAGTACCTCGCGTGCTGGAACGAACCGCGCCCCGATCACCGACTCGACCTCGTCGCTGCGACGTGGACGGAGGACGCCAGATCGGTCGACCCGCTCGCCGATGTGTCCGGACACGAGGAGATCTCGTCGATGATGTCAGCGGTTCAGGCGCAACTGTCCGGGCATCAGTTTCGTCTCGTCGGCGACGTCAACGCCCATCACGACGTGATCCGTTGGTCGTGGGCGATGTCGGCCCCGGACGGCGGGACGGTCGTGGCAGGCACCGATGCCGCTGTGGTCATCGACGGTCGGATCGCGCTGCTCACGGGA
Organism: Ilumatobacteraceae bacterium; assembly: GCA_050248155.1. Classification (GTDB taxonomy): domain Bacteria; phylum Actinomycetota; class Acidimicrobiia; order Acidimicrobiales; family Ilumatobacteraceae; genus VFMC01. The sequence continues at coordinate 1,140 of JBFWSW010000043.1, forward strand.
TTCTTCGACTCGTGAGCGAGGCGCTGTTCGTTGCAATCGCGGCGTCAGATGTGACGATGCCCTGGGTGCTGTCGTGAAGATCGGCGTCATGATACATTGCACGGATCTGGCGATCGCGCCTGCCGAGCTGGCGGTCGCGGCCGAGGAGCGTGGCTACGAGAGCATCTTCGTCACCGAGCACACTCACGTCCCCGTTCGCTCGTTCATCCGCTGGCGTGATGGCGAGCCGATGCCTGAGGAGTACAAGCGGTTGCACGACCCGATCGTCGCGCTGGCGACCGCAGCCGCTGTCACCTCGACGATCCAGATCGGCACCGGTGTGCTGGTGCTCGCGCAACGAGAACCACTGGCGACAGCCAAGCAACTCGCGTCGCTCGACGTGCTGAGTAATGGTCGCCTGATCTGCGGCATCGGCTACGGCTGGCTGGCCGACGAACTCGCCCAGCACGGAGTCGCCTGGAAGGGCCGCCGCCGTGCCCTCGCAGAACACCTCGAGGCGGTTCGCACACTCTGGACGGACGAGGAGGCCGCGTACTCCGGTGACTTCGTGAGCTTCGGTCCGAGTTGGTCGTTCCCAAAACCGCTTCGCCGGCCGCCGATCTTGCTCGGCGCCGCAGGTTCACCCGCATCGCTGAAGGACGTCATCGAATTTGCCGACGGATGGATGCCGATTGAAGGTACCGAACCGATCACCGACCGTTGGCAACGCATCCGCGAGCTGGCCCACGATCGCGGGCGCGATCCGGGCACCCTCGGTCTCACTGTGTACGGATCGAGCGGCGACCGAACCACCCTCGACGGCCACCGCTCAATCGGCGCAGATCGAGTCGTCATCGGACTCGCCGGCGGCCGCGACGATGTGATGCGCCAACTTGACCTCCACCAAGCCCTCGTCCCCGCGTTCCAGGAGACCTGATGGACACTTCCCCCGCCACCGGCGACCTCATCGGACCGGTCGTCGACGGCCACACCCCCACTCGACTGGCCGCGCAACGATTGCGAAACACGCTCAGACTCAACGCTGCCACTAGCCTCGCTGGGGGAGCGCTCGCCGCCGTCGCGCCAAGCCGGGTGGACGGGTGGCTCGACACCGGGCACGCGGGCTCGGTGCGGGTTGTCGGCTTGGGGCTGGCTGTCTTCGTCGTTGGTGTCGTCATCACCGCCGGAGCTCGCATGTCGCGACTGCTCCGCTGGGTACCGGTGGTCGTCGTCGGCGACGCGGTGTGGGTCCTCGCCAGTGTGGTCACCATCTTCGCCGGCTGGTATGCCGTGGCTGGCGACCTCATCGTTGGGGCCGTCGCCGTGATGGTCGCCGCGTTCGCCTTCGCCCAGTGCGCTGGCTGGCTTCGAACGAGATCGTCGATCGTCGATCTCGTGGCGGTCGATGAAGCTCCGCCGGTGGAGGTGGTGCACGTCGAGCGACAGGTGAGCGTCGACCCGGGCCGTGCATGGGCAATCGTCACCGACCACGACCTCTATGGCCGGCTCGCACCCAACCTGTCGCGAGTGCACGCCACCACCGGCAACGGGCCCGGGCTCGAACGAACCTGCACCAACCGCAAGGGCCACGCCTGGACTGAGTCATGCACCCTGTGGGACGACGGGCACCGGTTCGACATCGCCGTCGACACCAGCAACTACCCATACCCACTCGACGTCATGAGCGGCTCATGGTCCGTCACCGCTCACCCCCACGACCCGAACCGCTGCACCGTCGGGATGGACTTCCGCTACCAACCCACCCGCAGTATCGCGGGCCGCTTGTTCGCTGGTCTCATGCAGGCCGCGTTCCCGTTCGTCCTTCGTCGCATCGTTGCGGGTTGGCGCTCGACAGCGGAGGCCGCTGGCGAGCCGTGACCCGGCCTTCGAGTCTCATCAACCCTCGGGAGCGCCTTCAGTGACGACCGCCTCCAATCCCACGGGTGGTCGAGCGGTGTGCCGATCGGATCGGTTCAGAGGCCTCGTCGGTGCGCGGTAATCTAAGCCCGAGGGGGTTGGAATGAGCATCAATGTGATCGTTGAGTTGAAGGCGAAGCCGGGTCAGCGAGATGAGCTCATCAGTCTGATCGAGGGAATGCTGAACGGACCGCCGATGCCTGGATCACTCGGCGCGACGTTCTACAGGGCGGTTGACGATGCTGACCTGCTGGTCGAGATCGCCGAGTGGGAATCCGCTGCCGCCCGGGAGGCAGTCATGAAGGAACTTGAGGCCAGCGGGGCATTTGCGCCGATGATCGAACTCTTGGCAGCCCCGATGAGGGGCACACTGGTCGAACCGCTGCGCTGACGGCCGAGAGGGAGGTCGGCGGTGCAGGAGCAGCCGATCTGGCTTCCGAGGTCGGCGAGCACGGTTGGCTCGTCGGGCACCCGGCCGGCATCGAGAGCGCGGAGGAACGTGTCGACGACGGTCGGGTCCCATTGACTCCCGGCGTGCTCGGTGAGCACCGCACGGACCGTTGCCGATGCCATCCCGGTCCGGTACTGGCGGCTGTGGATCATCGCGTCGTATGCATCACACACGCTGACGATCCGAGCCAACATCGGTATCTCGTCGCCAGCCAGTTGGTCGGGGTACCCGCGTCCGTCGAAGCGTTCGTGGTGGTGGCGGACGATCGGGGCGATCGAGGCGAGGATCGCCGAGTTGGCCACGAGTTGCTCGCCGATGAGCGCGTGGGCCTTGATGTGTTCGTACTCGTCGGGCGTGAGCCGTCCCGCCTTGTTGAGCACGGCGTCGTCGATGCCGAGCTTGCCGACGTCGTGCAGCACCGCCCCCAGACCGAGATCACGCAGCGCAACTGCGCTCAGCCCTGACGCTTCGCCCACGGCGATCGCTGCCTCAGCAGTGCGCTTGACGTGTTCCGCGGTGATCGGATCCTTGTGGGCGAGGTCGGCGACGAACGAGCGGACGACCGGGTCGAGGCCGAGTTCGAGGGCATCGAGCGGGTCGCGAAGGGTGAGCGGCCGGAACACGACGCGTTCGATCGTGCCGCGGCGGTAGGCGACGACTGCGACGACCGTCACCCCGAACACGCCGACGATGTCGAGCAGATGGGCCAGCCAGAACGCCGGCGTCATCGGGGAACCATTGACCCACACGAGGTTGCCCGACGCGATCAACGCGAACGACAATGCGACCGCCAACGCGCCTGGCGTGGTGGCGACCCAGTACAGGCGCAGGTGTCGCGCAGACAAGGCAACCGTGCCTACCAGCGACACGCAAGCGACCCCGATGGCGAGTGGCTCGCCCATTGCGACAGGTCGAAGCAGGCTCGGCTCGATGAGCAAGGCGATCGCCAGCGACATCTGGATCGCGACGTTGACGGTCACCCACGCCCGCCATCGCGTCGACCACCACGACGCGCGGCTCCGGGGGAGCAGCAGCGGCAGCGCAGCAACGATGGCGAGCGGCAGCGCCCACAGCACCGACGTCATGGTCGCCGGATTCGGACCGTACAGCACGCCCGGTGTCGTCAGGCCGTGGACGAGCGGCAGCACGGACACGGCGAACGCGAATGCGGCGATGATGCCGAGTTCGGCAGTGTCGTCGAGCCATGCGCGAACCAGCAGTGTGCTCGAGGCGATCACGCAGCCGCCGGCGGCAACCACGACAATCCAGAACAGCAACGTTGCCGAACCGATCGTGCGGTCGGCACCGGGAACGATCGAGGCGACCAACTGGAGCGCGATCGCGGTCATCCACGCTGCCGCCCACGCCACCACACCCGGTCGTCGCACACTCATCGACGGAACATCGGCATTTCTCGACACCTGCTTGAACGCGGTCGACTCACCTGGTCACCGGCAACGAAGCGAGTAGTTTCATCGACGACCACGACGAGCGGCACGCCCACCCGTCGGCGACTTGGGGGTCTGATGCCGATCTCAGCGGAGTTCCCGTTTCCGAAGCAGCACATCGAGGTGCTCGGCCGATCGATGACCTACGTCGAGATCGGCAGCGGTGATCCGATCGTGCTGCTGCACGGCAACCCGACCTCGTCCTACTTGTGGCGCAACGTGGTGCCGCATCTGGCCGGGCTGGGGCGGTGCATCGTGCCGGATCTGATCGGGATGGGCGACTCGGACAAGCTCGATGGAACCGGCCCCGACTCGTACACCTTCGTCGACCATCGCTGTCATCTCGACGCCCTGCTCGATGCCCTCGACGTCGGTGAGCGCGTGACGCTGGTCGTGCACGACTGGGGCTCAGCGCTGGGGTTCGACTGGGCCAACCGCCATCGCCACGCCGTCGCCGGGATCGCCTACATGGAGGCCATCGTCCGTCCGGTCACCTTGGAAGAATGGCCTGAGGCCGCCCGTCAGGTGTTCGTGGCGATGCGGTCGGCGGCGGGTGAGGCGATGGTGCTCGACCACAACGTGTTCGTCGAGAGGATCCTGCCAGGTTCGATCCTGCGTCCGTTGACCGACGCCGAGATGGCGGAGTATCGGCGCCCCTTCGCCGATCCGGGGGAAGGGCGCCGACCGACGCTGACGTGGCCGCGGCAGATCCCGATCGACGGCGAACCGGCCGACGTCGTCGCGATCGTCGCCGACTACGCGACATGGTTGTCGACCAGTGACGTTCCCAAGCTGCTCATCGTGGCCGAGCCGGGAGCGATCCTGCGCGGCGCACCGCTCGAGTTCTGCCGAACATGGCCGAACCAGCGCGAGGTCACGGTTGCCGGCATCCACTTCGTTCAAGAGGACAGCCCCGACGAGATCGGCGAGGCGATCGCCGCCTGGATCCGCGAACGCCACGAGCCGAGCGGCTCATGAGTTCCGACGCGATCGTGCGCGGTGGGGTCGACGGCATCGAGGTCTTCGATTTCGGCGGCACCCCGGTTTCGTCGGCACCGCCGCTGTCCGAGGCGCGGGTCGCGATCGTCACCACGGCCGGCTTGCGGGCCGATGGGCAGGGGACGTGGACGCTCGGTCAGGGCTTCGTCGTGCTCGACGATGCCGAACGCAACCTGACGCTCGCCCACGCGTCACCGAACTTCGACCGATCCGGCGTCGCCGCCGATCTCAACGTCGTCTACCCGATCGACCGGTTGCACGAGCTCGCCGACACCGGCGTGATCGGCTCGGTCGCCTCGCAACACCTGGCATTCATGGGCGCTCAGATCGACCACACCCTGACCACCTTGCGACTCGACACCGGCCCTGCGGCGGCAGAGCTGTTGTTGGCCGACGGTGTCGATGTCGTGCTGCTGACACCGGTTTGACCGCTGTGCACGCGCACCGTGAGTGCGCTCGCCCACACCCTCGAAGCAGCAGGCCTGGCGACCGTCGGGATCAGCCTGGTACGCGGACAGGCCGAACGCTCCCGACCGCCGCGCATGTTGCACTGCGAGTTCCCACTCGGCCGACCGCTAGGCCGCCCCGGCGACCCAGCGTTCCAACACCGAGTGCTCACCGCCGCCTTCGAGCTACTGCGCAGCGATGACGTCCCGGTGCTCGCCGACTTCGACGAGACGATCAGCGACGAGGCCGACCAGCCGCTGGCATGCACGCTGCCACCACGACACGACTCGACCCTTCATCCAGCCGTCGACGAAGTACTCGGTCTGCGAGCCGCCTACGAGCGGCATCGCGCCGCGACCGGCCTGACCAATGTCGTGCGATCGGGTGGCCCGGACCGGGTCGCCGAGCTCGTCGGCACCTTCGTACGCATCACAGAGGGAACGCCCTGGAACGAGGTCGGGCTCGAACCGGCGCAACTCGGACAGGCAGCACTCGACATCCGCGCCTACTACGAAGAATCCGCACTCGCCCTCGCCGACCACATCCCCGCCGCACGCCAAGCCGAGTCCTGGTTCTATCGGCACACCGAGACCGGACGGGTGTTGCGCGCCGCGCAGGTGATGATGCGGGCATCCGACGCGCCCCGCTCGGCATGGTTTGCGCTGGTGCCCGTCGGTCAGCCCACCAGCTGATGCCCGACTTGGGGAATGGCGGGGTGGTCTTGCAGGGTTCCCCGGCGATGGACAGACGTCGGAGACTTTGGCTCGGAGTGATGGCGGCCGCTGTAGTCGTGTTGTTCGCGGCGTGTGGTGGGCCCCGCGAGGCATCTGTCGAACCGGGTGCTCGCCCGGACCTGCCGGTGGCGAACCCGGTCTCACGAGACTTGCTTCCAGCGGTGACGGTCTGGGATGTCGGCGAGAAGGAGTGGGTGCAGCTCGCGAACTTCTTGCCGGCAGACAGGCCGGTGCTTGTCTGGTTCTGGGCGCCACATTGACCCTATTGCCGGGCCGAGGCGCCCGGCGTCGAGCAGTTCGCTCGGCAGAATCAGGATGTCCTTCGAGTGATCGGGCTCGGTACGCAGGACTCCCTCGGTGAGGCTGAGGAGTTCCTAGACAACTACGGAACGAAGTCGTTCACGATGTTGTGGGATGAGTCGTTCGAGTCGTGGGCGGCTTTCAACGTGAGCTCGCAGCCCACGGCGATCCTGTTCGCGGCCGACGGCGAGCCGATTCAGGGCTGGGCAGGCCCATTTCCGGAGGCCGACGTACTTGCTCTCGCAGTAGCGTCGGGATGATGGAGAGCCCTCCCGACGGGAATGGCGCCGTGCACGGACCGGGTTCCACCGGCATGACGTCCACCACGAGTCGACCAGCCGAAATTACGGTGCTGCACGTCCGCGATTGTCCGAGTGTCGCGCCGCTCCTGGACCGGCTGTCGGTCGCCGCCGATCTTGCGGGAGTGTCGATCACGACGACGCTGCGGCTGGTGCGGTCCGAGGCCGAGGCGAACGAGATCGCGTTTGCGGGGTCGCCAACGCTGCTGATCGACGGATGTGATCCGTTTCCCTCCGAGGGTGTGACGTCATTCGGCTGCCGGCTGTACGGGTTCGACGGTCACCTCGACGGCGCACCCTCGATGTCGCAGCTCACAGCGGCACTGTTGGTGGCGTCGACCAGCCGGAACGGCATCGATCCAGCCTGACTTGGGCGTTGTCCACGGTCGCAGCATCAATGCGCCGGGCGGCGTGACCTCGGGAATGCGGCGGCGCTCTCCACGGGTTTCCTGCACATGACGAACCTCCCCGGCAATCCCGTTTCCCGCGCCGCTTTCCTTTCGGCGGCCGCCGGGCTCGTGCTCGCGGCCTGTGGCGGTGGCAGCGATGCCGCCTCCGGTGCCACGGTCGGGTCCGCCACGGCCACGTCGGACACTTTCGCGACATCGCCGTCAACGTCACCGGGAACGGAATCACAGTCCGCCGAGCCCGATGCAGGGTCGGTGATACCGGCCGCACTCGTCGGTGCGACCACCATCAGCGGTGACCCGTTCGACGCAAACATCTTGGCTGGCCGCCCCACGGTGGCCTGGTTCTGGGCGCCGTGGTGTGTCATCTGCCGGGGCGAGGCGCCAGACGTCGCGGACATCGCAGCTCGCTACGCAGACAAGGTCAACTTCGTCGGTGTCGCCGGTCGAGGCGAAGCCCCCGAGATGCGAGACTTCGTGTCCGACACGGGGACAGAGGGCATCACCCATCTCGACGACAGCAGCGGTGAGATCTGGGCGTCGTACGAGATCTACGGCCAACCCGCTTATGCGTTCATCACTGACGATGGTCGGCTCGAGACCTACGTCGGTTCGCTGGGCGGCGACGGTCTCGCCGACATCATCGACCAGTTGATCGTTGCCTGACCCCACCGTGGCTTAGGTGCCGTGCGCCAGCGTCGTCGAGATGTGAGCGGTGCCTTCGAGCGTGCGATGCACGGGGCACTTGTCGGCGATGCGCAAGAGTGTGGCTCGCTGCTCGTCGTCGAGGTCGCCGTCGATGATGATGCGCCGTTGGAAGTGGTCGATGAGCGGACCGGCTCCTTCGACGCAGGCCTCGCAGTCCTGGGCGTGAGTCTTGGCGTGGCTGACTTCGACCGTGACGCGGTCAAGCGGAAGTGCCTTTCGGTCGGCGTAGAGCCTGAGCGTCATCGATGTGCATGCTCCGAGCGCGGCGCCGAGGAGGTCGTATGGCGATGGGCCGGCGTCGAAGCCGCCGACATCGACCGGTTCGTCGGCGAGGAAGCGGTGGTCGCCGACGACGACGTGGTTGAGGAACGTCCCCTGTCCGGTCTCGGCCACCACCACGGGGGCGCTTGCCTTCGGCGACACCGCAAAGGGACTCTCGTCGACGAGGAAGCGCTCCGACCAACACGCGATCATGCGTGCCGCGTAGATCGCGTCGGCTGGTCTCGTCAGGAGGTGGTCGGCCCCCTCGAGGGCGAGGAAGCTCTTGGGGTGTCGCGCCGCGGCGTAGATGCGGGCTGCGTTGTCGATGCCAACGATGCCGTCGGTGGGGGCGTGCGCGACGAGGAGCGCCGCGTGGAGCTGACCCGCTCGTTGCTCGATGGAGTGTGTGGTCAGATCGTCGAGCATCTCGCGGCGGATGGTGAAGCAGCGTCCGGCGATGTGGACCGTGGCGCGGCCCTGCTCCTCGATCACGGGGAGCTGTGGACCGAACAGTGCGGTGATGTGGGCGACGTCGGCGGGCGCGCCGAGCGTCGCGACTGCTCGAACCTCGGGGAGGTCGGCGGCGACGGCGATCATCGCGGCACCGCCGAGGCTGTGGCCGATGAGCAGCTGTGGCGCGGCGTGGTACTCGCGGAGCCAGGCAGCGGCGAGTCTGAGGTCGTCGAGGTTCGAGGAGAAGTCGGTGTTGGAGAAGTCGCCTTCGCTCGAACCGAGGCCGGTGAAGTCGAATCGGAGGACGCCGATGCCGTGCCCATTGAGCTCCGCCGCGATGCGCCCGGCAGCGACGACGTCCTTGGAACAGGTGAAGCAATGGGCGAAGAGTGCAAAGGCGCGTGGTGGGCCGGCGGGAAGGTCGAGCCTGCCGGCGAGAGGGGTGCCGAGGGCGCCAGAAAAGGTGACTCGTTCGGCGATTCGTGTCATATCGTCAGGTCCGTTTGTGAGATCAGGTCGGGTCGGTTGTGCTCGTCGCGGAACTTACCTGCGCGATGAGTTGCTTGATTCGGCGCAGCCTTGGGAGTCCGCCGAGTCGATCGATCACGTCGCCTGTGTCGTTGAGAAGCAGGAGTGAGGGGATGATCCTCACGCTGAGTGCCGTTGCGAGGTTGGGGCACTCGTCGACGTTGACGCGCATGAAATGGAGGTGTTCGGTGGCGTGCCTGCGGGCCAGCTTGTCGACGATTGGTGAGAGCGCCTTGCATGGCTCGCACCACGGCGACCACAGCTCAACGATGGTGGCATGCCCTTGCAGCGACTCGAAGAACGTCGCGTCAGTCATCACGGCGACCGGGTCCGGCACGAGGACTTCGTCGACTGTCTGCAGATCGGAAGCAGCGGTCGCACGAGCCCTCATCCGCCGAGATCGGTTCATCGTCGATTGCCCCTGTGGTGGCTGGAGGCGGCGTGCATCGCAGGTGGAAACCCAGTGGCACGCTGCGCTGATTCCCGTCGGCGCCGTGTCGATGGGCCGGCCACATGCGACCCTGCACGAGCGCCGGTGCCCGGTGGCCAGTCGGCTCCCGGGCACCTGGCGGAGAGGCTGCTGTCAGGCGTGAGCGTGGGCGTGGTTGCGAAGCGGACCTGAGGCGGCAGGCGTCGTCTGCCTGCGAACGAGGATGGTCCACCCGGCGGCGACCATCGCGAACACTGCGTGCCCGACGAACAGCACCCACGGGGTGAACAGTGACCGTGCGTCGGAGTCGATCGCATCCCATGCCACGAGCTGGCCTGCCCAGGCGGCCATTGGCACGCCGATCGACACGGCGACTGCTCCAGCAGTCGACATCGACCGGCGGTCGGTGGCGATGACGATCATGACGCCGAGCATCATCGACACCATCATGTGGATGACGATTCCAAGGACGAAGGCGGCCCCGCTGAAACCACCGTCAAGTGGGGCATCGCGCCACAGCGAGTGTGCGATGAAGTTGACTGGGGCGAAGAACCCATCGCCGGTTGCGGCGAGCGCGATCATGGACCACATCGCCATCGCCATGCCTCCGGCCGCTCCGAGCAGCGCTCCCTGGGTGACCTTTCGTACGTTCATGTTGATCTCTCCTTGTGTCGAGTTACGAGAAGGAACCCGCCGGGCGGAGATGTTCGTTCACGAGTGTCAGGTTGCTGACACAGTCGGTGCACGACGGTGAGCCGCTGGCTTGACGGTCTGCGGCATGGCGAGACGGTCGACGACTCCATGCGACAGGCCGCGTGGGTTGCGCGTTGCGTCGGGCGAGGAGCAGTTCCGCACCTCTCGCCGTCGGACCTGGAGCTGCTCGCAGCCCAGCTGTCGACAGTGAAGTTCTCGCGCGGCGACGTGGTGTTCGGCGCGGGGCAGATGTCGACCGCCGTGTGGGTGGTCCGCTCCGGATCCATCGGGCTATTTGCCGGAACCGGCTCGGAGCGTGTGATCTTGGCGATCCTTCGGCCTGGCGATCTGGACGGCGATGTCTCGACGCTGCTCGGAATGCCGCAGCCATATTCCGCTGAGGCGCTCGAGGATTCGATCTGCCACCGACTCGCGAGCGACCAGTTTGGAAGGATGTTCGGCCAACACCCTGAGCTCGCCCGTCGTTGGCTGACCGCGGTTGCAGGTCGACTTGCAGCGAGCCAGCAGCGCCTGGTCGACCTACTCGGTGTGCCGCTCGCCCAGCAGGTAGCACGGGTCGTCCTCGACGAAGCTGTCGAGCGCGAACTTCCGTATTCGCAGGCGACCATCGCAGCACTCCTCGGCGCCCGGCGGCCGTCGGTGAACAAGGTGGTCAACGACCTTCAACGACGCGGAGTCATTGACGTGGGATACCGCTCGATCAGAATCGTCGATGCGGCTGCCCTGCTCGTGCTGGCCGGCCGACATCACGCCTGACTCGTAGTCGGGGCGGGCGTCGAAGGGCTCGGTGCGGTCGACGTGGCGGGGGCTGGTGCCGGCGTGGGGGGCGCTGTCGTGCTCGTCGTGGATGACGAACTCGTGTTGGGGGTTGTCGTGTTGGCGTTTTCTGTGGTGGTCGTGCTGTTCGGGTTGGGGTAGTCGAAGACCGGCAGCATCTCTCGCTCGCTGAGTTGTTCGGGCTCCTTGTCGCCGTTCCAGACCAGGACTCGGTCGCCGTTGGTGACGAGCGTTTGGAAGTAGTCAGAGATGTGCATGGGAATGCGAACGCAGCCGTGCGATGCCGGGCGGAGGGGCACGTCGATCGCGCCGTGGACGGCGATGCCGTAGTTGAAGTAGACGGGATTCCACATCGAGCCGAGCGCTCCGTTGCGGACGCCTTCGATCCGACGGAAGTACTCGAAGACCCCGCCCGGGGTGGTGGAGATCCCACACACGTCTCGTTCGGTCACCTCGTCGAGCTTGCGTCCTCGTTCGTCGACATCGATGGTGACGATCTCGCACCACTCGTCGCCAGCCCCGCTCGACATGTGGGAGACCAGCACCGGGTGGCCCGCGTGAAACACGGCGAGCACCTGCTCGGGAAGGTAGATCTCGGTGTGACGGTCTCCCTCGCCTGGGCGTCGCGGCTCGGCGGCAGTGGCCGCGAGCATCGTGTCCCATACAGCTCCGGTGACGATGCCAGTCACCTCGTCCCGCGGGGTCGACATGATGAGCTTCTCGAACGTCCATACGGCGCGACGGGTGGCATGCCCGAAGTAGCCGTCGACAGGACCGGGGTCGAACGCCAAGTCGATGAGGCGTTGCTGCAGGACGGCAACTTCGTCGCCGACCATGCCCAGTGCGAGGTCGTCTCTGACGATCGGCAGCGATCTTGACGTCGTCGCTGGACTCGGGTTCGTTGCGGTGGGCAGAGGTGCCGGAGGAAGGTCCGGGTTGGCCGTCGCCGTCGGGGCCGACTCCGCCGCCGGTCGTCGACCTGCTGTCCACAGCACGGCTGGGATGGCGCTGATTGCTCCAGCGACGAGCAGCCTTCGCCGGGTGTACGTGGCTCGATCGAGTCGGGACGTCGGCTTGACCTCAAACCTGTGCTGAGAGCTCATCGCCCGGCTCGATCGTCGGTGTGTCGGCGGCTCGATCGAGGTTGTCCCGATCGGACGCGACCGTCGAACGGTTGTGACATCGAGGGGAGGTTTCGGGGTCCGCCCGACGTCGGACGACGACAGCCGCCGCGGCGACGGCGCCGAGGAGCACGACGGCGGCGATCGCCGTGGACGCAGGGTTGTCTGGGACGATGTGGTTGGTGAGCCAGCTCTGGATGCGGATCGCTCGGTCGACGATCGGGTCCTCGGTGTCGCCGCTGAAGACCTTGATCTCGTACCAGCCGTAGTACGCGACGTACAGACCGGCGACCACGATGAGGCCGCCTGCGATTCTGTTGATCTTCGGCAGTGCGTTCCGGAAGCGTTGGACGACGGTGGCTTTGGCGAGGGAGAGGGCGACGGTGAGGATGCCGATGACGATGCCCATGCCCAATGCGTAGGCGAGGAACACGGCGCTGCCGGCAACGAAGCTGGACGACCGGAACGTGGTCGTGGTGATCGCGAGGAACGGGCCGATGGTGCATGAAAGTGACGCGGTTGCGTAGGAGATGCCGAACAGGAACATCGAGGGAAGGGTGCCGTCGCTGCCGCCGCGCTGCAGCTTGGGGATCTTGAGCGTGGGCTGGCGCCCGGCAAGCAGCGCGACGCCAAGAGCGACGAGGCCGATGCCGATGACGACGGTGACCCACGGAAGTTTGTCCTCGATCGAGAGCGCCAGCGGGGTGACGATCAGCCCGAAGGTGCCGAAGACGACGACGAAGCCAGCGGTGAGCGCCGCGGAGACGGCCAGCGCTCGCGCGACCGCGTTGGCGCCGCCGGCGCGGTGCTCGCTACCCAGGAACGCAGAGAGGTAGGCGGGAAGCAACGCGAAGCCGCACGGGTTGACCGTTGCTGCCATGCCGGCGGCGATCGCGAGTGCGTACGGGCCGTCGAACATGGTTCAGGACTCCAATGCGGGGCTCGGGCGGTCGTGCGGACGGCACCCTTCGGTGCCGCCGCTGCCTGCGGGGAGGGTGGCGGCAGCGGCGGCATCCGTGGGTTGGCCGTGCGCCTGGGGGGTTGCCGGTTGCGCACGCACAGGGTGGGAACCCGTTGAGGCGCGACCGGCATTCCGGCCGCGTGTGCGACCGGGAAGTCGCCGGTGCTTTGCCGGGGTTTCCTCGAGATGATGCTGAACATGCGCTCCTTCCGTCGCAGCGTGGCAACGATGACGGTGGCCGTTGTCCTGTTGGCGGCGTGCTCCGCCGGAGAGAACGGGTCGACCTCGGTCGCGACCTCCGTCGATGCTGGCTCGACGATCGGCACCGTCGGTGGCGATGAGGCTGTTCCCGAGGTGTCGGTGCCCGGTGAGGTGGTTATCGAACAGGTCGGGGAGTCGGAGATCGAGGACACGCCGTCGGGTTTGATGGCGGCTCGTGGCGGGGACGTCGCCGGGTTGCCAGAGCCCTTGGTGCCACTGAGTGAACTGCGTTCGGGCGGTCCGCCACCTGACGGGATACCTTCCATCGACGAGCCGAGGTTCCTCCCTGCGGCCGGTGTCGACTTCTTGGCCGACAATGAGCCGGTGATGGCAGTCGACGTCGGCGGCGACGCGCGGGCGTACCCGGTGCAGATCCTGATCTGGCATGAGATCGTCAACGACACCGTTGGTGGTGTTCCGCTCGCGGTGACCTACTGCCCATTGTGCAACTCAGCGGTCGCGTACGACCGGCGTGTCGATGGCCGGGTGGTGAGCTTCGGAACGTCGGGGCTGCTGTGGAACTCGGCACTCGTGATGTACGACCGTCAGACCGAGACGCTGTGGAGCCACTTCAACGGTGAGGCGATCGTCGGGATGCTCATCGGCACCGATTTGGAGACGTTCCCGGTGGCGACAGTTCCCTGGGGGGTGTGGCGCGATGCACACCCCGATGGTCTGGTGCTGAGTCGCGACACCGGATTCGATCGCAACTACGGATCAAATCCCTACCCGGGATACGACGACGTGACCAGTGAACCGTTCCTGTTCGAAGGGGATGTGGACGGACGGTTCACGGCGATGACGCGTGTGGTCGGCATCGAACGCGACGACGAGGCGGTCGCTGTGCCGCTGGTGTTGCTCCGCGAGCGGGGCGTCGTGCCGGTCGATGTCGCCGGCCAGGAGCTGACGGTGTGGTGGGCGCCCGGGACGGTATCGGCGCTGGACGAAGGCGCCATCGTCGACGGCGACGACATCGGTGCGACCGGCGTGTTCGTGCCGGTCGTCGATGGCGCCGCGTTGACGTTCACGTTTTCGGGCGGCGACTTCATCGACGACCAGACCGGATCGACGTGGAACCTTCTCGGAATGGCCGTGGGCGGACCGCTCGTCGGCCAACAGCTCGAACCGGTGACACACGTCGACACCTTCTGGTTTGCATGGTCGGCGTTCCGGCCCGACACATCCGTCGCGGCCATTCCTTGACAGTCCGAGCTGTGCACGATGTGCTCTTTCCTGCCACTGACGGCGGCGTGGTCGGTCAAGTTCTGGGTGTGCTCGCAGTGACGGCGGCCGTGGCGTATTTGGTGCGTCGCGAACGGGCCTTGGTCACTCTCACTCTCGGCGTCTGTCTGGTGCTGCTCGGCTTCTTCGGTGTTCGTGCGCTGCATTGACGCCGCGGCCCCCATGCGTGGAAGTCGTTGAAGCCCTCAGCGGGTTCCCGCTATCACCGGGTGACGAGGAGTTGGTAATGACCACAGCGTTCGTACTATCAGGAGGAGCGGCCCTCGGCGCCGTGCAGGTCGGTATGTTGCAGGCGCTCGAGACCGCCGGCATCCGACCGGATCTTGTCGTGGGCACCAGCGTCGGGGCGATCAACGCCGCCTGGATCGCAGGTGATCCGAGCGGTGCACGCCTCGACGATCTGGAAGCGCTGTGGCTGTCGCTTCGGCGAGGGCAGGTGTTCCCGTCGGGGCCAGCAGGGCTGTTCGGGCTTCTGGGTCGCCGCTCCGGCCTCGTCGATCAGCGTCAACTGCGCAGGCTCATCAGTCGGCATGTCACCTACGAACTGTTGGAGGATGCCGGCGTGCCCCTGCATGTCGTCGTCACCGATGTCCTCACCGGTCGTGACGTCCGGCTGTCGCGAGGCCCGGTGATCGACGCGATCCTTGCCAGCGCAGCGATCCCCGGGGTCTTTTCACCCGTGATGATTAGCGGACGCGCGTACATGGATGGCGGGGTCGTGAACAACGCCGCGATCTCCCATGCTGTCGCCGAAGGAGCCACCACGGTGTATGTCTTGCCGACCGGCTGGTCATGCTCATTGGACCGTCCACCGGCCGGTGCACTGGGGATGGCGCTGCACGGGTTGGCTGTGCTGGTGCAGCATCGCCTCGCCGATGACGTCGATCACTTCCGCACGCTCGTCGATCTCCGTGTAGTCCCGCCACCGTGCCCGATCCGGGTGGGCCCCGCAGACTTCTCGCACGCACGAGAGCTGATCGACCAGGGTCGAGCGTCCGCGACGGCCTGGCTGAGCCATGGCCATGATGCTGACGTCGGGCTGTTGCGTGCGCACGATCACTCGATGCCGACCGCATCGTCACCGGTCCATCGTTAGCGTCACGGTGTGATGTCCAAGTGACCAACACGGCAATCAGGTCGGACCTCGTGGACGCTCAAGAGGCGGCGTGGCGGCACATCACGTCGCCCGGGGCATCGTGGTCCGCCGACGAGCGTGTGGCGATTGCCGAGATTGCCCTCGCCGCGTTGGATGACATCGATCCGCTGCC
This sequence comes from Ilumatobacteraceae bacterium, assembly GCA_050248155.1. Lineage (GTDB taxonomy): Bacteria > Actinomycetota > Acidimicrobiia > Acidimicrobiales > Ilumatobacteraceae > VFMC01. The sequence goes on from JBFWSW010000043.1 coordinate 16,845, forward strand.
GCCGTGGGTGTCGCCGACCGCGGCTGGTCGCGAGAGACCAGGCGATGAGCGCTTGACCGAGGTGACAATCGACTGTGTATACCGAATTGCTCGCCATGCGTCAACGCTGACCGACGACTGGTACCAAGCCCAACTTGACCGTGGGCTCGACCCCATCGCCTACGTCGAGATGGTCGGTGTCGTCGTCGCGGTCGCTGCGGTCGATGGGTTCTTCCGAGCGGCCGGTCTCCAGCGACCCCCTCTGCCGGCGGCAGTGATCGGTGAACCGAGCCGACAACACCCTCCCGTCGAGTCCGCCACGTTGAATTGGGTGCCCGTCGCGGTTCCCGCCGATCGCACAGCAGCGGTCGTGCAGGGCCTGAGCGCTGCGCCCGAGGAATGGGCCAACGTGGCCCGCTTGCACGCCGCGCAGTACATCCCGGTCGACGAGATGGGCGAGCTCGGCTGGAACCGTGGGACCCTCGACCGAGGCGAAATGGAGCTCGTCGCCGCCCGGTTGTCGGCGGCCCGCGAGTGCTTCTATTGAACGACGGCCCATTCGATGATGTTCCGTGCGAGCATCGCTCCGATACGACCGGACTCATCGAGGAAGGAACGAGTGGCCGTGCTCGAGGAGTTCGTCGCCGCGGTCGCCGCTGACGATGTCGCTCGGGCTGAGGCCGTTCGCTCGCTGATCGTCGAGCAGTTGGGCATCGACTGGCTGATCGACGCGTCGGCGGTGGTGGCCAACTTCGAGATGATGACCCGCCTCGCTGATGCAACCGGAGCTCGCCTGCGACCCGAGCAGATCGATGCGGCCGCACCGGTTCGAGCGGCGCTGGACCTCGACGCCATGCCGTCGGCCCGTCACTGAGTCGGCGCCAACCCGGTGGCCTCTCGAAACATTCCGAAATCCTCAGGGCCGGTGAAGGGGTTTCTGCAACGATCCGGCGCCCGGTCGGATCGATGCTCTCAGGAGGACACTTCATGCATCAGGTCTGTTCGACCCTCAACCGGTTCCGCCCTGCTGTCCCGCTCGTGCTGCGAGTGGTGCTCGGCGGGTTGTTCATCTGGCACGGCATCGACAAGTTCGACGTCGGCATCGACATGATCAAGGACATGTTCACGATGTGGGGAGTGCCCGCCCCGGGCGTGACCGCACCGTTGACGGCGATCATCGAGATCGGTGCAGGAACGATGCTGGTGCTCGGAATCGGAACCCGAATCGCGGCGATGCTGCTCAGTGTCGTGATGATCGGGGCGTTGATCTACGTGAAGCAGGACCTGGGAATCATCTCGAGTCAGCCGATGCCCGGCGCCGAACTCGACCTGGCGATGCTCGCCGGTCTGATCGCTCTGATGATCCTCGGACCAGGCACGATCTCGGTCGACGACAAGATCGGCCTCGAGCCGTCCGAAGTCGCCGCACAGAGGGAGCCGGCGCTCGCGGGTCGCTGACCCGGAGATCGAAAGTGCGAACGTGTCGGAGGTGCCCCAGCGCGATGCTGGGGCACCTCGACCGCGTGGCCCCCTCACGGCGCGAATGTTCAGCGGAGATCGCGGCGCGCCCACCGGCGCATGCGGTCGGCGGCGCGCTCGGGAAGGCTGCGGTGGCGTGCCAGGCTGTGCTTCACATGGATCGTCAGTTCGGCGTCCCGACCGCACATCGGGCAGATCGCAACGTGTTCGCCCACACGACTCCGCAAGTCTCCATCGAGCTCACCGTCGACGAATGCATCGAGGTAGCGGCGATAGCGGAGATGATCGAGGTGCATCACGAAGGTGGAAACCCGAGATCACTGCGGATGCTTCCCGCGGAATGAGCCGACATCCTCAGCGGGTTCCCTCTCGCGTGTCCAGCCCGGAAGTGAGCCAAGCACTGTTCGAGCAGCACGTGCTGCCCGAGATCGAGGTGCTGCTACGAGTCGCACGCTCGCTCACGCGCAACGATGCCGACGCGGAAGATCTGGTGCAAGACACGCTGATCCGCGCCTACCGCGCGATTGATCGGTTCGACGGCCGACATCCGCGAGCATGGCTGCTCACGATTCTGCGGAACACGCACATCAACCGAAACAGACGCCAACGCCCCGAACTGCTCCGCGACCCGGACGGTACCTCGCGACAGTTGAACGAGTTGGCGTCCGTCGATGTCACCGACGCCAGCGTCGATGCCGGTTTCGACGCCGAGATCGAACGAGCCTTGGCCGAGCTGGATGAACCGTTCCGAAGCGTCGTGCAGCTCGTGGATGTCGAAGGCTTGACCTACGCCGAGGCAGCCGAGGTGCTGGGCGTACCGGCCGGCACGGTGATGAGTCGCCTCCACCGAGCGCGTGGTCGTATCCGGGATCGTTTGGACCGGGCCGGGCTGGCCCCAAGGAGCCACTGATGCAGAAGCCGTGGAGACACCTGTTCCGATCACCGGCGAAGCGTCCGATGACGTGCGGCGAGGTCGGAAAGTGGTTGCAGCACTATCTCGACGGAGAGCTCGATGACGGGCGCTCCGAACGATTGGCCGCGCACCTCGAGGACTGTCGGAGGTGTGGGCTCGAAGTCGATACCTACGAGCGGATCAAACACTCGCTCGCCGATAGCCAACCCTCAGTGCCGGCCGACTCGCTGGCGAGGCTGCGTGAGTTCGGAGCCCGCATCGCCCGCGGCGACGAGCCGGTGGAACGTTGAACGCCGAACGGCCCGAGATCTCGTGGTCGACACCACTCGACGCGTGCATTCTGATCGTAAGGGGCGCCACGTTTGGCACCGCGAGCAAGATCGCTCTCGTGGTGGGTACCTTGCTGACCATGGTCAATCAGGGGTCGGTCATCGCATCGGGAGACGCCTCGGCGGCAACCTGGGTGCGGACGGTGGCGAACTACCTGATTCCATACACCGTTGCCAGCATCGGGTATCTGACGCCTTTCAGGAAGCGATGATGAACCTTCATCGGCCCAGGACCTTTGCGGCGCTGGCGGGCCTCGTGGCGATCGTGCTCGTGTCGTGCAGCAACGATGATGCGTCCTCGACGTCGTCCGAGGTCCGGCCCTTCTCCGAGGTCCAGGCAGACGATTTCGTCTTTGAGGCCGACCCGACGAACCTGGAACGCGGAATCTTTCGAGTCACGACCACTGAACCGATGATCTGCGCCATCGTGTGGGGCGAGACCGAGGCCTTCGGGAACTTCAACAACAGCCTCGCGATGAACGGCACCGGGATCGTGGACCACGACGTGTTCCTTCCTGGCTCGGTTCCCGGTCGCACCTACTACTTCCGCGTCCAGGGCTCCACCGCCGACGGCACGCTCTACCGATCTGAGACTGCCACGTTCACCATTCCCGACTCCGGCGCATCCGGGCTACCGAGCGACACCGGCGAACCGCGCAGGAACCTGGCCGCGGACGCAACGGTGGTCGATGTGAGCTCGGAGTTCAGCAGCGCCTTCGCGGCGTCGAATGCGATCGATGACTCTGGCATCACCGAGTGGTCGAGCGCTGGCGACGGGGACGATGCCTTCATCACGATCGACTTGGGCGCTGCGAGCGACATTGCCGGCGTGGAGTTCATCACCCGTTCGATGCTCGACGGCACCGCGATCACGACGACCTACACAGTGACCGTTGACGACGGCGCCTCCTACGGGCCGTTCCCCGCCGGCACACCGGTCGAGCCGAACTTCGCCGCCGTCGCCGCAACGGGTCGAGTGTTTCGTTTCGACGTCGCGACGTCGACCGGCGGCAACGTCGGTGCCGTCGAGATCCGGGTTCTCGCCGCCTGATATCGATCGACGGGATGAGTCAAGCTCAGTCCAGTGCCGCGATCAGATCCGAGACTGGCGGGCGAGCGTCGGGGGTCGAGGGAAGTGACAGAAAGCGAAGTCGTCCGTCACGCCCGATGACTGCGTCGGCACCGAGTTGGTGGATGTCCTCGGTTGCTTTGCTCAGATGTCGCCCTCGCAGGAGCAGACCTGCGTACATGCGCAGTGTGCCGAACGACCAGATTTGCCGATTGCTACCTCGTTCTGCGCCCAGCTCGCGGTACAGGCGGCGGTCGACGTCGGTGACGATGCTGAACGGAATGGCGAGGTGGTCGCGGTGAGCAGCGAGCCGTTCGGGCGCGGCGAAGGTGACGACGACGATGGTTGCGTCACCGAATTGGTCGAGGCGATCGCGCACGGCGATCACATGTTCTTGACAGGGCAGTCAAGCAAGGTGACGGTGCAGCACCAGTACGAGCGGCCGTCCGCGATGATCAATGGAGCGCCAGACCTGGCCGGTGTGATCGATGAGTTCGAGGTCCGGGAGTGGGTCGCCGATGCGGAGTGTCATGTGAGGGTCCTGAGGGCGTCCTCGACGCCGCGGTGGAATGTGGGGTACGCGTAGATCATGGTACGGAGGTGGTCGATTGGAGTCGCAGCATGGACGGCGAGCGTCAGCAGGCCGAGCACCTCCCCGCCGCTCGGGCCCATCGCCGTCGCTCCCACGAGCACGCCTCGAGTGCGGTCGGCGATGAGTGTGATGAACCCTTCGTTGCCGGCCTTGTGGAGCCACCCGCGTGCGGTCGACGGCACGTTCACTCGGCCGACGACAACGTCGATCCCGGCGTCGATCGCTGCTTGCAGCGACAGCCCCACCGAGCCGACCTCGGGGTCCGTGAAGGTGACGCGCGGGACCGCGTGGTAGCTGGCAGGGGCATGCGGTTGGTCGAGGATGTCAGCGACGACGATGCCAGCCTGATACATCGCCATGTGCGTGAAGGCGCCCTTGCCGGTGATGTCGCCGACAGCCCACACCCGGTCGGCGACGCGGAGGTGGTCGTCGACGGGAAGTGAGCGCGCGGTGGGGTCGATGCCGAGAACATCGGCGCCGATGGCGGCGAGGTCCACCTTGCGGCCGGTGGCGACGAGCAGTCGTTCCGCCTGGACGACCCGATCGTCACCGAGTTGCACGGCGAACTGGTGACCGTCGTGGTCGACACGCGTGGCCCCGATGCCGGTGATGACCGTGACGCCTTCATGCTCGAGGACATCAGCGAGCAGGGATCCGGCTTCGGGTTCCTCGAGGGGCAGCAGGCGGGTTGCCGCCTCGACGATCGTGACGACCACCCCGAAGCGGGCGAACACCTGAGTGAGCTCGGCGCCGATCGCGCCGCCGCCGAGGACGACTATCGACTCGGGGAGTTCCTTGGCCTCGATGACGTCGTGATTGGTCCAGTAGGGCGTCTCGGTGAGACCTGGGATCGGCGGTATCGCCGGTGCGGTGCCGGTCGCCAGTACAAGGGCCCGATTTACCCGGAACCGCCGGTCGCCGACGGCGACGACGTCGGGAGCGATCAGTCGTCCGCGGCCGCGCACGAACTGCCCCCCTTTCTCTCGAATCGTTCCACCGCGACAGTGTCGTCCCAGTCGTCGGTTGCTTCGTCGCGGATTCGTGCTGCCACGGGCGCCCAGTCCGGACGCACAACAGCGTTGCCGGCCATCCCGGGGATGCGGCGCGCCTCGGCGAGGAGAATCGCGGCGCGGATCATCATCTTCGACGGGACGCAGCCCCAGTACGGGCACTCGCCGCCAACCAGCCCGCTGTCTATCCCGACGACGCTCAGGCCCGCCTCGGCGAGCTTCCCGGCGACGTCCTCGCCGCCTGGGCCCATTCCGAGAACGAGAGCATCGACGACATCGATGGCGTCGCGCGTTGTCATGATGCGCTCAACCCACTGCTCGAAATTGCGGCGGCTCGGGCAACGAACTGGTCGAGGGTTCGCCGATCGGGCAGACCGACGATGCGGTCGACCTCGTTGCCGTGTGCGTCGCACATCACGAGGGTCGGGATGCTCATCACGCCGAGACCGGATGCGACGCCGGGGTTCTCGTCGACGTTGACGCGTGCGAAGTGGACGCGGTCGTCGGCATGGTGGTGGGCGAGGTGATCGAAGATCGGGTGCAAGGCCTTGCACGGCCCACACCACGGGGCCCAGAAGTCGACGATGGTCGCGTGGCCGTCGAGGGAATCAAAGAACGTGGCGTCGGTGAGATTGGCCACGGGTGCACGACCTGTGTGGGCGTGTTCGTCGGCGCTGGAGGCCGCCTGGTCAGTGCGACGGAACCGGTCGAGGAACGAACGACGGCGAGCCGGGCCGCCGTCATCCTCGATCTTGACTCCGTGCCAGAACGCCACCCGTCCGGCAACGGCCGAGGCGGCGCTGGTCGGGTTGGGGTAGTACCAGGCGGCGTCGCGGTTCTCTTTTCCGTCGACGTTGATCGTGTGGTACGAGGCGCGACCCTTCCACGGGCACACCGTCGTCGTCGTGCTCTGGCGCAGCAGCTCAGGTCGCACGGCGTCAGCGGGAAAGTAGTGGTTGCCCTCGATGACGACCGTCTCGTCGCTCTCGGCGATCACTGTCCCGTTCCATACTGCGCGAACCATGGCTTGACTCCTCTGTCGATGTTGATGTGTGTGAGGAACCCGGTGGATCGGACGGTTCCTTCCGCCTTCACCAGATGCGGACGATCTCTTCGCTGGCGAACAGGCTCTGAGCGTTGTCGATGCCGGCGCGTGCCAGCACGTGTGGCGGAATGCCGATATCGGCGAGGTACAACTCGCCCACGGCTGCGGCTGCCGACGGCAGACGCAGTCCGACTTTCGGAGCCGCGAGGGTGAGTGTGGCGGCGGCCCGGATTGACGGATCGTGTGCGGCCCCGGAGGTGGCATCGACTCCCGATGGCACGTCAAGTGCGATGGTGGGTGCGACGCACAGGTTGGCCCACCGGATCAACTGAGCTGCCTCACCGAAGGGTGCGCCGTGGAGCGAGTAGCCGATGATCCCGTCGAGCACCACGCCAACGTCGCCGGTGTCGTTGATCGCCGAGATGTTGCGCACGGCGATGCCGAGGCGATGGACGCGTTGCAGTTGCTGCCGGGCGATGGCGCTGAACCGGGTCGGCCCGGCAGCGACCACGGTGACGTTGGCACCCCAGCCGTGCAGCCGTCGCGCGGCGACGAGCGCACCTCCACCGTTGCCGCCGGGTCCTGCGAGCACCACCACTCGGCGATCGGTCGCATCGCCGTCCAGGTAACGCAGGCGGGCGAGGTACGCAAGGTGACGGCCGGCACTCTCCGTCATCAAGGGAAGTTCGATGCCGAGATCGTCGGTCATGATCCTGTCGACTTCGCGCATCTGATCGGTCGATGCCCAAGGGAACTTCTTGTCGGTGAGCATCACGGGCTCCTGCCGAAGCTCCAACGACGATGCCGGTGGCTTGTCATCGCTGCGCGGTGTGCCTGCGGAACCAGCGTCGACAGTGAGGCCCCTGCGCCGGCAACGGCGGCGGCAGCAGCGCAGGGGTCTCGTTCGATGCGACCTCGAGCACGCGTCGCGCGGACGGGTTGACGAGGGTCACCTTGCCGATGGAGACGGTAGGTACCGTCTCGTTTCCACGGGCGACGGAACGTACGAACGCGGCTGCGGTCGCGTCGTCCCAGATGTTGACTTCTCGAAACGGAAGCTCGGCCCGGTGAAGTCCGCGCCTCAACGACGAACAGAATGGGCACCCAGGTCGCCAGTAGACGGTGATCTCCCCACCGTCCGCTGAGGCCTCGGCGACCTGCGGGTCGGTGTGGGTCATGGGAGAGTGAACCCGCTCAGCTCGCTCACCGATTCCCGGTAGACGAGGCCGCAACTCACTGTTCCCACGCTCGGGCGGCGAAGGCGGGGTCGACGGGAGTGTGGAACAGGTGGTTGCTGTAGTTGGAGATCGTCTTGACGGCGAGGGCGAGCACCACGTACAGGATCTGCTGCTCGGTGTAGCCGGCAGCGAGAAACGCATCGACCTGGGCGCGGGTTGGCAAGCCCCGGCTGTCGAGCATGGCAAGGGTGAACGTCGCGAGCGCGTCGAGCTTCGGATCGGGAACAGTGGTGCCGCTTCGGAGCGCGTCGGTGATCTCAGCTGGCACCTTGGTCATGTCGGCCAGGGTGGAATGAGCGGTGACGCAATAGGAACACCCGTTTGCGCGGCTGATGGTGAGGAACACCGTCTCCTGCTCGGCCGCAGTGAGGCCCGATTCAGCGCGGAAGGCCGCGTAGCCGGACATGTAGGTCTCGAGCAGGCCGGGGGCGTTGGCCATGTTGGCATACATGTTCGGGATCATCCCGACGCCTGCCTTGGCCTTGCCGAGCAGGGCGGCGACGGCGGGGTCGTTGTCGGTCTCGGTACGGGCGGGAAGCGAGAGTTGGTACTCGGCCTGGCTCATGGTGAACTCCTCGTTCGGGTGAAACATCAATCGTGAAACGCAGCCTCCAGAACCCGCTGTTCTGTAACCTGTATTCCAGATATGCCTATTTCTTCGAAGTCGACCGTCGGCGGGAGCCGTGGGAGGCCGCGGTCTTTTGATGTCGACGCGGTCACCGAGCGGGCGTTGGGCGTTTTCTGGGAGCACGGCTACGAGGCGACGAGCCTCGATGCGCTGGTCGTTGCGACAGGGATCAACGTCTCGAGCTTGTACGCGGCGTATGGCAGCAAACGCGGTCTGTTCCAGGCGGCGATGACTTGCTACGAGCAACACGTCGGCTCGGCGCTCGAAGCCTTGGCTGCCGGCTCGTGCGGCCTCGACGACGTCGTTCGCTTTGTCGAGTGGGTGCGTGGCGGCGTCTCGTCCGATGTGCAGCCACCGGGCTGTCTGATTGTGAACACGATGGTCGAGTTCGCCACGGTCGACCCAGAGATCGGTGAGGTGACGCAGCGCTACCGGGAGCGGGTTCGCCGTTCGTTGCGCGCGGCCTTCACTCGTGCCGAGCGATCCGGTGAGATCGAACTGCATACGGGCTACACAAGGGCTGTGTTGGTGCAGGCTGCGCTGTTCGGTGCGCTGGTCACAGCCCGGTCGGGTGCCGTTCTCGATGCCGACCGGATGCTGCGCGGATTGGTCGTCGAGATTGGCCGCTGGCGGTCCTGAGGATGGTCAGGCCGATGGGTGCGCTGCGGCCGTCCGGTATGGATGAGGGAACGAGGCGATGGTTTGTCTTGCCGTGCCGGTGAGCAGCTCGAGGGCTGCTCCAACGACGTCGCGCTGACGTACGGCATCGCCGGGTGCTCCGAGCGGTCGGCCCATCGGATGGTCGGTGATCAGGGCCCGGCTGACTCCCATTCGTTCCGGTACGTGGGCGAATGCGGCGATGTAGATCCCCACCGTGGGGATCCCTGCCGCTTCGAACACTCTCTGGACGTGCCCCACGGACACGTGACAGACAGGTCAAACGGGTACGAGCAGAACTGCGTCGACCTGCGCGGCGCGAAGCTCATCGGCCCACAGCGGCGCGACGCGCTCGCGCAACTTGAGCTGCGAGGTCGCGCCCACGAACGAGTACGCATCGGCGGCGAGCTCGCCGATGACGCCATCGCCCTGGAGTTCTCGCATCGCCCGTAGCGGGAGAGTGACGTTGTGGTCGATCAAGGCGGCGTTGATCGGGTAGCCGCCGTGGCGCACACGTAGCTGATCAGCAGGTGTGTCGACGGGAATGTGGGACAAGGTGGGCTCGGCGCGGAGGAACTCGCCGATTCGCGCTTCGGCCTCGGTCTGGGTCATGTGCTCGATGGCGAAGGGCTTCGGGTCATCGCCTGCGACGAAGTGTCCGCTCGAGGTCACCAGCGCAACCCGGGCCTCTACGAGAGGTGTGGCCAGGATGCTGAATGGAACGTCGTCGTACGCGAAGGCAGCCTTCGAGTCGAGGTGCGCGTTGTACGCCTTGCGTTGCCATGATCTGGTGTGATCGACGATCCGGGTGGCGTCGCCGTCGTTGATCGTGCGACTGAGTTCGCCGAGCAGTCCTTCGAAGAAGTCGGCGGCCTCGGTGTCGGAGAGGTCTGCAAGGAACTTGAAGTCGAGGTTGCTGCGCGACCCGTAGAAGAACGAGTCGGCAAAACTCTTCAGCGTGAGTTGTGGTTCGCTCTCAGGTGTCGTCATGGTCGGTGTCTACTTCGTGGGGCCGTGCTGCGGCGGGGAGGCGCTGACGGGCCTGGCTCGCAGGCCAGTTGACGCGCCGAAGAACTGCAGCGCTGCTTGTTGGATGGCCATGGACCAGGTGGGGTAGGCGTGGGTCGTCTGGGCGAGACGCCCGACGAACATGTTGGTTTGCATCGCAAGGGCGGCCTCGTGGATCAGTTCGCCGCCGGTGGGGGCGACGACGGTTGCCCCGACGAGTCGTCCGCCGGCGAGGTGTCGGGTGCCGCGCCGCGGCGCGGCGATGAGGGTGACGAAGCCTTCGGTCGCACCAACGGCGATCGCTCGGTCGACGTGGGTGAGTGGGAGATGCGCGACGCGTGCATCGGGGTGTTGTTCGGCGGCTTCGGCCTCGGTGAGGCCGACGTGAGCGACTTCGGGGCTGGTGAACGTCGCCCACGGAATCGCGCTGGTGTCGAGTCGGAATCTGCGGACGCGAGCGAGCTTCGAGAGGGCGTTGGTGGCGGCGATCCATCCCATGCGTCCGGCGACGTGGGTGAACTGGAGCCGACCCGTGACGTCGCCGACAGCCCAGACACCGTCGATGTTGGTGGCCATGGTGTCGTCGACGATGATCGCTCCGCGCTGGTCGATCACGACGCCGATCTCTTCGAGGCCGAACCCGCGTCCTGACGGCGCCCGGCCGATTGCTGCGAGTAGGTGCGTGGCAGCGACGGGTTCACCGGGTTCGGTGTGAACGCAGATGGTGCCGTTCGGGCTGCGCTCGACGAGCGTCGCCGGGGCGCCGACCCGCACGGTGACGCCATCGCGGGCCAATGCGGCTGCGATCACTGCTGAGGCCTCGGGCTCCTCGCGCGGCAGGAGTCGGTCTGCGGCTTCGATCAACGTGACTTGGGTGCCGAGCCGTGCGAATGCCTGGGCCATCTCACAGCCGATCGGTCCACCGCCGAGGATTGCCAGCGAGGTGGGCCGCTCGTCGAGTTGGAAGAGCGTTTCGTTGGTCAACGGATCGCTCTCGCGCAGGCCCGGGATCGCAGGGATCAGCGGTCGTGCGCCAGTGGCGACAATGAAGCGTTTCGAGCGAACTGTGGTGCCATCGACGTCGATCGAGGTCGGGTTGCGGAAGCGGGCGTAGCCGGCGATGACATCGATGCCCTCTCGGGCCAGCGCGGCGGCGTCCTCGGTGGCTGCGATCTGATCGATGGCGGCGTGGACGCGCGCCATGGCGTCGTCGAACGAGTTGTGCTGCGCGGCGGCGGCGAGCAGGGCTTTGGACGGGACACAGCCCGTGAATGTGCAGTCGCCGCCGAGTGGGCCGTCCTGAACGATCACGACACTGGCGTGTCGGCGCCGTGCCTCCTTGGCCGCGACCAGTCCACCGGCACCCCCGCCGATCACCACCACGTCATAGGACGTCATCCACGATCCTTCCATTCGGCCGAATGGCGTGGAAACCCTGCGACTTGTCGGGATTCTTCCCTTGGAATGGGATCCGATCGCGCTGGGTTCTCCACCCATGGGCTCGACGACTCGATCATCCAAGGCAAGGACAGCGCCGAAGGGGCGCCCGACGGCAGCACGCGAGGACGCCGCGCTCCGTCGTTCGGACCGAATGGTCACGCTGCAGTGGTTCGCCGTCGGCGCTGGGATCGTGGCGCTGCTGGTGCTTGCGATGGTGATGTCGCGAGGCCAGGAACCGATCCCGCTCCATCAGCGATGATCATGACCATATGATCGACCGCGCACTTCGAACCACCAAGGACCGAGTAGTTGGTCCGACTGCTCGTATGGTCGCCGGCCGCATCGGGCCCGGTTGGCTGACGGTGCTCTCACTCGCCGGTGGCCTCGGGGGCGGTGTCGCCGCTGGTTTCGGGCTCCGTTGGCAGGCCGTCGCCGTGTGGCTGCTCGGCCGGGTGTTCGACGGGCTCGATGGTGCGGTGGCCCGCGATGGAGACCGTCAGAGCGACCTCGGTGGGTACCTGGACATGATGGCCGACACGGTCGGTTACGCGGCCGTTCCGATCGGGATCGCCACGGCACAGGCAAGCATCGGGACATGGAGCTGGTGCGCCGTGCTACTCGCGACCTTCTACGCGAACACGATGTCGTGGACGTACCTCGCCGCGATCGCTGAGAAGCGCGGCGGCGGCGCCGGCGCGACCGGGGAGCGAACCACGATCCACATGCCAGCCGGGCTTGTCGAGGGTGCCGAGACCATCGTGTTGTTCGTAGTGATGCTCTCGTTCCCAGACCAGTCGATCTGGTGGTTCTCGGCCATGGCCGGTTTGGTGGGCATCACAGTGATTCAGCGGCTTGTCTGGGCCGTCCGGAACCTTCGATGACCGAAATCGCCGTGATGACCGAGCCTCAGACTCGCCGGCAAGTGCGGCTAGTGCTCGCCGGCGTGGCCTGGGCGGGGCTGATCGCGTGGTGGGTGTTGTACCAGCGACGGACCGGATTGGGAGCTGTCGACACCGCGCAGCGGTTGATCGACGCGGCGAGCGGCAACTGGTGGGCTGTCGTCGCGTACATGGCCGTGTCGCTGGTCCGTCCGCTCGTGCTGTTCCCGGCCACGATCGTGACCGTCGCGGCTGGCATCTTGTTCGGACCGTTCGTCGGTGTGGGGGTCGCTGCGGTGGCGGCGAACGCTTCCGCGATGATCGGCTACAGCATCGGCCGGAACCTCCGTCGGCGCAGTGATGAGTCGACCGTCACATCCCGACTGGGAACATGGCCCTCGCGCCTGCGCGCGAACACCTTCGAAGCAGTGCTGCTGACCCGGCTGCTGTTCTTGCCCTACGACCTCGTCAACTACGGCTGTGGCGTGCTGCACGTGCGTCGAACCCCGTTCATCACAGCGACGGCGATCGGAACGCTGCCCGGCACCGTCGCATTCGTACTCGTCGGCTCGTCGGTGACGCGACTCGACGATGGTCTCGACGGCGTCGACGGCCGAACATTGACCATCTCGGTGGTGCTGATCGTCCTCAGCGTTGTCACCTCCCGGCTCGTTAGACGGCGATCGGTCGACAAGGCCCAACCACCCGGGGAATGATCTGGCTGCCCCAGCGGGTTCCCGGCGAGTCGGCGGCCGTCGACCGGAGACCGAGCGATCGAGATGTGGGAGCGAAGCAGGAATGGCTGACCATGGGTTCGTGGCATGGTTGCGAGGTTGGGAGATCAGAACCCGACCAATCGACGCGACCTCCGCTGCCGCTGCCGCACGCCGGTGGGCCGAGTTGCCCGAGCACGTCAAGACCGATGGTCAGCTGATCGGGCGACGATCGACGGGCTGCGAGGGCACTCATGGGGTGTTTCCGGCCTGCGACTTCGCTTGCAAGCCGTGCTACCACTCGAAGGACGCGAACAAGGTTCGCGTCGACGGCGCACACACGCTCACGCAGGTGCGCAGCCAGATGACGTTCCTGCGCGAGCAGCGCGGCCCGGCGGCGTTCGCGCAACTGATCGGAGGCGAGGTGTCGTTGCTGGCACCCGAGGATCACGCCGCGGCTCTCGAGGTGATGCGAGCGAACGGCCGGTCACCGATGAGCATGACCCACGGCGACTTCGACGAGGAGTATTTGCACCAGGTGGTGCTGCGAGCGGACGGGAGCAGGCGGTTCGAATCCGTGTCGTTCGCGGCGCACATCGACTCCACGATGTACGGCCGCCGCGGAAACGAAAAGCCACAATCAGAAGCGGAACTGCACGATCACCGCCAGCGCTTCACCGATATGTTCGCCCGGCTCCGCTCGGTCCACGGCGTTCGCTCGTACCTCGCGCACAACATGACCGTCACCCCCGACAACCTTGGCGAAATCGCCGAGGTGATCAACGCCTCGCAGAGCCAAGGGTGGCGAATGTTCTCCTTCCAACCCGCGGCCTATGTCGGCAGCGAAGTTCGTTGGCGAGAAGGTTTTCGGGCGATGACCGACGACGACGTCTGGACCCAGATCGAGCTCGGAGCGGGCCGGCCGTTGCCCTACCGAGTGCTGCAATTCGGCGATACCCGCTGCAATCGCACCAGCTGGGGTGTCTTCGTCAAGGGCCGATACGTCCCGGTGCTCGAAGAAGACGATTCCGCCGACCTTGCCGCACGCGACGCCTACCTCCGCTACCTGCCGGGCAACTACATGACTGAACCGAACTCCCTCGTGAAGGTTCTTCGGGTCACACGCCTCCTGATCCGACGGCCACGGCTCGCAGTCGTCGCCGCTGGCTGGATCCGCCGGTTCGCCCGACGCGCCGGCGGCTTTCGTGCCCTGCGCTCCGGGATGCAGCCCGTGACGTTCGTGATGCACAGCTTCATGGATGCCGCTGTCGTGGCCCCGGCCTGGGAGCTCCTGCGACGAGGCGAGACAGCCTCCGATCCGGCGGTGCTCGCCGCCCAGGAACGCCTCCAGGCATGCACCTATGCGATGGCACATCCCGAGTCCTCGGAACTGGTCCCCGCCTGTGTGCAGCACTCGCTGCTCGACCCTGGCGAAAATCGGCAACTGGCGCAACTGCTCCCGCTACCAACCCGACGCGCACCACGTGACCCACTGGTGTCCTCGTGCTGATCTCTCGTCGTACGTTCGCAACCTTGACGCTCGGTTCCATCTTTGCGGTCGCATGCTCCAACGAGGACCGTCGTTCAGCCGGTTCCGGTCCGGGGCCAGCCGGCGCCGGGCGGACCTCGCTCGATCCGCACGATTGGGAGGGCGTACTTGCTGCTGCGCGCGGCCAAACGGTGAACTGGTACCTGTGGGGAGGCTCCGAGTCGATCAACCGCTTCGTCGACGACACATACGGGCCAGCACTGAAGGATCGCTTCGGCGTCACGCTGCGACGAGTACCGATCGCCGACACATTCGACGCTGTCAACCAGGTGCTCGCCGAGGATCGCGCCGGCACCGCCGACGGAGCCGTCGACATGATCTGGATCAACGGCGAGAACTTCTCGACACTGCGCAGCGCAGGTTTGCTCTACGACGGTTGGGCTCGATCGATGCCCAACGCTTCATTGGTGAACTGGGACAACCCTGCGGTTGCCCGCGACTTCGGCACCGACGTCGGATCAATGGAGAGCCCGTGGTCGTCAGCACAGTTCCAGCTGGTGTTCGACACCGAACGAACCGCCGAGACAGACCTACCTCGCTCCTACGCCGCACTGCTGGACTGGGCCTGCGCCAACGCCGGTCGCTTCACGTACATCGCCCCGGGTCCGGGTGGCTTCCAGGGAACACGATTCGTGAAGGGCGCCTTGTTCGAGCTGTCGGGGGGTGCCGAACAATGGCAGACCTTCGACCAAGCCCTGTGGGACAAGTGGGCGCCGCAGCTCTGGGACTACCTCGAACAGCTCGGGCCGTGCCTGTGGAGATCGGGTGAGACATACCCGAAGGACGAGAGCGAACTCCACCGCCTCTTCGCCAACGATGAGGTCGACTTCACCATCACGCAAGCTGCAGTGGGGCCGGGCGCGCTGATCGCCGAAGGGCTCGTGCCCGACACGGCCAAGGCGTTCGTGTTCGACACCAACTCGATCGGCGACTTCAACTACGTCGCCATTCCTGCGAACGCCTCCAACAAGGCCGCGGCGATGGTCGTAGCGAACCTGTTGCTCGACCCCGAGATGCAGGCGCGCCAGATCGTGCCAGCGAACGGCTTCGGCCTCGGCTACGCCATCGACCCGAACCGAGTCACCGACCCCACTGCCAGGCGACTGCTCACCGATGCAGCTGCGCAACTCGGTCCCGCCGCCGTCGACCCGGCCGACCTTGCCTCATCGCTCGTCGGTGATGCCGCCGCGGCGTACCAGGACCTTGTGGAGGCTGGTTGGCGCGAGGCGCTGCTCGGAGGACTGTGAAGCTCGCTGCACCCACGCGTCTGTCCCGCGCCGACCTGGTCCGACTATCACTCGTACTCGTGCCCGTCGGGGGCCTGTCGATAGCTGCCCTCGTCGATGCCACCGCCACCAGCCTCGGCGCCGCCGACGGGCGGTGGTCGACGATCGACCTGAGCGCCTACTCCGATGTCGTGACCCGACCCGGATTCTGGGAGGCCTACTGGTTCTCCCTTTGGATCGCGATCACTGGCACGACCATCGCGGCCATTGGAGCCGCACTACTTGGATTCGCGTGGGCCAGACGCGCCGACCAAAGGGGACGCGTCACCCTGTCGATCCTGCAGTACAACCTCGGTGTGCCACATCTCGTCTGGGCCGTGGCGCTCGTCGCTGTGCTGTCACCGTCGGGCTGGATCGCCCGGCTCACCGCATCGGCCGGTCTCATCGATCGTCCCGACCAGTTCCCGCTGCTCGTCAACGACCGCCTTGGTCTCGGGATCATCATCCACCTCGTCACCAAGGAAGTCCCGTTCCTCCTTCTCGCCTCGCTGCCGCTCATCGGACCGCGCCTTCGAACAGCGCTCGCCCAGGCGGCCACGCTCGGTGCGCCCCCTCGCGCCCAATTGCGGCACGTCTACCTTCCCGGCGTCGCGCCGGCGTTTGTGCCCGCGCTCGTCGTGGTCTTCGCGTACGCGCTCGGTGCCTACGAACCCGCGGCCGTGCTCGGCGTTCAACAGCCACGCACGCTTGCCGTCGTCGCCGTCGAATGGTTCCGCAACCCTGATCTGAAGTTCCGCGAGCAAGCGTTTGCCCTGTCCACGATCCTCCTCGCAACGATCGCAGCCGCCGGTGCTGCACTGCTGATCCCGACCAGGCACTGGTGGGCGCACGGCATCCAAGGACGCACGCGAGTCACACCGGCGCGCACATGAATGGCTTTGCGGACTCACGATCTGGACGGCTCGTCGTGTCAGTCGCAGCCATCGTCGTGGTCGCGACGCCCGTTGCAGTTCTCGCGATCGCCGCGCTGTCGACCGGGTGGTTTTTCCCCGACGCGATCCCCAACTCGTTGACCACCGAACACCTTTCGTCGGTGCTCGGCAACCCGAGCACCCGAGCGTCGATCGCCACCGCCATTCGAGTGAGCACCACCGTCACTGCCATTGCGCTGCTGGTGTCCTGGCCCGCGTCTCGCGTGCTTGCCCGACCCCACATGCCCGGTCGCGCGGCGATCATCGCGCTGCTCTTCCTTCCCAGCGTGCTGCCCGCCGTGGGCCTGGCAATGGGCATCGACGTCGTCCTACTCCGAGTTGGAGTCGCCGGCACAGTCCCCGGCGTCGTCGTCGCTCACCTCGTGCCCACCATCCCGTACGCAGTAGCGGTCCTCACTGCCGGCTTCGTTCGCCACGACCGGCGCATCGAAGCCCAAGCCGCGGTTCTCGGAGCCAACGATTGGCAGCGACTGCGACTCGTCACCCTGCCGACGATGCGTGGCACGCTCCAGGTCGCAGCAGCACTCACCTTCGTCGTGTCGTGGAGCCAATACCTGCTGACGGTGCTCTCCGGATCGGGGCGCGTCGTCACCATCACAATGCTGCTGTTCTCAGCCCTGAGCGGTGGAAACCCATCAACCATTGGAGTCCTCGCGCTCATCAGTGCAGCTCCTGCCACCATCCTGCTGGCATTCGCCACCCGCCGAACAACCGAGGGAATCTCGCCGTGAGCCTCGTGGTGCAAGGCCTCGTCAAGTGCTTCCAACCGGGCGCCGAACCGGTGTTGAACGGCGTCAGCTTCGTCGTCCAACCTGGCTCGGTCACCTGCCTTCTCGGCCCATCCGGCGTCGGCAAGACCACCGTGTTGCACATCATCGCCGGCCTCGCCGATGCCGACGCCGGGACCGTGCACCTCGACGGCTCGGCACTCGACGGGACCTCAGTGCATCGCCGCCCACTCACACTGCTGATGCAACAACCGCAACTTTTCGGACACCTCGATGTCATCGACAACGTCGCGTTCGGCCTTCGTGTTCGTGGCGTCGCACGGCGTGCCCGCCGTACGCGCTCTCACGAATTGCTCGAACTCGTCGGTGTCGATCACCTCGCGAACCGATCCACGCATCACCTCTCAGGCGGCGAACAGCAACGCGTTGCTCTAGCCCGGGCGCTCGCGGTCCAGCCGGCGGTGCTTCTCGCCGACGAGCCATTCGCCAGCGTCGACGCATCGCTGCGACGTGATCTGCAGGACCTCATCGCCAGCATCCATCGAGAGCTCGGCACGACGATGCTCATGGTCACCCACGACGTAGATGAGGCGCGTCGAATTGCCGACTATTGCATCGTGCTCGAGCACGGGCGAGTCCTCACTCAGGGGCATCCGCGCGATGTCCTCGGACGACCGACGACCTCGACGGTGCGGCCGCCCTGGTCTGCTCACCGCCACGTCAAGCACTCCGAACCTCAGAACCCGAGGCCAGCGGAGATGCCGTCGCTCGTCGGTGGCAATCAATCATCCGGGGCGTCACCGTGAACGCTTCGGCACACGCTGGATTCGACGCGTTCTTCGACGAGAGCTACGCGTTGGTCGTCGACGTCTTGGCTGACGTCTTCGACAACACGACGATCGCCCTTGATGAGGCCCGTTCATCGTTCGCATCCACATATCGCTTCTGGACCAAAATTGGCCCGCGTGACGACCCGCTCGAATGGACACTCACAGACGCATTCTCCCAACAGCGACGCCGATGGACAGATCACGCCAACGACACCACGGGCCCCACAGTCGGTCACTCTGCCACCGTGCTGCGCCGCCACGGCTTCACCGATGCCCAGCTGCGGAACATCATCGGCCCATCCGAGACGGTGAACCTCGCCGGCAACCCCCAGTGGCCCACCGAGCACCCGGTCGACCTCGATCTCAATCTGAGACTGGAGACCGAGAAGCGCGTCGTGGTCTCACTCGCACGACGTCGAAAGGTGGTTGCCACCGCCGTCCTCGCCAGCATGGTCGCCATCTACGTCGCCGTCGAGATCTTCATCGCACGCGGCTGATCCGCTCGGCGGCCCGATGGGGGACCGACAGCGAAAGTTGTCCATCCACTTGTCCATCCACTGCGTGCTACTGCATGATGTTCAACGAGACCAGACGAGGAGACAACCGAAGCTGAGCAGGTCAGATGCGATTCACGGTGACTCGCTGAGACTCACTCGCGCTCATTCCTAAACCGCAGGTCGCA
>JBFWSW010000044.1:0-33519 GCA_050248155.1 Ilumatobacteraceae bacterium
ACCCCAGCCACCACGAACAAGCCCGCATGATCCGCCGCTACATCGCCTGGCGCAACCGCAACGCACACGACCGCGCCCTACGCGAGCTGATCAAGCGCGCAAACGTTGCCTGACGCGCCACTAGTTGACGTTCCGCGCCCGGCCTTCCCAGTAGGGGGCACGCAGATCCTTCTTCAGGAAGCTGCCGAAGGTGCTCGGATATGGGGATTCGCGCGGCCCCGTCCGCCCTCGTGCCACCCTCCTCCGATCGTCAGTGGTCGAGGGTTCACTCCGATCACAGAGTTGGGATTCCCCCTCGCGCAGCATCGTCGGCAACGCGAGCCGACGAGCGAGCCTCACGTCGACGGCTGGCGTTGAAGCCAGCGTTGCAGGGTCTCGGTGGTCCAGGTGGCGACACCGGTGCCGAGGAAGTCGTTGTCGTTCGTCCAGATCCCCGCTCCGAGAGCGAGCGCGCTGGCCACCGCCGGCCAGTCGCGGGGATCGCGCAGCGACCGGGCACGTGCCTCGTCTTCCAGCGCCGTGTAGATCGCCTCGTCGAGGATGGCCACATTCGCCTCGACAGCGGCGAGGCTGGCGGTGACGAGCTCGTCGCCGAGGTTGCGGTCGAGTCCATGTCGACGGACGAACGCAGCGATCCGGCGGGGAAGCTCGACGAGTGTCTCGCCCCACATCTGCTCGGGGAGGAACAACTCGAGTCGCTCGTCACCGAGCCGCGCCCGGCCCGAGGCACGCAGCAGCTCGCCGACGAGCACGCTCGTGTCGACGACGAGCCGCATCAGCGAGCGCGGCGCTTCGCGGTGATCTCTCGGACGAGCTCGTCCTCGTCGATGCCGCTGCGTGCGATCACGTCGTCGACGATCGCGCCAAGTCGACCGAGCACCTCACGGCCGGCGCGGCGGTCCTTGGCGGCGATCGGGACGTAGAACCCGATCGGCTCGCCGTGGCGCTCGACGATCAGCGTCTCGTCGGCGGCCAGCAACGACGTTGCTTGATCGCGGAACTCCCTGACTCCGATCGTTCTCACCGTCTCACCCCCTGATGTGACCACAAGTGTAGCCACAAGCTCGACGATGTGGGCCGGGAGATCCGCACCCATGCCCGCGGGATGGGCACGACGAGTCAGGTCGTCGGGGCGGAGAAGTTGCGGATCGCCCGGGCGCGCCGACGAGTCGGACACTCGATCCGCGATGGACGAGCAACCGGTGGGCCTCGGCCACGTCCTCCGGCCAGACGTAATGCCGCACCTCGGATCGGGCCAGCAAGGGCTCCATGGCTTCACACTACGCTCGTCTGTCGACCGGCCTGTCACCGATCATCGAACGTGAGAGGAGGCCGGGAGTTGGCTGCTGTTGTCGGGGTACGGAACCCGGTTCGAGGTGGTGTGGGTGCGTCCGTGCCGCGACCCGATGGCCCGCCCAAGGTGACCGGGACGTTCGAGTACCTCTCCGACCTGACCGCCGACGGCATGGTGTGGGGTGCCACCCGCCGCGCGTTCGTGGCACACGCGCGGGTCGCCCGGCTCGACATCGCTCCGGCGCTGGCACTCCCCGGGGTGCTCGCCGTGCTCACCCAGGCCGACGTGCGCGGGCATCCGTACCAAGGGCAGCACGTCACCGACCAGCCGGTCCTCGCCGATGGCGAGATCCGCCATTGGGGCGAACCGGTGGCCATCGTCGCGGCGATCGACCAGCACACAGCACGCCGCGCCGCAGGGTCGATCGTGCTCGAACTGGATCCGCTCGATCCGGTGACCGATCTCGACGATGCCCTCGCCCACGGCGAGGTGTACCGGCACGTCCAGGTTCGGCGGGGCGATCAGGACCGGCACGGTGAGGTCGTCGTCGAGGGCTGCTACGAGACGGCGACGGTCGACCAGGCGCCGCTGGGCACCGAGGCCGGGTTGGCGATCCCCGACGGACACGGCGGCGTCGATGTGTGGGGGCCGACGCAGTGGACGCACGTCGATCACCGGCAACTGGTCGCCTGCCTCGGTCTCGAGCCGGAGCAGGTGAGGGTGCACGTCGGTGGGCTCGGTGGCGCGTTCGGGGCCCGTGAGGATCTCAGCCTGCAGACCCACGTGGCGATGTTGGCACTGCGGACAGGTCGGCCGGTGAAGATGGTCTACGGCCGCACGGAGAGCTTCGCCGGCCACGTCAAACGCCACGCGTCTCGCATGTGGTACCGCCACGAGGCCGACCGCGACGGCCGGCTGGTACGGGTCGAGGCACGCCTGCTGCTCGACGGCGGCGCCTACGAGTCGACCAGCGCGGCGGTGATCGCCAACGCCACCTACTTCGCCGCCGGACCATACCGGTGCCCCACCACCTGTGTCGACGGCTACGCACTGCGCACCAACCACCCGCCGTCGGGGGCGATGCGCGGCTTCGGCTCCAACCAGCCCTGCTTCGCCTACGAGGCACAGATGGACCGACTCGCCGCCGAACTGGGCCTCGACCCGGTCGAACTGCGCCTCCGAAACGCGCTCGCCCCCGGTGATCAGCTCGCCACCACCGGGCAGACGATCACCGAACCGATCCCCCTCGCCGCCGCGCTGCGCGCGGTCACCGCCCTGCCCCTTCCCGACACCCACCCGGAAGGTGACCCCCGGCGACTCCCCGGCGGCACCGGCCTCACCACGTCACCCGAGCACGTCGTTCGTGGGATCGGGTACGCGGTCGGGTTCAAGAACACGGGTTTCAGCGAGGGCTTCGACGACTACGCCGAGGCCCGGGTCGAGCTCACCGTCGACGGCGTCGTCGCCCACACCGCAGCCATCGAGGTGGGCCAGGGCATGGTCACCGCCCTGCAGCAGATCGCCCGCAGCACGCTGGGGGTCGAGCGGGTCACGGTCGTGTTCGACAACACGTCCCAGATCGGGTCGGCCGGCTCGTCGTCGGCGTCACGTCAGACCCAGATGGCAGGCGGCGCCGTCCACCAGGCCTGCCGGGCCGTCCACCACGAGGCGCTCTCCCGTGCCGCCGGCGACGACCTCGACGACCACGGGGTCTGGCGCGACGGCGCGCTCGTGCTGCCGTGGGCGGAATTGGTCGCCGGTGAGCCGATCAGCCACCTGGTCCGATACCGGCACCCGCTCACCGAGACGACCGACGAGAAGGGTCAGGGCCATGTGCACGCGGACTTCTGCGTTGCCGCTCAACGAGCGGTCGTCGACGTCGACCCCGAGCTCGGCCTCGTCCGGGTCGTACAGGTCGACACCGCCCAGGACGTCGGCTTCGCGATCAACCCGCTGCAACTCGTCGGCCAGATCGAGGGCGGCATCGCCCAGGGCATGGGCGCAGCGACCATCGAGGAACTGGTCATCGACCATGGTGTGGTCCGCAACCCCAGCTTCACCGACTACCTCCTCCCCACCACCCTCGACATGCCCGACGTGCACTCCGTGCTCATCGAGGAACCCGTGAGCTGGAGCGCCTTCGGTGCCCGCGGCATGGCAGAACTCCCCACCGTCGCGTCCACACCGGCCATCGTCGCCGCCATCCGGGCCGCGACCGGCAAGACCCTGAACCGTGCCCCGGTCAGCCGCGACGAGATCGTCGGGCTCCGCGGCTGAGCATGCTCACGAGAGCGTGCGCACGAGCGCGGCGTCGCCCTGGCCGCCACCGCCGCCCAGGGCAGCCGCACCGAGACCGCCACCGCGTCGATGCAGTTCTTCGATCAGGGTGCCGACGATGCGGGTGCCCGACATGCCGATCGGGTGGCCGAGCGCGATCGCGCCGCCATTGACGTTGACGATCTCGTCGGTGATCCCGAGGTCGCGCATCGACGCGACGCCGACCGCGGCGAACGCCTCGTTGATCTCGAAAAGGTCGACGTCGCCCACGCCGAGCCGCGCACGTTCGAGCGCACGCCGGATCGCCCGTGACGGCTGGTGCAGCAACGACACGTCAGGGCCGGCGACCATGCCGTACTCGACCAGTTCGGCGAGCGGTCGAATGCCGAGCCGTTCGGCGGCAGCCCGGCTCATCACCACCATCGCCGCCGCGCCGTCGGAGAGCTGCGAGGCGTTCCCTGCCGTGACGGTCCCATCGGCAACGAACGCCGGGCGCAGCCCGGCCAACGACTCGAGCGTGGTGCCGGGCCGGACCCCTTCGTCGGTGTCGACCACGACCTGCTCGCCCTTGCGGCCCGGCACCGACACCGGGACGATCTCACCGGCGAGGCGACCGGCCTCGGTCGCCGCAGCGGCACGTTCGTGGCTCTTCAACGCCAGTTCGTCCTGCGCCACTCGGCTGACCTCGTGCTCGTCGGCGTAGCGTTGCGTGCCCTCACCCATGTGCTCGAGCTCGAACGCGCACCACAGGCCGTCGTGGATCATCGAGTCGATCAGCACGTCGTTGCCCATCCGGTAGCCGGCGCGGGCCTTGGCCAGCACGTAGGGCGCATTGGTCATCGACTCCATCCCGCCGGCCACGACGATGTCGGCGTGACCGAGCGCGATCAGCGCATCGGCCGTCTGGATGGCGTTGATCCCCGACAGGCAGACCTTGTTGACCGTCACCGCCGGCACGGTCATCGGCACCCCACCGTTGACCGCTGCCTGGCGGGCGGTGATCTGACCCTGACCGGCCTGAAGCACGTGTCCCATCACCACGTGGTCGACTCGGTCGCCCTGCAGCCCGGCCCGTTCAAGGGCTGCGGCGATGGCGAAACCGCCGAGGTCCACTGCGCTGAACCGGGTCAGCGCACCCGACATCTTGCCGATCGGTGTGCGGGCATAGGCGACGATCACTGACCCAGGCATGGTGCTACTCCTTCGTTGTGCGGCTTCCCCGGTGACGTCGATCCACCCCAGGGCGGCGACGGCGGGAGACCCGCGGGCGATGCTGGCGCAGAGCGCCACCTGATGGATCTCATCGACGTCGGGGCAGCTGGCCACGCACTCACAGGGACGCGCTCCACGGCAGCACCCACGTGCGGCGGGCGCGCTCGCGCACGCGGGCCACCTGCACCTGCTCGAGCCGGGCACGCGCCTGTAGGACCGGATCCTCCGTGCGTGACCCGGCGAGGGTCGCGTTGACGATCCAGCCGAACGGTTCGATGCCGGCGCGGCGCAGATCGTCCT
Organism: Ilumatobacteraceae bacterium; assembly: GCA_050248155.1. Taxonomy (GTDB): domain Bacteria; phylum Actinomycetota; class Acidimicrobiia; order Acidimicrobiales; family Ilumatobacteraceae; genus VFMC01. The sequence goes on from JBFWSW010000044.1 coordinate 5,084, forward strand.
GCAACTCGCTCGCCTCGGCGACCGGCGTGGTCTCGGTCAGGGTCACGATCACCACCCGGCTGAACTCGGGGTCCTGCAGTCGCATCAGCGGCGTGACCACGTTGCGGAACTTGCCGCCGACGTCCTGCATCACTTGGCGGTGGAACGATCCCGTCACGTCCAACAGCAGCAGGGTGTGGCCGGTCGGCGCGGTGTCGATCACCACGAACTCACGGCGTGCCCGGCCGAGCAGCTCGCGGAACGCCTGGAACACGGCGACCTCCTGCGAGCACGGCGAGCGCAGATCCTCGGCGAGCAGGTCGAGGTGCGCCTGGTCGAGCCCGTTGCGCGCCGCTGCGTCGAGGCGACCCTGGACGTAGTCGCGCGTCGCCTCCTCCGGGTCGATCGCACTCGTCGTGAGACCCGCCAGATCCGCACGGGCGGCATGTCCAGCCGGATCGGTGGTCGACAGATGCACGGGATGGCCGCGCCCCGCAAGCCCTTCAGCGATCAGCCGGGCGACGGTGGTCTTGCCCACCCCTCCCTTTCCGGTGACGAGCACCACGCCGCGTCCGGCCTGTTCGAGCTGGTCCACGAGATCGCCGAAGGGCGCGACATCGAAGGTCCGCAGCTCGGAGTCGGTCGAGACGGAAGCAGCCACCGCCGCAGATCCGTCCACCAGCGCACGAAGCGCGTCGACCCCCACCATGTCGATCCCCACGAGCGGCACGACGCGCGCATCCATCGAATCGAGCGGCGCCGGCACCATCCGCAGGGCCTCGTGCTGCTCGGCCGCGTAGGCCATCGCCACCTCGTCACCGGCGAGCGGCCTCGTCAGCAGCCCGTTGACCACCAGCACCTGATTGGCGATCCCCAGCTCACGCAACTCCTCGGCAGCGGTGGCCGCAACGGCGAGGGCCGTTCGATCGGGCCGGGAGACCAGCACCAGCCTCGTGAGCGACGGGTCAGCGAGCACCTCCACGGCGGCGGCGTAGATCGGTCGGTCGTCCTGCAGCCCCGCCAGTGGGCCGAGGCAGCTCGTCGCGTCCGGGTTCGCGCCGAGGTAGTCGGACCACGCGGCAGGCAGGCTCAACAGCCGCAGCGTGTGGCCCGTCGGCGCGGTGTCGAAGAGCACGTGGTCGTAGCCGCCGATCGACGACGGATCGGCCAGCAGGCGCGCGAACGTGTCGAATGCGGCGACCTCCACCGTGCACGCCCCCGCCAGCTTCTCCTCGAGCGCAGCGACCTCGCCGTCGGGCAGCACACCTCGATACGGGTCGATGACCCGGGCCCGATACCCGTCCGCCGCTTGATGCGGGTCGAGATCCATGATGTCGAGCCGAGGCGCCCCGGGCACCGGGGAGGGGTGCTCGCCGGTCTCCATCTGGAACACGTCACGCAGGTTCGACGCCGGGTCGGTCGACACCAGCAGCACACGGCGGCCGGCGTCGGCGAGCGCCACCGCAGTCGCCGACGCAACCGTCGTCTTCCCCACCCCACCCTTGCCGGTGAACAGCACGAACCGGGTACTCGTCCCGACCAAGTAGAACGCTTGCGCTGTGAACACACCAGCCCCCTCCGACATCAGCTGCTCACCCTCGCCGTCGCCACCCGTGCGGCGAGTCCCTCTGCGACCGCTGTGCTGAGTGAGGTCACCGCGTCGGCGTTCAGGCTGTAATCGATGTAGCGACCGCGCTTCGCGGCCGCGATCAGACCGGCCTCGCGCAACACCTTGAGGTGATGTGACATCAACGTCGGCGACACCCCGGCCGCGTCGGCCAGTTCATGCGCACACCGCGTCCGGACTCGTAGCGCACTCAAAACCACCCACCGCACCGGATCACCCAGCGCCTGAAACTGTTGAACGATCCTTGAATCATCCACACCGACACTGTGCACCCGAAGCTGAGCACCGAGAAGAGCCCTTGGCCCCGGCCGGGCATCGTCTCATCCGAGGCCGGGTCAGGCGGGAACACGACATTCACAGATCGCTTCAACCATGCTGACCTCCTCCATGCGGGAATCGGGGCGAGACAGGGACTCGCGACAATCTCGTTGACACTCCATTGACACTGTTCAACGGTCCCGGAGGGTCACGGACCGGTCGGTGCGGTCGATGGCGGTCAGAACGACAGCCGTCGCAGAAGCGACATTCTCCCTGGTCAGCGGTAGCGCGATGGCGCTCGACCTGCTAATTTACGTTCCGCGTGCGGCCCTCCCAGTAGGGGGCACGCAGATCTTTCTTCAGGATCTTCCCGCTCGGATTGCGCGGCAGTGCCTCGATGAAGTCGACCGACGTGGGGCACTTGAACCGGGCGAGGTGCTCGCGGGCGAAGTCGATGATCTCGCCCTCGGTCACCTCGCTGCCCGGCGCGCGCACGACGACGGCCTTCGGCGTCTCGCCCCACTTCTCGTGCGGCACCCCGATGACGGCGACGTCGGCGATACCGGGATGCGCCATCAGCGCGTTCTCGACCTCCGCCGGGTACACGTTCTCGCCGCCGCTGACGATCATGTCCTTCACGCGGTCGTGGATGTACAGGTAGCCGTCGTCGTCGAGGTAGCCCGCATCGCCGCTGCGGAACCAGCCGTCGTCGGTGATCGCCTTCACCGTCTCGTCGGGCATGTTCCAGTAGCCCTTCATCACCTGCGGCGAGCGGATCCAGATCTCACCGACCTCCCCGAGTGGCACGTCGAGCAGGGTGTCGGTGTCGACCACGCGCACCTCCACACCCGGCCCGGGCAGACCGCAGCTGCGCAGCCGGTGTCGGTTCGGGCCGTCGGGATCGTGGTCGGCGGGTGGCAGGTTGACCACGGCGCCGGTGGTCTCGGTCAGGCCGTACGCCTGCCAGAACCGGCACTGGAACATCTTCACGCTGCGCGCCAGCACCTCTTCGCTGATCGGTGACGCGCCGTAGACGAAGACCTTCAACGACGAGTAGTCGGCCTGGTCGACGCCGGGCACCATCAGCATGAACTGCAGAACGGCGGGGACGAGGAACGCGTGCGTCACACGGCGCTCGCCGATGAGGCGGATCAGCGCCGCCGGGTCGAGGTCGCGCACGATGACGCTGGTGCACCCGTTGTACTGCCCGGCCACCGCCCAACCACCGCCGCCGATGTGGAAGAGCGGCATGGCCACCAGGTTCACCATGTCGGCGTCGAACTCCCACATCTCCTTCGCCGCCGGCACGAGGCCGAAGAAGTTCGCGTTCGTCAGCATCACGCCCTTGGGCCGGCCGGTCGTACCGCTCGAGTAGAGCTGGAACGCGACGTCGTCGCTCTCGCTCGCGATGCCCGGGTCCACGGTCGGCGACGCTGTGACGGTGCGCTCGTAGTCGTCGAAACCTGGTGCCACCGAGCCGTCGTCGTTGCCGATCACGAGCACGGTCTTGGCCGTCGTGAGCGCCGGCGCGATCGTCTGCAGCACCGGGGCGAACTCGCTGCCGACGACGAGCACCTTCGCCTCGGCGTCGTTCACGATGTACTCGACCTCGGGTGCTGCCAGCCGCCAGTTCACATCGACGCACACCGCGTTCACGAGCGCCGCACCGTAGAAGACCTCGAAGTGCTCGATGCCGTTCTTGTCGAGGAAGGCGACCCGATCCTGGTTCCCGACTCCCGCCGCCGCCAAGGCGTTCGCCACCTGGCACGCCCGGCCGTACAGCTCGCCCCAGGTGAGCGATCGATCCCCGAGCACCAGTGCCGGATGATCGGCGCGCTCGACGCCGTGCACGCGGATGATGTCCGCGACCGTTGAGATCCCCATGGCCGCGACAAGGTAGCCGCGTCAGCGAACCCCGGTTGCCGGGTCGAGCGACGGCTCGATGACACACCCTCCGCCTGCTCGACGCGCCTCGAGCCACGACGTCACCGCGGCGGCCGTCCCCGGGCGGCAGACGTGATGACCCTGGGCCGCGTCGCACCCCTCTCGTTGCAGCATCGCCAGCGTCGCCGCGTTCTCGACGCCCTCGGCGACGACGGTGAGACCGAGCCGGTGGGCGGTGCCCAGCGCGAGCGCGACCAACGCGTCGTGGCGCGACTCGGTGTCTCGGCCGGCGACGAAGGATCGATCGAGCTTCAGCACGTCGATGTGCAGGAGTCGGAGGTGCGTCAGCGACGAGTAGCCGGTCCCGAAGTCGTCGATGGCCAGACGGACGCCGAGCTCGTGCAGGCGCTGCAATGTCGGCACCGCGTCGGTGCCCTGATCGAGGAGCGAGTCCTCGGTGATCTCGAGCATCAGCGCGCTCGGCGGCACCTTGTGCTCGACGAGCGCGTCGGCGACGACGTCGAAGAGTCCTGGTTCGACGAGCTGGAACGGCGACATGTTGACGGCGATCGAATCGAGCAGATCGAGCGCGCGCCACGCGGCGAGCTGTTCGAGCGAGCGCCCCAGGACGAACCGGAACAGCTGGAGGCCCGACCCGTCTCGCTCGGCCATGCCCACGAGCTCGGCAGGTGGGATGGCGCCGAGGCGGGGATGCCTCGACCGGATCAGCGCCTCGGCCGACCGGACGCGGCCTGTCGCCAGGTCGACGATCGGTTGGAAGTGGATGTCGAGCTCCGACTCCTCGTCACGATGGTGCTCGAGCGCGATGGGCAGACCCGTCGACAGCTCGACGCGCCGGGCGGCCTCGGACTCGTCGCACGGCTCGAACCTCGCCCACGTCCCACCTCGGCGACGCGCGCGGCGGAGGGCGAGCTCGGCCCGACGGAGCAGGGTCTCGAGCTGCGAGCCATCGTGCTCGCCCACCACGATCCCGATGCTGGCCCGTGCCGTGACGGTGATGCCGTCGGCGTCGATGGGGATGTCGAGCACCTGCATGACGTCGGCGGCCAAGGTGTCGGGATCGATCGCCTCACCCGGTGTGTCGGGACGGGCGAGCACGACGAACTGGTCGCCGCCGAGCCGCACCAGCAGGTCGTGGCGACGCAGCGTCCAGGTCAGCCGACGCGCCACTGCGACGAGCACGTGGTCGCCGAGCCGATGGCCCAACGTCGCGTTGAGGTCCGTGAAGTGGTCGAGGTCGACGAGCAGCAAGGCGACGGGCTCGCCGGCACGAACGGCTTCGCCGACCGCCTCCTCGAGGTCGGCTCGACTCGCGCACCCGGTCAGCGCGTCACGCGCCGCGGCTCCGGGCACGACGGCATGTTCGCCGGTGCGGCCCACGAACGCCCGGAGTGCTGCGTCGGCCTGCTCGTGACGCCGCTCGACCTCGGCCAGACGGACGGCGAGCGCGTCCCGCTCGGCGGCGAACTCGCGCGCGGCACGATCTGCACCGCGACGCCGAGCGTCGCCTCTCCTCCAGGCCAGCGCTGCGCCGATCAGTCCACCGGTCACCACGAGGACGAGCGCCGTCGATGCTTGTGAGATGTCCACGGCGCACCTCCTTGTCGTGTCGTGGCTCGTCGCGTTGTGGCCTGCGAGCTCTGGCAATTAGCCAGATGACCAAACTAGGTTAGCCACATGGCCAGACCATCCGAACGGGTGTCACCCACCCGTGAGCCGAAGGTCACACCGATGCGGAGCGAGGTCGCGCGCGTCGCGCTGCTGGAGTCCGCGATCGAGCTGCTGGCGACGCACGGCCCCGACGGTGTGTCGTCCCGCGAGGTCGCCAAGGCCGCGGGCGTCAACTACGGGCTGGTCCACTACTACTTCGGCAGCCGCAACGAGCTCCTCCGCCAGGCCATCGCTCGCGAGATGGAGCAGTGGAGCGCGACCAACCCCAGCGTGGATGCCGAAGAGTGGACACCGCTGCTGCTCGGCGCACCGCTGCCCGATCGAGCGTGGCGATCGCTCGTGCACCTCGCCCTGTGCTGGGATCGCTACGCCGACGTCGTCGACGACTTCCCGCTCATGCGCCACCGCCTGCAGATCCACCGCGAGCGCTTCGGTGACGAGGTCGACGAGACCCGACTGAAGGCCGCGCTGGTGGCCAGCACGTGCCTGCAGATCGGCTGGCTCGCGGTGTCGAACTGGTACCTGGCATCCGTCGATGCGTCCGACGACGAACGCGAGATGATCGGACAGTTCGTCGTCGACGTCGAACGATCGATCCTCGACCAGGCGATGGGCCGAGGCGAGACCTGATCAGCGGCGCTTCGCGCCCCACGTGTTCCAGTGCGTGACGACGGCAGCCGGTTTGCGCGGCGCGACGCCGAATCGTCCTGCAGGTCGACCGACGGGCACGAGCGCGGCGACCTCGAACCGGTCTGCCGGCACGCCGAGCAGTTCGAGCAGCGCCGCCCCATCGACGCGCACCACGGTGGTGAGCGCTGTGCCGAGGCCGAGAGCTCGCGCCGCGACGCAGAAGTTCTGCACGGCGGGGTACACGCTCGCGTCGAGGCGGCCGATGTCGAGCGGGCCATCCGCATCGCGCAACCCCCACTCGATCAGCGGCTGCAGGAAGACGACGATCACCGGGACGTCGCCGAGGTGGTCGGCGAGGTGCCGGCTGGCAGCGCGCGTCCGCCGGTAGGTGTCGGCTTGCGCCTCGTCGTGGAACGGCGGCGGAGCGGGCAGCGCGCGCTCGTACCGGTCGAAGCAGCGCCGGTAGAGGTCGCCGATCGCGGCACGGCGCGCCGCGTCGGTGACGACCACGTACTGCTGTGGCTGTACGTTGCCGCCGCTCGGCGCTTGCTGCGCGGCGCGCAGGCACGTCTCGATGTCGGCATCCGCGATCGCGTCGGGCAGGAACCGGCGGATCGCCCGCGTCGTCATGATCGCGTCGAGGACCGCTGCCGTGTGTTCGGGCTGGTCGTCGGCCATGCGGTGAACGTAGCGCTCCACCCCATGCCCGGGATCAGCGAAAGGGGCACGGTACGCTCCGCGTCATGGCCGCCCCGGATCAGCCGAGACGGCGCGCCTCGACGGTGGTCGTCGGCGGCATCGCGTTCATCGCCGCCGTCATCGTGGGCGGCCTGGCATGGACTCGATCCGAGCCCTGGGAGCGATCCGGGCCACCCATCACCGTGTCCTCCTGGGCGCCGTACTGGCAGAGCGACACGGCGCTCGAGTCGTTCCTCGCCAACAGCGAGCTGTTCTCCGACGTGTCGGTGGTGGCGTTCTCGACGGTGTCCGGATCGTCGATCGTGCCGCAGCCGCAACTGCCGCCCGACATGATCTCCGACTACCAGACGGCCACCACCGAGCGCGACGTGCCGCTGATCGCGACGATCTTCGACGACTCGCCCGCCGGCACGATGGCGGCGACGTTCGCCGATCCGGCCGCACGCACCGCGCACGTCCGGCTCATCGTCTCACTCGTCGTCGACGGCAACTTCGACGGCGTCGACCTCGACTACGAGAAGTTCGCGTACAGCGACGATCGCAGCACCTGGGCGACGACGCGCCCGAACTGGATCGCATTCCTCACCGAGCTGTCCGCCGAGCTGCGACCGCTCGGCAAGCAGCTCATCGTCAGCGTGCCTCCGATCTACGACGACGGGGCACCGAGCGACAGCGGCTACTGGGTGTACGACCACGCGGCGATGGGCCCGCTCGTCGACCGGATCCGGATCATGGCCTACGACTACTCGTTCCTCGGGGGCGATCCGGGACCGATCGCACCGATCGACTGGGTGGAGGGGCTCGTCGACGCACTGACCGACATCGTCGATCCCGCCAAGCTCGACCTCGGCATCCCTGTCTACGGCTACGACTGGGTGGTCTCGGTCGCCGGTGCCTGTCCGGCCGATCAGACGCCCCGCAACCAAGCGATCTCCACCGCTCGCGCTGCGCGCGAGACGGCGGCACGCAGCATCGTGCCTGTGCGCGACGAGACGACCGCCGAACTTCGCTACGACTACACCGAGACCCTGGCGGGTGTGGACGAGGCCGGTACCGCGACGACGTGCACGGTGTCGAGAACCGTGCACTACCTCGACGCCCAGGCCGTGCACGATCGCGCTTGGATCGCCCACCGCAACGATCTGCACGGCGTCGCGCTGTGGGCGCTCGGCAACGACGACCTGCAGACGTGGGACGGGCTGCGCGCGGCTCGCCTCGGCGAGGAGACATGGCCCGCGGCGACGACCGTGCCGACGTCGTGAACGTCGACGCGAGTCGCGTTCAGAACGTCGACGAGTCGACGTCCTCGCCGAACAGCATCTTGCCGATGGTCTCGTACATGCGTGGCGAGACCATCAAGTGCTGCGTCGCGACGTGCGCGTCGCGCATGCAACGCTGCAGCGGGCTCGACTCGTACACGGACGTACCGCCTGCCAACGTGTAGGCCACGTCGGCAGCACGCGCCGCGGACTCAGCTGCATGCACGCAGGCGAGGCGGATGCGCCCTCGGGCTCGCACATCCACACGGTCACCCGAGACGACCGACGACCACGCGCGGTCGAGCTCGTCGTGCAGGAACGCCCTCGCCGAGCGCAGTAAGGCTTCGGCCTTGGCCAGCTCGGCCTGCGTCGAACCCGACTGGCTCAGCGTGCGCGAGCTGAAGAGCGGGCGCTTCCCCTGCGCGAGATCGGTGAACTCGTCGAGCCCGTGACGGGCGACGCCGAGCGACACCGCGGCGACGCCCGCGGCCAGGAGGCTGAAGTTGGGGAAGGCGGCGAGCGGGCAGTCGGCCGTGCGGCGGCCGACCAACGGCTGCACCGAGCGACCACGCGGCACGAAGGCGCCGTCGGCGCTGAAGTCGTTCGAACCGGTGCCACGGAGCCCGGTCGAGTGCCACGTGTCGTGGATCGACACGTCGGACGCCTCGAGGAACATGAGGTGGAACTCTCCGTCGTCGGTGGTCGCGCCGCCGGCGATCCAGTTGCAGTGCTGCGTCCCGCTCCCCCATTGCCAACGGCCGGTGACTCGCCAACCGTCGCCGTCCGACACGGCACGGCCGCTCGGCGCGTACACGCCGCCGGCGATCGACTTCGGGTCACCGAAGACCGCCCGTGCCCACTCCGGCTCCATGAAGAGACTCATCGAGGACGTGGTGGACGCGATCATCGAGCACCACCCCGCTGCCCCATCGGCCGTCGACACGGTCTCGACCGCGCGCACGAGTGTGAGCGGGTCGGCCTCGGGCCCGCCGTAGATCTCGGGCACGCACATCCGGAACAGCTGCGCATCCCGCAGCGCCTGCACGAGCCGCTTGGGCAACCTCCGCGACTGCTCGGCCTTGTCCGCATGCGCCTCGACGAGCTCGTGCACGCCCTCGGCCGCGTCGACGAGGTCGACCTTCACGAGGCTCGGCCCGACGCGCGCTGCGCCTCGGCCCAGGTGAGACCCGAGGTCACGTCGATGTCGTGCGGCAGGCCGAGCACCCGCTCGCCGATGATGTTGCGCTGCACCGCACCGGTGCCGCCGCCGATCGTGAGTGCCTGGCTGAACAGGAACCCGTCCTGCCATCCAGGGTGCGACAGGTCGGCCATCGACGCCGTCGTGCGGAACGCGTCACCCCTCGACCGCTCGGCGACCATCGCCGCCGCACCGATCAGGTCACGGGCGAGCAGCATGACGTGCTGGCCGTGCTCGTCGGCGAGGACCTTGCGGATGCTCGCCTCGGGCCCAGGCTGCTCGCCACGCAGCGTCGCGCTGAGCGTCCGCAGCCTGATCAGATCGAGCAGGACGTGCTCGGTGTAGACGCGTGCGACGCGCTGTCGAAGGTGCACGTCGCGCACGCCGTCGGGGAAGGCGCCGCGCACGGCCTCGATGAGCTCGAGCGCCGTCGGCCCGCCACCCCACAGCACACCACCGGTGCTCAGCGACACCCGCTCGTTGCCGAGCGTGACCTTCGCCAGCCGCCATCCGTCGTTGAGGTCGCCGACCAGGTTCGCGGCAGGGATCCGGACGTCGGTGAAGAACACCTCGTTGAAGGTCGCGTTCCCCGTCATCTCGATGATCGGCCGCACCTCGATGCCGGGAGCGTCCATCGGGCAGATGAAGTACGAGATGCCACGATGCTTGGCGACGTCGGGATCGGTCCGCGCGATGAGGATCCCGAACCGTGAGTGCTGCGCGCCGCTCGTCCAGATCTTCTGACCGTTGACGACGAACTCGTCGCCGTCGCGCACGGCGCGCGTCGAGAGGCCGGCGAGGTCGCTGCCACTGCCCAGCTCGCTGAAGAGCTGGCACCACACGTCGTCCCCCGACAACAGCGGCGGCAGATACCTGTGCTGCTGCTCGAGCGTCCCGGCGAAGAGAATCGTCGGGCCGGCCCAGCCGATGCCGATCGGGTTCGACGGTCGGCGCACCTGCGCCTTGGCGAGCTCGTCGTCGATGATCAGCTGCTGGATGGGATCGGCATCGAGGCCCCACGGTGCCGGCCAGTGGGGAACCACGTAGCCCGCGTCCGCGAGGTCGCGTCCGGTCGGTCGTGGGTGTTCGGCGAGCCACGCTCGCACCGCTGCTCGCCGCGGATCGTCGTCGGCGGGCAGCACGAAGTCCATCGCCCGTACTGTAGAGCGGGCCCGTCGGGGTGGTTCCGACCAGAGCCGCGACCGACACGCTGGCCGCCCCGTGCTGGTGGTGCGAGGATGTGCCAGTGCAATACGGGTTCGTGGTGCCGTGGGCCGATGTGACCGACATCGGGACCCTCGCGGAGGCAGCCGAGGAGCACGGCTGGGACGGCCTGTTCGTGTGGGAGCCCGTCTGGGGGGTGGACGCGTGGGTGTCGCTCGCCGTCGCCGCGTGCCACACGTCGACGATCCGCCTCGGCACGATGCTGACGCCGCTCCCGCGCCGCAAGCCGTGGGAGCTCGCCGGTCAGGTCGCGACCGTCGATCGCCTGTCGGGTGGCCGGGTCGTGCTGACCGTCGGGCTGGGCGCTCCGGAGGCCGGGTTCGAGGCCTTCGGCGAGGTCACCGATCGGCGCGAGCGCGCCGAACGCCTCGACGAGGGCCTGGCCGTGCTCCGCGGTCTGTGGAAGGGTCAGCCGTTCCAGCACGACGGCACGCACTACCGGATCGCGCCGTGCGACTTCCCGAGCATCGGCCACACCGTCCAGCAACCCGGCGTGCCGATCTGGTGCGTCGGCGCGCTCGGCTCGTCGCGCTCGATGCAGCGGGCGTTGTCGTGCGACGGGCTGCTCCCCCAGGCCCTGCACGACGGCAAGGCCGAGCAGTGCACGCTCGACGAGCTGCGCGACATCGAGCTGCCGACGACACGTGCAGACGGCCGGCCCTTCGACGTCGTGATCGAAGGCGCCTGGACCGAGCACGCACCTGCGACGTGGGGCGCCGCGGGTGCAACGTGGTGGATCGAGAGCATGTGGGCCGCGATGAGCGAGGCCGACCCGGTGGCCAGCGCGCTCGACCGGTTGCGGGCTGGGCCGCCAGGGTGACAGCGGGTTATGTTCGGTCGTCGTGACCGGGTGGAACCTCGCCGAGATCTGGGAGCGCAACGCCGACCGCTTCCCCGATGCCATCGCCCAGGTGCGTGGCGACGACAGATGGACGTGGCGCGAGTTCGACCAACGCGCCGACGGCGTGGCGGCGACGCTGCTCGACGCGGGTGCCCGGCAGCAGGACAAGGTCGCCCACTACCTCTACAACTGCCCGCAGTACCTCGAGAGCATGTTCGCGCTCTTCAAGGCCGGGCTCGTGCCGGTGAACACCAACTATCGCTACACCGACGACGAGCTGACGTACTTGTGGGACAACGCAGACGCAGTCGCGGTGATCTTCCACGGCACCTTCACCGAGCGTTGCGCGGCGATGCGCAGCCGCGTGCCGGCCGTGCACACGTGGATGTGGGTCGACGACGGCACCCATCCGTGCCCCGACTGGGCAGTCGACTACGAGCAGGCGGCCGTCGCCGCGACGTCACGGACCATGCCGACATGGGGTAGGTCGCCCGACGACCTGTACATCCTGTACACGGGCGGCACCACGGGCATGCCGAAGGGCGTCATGTGGCGCCAGGACGACCTCGTCGGCAGCCTCGATGCACCATCGAAGCAGCCGCTGCCACCTCGGCCCGGCTGGGACGCATTCGACGCACGGGTCGCGAAACCCGGCCCGCGCAACCTCCCCGCCGCTCCGTTGATGCACGGCACCGGTGCCTTCAACGCCATGTGGAACCTCGTGCTCGCCGGGTCCGTCGTCACCACCAACGGCCGCCACTTCGACCCAGTCGAACTGCTCGACGATATCGAGCGCCATCGCGTCAACAGCATCTCGATCGTGGGCGACGCGTTCGCCAAGCCGATGTTGCGCGCGCTCGACGCGCAACCGGATCGATGGGACATCTCGTCGCTGCGGGTCATCGTGTCGAGCGGTGTGATCTGGTCGCCCGAGGCCAAGGCAGGGCTGCTGCGCCACAACGAGCGGCTGATCATGCTCGACAGCCTGGGCAGCAGCGAGGCGATCGGCATGGCATCGAACACGACCACCATCGAGTCGACACGCGGCGGTGGCGGAGCACCCGCACCGAAGTTCCGGCTCGGGCCGAACACGAAGGTCCTCACCGAAGACGGCCGCGAGGTGCTGCCCGGCAGTGGCGAGCGCGGACGCGTCGCGCTGCGCGGGCGCACCCCGGTCGGGTACTACAAGGACGAGGCGAAGTCGGCCAGCACCTTCGTCACCTTCGAGGGAGTCCGGTGGAGCATCCCCGGCGACTGGGCCGAGGTCGAGGCCGACGGCACGCTGCGCCTCTACGGCCGCGGCAGCCAGTGCATCAACACCGGTGGCGAGAAGGTCTTCCCCGAGGAAGTGGAGGAGGTCTTGAAGCTGCACCCGTCCGTCGCCGACGCCGCTGTCGTCGGCGTGCCCGACGAGCGCTTCGGTGAGGCGATCACGGCGATCGTCGAACCATCGCCGGGCGTGGCCGTCGACGAGGCGGCGATCATCGCCCACGTGCGCACGATGCTCGCCGCGTACAAGTCACCCAAGCGTGTCCTCGCGGTAGAGACGATCGGTCGCGCCGCGAACGGGAAGCTCGACTACCGCAGGCTCAAGCACGAGGCCATCGAGCAGCTCGGGCTCGTCTGAGACCGCGCACGACAGGTGGTGGTCAGCCGGCGCGGTCGTGGACCCAGCAGCCCTCCACGTGGTCGTTCACCAGACCCATCGCCTGCATGAAGGCGTACATCGTGGTGGGCCCGACGAACGACCAGCCGCGCCGCTTGAGGTCCTTCGACAGCGCGATCGACTCGGGGCTCGTCGACGCGAAGCTCTGCACGTCGGCCCGCACGGTCGGGTGCTCGTTCGGCCGGAAGCGTTCGACGTAGCCGGCGATGCTGCCCTCCGCCTCGATGAGCTCGAGCGCGCGGCGGGCGTTGTTGATCGTCGACTCGATCTTGCCGCGGTGGCGCACGATGCCGGCGTCGGCCAACAGGCGTTGCACGTCGGCCTCGTCGAAGTCGGCGACCTGGGCGACGTCGAACCCTGCGAACGCGGCCCGGAAGTTCTCGCGCTTGCGCAGGATCGTCAGCCACGAGAGCCCCGACTGGAAGCCTTCGAGGCAGAGCTTCTCGAACAGCCGCGTGTCGTTGGTGACGCGGCGACCCCACTCGTCGTCGTGGTACGCGACGTACAACGGGTCGTCGCCGCACCACCAGCACCGCACGTTGCCGTCGGCGCCGGACCTCAACCAGTCGCTCACGGCGTCGGTCCCGCGAGGTGGCGCCAGTCGGCGATCGCGAGCACCGGCACGTCGTAGCACCACGCGTCGAAGGTGAGGCCGATCGACGGATCGCCCTCCCACGGGTACTTCACACTCATCAGGTCCCCCACCTTTCGTCGCTCGTCGGCATCGTCGACCACCCTTGCACGGCCGAGCCGCGCCTCTCCGCCGACGCGCACCGAGACCTCCGGGTTCACCAGCGCGTTGCGATACCAGTCGGCGCTCGGCCCGTTGCCGCTGATGAGGTACATCGTGTCGCCGATCACGCCGAACCAGATCTCGATCTCGTGCGGGCTGCCGCTCCGCCGGCCGATGGTGGTGACGTCGCAGCAGTCACGATCGGCGTGCTCGGCCAGCCAGCTCACGGCTCAGTGACCGGGGCGGTACTCGCCGAAGACGTCGCGCAGCGCATCACTCACCTCGCCGAGCGTCGCGTTGGCGCGCAACGCCTCCTTCATCGGTGGCAACAGGTTCTGTGTGCCACGTGCGCAGTCGGCCACATCGGCCAGGCGCGCTCGGACGAGCTCGAGGTCGCGATCGGCCTTGAACGCAGCGAGCCGCTCGACCTGCCCGCGCTCGAGCGCCGGATCGACCGGGAAGACATCGGGTGCGACCTCGTCGTCGATGGTGAACTTGTTGACGCCGACGATGATCCGCTCGCCGTCGTCGATCGACTTCGCGTACTCGTACGCGGCCTGCTCGATCTCGTCCTGCTGGAACCCAGCTTCGATCGCCTCGACGGCGCCGCCCATCTCGTCGATGCGGTTGATGTACTCCCAGGCCCGCCGTTCGATCTCGTCGGTGAGCGTCTCGACGAAGTAGCTGCCGGCGAGCGGATCGGGCGTGTCGACGACACCGCTCTCGTAGCCGATGATCTGCTGCGTCCGCAGAGCGATGCGTGCGGCGTGCTCGGTGGGCAGGCTGAGCGCTTCGTCGAAGCCATTGGTGTGCAGGCTCTGCGTCCCGCCCATCACGGCTGCCATCGACTGCACCGCGACGCGCACGATGTTGTTCTCGGGCTGCTGCGCGGTGAGCGTCGAACCACCCGTCTGAGTGTGGAAGCGCAGCAGCTTGCTCGACTCCTTCTGCGCACCGAAGCGCTCGGTCATGAGGCGATACCAGATGCGGCGCGAGGCACGGAACTTGGCGACCTCCTCGAAGAAGTTGTTGTGCGCGTTCCAGAAGAAGCTGAGTCGCGGCGCGAAGGCGTCGACATCGAGCCCTGCAGCGATCGCCGCCTCGACGTAGGCGATGCCGTTGGCGATGGTGAACGCGATCTCCTGGACGGCGGTCGAGCCCGCCTCGCGGATGTGGTAACCCGAGATGGAGATCGTGTTCCACTTCGGGACGTGCTGCGCGCAGTACTCGAAGATGTTCGTGATGATCCGCATGCTCGGCTTGGGCGGGTACACGTAGGTGCCGCGAGCGATGTACTCCTTCAGGAGGTCGTTCTGGATCGTGCCGCTGATGGCCGATGCCGGCACGCCCTGCTCCTCGGCGACCAGTTCATAGAGCAACAGCAGGATGGCACCGGTGGAGTTGATCGTCATGCTGGTGCTGACCTGATCGAGCGGCAGGTCGGCCAGCAGCAGGCGCATGTCGGCGATCGAGTCGATGGCGACGCCGACCTTGCCCACCTCGCCCTCGGCGCGCGGGTGGTCGCTGTCGTAGCCCATCTGCGTCGGCAGGTCGAATGCACAGGAGAGCCCCGTCTGCCCCGCCTTCAGCAGGAACTTGAACCGCTCGTTGGTGGACGCCGCCGAGCCGAAGCCGGCGTACTGGCGCATCGTCCACAACTTGCCGCGGTACATCGTGGGGTACACACCCCGCGTGTAGGGCGGCTTGCCCGGCGCACCCAACTGCACCTCGGGGTCCCAGCCGGCCAGGTCGCTCGCGTCGTAGAGCGCCTTCACCTCGATCCCCGAGTCGGTCCTCTTCTCGTCGCTCATCGTCGCTCAGCGTACGACGCGCCCGCCCCCATCTCCCCATCCCATCCGAGTCCCTGCGACCCGTCCGAGTCGACGTGCACAAACCGAGGCTCGACCGGCCCGGCCGAGGGTCGAGAGCCACCCCGGGGTGCCCCTCGACACTCGGATCCTTTTCGCAAGCTCAGCCTTGCGTAATTCGTAGGACGTTCGTAGGATGCGCACGTGCTGCCGCTGCGATTCGTGCCGTACTCCGATGCCGCCGAGGTGCCGAACGTGGTCGTCGACGGATCCGCGAACGCCGGCACCGTGCTGACGCTGTCGCACTGGCCGGGCATGCCCACCCCGCCGGATCTGCGCGACGACCTGTCCGCGCAGATCGCGTTCCGCGCCCTCGACCAACCGCACCGCCTCGACGGCATCGAGGCCGTCACCAACAACCACTTCGATCAGGACGGCCTCGTCAGCGTGTTCGCCCTCGTGCAGCCGGACCTGGCGATGCAGCGCCGCGATGTGTTGATCGACATCGCGCGAGCCGGTGACTTCGGGACCTTCGAGCATCGCGACGCCGCCCGCGTCGCGATGGTGATCGCTGCGCTCGACGACGACGAGCGCTCACCACTCGACCGGGCGAGCCTCTCGCTTCCCTACCCGCAGCGATGCGCCACCCTGTACGAGTGGGCGCTGCCGCGGTTGACCGACATGGCCGATCATCCGGAGCGATGGCGCGAGCTGTGGGACGACGAGGACGCCCATCTCGCCGAGAGCCTCGTCGCGATCGAATCCGGCATTGCGACGATCGAGGAGCGACGTGAGATCGACCTCGCGATCGTGCGCGTGCCCGACGAGTGGGCGCAGCGTGCCACGCATCGCTTCACCCAGACGTGGACCGAAGCACTGCACCCGATGGCGGTCAACAACTCGACCGAGTGCCTCCGGGTGCTGCTCATTCACGGCCCGCGCTACCGACTCGAACTGCGGTACGAGTCATGGGTGATGCTCGTGTCGCGCCAGGTGCTGCCCCGGCCCGACCTGCGCACCCTCGCAGCGCGCCTCGACACGCTCGAACCCGGCGGCCCTCGCTGGCACGCGGACGCCCCGGGATCGCTGACACCGAAGCTCGAGCTGGTCGGCGACGTCGAGAGCGGCCTCCCGGTCGGTGCGTTCATCGCCGAGGTCGAGCGGTTCCTCGCGACCGCTCCGGCCGCGTGGGATCCCTTCGCCCCTCGCTGAACGCCGTCGCGGTGAGCTAGCGAGCGGCGACGACGGCGATCTCGAGCTTCCACTCCGGGCGGGCGAGCGCCGGCACGGGGAGGAGCGTGCTCGCCGCGACGTGGCCCGCGAGCACGCGGTCACGGGCTGCCATCACCTCGGCCAACGGTTGGCCGACGACGACGTAGGTCGTCACCGAGACGATGTCGGTGACGCTCATGTCCGCCTCCTCGAGCATCGCGACGATGTTCGACCACACGGTGGCGGCCTGCTCTCCCAGCTCGTCGGGCACGCTGCCGTCGGGGGCGATCGGTACGACGCCCGACGTGTGCAGCAGACGGTCGGGCCGTTCGGTGACGACGGCGTGGGCGTACCTCGCCGCCGGCGGGGCGATGGACGGTGGCATGACTGGACGGTTCACGACCCCATCATGTCGACCGGCGACGGGCATGCCGAACGAACAGGGGTGTCGCGTCCATGCGTCGACACGACCGGACGTAGCCTGGCGGTCATGACCACGACCGAGTCCGGCGTTCGCACCATCGACGGGATCGTGCTGACCCCCAAGCAGGTCAGCATCGACATCCCGACGTTCGACACCGTCGAGGACGAGCGGCTGCACCGCAAGCAGAAGCTCGCCGGAGCCCTCCGCATCTTCGGTCGTGTCGGGTTCGGCGAGGGCGTCGCCGGGCACATCACCGTGCGCGATCCCGAGTTCCCCGACCACTTCTGGGTCAACCCGTTCGGCATGAGCTTCCGCCACGTCCGCGTCAGCGATCTGTTGCTCGTGAACCACGCCGGAGACGTGGTCTACGGGAACAAGCCCGTCAACCGAGCCGCGTTCGTCATCCACGCGGCCGTGCACCAGGCACGCCCCGACGTGGTCGCCGCAGCCCACAGCCACAGCGTGCACGGCAAGGCCTTCAGCTCGCTCGGCATCCCCCTCGACCCGATCACGCAGGACTCGTGCATCTTCTACGAGGACCACACCGTGATCGCCGCGCAAGGCGGTGCTGTGGTCTTCGAGGTCGAGGCCGGTCGCGAGCTCGCCTCCCACTTCCCCACCGGCAAGGCGGCGATCCACCAGAACCACGGCCTGTTCACCGTGGGGCAGACCGTCGACGAGGCGGCGTTCTGGTTCCTGTCGATGGACCGGTCCTGCCAGGCACAGCTCCTCGCCATGGCCGCCGGCACACCGAAGCTCATCCCCCACGACATGGCCACGTACACCCGCGAGCAGACCGGGTACCCGTTGGCCGGGTGGTTCAGCTTCCAGCCGTTGTGGCAGGAGATCTGCCGCACCGATCCCGACCTGTTCGAGTGAGCCCGGGCGCTCCGAGCGCCCTCGATCGCTTCTCGCCCGAGGCGCTCTTCGTCGTCTCGGGGATCGCCCAGTACACGGGCGCGGTGATCGCCGTCTCGATGTTCGACGACGTCGCGCCGGCGTCCGTCGCCTGGATCAGGGTGACCGGGGCTGCACTCGTGCTCCTCGCCATCTCGTTCCGCAGCCGGCGACCGTGGACGAAGGCCGAGCTCGGTGCCGCCGCGCTGTTCGGCATCGCGTCGGCTGTGATGAACCTCTGCTTCTACCTCGCGATCGATCGGATCGACCTCGGCAAGAGCGTCGTCATCGAGTTCCTCGGCCCGATCGCCGTGGCCGCCGCCTTCACCCGCACGCGCCGCAACGGGGTGGCGCTCGGACTCGCCATCTGCGGCGTGATCGCACTGTCGGGTGTCGAGATCGACGCCGAGCCGCTCGGACTCGCCTTCGTCTTCGCCGCGTCGGTCATGTGGGCCGCGTACATCGTGATCGGTCGTCACGTCGCGCAGCTCGATCGCGGTGTGGCCGGGCTCGGTGTCGGGCTCGCCATCGGCGCAGTGGCCATCGCACCCATCGGCCTGCCGACCAGCGGCCCGCTGTGGACGTCGGCGGGGCTGCTCGCGAGCGGGCTGCTCGTCGGGGTGTTGTCGAACGCGGTGGGGTACGGCATCGACCAGCACGTGCTGCGTCGCATTCCTGTGCGCCGCTTCGCGCTGCTGCTTGCGCTGCTGCCGGTGACGGCGATGATCGTCGGGTTCATCGCCCTCGACCAGACGCCATCGGCGATCGACGTGCTGGGCGCTGCGCTGGTGATCGCCGGTGTGGTCGTGCAGGAGCGCGACGAGCTCGCCGTCGCCCAGGTCGAGACGACACCCGCCTGACACGCGCCGTCAGGCGCGCACTCGGTTGGGACAGGGGCGACCGGCGGCGAGGTCGTCGAGGTTGCCGAGCGTCACGTCGGCGATCGCGGCGAGCGCCTCGGTCGTCAGGAACGCCTGGTGCGCGGTGATCACGACGTTCGGGAAGGTGAGCAGCCGGGCGAACACGTCGTCGTCGAGGATGTCGCCCGAGCGGTCCTCGAAGAACAGCGCACCCTCCTCCTCGTACACGTCGAGGGCGAGCGAGCCGATCTGCCCCGACTTCAACCCGTCGACCACGGCTGCGGTGTCGATGAGCGGCCCGCGCCCGGTGTTGACGATCATCACGCCACGCTTGCAGCTCGCGATCGTCATCGGATTGACGAGGTGATAGGTCGAGTCCATCAGCGGTGCGTTGAGCGAGATGATGTCGCACTGCGGCCAGAGCTCGGCGAGCGGGACGTAGCGCACGCCCAGGTCGACGAGGCTCTGGTCGACCACCGGGTCGGAGGCCAGCACGTTGCACCGGAAGTGCCACAGCAGCCGGGCAACCAGCGCTCCGATCTTCCCGGTGCCGATCACGCCGACGGTCTTGCCCTTCAGGTCGAACCCCACGAGACCTTCGAGGCTGAAGTTGCGATCGCGTACCCGGTCGTGGGCGCGCGGGATGTGTCGGTTGACCGCGAGGATGAGCGCGATGGTGTGCTCGGCCACGGCGTTCGGTGAGTACGCGGGGACGCGCACGACCGACAGGCCGAGGCGTTCCGCGGCGCCGAGATCGACGTGGTTGAACCCCGCCGACCGCAGCGCGACGTGGCGCACGCCGAGCTGCGCCAGCGACGTGAGCACCTCCTCACCGAGGTCGTCGTTGACGAACGTGCAGACCGCCTCACAGCCTTCGGCCAGTGAGACCGTGGTCGGCGAGAGGCGCGCGTCGACGAAGCGGAACTGATGCGGCGAATCGGCGAGGGCTGCGGTGAAGCTCGCCCGGTCGTACCCGCGTGTCGAGAACATGCAGACGTCCACGACAGCCAGTCTGCTCCTCCTGCAGGCATCGTCGTAGGGTGCAAGGTCATGGAACGACGCAAGATCGGTGATCTCGATGTGTCTCTCGTCGGACTCGGCTGCAACAACTTCGGCATGCGCATCGACGCCGAGCAGACGAAGGCCGTGGTGAACGCGGCGATCGATGCGGGCATCAACTACTTCGACACCGCCGAGAGCTACGGCGGCGGGAAGTCGGAGGAGTTCCTTGGCGCAGCCGTGCAGGGCCGCCGTGACCAGGTGCTCATCGCGACGAAGTGGGGCATGACCGCGGCCGACGACGGCCCACGACCCGGCTCTCGCGAGGCGATCCGCACGGCTGTCGAAGGCAGCCTGCGCCGGCTGGGCACCGACTACATCGATCACTACCAACTGCATCGCCCCGATCCCGGCACGCCGATCGGCGACACGCTGTCGGCCCTCGCCGAGCTGCTCGAGGCCGGCACCGTGCGCGCCATCGGGTGCTCGAACTTCAGCGCCGGACAACTCGACGAGGCAGCCGAGGTCGCGGCCGAGCTCGGCATCGCGCCGTTCGCATCGGTGCAGAACCGTTACAGCGTGCTGACGCGCGACCCCGAGACCGACGGCGTGCTCGACGCGTGCGCACGGAACCGCGTGGCGTTCGTGCCCTTCTTCCCGCTCGAGTCAGGAGTCCTGACCGGCAAGTACCGAGCGAACGAGCCGCCGCCCGCCGGCAGCCGCATCGCTGCGTGGAGCGACCGCGGTGCCGACCGCTTCTACAACGACGAGCGCCTGCGTCAGGTCGGCGCGCTGACCGCGTGGGCCGAATCCCACGGCCACTCGGTGCTCGACCTGGCGATGAGCTGGCTCGCGTCGAACCCGCTCGTGGCGACCGTGATCTGTGGCGCCACCAGGCCCGACCAGGTAAGGGCCAATGCCGAAGCCGCGTCGTGGCAGATGACCGATTCCGAACGCGCCGAAGCCGTCGCGCTGCTGAGCGTCTGAGCACGACGGCCCCCATGGGGGGCGTTCGTGCTCACACGCTCAACGTCGTGGAACGGTTCGGGGGTGCCGGCTGTCAGGTCCGGGTGTGAGGGCTGACGCGGGTCGGACAGAGCTCGGCAGCGGGACTGTCGACGTGGCCTCGGTGTACCGCGAGCATCATCAGCGCCTGCTCGGCCTGGCCGCGGCGATCACGCTCGACCGGCGAGCGGCTGAGGAGATCGTCCAGGACGCGTTCGAGGGCCTGCAGCGCGCACGTGGCCGAGTCGAGCGACCGGAGGCCTACCTGCAACGGGCGGTGATCAACCGCTCGATCAACCGTCAGCGCCGCTGGCGGGTGGCGGCACGCCATCCGGTCGAGCCCCCTCCCCCGGCATCGAGCCCCGAGGTCGACGAGACCTGGCAGGCGGTGGTGTCGCTCCCACCCAAGCAGCGAGCCGTCGTCGCTCTCCGCTTCTGGCACGACATGACCATCGATGCGATCGCCGAGACGCTCGGCTGGCCCGCCGGCTCGGTGAAGTCGACCCTGCACCGCGCGTTGCAGCGACTGAAGGAGGACCTGAGATGACCCAGGCAACGATCGACGACGACCTCGAGGCGCGCGTGCGAGCCGCGTTCGACGAGATGGTGCCGAGACTGCTCGCGGCACCGAGGTCGCAGGCCGCTCAGCCGTCGCGTGCCCGACCGTTCGCGGCAGCCCTCGTCGTCGCCGCGACGGTCGCCGGAGCCGCGGTGCTCGCGCAACGTTCGAGTGAGACGAGCGGACGCCCCGCCGATTCGACGGTCACCGCGACGGACGAGTCAGCCACCACCACGATCGTGCCCGCAGCAGACCTCTCCTGGCTGCGGTCGATCGTGCCCGAGCGTTTCAGCCTGCTGGCAATGACATCGAGCGAGCCGGATCGCGTCACCTACGTCGCCATCGAGCCGACCGACGGCAAGTCGCTCGAGATCGTCGTCGCGGCCGGCGCTTCGCTCGAGGAGGGCGCCGATGTCGACGCGGTCGGCTCCTGGGCCGAGACGGCGCAAGGCTGGTCGGTCACCACACCCGCCGGCGTGCGCGCCGAGATCTCGTGCAACATCGGGGTGAGGGGTCGTGACTTCCCGGGGCCGCCCAACTACTGCGAGCTCGCCTCGACGAACCCGGTCCCGAAGGCCGAGTTGCGCGACATGATCGGCGAGGTCGTCGCCGCCGGAAGGGCGGACTTCGGGGTGGCCGTGGCGTCGACCACGCCACCCCAGAGCGTATGGACCGACGCGGCCGCGGGCGTCCTGGACGGCCAGGAGCTGATCGGCGACACCGACTGGGGCACCGGTGACCACGTCTGGGACTACGCCGCGGAGTCCGGACGGCCCGACACCTCCATCCGGATGGTCACGGGGTTGACCCCCGCGCCTGACCACCGCACGCCACACGTGCTCATGGCGGGGAATGCGATCGGGCTGTACGACGACGCGGCCGCGTTCTGGGTGGTCGACCCGTCAGGCATCGGCGTGCGGATCAGCACCGTCCACACCGACCCCGCCGACCTCGACGCGCTCTACACGCTCGCCGACGACCTGCTCGACGCGGTCGCCGGGCCGTCGACGGTCGAACCCGGCATTCCCACAACGACGATCGCGCCCATGAGCGAGACCACCGTGTCGGTCGCGCCCGGCACGATCCGTCTGCTCGTCGCCAACGCGAGCACCGTCAGCGGGGTCGCCGGCCAGCTCACCTACTCGCTGATGCACGAGTACGACGTCCGCGAGGCGACGAACGCGACGGTCCAGATCGAACGATCGATCGTGTACTTCGCCGGCGGCTACGAGGATGCCGCGACGGAGTTGGCGGCGCGCATCGGTGGCGCCGACATCCAGCCGATGCCCGACGACCCCCCGATCGAGGGCGGTCTCGATTCGCTCCGGGGTCCCGACATCGTCGACCCTGCGGGCGCGCTTGACCTGCTGGTGCTGCTCGGCAACGACCGAGCGTCGGAGATGGAAGCCGACGTCGACACGGCCGTCACCACGACGACGGTCTCCGGCTGAGCGTCTGACCTCTCGGGCCCCGATGTGGGGCCGGAGTGGTCAGACGCAGCGGCGCGAGGTTCCTCAGTGGGCGAGCCCGGGGGCGCAGAGGCCGTCGAGCTCTTGGATGATGATCCGGTCGCGGTTCTCCCAGGTGACCTGGTTGGCCGGGTCTTTCTGCAACTTGAAGGTGCGGAAGCTCATCTCGAGGGTGTCGATGGCGAGGATGCGACCGATGAGCGGATCGCCCAGGCCGAGGATGACCTTGATCGTCTCGACCGCCTGGATCGAACCGACGATGCCGGGCAGCACGCCGAGCACGCCGGCCTCGGCGCAGCTGGGGGCGAGCTCGGCGGGCGGCGGCTCGGGCACCATGTCGCGGTAGGTCGGGCCCTGCAGCGGGTGGAACACGCTGACCATGCCCTCGAAGCGGAAGATCGAGCCGTGCACGACGGGGATGCCCAGCTTGACGCTTGCGTCGTTGAGCAGGTAGCGGCTCGGGAAGTTGTCGGCGCCGTCGACGATGACGTCGTAGCCGGCGATGATCTCCATGATGTTGGTGGCATCGAGCCGCGTGTCGTAGGTGACGACGTTGACGTCGGGGTTCAGCAGCGCCAACGTCTTCTTGGCCGAGTCGACCTTGCGGTCGCCGATGCGATCCATGTTGTGGAGGATCTGGCGCTGCAGGTTCGACGCGTCGACCTCGTCCATGTCGACGATGCCGATCGTGCCGACGCCGGCCGCCGCGAGGTAGAGGGCCGACGGCGAGCCGAGTCCGCCGGCGCCGAGCATGAGCACCTTCGCGCCGAGCAACTTGGCCTGGCCCTCGACACCGACCTCGGGCAAGAGCAGGTGGCGCTGGTAGCGGTTGCGCTGCTCGGGCGACAGGACGACGGGCGTCTTCCAGTCACGGCCCTCGTCCTTCCACTTGCCGAAGCCTCCGGCCATCGACACGACGTCGGTGTAGCCGAGCTCCTGCAGCGTCTTCGCGGCGAACGCGCTGCGCACGCCGCCCGCGCAGTAGATGACGGTCGGGGCACTCTTGTCGAGCAGGCGGCCCTCCACCTGCGATTCGAGGTGGCCGCGCGGGATGTGGATCGCACCGGGGATCGCACCCTGGTCGTACTCGTCGGGCTCGCGGACGTCGAGCACCACGGCGCCGTCGGCGATGCGGGACTCGGCCCCGGCGGTGTCGACCTCGGTGATCTCGGCCTTGGCGGCGCTGAGCAGATCTCGGAAGGAAGCCATGAGCTAAAGCCTACCAGTTCGGTCGGGATTTGCGAATGGGCCCGGATCAGCCGAGCAACGCCGGCAACAGCTCCGAGAGCTGGCCGAGAACGACCGTGTGGGCGTGGCGGTCCATCCCGGTCTCCTGCGCGTTGAGGATGATCACCTTCGCTCCCGCAGCGCGGGCGCGCGGCACCAGGTTCGCTGCCGGGAACACGGTGAGCGACGACCCGGCAGCGACCAGCACGTCACAACGTTCGGCGGCCTCGAAGGCGGCGTCGATCACCTCGGGCACCAGCGACTGACCGAACGAGATCGTGTCGCTCTTCAGGATCCCGTCGCCGCACGAAAGGCACGGCGGGTCGGCTTCGCCGGCGCGGACGCGCTCGAGCGCCTCGGTCATCGGCCGGCGGTCGTCACACGCCCAACACCGGGTCCACCAGATGGTGCCGTGCACCTCGATCACCTTCGCAGGGTCGTTGCCGGCGCGCTGGTGGAGCTCGTCGATGTTCTGGGTGACGACAGCTTCGAGCACGCCTCGTCGCTCGAGCCCGACGATCGCGCGATGGCCGTCGTTGGGCTGGGCGTCCCACGCCGGCGACCCGAGCCGGTTCTGCCATGCCGAGCGGCGGATGTCGGGGTCGGCGAGGTAGTGCTGCAGGGTCGCGGTCTTCTCCGCGCCCGGGTTCTTCGTCCAGACGCCGTTCGGTCCGCGGAAGTCGGGGATGCCCGAGTCGGTCGAGATGCCTGCGCCGGTGAGCACCGTGACGCGTTGCGCATCGGCCACCCACTCACGTGCCTGCGACAGGAGCACCTGCGTCGTCGACATGGGTCGAGGTTGCCACATCGGCGTCCGGGTCGCAGGCCGTTTCCGATCGACCCGTGCCGGTGTCCCTCATTCACGCGACTTCCCCTGTCACCGCTCGATCCCAGACCTGAGGGAGGTCCGCATGTCGTTCCCACCGTTCGAGCTCGCGCTGAACGAACCGTCGATCGTGGTCGTGCCGTGGTACGACGAGGTCGTCGATCCCATCGGCTACGACCCCCGGTCCACGTACGCCGAGATGTTCTGGTTGAACGTCTTCGGACCGACAGCCACGTGGTTGATCCGCCGCATGGTCACCGGTCTCGACGAGTACCCAGGCGGCTACGAGCTCGATCTCGAGCAGACTGCCGGAGCGCTCGGCCTCACCTTCACCCCGGGCGCGAGCAACCCATTCGCCCGCTCGATGAACCGCTGCGTGCTGTTCGGCGCCGCCCAACCGGTGTCGGGTGGCCTGGCGGTCCGGCGGCGCCTGCCACCCGTCGCCAACCGCCACCTGCAGCGGATGCCGCCGTACCTCCGAGAGGCGCACCAGGCGTGGGCGAAGCGCTCCGTCTCGACGGCGACCGAGCTGGCGCGAGCCCGCACGCTCTGCCACGCGATGCTCGTCGCCGGCGACCCGGCGGAGGCGCTGGAGCGCCAGCTCCTCGGCCTCGGCGTCGCTCCCCCGCTCGCCGTCCAGGTCTCGACCGAGCTCGCCCGCGAGACGTCGCAGGGGGCTGCGTGACCGCACAGCGCTGACGACAGGGCGCAGCCCCAGCGTGCGGCGTCGTTCTCGCGACGAGCTTGGTCGGCTCGTCCGGGCCTCGGTACGGTCGACGCATCAGCTGCCGTCTGGGCTCTGGCGAGGGAGCAGGCGGCGACCCGCCTCCCCCCTGAGGTGGGAACGCGGCCGTCACGGCCCCGACCATCCAAGGAGCCGCATGATTCGGCGTCGCTGCACACCCCTGTTCCTGTTCATCCCGCTGCTGCTGGCGGGTTGCGGAGGTGGTGGCGATGCCGCCGACCTCGTCGACGCAGCCGACCCGGTGTCGAGCGGCGACGATGTCGGCGAGCCCGATCGGGAGCACAAGCAGGCCGACGTCGAGGACGGGTCCTCCCTCCGTGATCGGATGCCGGGCGGCGACGACTACGTGGTCACCTCGTCGCTCCTCCCGTTCCCGCTGATCCTGCACGAGGCGGAGGTGCAGGACGGGCTGGAGACGATGGAGGAGAGCCTGTTCACTGACGATCCGGAGGCCAACGTCGACGCGAGGTGCTGGATGATCGTCCGCTCCGACCAGTCGTCGGCACAGGCGTTTCGCTGCGGTCCGCACGTCGATCCGGACGGCGTCGTGTACTGGACGTCGTACCCGTTCGCCGCCGAGTACGACGCGGCGAGCGACACCGTGACCCTCGTCCATGCACCACAGCTCATCGACGAGATCCGGCCGGCGACCAACGGTGTCGACTTCTCGCGACCGGACGGGCTCGAGGCGCCGGACGAAGCAGGATCCGACATCGCCAACATCGACGAACTGCCCCAGGCTCCTGTCGCGCCCACCGACTGCGCCGCATCCGGCACGGTGACCGACAGCGAGGCGGGCACGTTCGATCTCGCCGACGCGGACTTGCTGGAGGTGCGGACGCTGGTGGCCGACACCTTCGACGCTCCCGACGGGCGCACGTCGTATCGGCACCAGCACCGGGTCGTCTCGTGGGACGACGACGCCGACCGCGGGGTGATGGTGACCGTGTCGATGGTCGGACCCCCCGGCGACGAGGCCGTCGTCGCGGTCCTCGTCGACCTCGACATGGACGGTCGGCGCTTCATGGAGGCCGAGCAGGCGTCGGGCGGCCAGGACGGCGTGCGCGACGCCGAGGTGCCGGCGGATCTCGCGGCGTCGTACAGCGCCGTCACGGGCGGCCCGATCGCGCTGACGTTCACGATGGAACCGCAGTACTCGATGGACGCTGAGCGCGAGGTGACCCTCGACCTGCTCGTGAGCTGCGGGAGCTGAGCGTGCGCCGGACCCTCCTGATCTGCGTCAGCGCGGCCGCAGTCCTTGCGGCCTGTGGCGGTGGCGAGTCGGTCTCGACGACCTCGACCTCCACGACCACGGACGTCCCCGCAGCGGACAGTGCGCCGGCGCCGACCGAGCCCGCTGCCACCGAAGCGCCGGTGGCTCCGGCGGCGACCGCCGCGTCGACGACCTCGACGACCCTGCCCGCTGTCGATCGCGTCGACTGGGCGAACCACACGTACGCGGCCGAGTGCGGCACGGCGAGCGAGCTGACACTCGTGGACGGCGTGTTCCGCCCCGACGACCAGAACTCCGTGGATCAGGTGCTGGAGGTCGAGCTCCAGGGCGTCGACCCGCTCGTCCCGCGGCTCGACGACGTGCTGGTGCACCTCAGCTGCCGCGCCGGTGGCGTTGGCGCAGAGCTCTCGTCCGAGCTGTTCGTGGTCGTGCGCGCTGCGGACGAACCGCGCCAGGACCTGGTCGTCACCGCCGAGCCCACCGCCACGCACACGATCAACGCGGACGGCATCGTCGTCATCGACGACGTCACCTACGGGGCGGACGATCCGTCGTGCTGCCCGTCCGTGAACCGATCACGTCAGATCCGGTGGGTCGGCGACACACCAGTGGTGGTCGAAGGCGGTGTTCCGGACGCGCCGCCCGACGGTGAGCGGCCGGCAGGCGGCTGTGTCGGCACCGAACTCGCGCTGGGCGCGACCGACGCCACGTCGGTCGACGTGCTGGAGCAAGCGCTCGCGGCCGCAGGATTCGATCCGGGTCCCATCGACGGCCGGCTGGACGAGCTGACCGTTGCGGCGGTCGTGCGGGTGATCGAGTTCAACGCGGACAACCCGGCGATGCGGGCCGAGCCCGGTGCGCCGTACTCGAACCTGCACGCCGAAGCGGCACAGCACGGGCGAGTGCGCGCACCGGTGCTCCGCGTCCTCGGCATCGCGTGCGACGTGGTGACGTCGTTGGAGGCCTGACGCGCCACGACGGGCGCGCCCTGCTGGCGCGTCACCTACGATGACCGCTCGTGACGACCCTGTCGAGCATCGAGACCGATCACGACCAGATCCTGCGGATCCACGAGATGTGGAACGAGGTCAACCGCACCTGGTCGCTCGACGGCTTCGAGCAGTACCTCACCGACGACTACGTGTGCTTCGCGGGGCAGGGCGACGTCATCCGGGGTCTCGAGACGTTCATGCTCGAGTTCGAGACGCTCGGCGCCTCGGCCAAGGGCGGCAAGTGGGAGATGGACATCTCCGACCGCGTGGTCGAGGTCGCCGGCGAGGCGGCGTGGGTGCACTACGAGTTCGCGCTGCGCGGCTGGTTCGATTCCGAGCCGTTCAACGAGCGCGGTCGTGGCACCGAGATCTACCGGCGCACGACCGACGGCTGGAAGATGGCGCTCGGGCACTTCTCGATGCGGCAACGCTGAGCGCTCGACCAGCTCACTCGCCGTCGGAGCGCGGCGATGCCAGCAGCGAGCGCAT
>JBFWSW010000045.1:0-7862 GCA_050248155.1 Ilumatobacteraceae bacterium
CGCTCTGTGCGTGTTCTGCAACGTGCCTTGAGCGCCGATGGAGGTGATCGCTCGGACACTGATTCGGAGTCGAGAGATAACCCGCGTGTCACTGGATCTCTGCTCGCCGACGCGTGCCCGAATCGGCCGGCCAATCGTCGAGCTCGACGAACGCGGCAGCTGCGGCCCAGAGGGTGTCCTCGGGATACACGCCGTCACCCTTGTGGTCACGGCGCCAGTCGCGATCGTGGTACATCGCCGTGACGTCTGCGAGATGCGCGCGTGCGATGTCGCGCTCGATCTGGACCTGTTGGCGCACCGCATCGCCATCGGTCGGTTGCGCGAGCGTGACCGCAGACGTGTCCCGTCGGCGGAGCGCGTCCAGGACGGCTTCGTCACGCCCGTCGGGAGCCGTCCACACGCACGCCGCCCGCGCGACGTCGTGGTTCCAGATCGGCCACTCGACAGGTCTCCAACACCATGACATCGGCAGCCTGTCGAGACGCAACAGCTTCACCAGCGCTTCGAGGTGCGCCGGTCGGCTCATCCACGGCACTCGCTCCGCCGGCTCGTCGACCGCGATGGCGATCGAGACCCACTCGAGGTCGTCTTCGCCTTCGAGAAGAGGGCCCTACACGTAGACGGCGCTGACCGTGGGCTCGGACCACTCCTTTGCCCGGTCGAAGCCGTCACAGACGTCGATCAGCCGGCTGATCGCTGTCGATCGCTTCACACCGTCATCGTCGCGCAGCACGACTCGCGCAGCGAGCAGTGCGGGTGGCGTCGGCCCCTAGAGCGCCGTGCGCCTCACGGCCGTCCGGCGAGCTCCTTCTCGGTCCAGAAGCCCGGCAAGGACCTCGGGTCGGGGTCGGTCGCGTAGCGGCGCAGACGTTCGACGGCGGCCGGGTCGTACAGCTCGATCACGTCGAACAGCGTCCCCGGGCCCACTTTGCGCATCGCGAGGTCGCCGGGCGAACCCTTCTTCGGCAGGTTCGACGTGAGCACGAGCACCTGCTCGCGACTCCCGTTGCTCATGGCATCGAGCACGTAGAGGCGGCCGAGCAACTTCCACAACGTGTCCGCCCGCTGCAGTCCCGGCCGGGTGGTGGTGAACGCGCCGGACACGTCGACCCACCAGCGGTGCCCCGACGTCGTGATCGCCCGGAAGTTGAACTCGACGAGCTTCGGCGTCGCCGTGTCGTCGACCACGAAGCCGGCGTCGGCGAGGAGGCGACGGGCGATGTCGTGCACGCGCTTGCCCTCCTGCACGGCACGCACCTGGAAGTGGTCCTGCCGTTCGTCCGGTGAGAGCTTCTCGAGTTGCTCGACCTGCGCCTCGAGCGGTTGCTGCGCGAACGTGGGGTGCGTCGCCGCCTGCACGCGCTGCACACGCGCGAGCTCGGCGTCGAGTCGCTGCTGGGCGAGATCGAGGTACGAGGCGTCGAGGTCGTAGCCCACGCCGATGCGGCCCGTCCTTGCGGCGGCGACGATCGTCGAACCCGACCCGGCGAACGGGTCGAGCACGATGTCGCCCCGGTACGTGTAGAGGTCGATCAGGCGGCGGGGCAGCTCGACAGGAAAGGGCGCCGGATGGCCCACGCGAGTCGCCGACTCCGTGCTCATCTCCCACACGTCGCGCGTGACGTCGAGGAACTCGTCGTTGGCGAGCGTGGACTCGTGCGGCAGACCCCTGCGAAGCCGCTCCTTCATCGGGATCGCGCGGGCGAACCGGCCCTTCGACGCGATGACGACACGCTCGGTCACGTCGCGCAGCACCGGGTTCGAGGCCTTCGCGAACGACCCCCACGCGCACGAGCCCGCCGACGTCTCGGCCTTCTTCCAGATCACCTCTCCGCGGAGGAGCAACCCCAAGCGGTCCTGGAGGATCGTGATGACATCGGAGCTGAGGCTGCGGTAGGGCTTGCGACCGAGGTTGGCGACGTTGACTGCGATGCGCCCGCCCGGTTCGAGCACGCGCACGCACTCGCGGAAGACGTCCTCGAGCAGCTGCAGGAACTCGAGGTAGGTCGACGGCACACGAGACGGTTCACCGGACTCACCGGTCACCGCCAACTCGTACTCCTTGCCGACGAAGTAGGGGGGCGACGTCACGACGAGCGCGACGCTGTTGTCGGGCAGCTGCGTCATCGACGTCGAGGAGCCGAGGAAGAACCGGCCGCTCCCGAGCTCGTCGAGCAGGTGCTGCGGCCGGTTGACGGTCTCGTCGTCGGACAGGACCGGCGACACGAAGCGCTCGTAGAACGGGCTCGAATCGTGCCCTTCCCGGCGGCTCACCCCGAAGGCGGAGGTGCGGGTGCCCGCCTCGCGTTGCTCCATCGGGGCGAGCGTAGTTGGGGGTGCCGCGAGCAGGCTGTATGTGCCCTCGGGGCGGCGCCATCGGTACGCTCGCAGGGCGAAGGCCTCGAGCATGGGAGTCCGATGATCCGGTTGCGCAGGTGGGCATGCTCGGTCGGCCTGGCGTTGATGACCGCGCTCGTCCCGGCCCAACCGGCGCTCGCCCACGGCGGTGGTGATGCGACGTCGAACTACCGAACCCGCGTGCTCGGCGTCGAGCCCAGCGTCGCCGGCCTCTCCGTGCACCTCTACAACGTGCAGGGGACGATCGAGGTCACCTACACCGGCTCGGGCACGCTCACCGTGATCGGCTACGAGGACGAGCCCTACCTGCGCATCAGCGCGTCCGGTGTCGAGCGGAACATCCACTCGACGGCCACGTACCTCAACGACGACCGGTACGCGAGGGTGACGCTCCCGCCGGAAGCGGACAACAGCTTGCCGCCGGAGTGGGAGCGCATCAGCTCGGGTCGATCGGCATCGTTCCACGATCACCGCACGCACTGGATGTCCGACGTGCCGCCGTCGCAGGTGGACGCCGATCCTCACCGCGTGACCGTCATCTTCGAGCGATGGGAGATCCCCCTCTCGATCGACGGCCGAGCCGCGGCGATCGTCGGCGATCTGGCATGGGTGCCGCCGCCGTCCCGGCCGCCGTGGGTGACGCTGGGCTTCGCGATCGCCGCGCTCACCGCAGTCGTGCTCGCGATGGTCCGTCGGTGGCAGCGTGTGGCGATCGGTGTCGCCGCGCTCGGCACGGTTCTCTTCACGGTGGACACGGCTGGGTACCTGGGCGCCCTGCGCACGTCCGCCGGTCAGAAGGCATGGCTGATCGGCTGGCCGCTGGTCGCTGCTGCCGCCACGGTCGTGCTGATCGTGGTGCGTCGCCGGGCCTCGACGACTCCGAGCGCCTTCGTCGCGCTCGCCGCGCTGGTCATCGGCGCGATCGGCGGGTGGGACCGCATCGACGTCATCAGCCGCAGCCAGATCCAGTCGTCGTTGCCCGATTGGTACGCGAGGACCGCTGCGGTGGCGTGCCTGACCCTCGGCGCGACGTTGCTGATCAGGTTCCTCGCCGACGTCCTGCCCCACGTGGTGCGACCGCCGGCGCAGCCCGACGCCGCCGATTGAGGAGCCGGATCAGCTCGCTTCGCGCTCGTCGTCGACGAGGCGGAGCGTGATGTCCTCGAAGCCCGTCCGGACACGACGGCGAGCAAACGGGCGGGGCGCCGGCACGGTCATCAGCCAGACGAGCAGCACGCTCAGGACCTCGGGCAGATGCTGGGTCTCACCGATAAGCGGCACGTGGCCCGAGGCGAGGTCGACGATCGCGGTGATGACCAGCGCACCGGCGAGCACCATCGCGACCGGGAGCATCGTGCGCGCGCGGGCGGGGCGGACGACGACGACGAACAGCCCCACGCCGTAGGCAGCGGTGAAGGCACCGAGGTGCCGGGCGGAGTGCGTCGAGGTGTTCTGCTCGTCACCGAGCACCAGCGCGGGGAGCGAGAAGGCGATGATGTCGAGCGCGACCACGGCGAGCAGCGCCCGAGCGATGCTCCACCGTGACGCGCGATCGGCGAGTGCAGCGCGGCGCGACACCTGCCGCGCCAGGTCGGGCATCGGCGCAGCGGGCTGCACCAGTGATGCGCGGCGGGACAGCTCGCCCAGGTCACGGAACTGCCGGCAGTCGGAGCAGCGGGCGAGATGGGCGTCGAGCAGGCGCTGATCGACGCCCGGGCTCTCGCCGTCGATCGACGCCGAGATCGCCTCGCGCCATGCGTCACAGTCCACATCTCGGGGTCGCTCGTCACAACCGCCGAGTTCCCGGCGTCGATCTTTGCAAGCGACACGCAAGCGCCTTCCAACCGCGCCGCGTCATCGTCACACCAGCAACACGCACAGACCAGACGTTCAGGAGGGAACAGCACCATGACGAGCTCGACGACCACCCCCGATCTCACCGACTACCGGGTCATCCACCACGCACTGCGCACCGCGCCGCACCGCATGGCCGCGGCACTGGCCGGCTTCCGGGGTGGGGACCGCGTCCAGGCGCGCTCCCTGCTCAAGTACTGGATCGGATACGCCGGTGAGGTCTTCGCCCACCACACGATCGAGGACGACATCTTCTTCCCCAAACTCGTGGAGCGGGTACCCAGAACCGGAGACCACTTGGAACAGGTCGATGCCGACCACCACCACCTCGACCGGCTGATGGGCGCCTGCCATCGGGCGCTCACCGAGCTCGCCCGGACGACGAGCGAGGGTTCGGCGTTCGAAGCCGCCATCCGCATGCGCGAGCTGGCGACGCACATGGACCAGCACCTCGACTTCGAGGACGAGGCGCTGGTGCCGCTGTTCGGCGTCCACTTCAGCGCCGGCGAGTACGAAGCGCTTCACGAGGCGGCGATGAAGCACCTGGGGATCGGCAAGCAGGCCGCCTACACGGTGCCGTTCGTGATGCACTGGGCGGAACCGGCCGATCGCGACAAGCTGATCGCCGAAGCCCCGGCCGTCATGCGGCTGCTGTGGAAGCTGACCCGAAGCGGACACGCCCGACTGACCAGCCGTGCCCTCGGCACCGCGGCGGCCCCCCTGGCGGTGGCGTCGTGAGCCTCGCCCGGTTCGCCACCACCATGGTCCGCCGGCGGCGCCTCGTCGTCGCCCTCTGGGCCGTCGTCCTCGTCGCGGCCGCCGTGGCTGCGAGCATGGCCGGCTCGGACCACCGGGTCGACTACACGATGCCGGGCAGTGGCTCGGCCCGCGCCCAGGAGCTGCTGGGCGACCGCTTCCCCGAGCAGTCGGGCGACACCGTCCAGCTGGTGTTCGCCACCGAGGGCGCCACCCTCGACGCGCCCGCCGTCGCGGCTCGCATCGCCGAACTGCAGGCCGAGGCGCGAACCGTCGAACACGTCCGTGACGTGCGCATCGATGCCCGGTCCGCCGACGGCACCGTCGCGCTCGCCACGGTGCAGCTCGACGCGACGGCCGAGAAGGTCCCTGCGTCGACGATCGAGTCGTTGATGGAGCTCGCCGATCACGGCGACGACGACAGCCTCGGGCTGACCGTCGAGGCGGGAGGCGGTGCGGTCCAGAACGTCGAGATGGGCGAGTCGGGCTCCGAAGGCATCGGCCTGATCGCCGCCCTCGTCATCCTCCTCGTCGTCTTCGGCTCGGTGCTGGCGGCCGGGTTGCCGATCCTCGTCGCCGTGTTCGGCCTCGGCGTCGGTCTGAGCGCGTCGGCGCTGCTGACCCACGTGTTCATGGTGCCCGACTGGGCTCCGCAGCTGATGACGATGATCGGCCTCGGCGTCGGCATCGACTACGCCCTGTTCATCGTCACCCGCTACCGCGCCGCGCTCACCGCTGGCCTGGAGCCCGAAGCGGCG
Organism: Ilumatobacteraceae bacterium; assembly: GCA_050248155.1. GTDB lineage: Bacteria > Actinomycetota > Acidimicrobiia > Acidimicrobiales > Ilumatobacteraceae > VFMC01. The sequence goes on from JBFWSW010000045.1 coordinate 5,727, forward strand.
ATCGTCACCGCCATCACGACCGCCGGCCGAGCCGTCCTGTTCGCCGGTGGCACGGTCGTGATCAGCCTCGTCGGCCTCGCCGCGATGCGACTCGAGTACCTCTACGGCACCGCTGCCGTCACCGTGGCCGGTGTGCTCATCGTCCTCGTCGCGTCGATGACGCTGCTGCCCGCCATCCTCGGATTCGCCGGCACCAAGATCGATCGCCTCCGCGTGCCGTTCGTGCGTGGTGATCGCGGTGATCAGGGGATCTGGGCGAAGTGGAGCCGGGTGGTGCAGCGCAAGCCCGTCGTCACCGGCACCGTCGCCCTGGTGGTGCTGGTCGGCCTCGCCGCACCGGCGACGAACCTGCGCTTCGGCTACCCCGACGCTGGGACCGGCCCGACCGAGCTGACCAGCCGCCGCGCCTACGACCACGTCGCCGACGCGTTCGGCCCCGGGGCGAACGGTCCGTTGATCATCGCCGTCGAGCTTGAGGGCGATGCCGCGGCCGCCGATCGCGTCAGCGCTGCGCTGCAGGACGATCCGGGGATCGCGACCGCCCTGCCGGCGACCGTGAACGCGGCCGGTGACACGGCGGTCATCATCGCCTACCCCGCGACCGGCCCGCAGGACGAGCAGACCGTCGACCTCATCCACCACCTCCGCGACGACGTCTTGCCGCCGACGGTTGATGGCAGTGACGCGACCGTCCACGTCGGTGGCGCGGTCGCGGCGTACGTCGACGAGAGCGAGCTCATGGGCGGCCGCCTGCCGATCTTCATCGGTGCGGTCATCGCCCTGTCGTTCGTGCTCCTGCTCGTGGTCTTCCGCTCGTTGCTCGTCGCGGTGAAGGCCGCGCTCATGAACGTGCTGGCGATCGGCGCTGCCTACGGCGTGATGTCGATCGCGCTGTCGGGCGGCTGGTTCGGTGGGCTGATCGGCATCAGCGAGTCGACGCCGGTGCCCGTGTGGTTGCCGATGATGATGTTCGCCATGCTGTTCGGGCTGTCGATGGACTACGAGGTGTTCCTGCTCTCGCGGATCCGTGAGGAGTACGTGCGCACCCGCGACAACGCGTCGGCAGTGGCCCATGGCATCGCGTCGACCGGCCGGGTGATCAGCGCCGCTGCTGCGATCATGATCGCCGTGTTCGGTGCCTTCATCCTCAGCGATCAGGTGCTGATGAAGGTCACGGGCCTCGGTCTGGCCGTCGCCGTGCTGCTCGATGCCACCGTGGTGCGGATGGTGCTGGTGCCCTCGACGATGGAGCTGCTCGGCGACCGCAACTGGTGGGTCCCGCGCTGGCTCGACCGCATCCTGCCGCACGTCGACATCGAAGGTCACGACGCCGCAGGCGACCTCGACGACGAGCTCGCCGGCCTGCTCGACGAGGAGTCAGTCGTCAGCTGACGGCCTCACCCCCACCCTCGCGATGAGAGATGAGTGGCTATCTGCCGCTCATCTCTCATCGCGTTCGGGGTCGAGGGCTTCGAGAGCGGCTTGCGCTTCGTCGCGTGCGGTTTCGGCCGCTACCAGCCGCTCGGTCGCCGACTCGAGGGCGCGCTGCGCGGCGCGGACGTCTCGCTCGGCTCTCGCCACGGTCTGCCGGGCGTCGGCGATCTCCTTCTGGCGACGACGCTCGGCGGCGAGCTCGGCCTTGGTCGGCTTCGGGGGCGGCGAGGCGCTCTCGGCCGGTGCGGCGGTTCGCTTCTGCGAGCGACTGGGGGCTTTCGGCTTCGGCCGGGAGGGGCGATCCGGCGGATCGGGCGCCCCGGCGAACAGCTCGCCGCCGGTCGGGGCGACACCGGACCCGACGACGCCGGCCACGAGCTGCGCCACGCCATCCTCGTTGGTCAGCGAGCGGATGACCGACAGCACCTCGTCGCGCTGCGTCGGGCTGTCGCGCCCGTCCCGGCGCAGCTGCTGCTCGGCGGCATCGACCAGCGCATTGGTCGCCGTGCGCAGTTCGGCGCTCGACGCGCGCAACGCCTCGCCACCCGCTCCGCCGATCGCAGCCGACTGGGCCTTCGTCGCTGCGCCGACCGCTCGTGCGAATGCTGCGGTCACCTCGGGTTGGTCTCGCGCCACCCGGTTCAGCGTGTGCTCGCCGAGCCGAGGCTTGGGCAGCTTGGCGACCGCGGCAGCGTCGTCAGC
>JBFWSW010000045.1:7962-32976 GCA_050248155.1 Ilumatobacteraceae bacterium
GGCGAAGCGTTGCGGCCAGCCGGGGTCGTACTCGCGGATCGAGACGACGCCGAGCAGATCACGCCGGTAGAAGCGGTCGTCGACCGCCATGCGAGGGAACTCGGCCGGGAGGTCGTCCGCGTCGATGCGTTCGAAGCCGTGCTTCTCGTAGAACCGGTGCGCGGCGAGCATGCGACTGGTGGTACCCAGGAGGATGGTCCGATAGCCCGCCCCTCGGGCCCACGCGACGATCTTCTCCATCAGCGCCGTCGCGAGCCCGGTGCCCCGGTGTCGTTCGGCGACGAACATCTTCCGGAGCGCGATCGTGTTGTCCTCCACCACGATCGCGCCGATCGTGCCCACGACCCCACCGGTGTCGCGGGCGACGAACATCTCGCCTCCCGAGGCGCGATACCAGCCGTCGACGTCGACGAGGTCGGGCTGATCGGCTGCCGTGATCGACAGCCCGAACTCGCCCTGCTGGATGGAGACGATCAGCGCGATGACGTCATCGCGATCGTCCTCCGTCCACGGTGCGATCCGGACGTCGTCGCTCACCCCCGCGAGGGTAGGCGAGCGTGTATCAGGCAGCGCCCGGGGTTTCGTCGACGATGAGCCGGTCGAACGGACCGATCCACCGACCGTCGTCGCCCTCGAGCATGACGCCACCCTCGGTGGGGTAGAAGCCGTGCACCCGGAATCCCTCGACGCGGTCGGTGGCCGGCGCGGCAGCATCGCGGCGCTCGGGCGTGACCAGGGTGACGGTGGTGCCCGGCTTCTCGCGTGCCAGCAGGTCGAGATCGCGCAGCACCGGGCCGACGTTGTGCTCGGGCCCGATGACGGCGACGCGCCTGCGTTTGTAGTGGCGGAACCTGCTGCCGGTGATGTCCGGACGCCCGTAGTCGATGAACGCTCGGGCCTGCTGCTCGCCGAGACGAGGGCGAAGGGCGGTCCGGCCTGCGGTGATGTCGTTGGTGGGAATGGTGCGGTCGAGAGTGGTCGTGCTCATGGTGTCACTCTGACCGGGACCGCTTGCGCGGTGCTTGTGAAGCGCTTGGAGCGCCATCCGAGGCCACGACCAGGTGCGACTCGCCAGGTGTGACGACGCCAGCGATCGGGCAACATGAGGGGGTGAATCGCTCCGGATCCGAGCCAGCTGACGTCGAGATCGTGCGCCGTCCCGATCGGTCGCGTTACGAGGCCGTCGTCGACGGCGTGACCGTCGCGTTCGCCGAGTACGACGTGCAGGGCTCGACCGTCGTGCTGCCGCACACGGTGACGACGCCCGCCCGGCGAGGGCAGGGTTACGCCGGGCGCGTCGTGCGCTTCGCCCTCGACGACATCCGCGCGTCCGGACGGCGAGTCGTGCCGAGCTGCTGGTACGTTGCCCAGTTCATCGACGATCACCCCGAGTACACCGACCTGGTCGCCTGACGGTGCGCTCGCACAGCCGTCCTGATCGATGAGCCGTTCGACGCCCGGTCTCGACGCCGTGGTGGTCGGCGCGGGCCCGAACGGTCTCGTCGCGGCGATCACGCTCGCCGCCGCCGGCCGGTCGGTGCACGTCGTCGAGGCGTCCGACACGGTGGGTGGCGGGTGCCGCACGGACGAGCTGACGCTGCCCGGGTTCCGCCACGACGTGTGCGCCACCGTCCACGCGCTCGGCGCCTCGTCCCCGGCGTTCCGCGACCTCGACCTGGCGCGCCACGGCGTCGAGTGGGTGCATCCCGACGTACCGCTGGCGCACCCGCTCGACGACGGCACCGCCGGCGTCCTGCATCGATCACTCGACGAGACGGCACGTGGTCTCGGGCCCGACGGCCGCGCCTGGCGCCGCGTGATGGGCCAGCCCGTGCGGCAGTGGGACGCACTCCTCCCGCAGGTCCTCCGGCCGATCGTGTCGATCCCGTCGCACCCCGTTCCGCTGGTGAGGTTCGGGGTGCGTGCGCTCCAGCCCGCGACCTGGCTGCGGCGCCGCTTCGACACCGACCAGGCCGCTGCCCTGATGGGGGGATGCGCCGCGCACGCCTTCTCGCCGCTCAGCGCGCCGTTCACCTCGTCATTCGGGATCATGCTGGCCGCTGCCGCACACACGGGCGGGTGGCCGTTCGCGCGCGGCGGCTCGCAGGCCATCGCCGACGCATTGACCGCCCGTCTCCGCGATCTCGGCGGCACCGTCGAGACCGGACGTCACGTGCGCCGGCTCGACGATCTGCCCAGATCACGCGCGGTCCTGTTCGACACGAACCCTGCCCAACTGGCGTCCATCGCCGAGCACGCGCTGCCGGCACGCTTCCGCGCCAGGCTCGACCGGTTCCGCCACGGTCCGGCCGCGTTCAAGGTCGACTACGCGCTCGACGGCCCGGTGCCGTGGACCAACGAGGACTGTCGCCGCGCGGGGACCGTGCACCTGGGCGGCACGTTCGACGAGATCGCCGCGGCCGAGGCCGACGTGACCGCCGGCCGGATGCCGGATCGGCCGTTCGTGCTCGTCGCCCAGCAGAGCGTCGCCGACTCCACCCGCGCACCGGAGGGCAAGCACACCGTGTGGGCCTACGCGCACGTGCCTCACGGCTTCACAGGCGACGCGACCGCTGCGATCGAGCGCCAGATCGAGCGGTTCGCGCCGGGGTTCGGTGATCTCGTGCTCGCTCGACACCTGATGCCGCCCGCGGTGCTGCACCGGTACAACCCGAACGCGGTCGGCGGTGACATCGCCGGCGGCGCGCACACCGGTCTGCAGCTGGTCTTCCGGCCGACGCTCGGGCTGCACGCGTACTCGACTCCGAACCCCGACCTGTTCCTGTGCTCGGCGTCGACCCCTCCGGGCGGCGGGGTGCACGGCATGTGCGGCCGCAACGCCGCCGAACGAGTGCTCGCGACGCGCCTGCACTGATCGATCCCGACCTCGCGCCGACCCTGGCATCGGGGCAGGGGTCTCCGCACTGTCAGGTCGCATGAGCACCCGCACCGACCTCCCGCGCCCCCGACGGGTCGACCGGTGCACCGGCACGAGGCCGCCGTGATGTCGGCAGGTGTGATCCTCACGTCCCTGGCGCTGGCGACGGCCGCGAGCCTGGTGGTGCTGCTCGTGGTGCGGAGATGGCGCGACCTGAAGGCGCGTGAGCGTGCACTCGCTGAGGCGAACAGCTGCCTGGCGGCCGAGAACCAGCGGCTCGACACGTTGCTCGCCCACACCGACGACGCGGTCGCTGTCGTGTCCGACGAGGGCACGGTGGTGTGGACGAGCCCGAGCTTCACGCGACTGCTCGGGTGGCAAGCACCGATCGAGCGGGTGGATGCGCCGCACCACGTCCACCCCGACGACCGGGCGAGCCTGTTTGCTGCGGTGGCCGATCTCCGCCAGCGCCGGCGGCCGTTCGCGCTGCTCGACGTCCGGGTCCGCCACCGGGACGGTCGCTACCTCGTCACCCGGCAGCTGCTCAGCGACTGCCGCGCCGATCCGGCGGTGAACGGCATCGTCGTCACGTTCCGCGACGTCACGGACCACCGCCGTGTCGTCGGCGAGCTGACCGACGAGTTGCGGCGGTACCAGTTCCTCGCCGAGAACGCGAGCGAGGTGCTGGTCATGGCGCACGCCGACCGGACGATCGGCCACGCGTCGGCGACGGCGCGCGCCGTGCTCGGTCGCGACCCCGACGAGCTCACCGGCGTCGACATCGGCATCCTCCTGCACCCCGACGACCGCGTGCTGGTCGAGGCGGCGCTGACGCATGCCGAGTGGAGCCGCGACGTGTCGAGCGTCGAAGCGAGGGTGCTCGACGCGCGGGGACACGAGCGATGGGTGCACGTGGTCGCCCGTTGCGTCCCGGCCCACACCGGCGAACCGCAGTTCCACGTCTCACTCGCCGACATCTCTGCCCGTCGTGACGCAGAGCTGGCGATGGCGGCATCCGAGCAACGCTTCAGGAGCCTCGCCTCGCAGACCCGAGAGCTCGTCACGGTCATCGACCTGAACGGGTTCATCACATACGTGTCGCCGTCGGTCCAGCAGGTGCTCGGCTACGAGGGGACACTCGTCGTCGGGCATCACATCACCCGTTACCTGCACGCCGAGGAGTTCGACGAGCTCGTGCACCGCATCGTCGACGAGTCGACCACGGAGGCGTTGCGCCACCGAGCGCTGCACGTCGACGGCACGTACCGGTGGCTCGAGACCCTCGCGCGGTTGATCGGCGACCGCGAGGACGGGCGGAGCGCGGTCATGCTGTCGTCGCGTGACATCACCGATCGACTCGAGCTCGAGCAGCGTCTCGATCGCGAGCGCGGCCTCTTGGCGGCGATCCTCGACAGCGTGCACGCCGGTGTCGTCGCCGTGGACCGCCACGGTGTGGTGCTCGAGGCCAACCAGGCCTTCTGCCGGATGCTCGGGACGGAGCTCGTGTCGGGCAGGCCGCTGCTCGACTACGTGTCCACGCACGAGCTCCTCGACGAGCACGGCGAGCCGGTGCCGGTGTGCGACCGGCCGCTCGAGGTCGCGCTCGCCGGACGCTCGCTCGCCGAGCGGGTGTTCGTCGTGGTGCAGGCCGACGGCACGCGCCACGAGGTGATCGCCAACTCGATCGCCCTGCTCGACGAGCGCGGCCACATCGACGGTGCCGTGCTGACCTACGAGGACGTGACCGACCTGCGCGGCGCGCAGGAGGAGCTGCGGCGCCTCGCGACGCTCGATCCGCTGACGGGGCTCCCCAACCGCCGACAGCTGTTCGTCCACCTCGAGGAGGCGATGCACCGTCACGTCCGCACACCGGAGCGGCTGGCGCTGCTGTTCCTCGACCTCGACGGCTTCAAGCCGGTGAACGACACGCTCGGTCACGATGTCGGTGACGAGCTGCTGCGGCAGGCGGCCTCGCGCATCTCGGCACTGGCCCGATCGAGCGACGTGGTCGCCCGCTACGGCGGCGACGAGTTCGTGGTGGTGGCCGAGCACGTCGCGAGCCGCGCCGATGCGTCGGCGCTCGCGCGGCGGATCGAGGCGGTGCTCGCGTTGCCCTTCGAGCTCGGACCTGCCACGGTGTCGATCGGCTGCTCGGTCGGGGTCACATTGGGCACCGACGGGACGACGCCGGACGAGCTCCTGGCGTGTGCCGATCAGGCGATGTACGAGCGGAAGAAGGACCGCAAGGACCGCGCCGGCCTCGAGGCCGAGCCCAGCAGGGCGCTCGCATCACAGCTGTGAAGCAGCGCGGCTTTTTCAGCCGACGCGGATGAGGCCGTTGCGGATCGCGAAGGACACCGCTTCGAGCCGCGAGTGGACGTTCAGCTTGCGGATGATGTTGTTCACGTGGTTGCGCACGGTGTTCACGCTGACGTACAGGTCGGCCGCGATCTGCTCGGTCGTCAAGCCGTCGGCGAGGCGGCGCAGCACCTCGGTCTCGCGACCTGTGAGGGCTTCGCTCGTCATCGCTCCGGGGCGCAAGAGCTTGAGCACGCGGCTCAGCACGGCGGGAGCGAACGTGGCCTCCCCGCGCGCCACGGCACGTATGCCGTCGAGCAGCTCGTCGAGACCTTGCTCTTTCAGCATGTAGCCGTGACAGCCCATCTCGACGGCGCGCGAGACCGACCAGTCGTCGCCCCACGCGCTGAGGACGAGCACCTTGGTGTCGGGGGACGCCAGCAGGATCTCGGGGATGAACGACGTCGTGTCGTCGCCGTCGGCGAGCCGCAGATCGAGCACGACGACGTCGACCGGATGTGCGGTCAGCAGAGCCGACGCCTCGGATCGCGTGTGGGCGATGCCGACGACCGAGCACGTCACCCCGTCGTCGAGAGCGTCGGCCAAGGCCCTCGCCACCATGTCGTGATCGTCGACGATCAACACGCCGATGAGAGGGTCGTCCACCGGCGGCGATACTAGGACAGGGTCCCGAGCGGGCACGGGAGGTGGCGTCCTGTTCCGGTCCGCGCTCGTGCCATCCCCCGAGCGACCCCGCGAGCGATGTGGGGGGACCCCCGAGTGATTTGCACCCCAAAGGGTGGCATTCCGTGCGCGCGTGGCGACGGTCTTGCGAGTACCAGCCGACCGGCATGACCGGGCGGCTCGTGCGACACACGGAAGGTCACAATCGGCGGGCTGCGGCTCCGCCCCACAACACGGAAGTGGGAACATCATGAAGATCAAGTCCAAGTCCGGTGCCGTCATCGGCGCCCTCATCGCCGCCGGTCTGGTCAGCGCATCGGCTGCCTCGCTCGGTGGCCTGACCTCGGAGACCCTCGGTGCCGAGAGCGACGTCGTCGCCGGTTGCGACACCGACGGCATCGACATCGCCTACGTCACCGACTACGACGAGGCGACCCAGGATTACGTGGTGACCGGCGTGCGCCTGCTGGGCGTCGCCGACACCTGCATCGGCCAGCTGGCCTCGGTGGCGCTCGACGACCTCGAAGCCGCTGGCGCGCCGGTGCTGACGGAGGAGTCGGAAGTGCTCGTGGCGCTGAGCGACATCGACGGTGTCGACCAGGGCACCGATGCCGACCTCACCGACGACTTCCTCATCACCATCAACACGCCGGTCAACGCGGCCGACGTCCAGAACATCGCCCTCGTCATCGCCTGACCATGATCGCCTCACGGCGACCCTCTGCGACGGTGCAGGCCTAACGTAGGCCGATATGCAACGAAGGACGGCCGCACTCGCTGCCGGTGTGACGCTCTGCGTCGCCGGCAGCGGTGCGGTCGTCGTGGGTTTTGCGGCCGGCCTCGGTGGCATCTCCGGGGGTGAGCTCCAGGCGTTGAAGGCGGTGGCGACCTCGGTGGCCCCGTCGATCATCTCGTGTGACAACTTCGACGGCCCGGACGCACCACTCGCCGGCCGGGCGGTGCAGAGCCCGTCGACCTGCGGAGCGTTGACCTGGGACGTGCACGCGGGCGGGTGGTCGACCGCGTCCGGAGTGGTCGTGGTCGACGGCACGACCGACTCGGTCGCGACGCTCGGGGTCGGCAGGGTCGACGCGGCGGTCGAGGTGACCGTGTCAGGAGTCAGCGGCGCGGGTGGCGGTGTGGTCGCCGATCACGACGGCGCCGACACCTATCTCGCGGCCGTGCTCGCCGGCGACGGTCCGGTGCGCGCCGACCTCCTCCTCGTGGCGGCTGGCGTCCCGACCGTGCTCGACACGACCGTCGTCAGCATCGGCACGTCGACCACGCTGTCACTCGTCCGCCTCGCCGACGCGGTGGAAGTGCGCGTCGATGGCGCACCGGTCCTGTCGCTCACGCTCGATCCGGGCATCATTGCCATCCTCGGCGGCGGTGACCGTGCTGGACTGTACGCATCCACAGCCTCCATCCAGTTCGACGACCTGAGGGTGACGACACCCCTGCCGAGCTGAACGGCGACGCGCCCACGCCGCCAAGGTCGCTCCGGCGGCGGCTGCTCGGCATCCTCGGCTGGCTGCTGCTCCTCGCCCTCGCCTACCTGGCGTGGCCGTCGCAGTGGGGCGGCGGCACCACCTACGTGGTGGTGAAGGGCACGTCGATGCGCCCCAACTACCGCACCGGCGACATCGTGATCGCACGCAAGGCGGACGAGCACCACGTGGGCGACGTCGTCGTCTATGCCGTGCCCGAGGGCTACAACGGCGCCGGCAAGCTGATCATGCACCGGCTGAAGAGCATCCAGCCCGACGGCAGCTACATCATCCAGGGCGACAACCGGGACTCCCCCGACGACTTCATCGTCCACTCCCAGGACGTCGTCGGTGTGGCCAAGCTGCACATCCCGCGGCTCGGGCTGCTGTTCAAGATGTTGGGGCAGTGGTGGTTCATCGCCGGCCTCGCCGGCCTGTTCATCCTGGTGCGCCTGTGGCCGGAGGACGTCGAGGAGGCCGAGGAGCCGAGCGAACGTGGCGGGCCGCCTGCCGATGGCATCGAGCGCCGCAGCGGGCAGGACCGACGCAGCATGCCCCGGGCGCCGCTCGAGCCGGTCGCACCGCTCGCCCCCGCGCCGAAGCCCGAGCCGGCGCGCGCCCACGTCATCGTCGACGGTGACGGGCTCGCCCGAGCGGGGTGGCCCACGGCCTCGATCGATGTCGCGCGCTTGAGCGCGCTCGATGCCGCAGAAGCCATCGGGCTCCTCTTCGGCACGTCCGTCGCGGTGGTGCTGCCCGAGCGCGTCGAACCCGCAGTGGCCGGTGAGCACGCGTACGTCGAGGCGCCGCAGGACGGCGATGTCGCCGCTGTCGTGCGCGCCCTGGTCTCGGCGCACCCGGCGTCGACGACCGTCCTCGTCGTGACCGACGAGCTCGCCGTCGCCGACGACTCCTGGGCCGTCGGCGCGTCCGTCATGCGCTGCGGGTCGTGGTTGGCCCTCGGCGAGCTCGTCGGCAGCGATTCCTCCCCCAGCGTCTGACCACTCCGGCCTCTCATCGGGGCGCCAGTGGTCACACGCGTGGGGGGTCGGGCCTCGGCACGCGACGTGCTTGACAGGTGCACTCCGGGACGCACCGTCGGCTCGGACATGTTCGCCGTCGCCCCCATCTCGAGCGTCGAATCCCGGATCGGGGCCATCCAGCAGCGGATCACCCCGGGCTCGTCGCTGGCCGGCGGCGGATTCGAGGGCGTGTACGAAGCTGCGATCTCGCAACCGGTGTCGACCGCCGGATTCGATCCGTTCGGTGCCGCCTACCAGCAGGCGGTCCAGAAAGCGGCCACCGCGACGGCACCGAGCGCGACCACCGCGTTCTCGGCCTACCGGCTCGACGGCATGTCCACCGGATCGAGCCTCGGGCAGATCGGCGGCTATGGCTCGATGTCCGTCCCCGCCGAACTCGCCCAGTACGGCAACGGGCGTGTGCCGGCGGCCGCGCTCGAACCCATCGGGCAGGGGTCGCACCGCCTGTACGCACCCGCCGCAGCGAGCTGGCGCGACGCAGTCGCGGCCGCACGCGCCGACGGCATCGACCTGCGGATCACCGACTCGTATCGCAGCTACGAGCAGCAGGTCGACCTCGTGGCGCGCAAGGGCCTGTACAGCGAAGGCGGACTCGGCGCCACGCCTGGGACCTCGAACCACGGCTGGGGTTTGGCGGTCGACGTGGACGTGTCCGACTCGTCGACGCTCGCCTGGATGCGGGCGAACGGTCATCGCTTCGGCTTCGTCGAGGCCGTGCCGCGCGAGCCGTGGCACTGGGAGTTCCGGCCGCAGCAGGCGTGACCGACAGCATCGGTCGTCGGGGGAGCCGCGGGGGAACGGCGGGGGATTCCGGGCCGAGACCCGTGCAACGAGACCGCGCACGCGGACAGTGACAAGAGCCCAGAAGGGCAACGGGTCCCACGGAACGGGACCCACGACACACCCCACACGGAGGTAGGGACCAATGCGCATCAACCAGAACGTGATGGCGAACAACGCCTCACGCAACCTGTCCGCCACCAACATCACGCTCGGCAAGAGCCTCGAGAAGCTCTCCTCGGGCTTCCGCATCAACCGGGCGGCCGACGACGCGGCCGGTCTGGTCATCAGCCAGGGCCTGCGTGCCCAGATCAGCGGCCTGAAGCAGGCGACCCGCAACGCTCAGGACGGCATCTCGGTCGTGCAGACGGCTGAAGGTGCGTTGAACGAGGTGCACACGATGCTGACCCGCATGCGTGACCTGTCGGTGCAGGCGGCCAACACCGGTGCCAACGACTCGGCGGCTCGCGCTGCGGCTCAGCAAGAGCTGGCGGCACTGCGCACCGAGATCGACCGCATCTCGAGCAGCACCCGCTTCGGCGGCACGGCGCTCCTCGACGGCACCTACGGCGTGACGCCGGCGCGGGCGACGGGCTTCGACGCCAACAACCAGATCAGCCACACCGCTGGTGACGACTTCAACATCAACATCAACGGTCTCGGCAACGTGCTGGTGGACCTGTCGGCGATGACGAACGTGACCGGTGCGGCTGCGGCCTCGTCGATCCAGAGCTCGATCAACGCCGCGCTGGCGGCCAACGGCAACGCGGCGATCAACGCGTTCGCCGGCAAGGTGACGGTCAGCGCGACCACGGTCGGCGCCGGCACCTCGCTGACGATCGAGGTCGCAGGGCTGACGGCGGGTCAGACGTTCACCCTCACCGACGGCACCGGCACCCCGCTGGCCGACATGCAGCTCAACACCGGCGTCACCGCGGCGGCCGGCTCGGGCGGCACGTTCCAGATCGGCGCCTCGGCGACCGACACGACGACGCTCAGCATCGGCAACGTCAGCACCTCGGGCGTGCTGTCGGGCATCGCGACGCTCGACATCTCGACCGGCGCCGGCGCCACGGCTGCCATCTCGGCGCTCGACACGGCGATCTCGACCGTGTCGACCACCCGTGGCAACCTCGGTGCGTTGCAGAACCGCTTCGAGTCGATGATCAACAACCTGCAGGTCACCACCGAGAACCTCTCGGCCTCGGAGTCCCGCATCCGTGACACCGACATGGCGGCCGAGATGGTCGTCTTCACGAAGAACCAGGTCCTGCAGCAGGCCGGCACGGCCATGCTCGCTCAGGCCAACCAGATCCCGCAGACGATCCTCTCGCTCCTGCGCTGATCTGCCCGTTGGCCACTCGATGGCGGCGGTCGAAGGGGGTCCGGTGGCAGCCGGACCCCCTTCGCTCCATTCCGGCGGGAACACCGGATCTCTGAACGGTCAGCTCCGAGGGAGCACGTATGTCGAACAGCATCAGTTTCACCGCCGCAGGCATCGACGTGTCGTCGATCGTCAGCGGCTTGATGGCGGTCGAGCGCCAGCCGATCACCACGCTCCAGACCCGCCAGGCGAAGGTCAAGCTCCAGAGCGACGCGGTGGCGCGGTTGAAGAGCAACGTCGTCTCGCTGCAATCGCTCGCGTCCGGGCTCGTCACGTCGGGCATCACCAAGCTCGCCTCGACGGTGTCGGTGCCGGGCGCCGCGATCGCGACGCTGTCACCGACGGCCCGGGCCGGCTCGGTGACCTTCACGGTCGATCAACTCGCACGAGCCCACGGGCTGCGCACCGCGACGACGGTCGGCTCGAGCTCGTCGCCGATCACCACCGCGTCGCAGTTGGCCGTCTCGACGACGGCAGGCAGGCTCGGGGTCGGCACGGTCGGCGTCGGCGCCGGCGTGGCGACCGGCAACTACACGGTCGAGGTCACGCAATCCACTGTGGGTGCGACGCGCACCGGAGCGTCGACGCTCACGGCCTCCACGGTCGTCGATGGGACGAACAACACGCTCACGATCGAGGTGGATGGCGTCTCCCACACGGTGACGATCGCCAGTGGCACCTACGATCCCACGTCGCTCGCCGCTGCGGTGCAGGACGCGCTCGACGCCGCGCCGGCGGGCGCCACGGCCACCGTCGACGCGGCGGGCCGCCTGCGCATCAGCACCCACCACGAAGGATCGAGCGCCACCTTGCGCGTCGCCGGCGGGAACGCGCTCGGCGCGCTCGGCCTGACGGTCGACGGCGCGGCCGTCGCAGGCACGGACGGCGTGATCCAGATCGGTACGAACCCCCCGGTCACCGTCACCTCGGCGGGCACCGGTGCAACCGTGGCCGTGTCGACCGGGAGCGGCAACCTCACCCTCACGCTCGACGACGGTCTGCGCACGGGCTCGGCCACTGTTGCCGTCGTCGGCACCGGCGACCGCAGCCTCTCGGCGGTGGCCGCAGCGATCAACGGCGCCGGCGTCGGCGCATCGGCCTCCGCCGTGAAGGTGTCGGACGGGAACTGGTTGCTGCAGGTGAACGCAGCCAGCACCGGCACGGCCAACCGGTTGTCGCTGGACGCCGCCGTGTTCAGCGGCGCCGGTGGCTTGCTCGAGACATCCGCCGCGCGCGACGCGCAGATCACCATCGGATCCGGGCCGGGCGCATACTCCGTCGTCGCCAGCGGCAACGTGTTCACCGACGTGCTGCAGGGCGTCACGGTGACGGCGACCGCCGAGTCGGCGACGCCTGTCACCGTGAGCGTCAACCGCGACGACAATGCCACGGCCGAAGCCGTCGACAAGTTGGTGGCCGGCGTGAACAGCGTGCTCGCGGACATCGCCCTCCAGACCAAGTACGACGCCGACACGAAGACCGCGTCACCGCTCACGGGCGACGCAACGGTGCGGCGGATGGCCGAGCAGCTGCGCGCCGCAGTGAACGACCTCGTGGGCGGCGGGTCGCCGAACCTGGCGAGCTCGATCGGCATCACCACACAGCGCGACGGCACGTTGAAGTTCGACAAGGCCGTGTTCCTGAACGCGCTCGCGACCGACCCGGCCGCAGTCGAGCGCCTGTTCGCCCGTGGCGGCACCGGGTCCGGCGGCGTGCACTTCGCCAACGCCGCCGACAGCACCGTGGCAGGCACGTACGCGGTGGAGGTCACCACGCCGGCCACGCGCGCCACGACAGGAGACGTCCTGATCGGCGGCTCGGTCGCCGGCCAGCGCATCGGTGTGCGGATCGGGACGACGACGGCGACGTTCGACGCTCCCGCCGGCGCGAGCGCCGCTGACATCGTGACCGGGTTGAACGCAGCGCTGGCCGAGGCCGGGTTGGCGGTGAACGCCGAGCTGAGCGGAGGGGGCGTCCGGTTGACTGCGGCTGCGTTCGGTGGCGGCGGGGCGTTCGAGTCGAACCTCGACGTCACGGGTGCCGGCACGTGGACCACGAACACCGGGACCGACATCGTCGGCACCATCGACGGGCAGCCGGCGGTCGGTGTGGGACAGCGGCTCCGACTGCTCACGACCGACACCTCGCTCGCACGAGGCCTCGAGATCGACGTCGACGAGGGCGTCAGCGGCGTGCTGCCCTCGATCGTCTACCAGCCCGGCATCGCTGCGCGGATCGTGTCGTTCGCCGCGGCGGCGACCGGCGAGGGCGGATCGCTCACGGTCACCTCGGCGACCTACGACTCGCGGTCTCGTGCCTTCGACGAGCAGATCGCGCGGTACGAGGAGCGCATGGTCGACAAGGAGGCCCAGCTGCGCCGTCAGTGGACCGCGGTCCAGACCTTGCTGAACAGCCTGCAGACGCAAGGCGATTGGTTGAGCAGCCAGATCTCGTCGCTCACGAAGAGCTCGTCCTGAGGATCGAACAGATGGTCACGCTCGCCACCCCGTCGCAGATCAACACCGCCGACGTCGCGCTGCGCTCGCGGTTCACCGAGGGAGCCCTCGACACCGCGTCCGGTCCCAAGGTCATCCAGCTCTGCTACGAGCGGCTCGATCGCGATCTCGACGGGGCGCTCATCGCGATCGAGCGGCGGGACATCCCCGCCAGCCACGAGCTGCTGTGCCACGCGCAGGACATCGTGCACGAGCTCTTGTGCATGCTCGACCTCGACCGATGGGAGCACGCCGCCGCGCTCGCGTCCATCTATCGCTACGTGCTCGAGCTGCTGACCGACGCGAACGTGCGCAAGCACGCCGAACCTGCCCGCGAGGCGCGACACCTCCTCGGTGAGCTGGGCGACGCGTTCCGCGCCGGAGCCGCGGCTGTTCCTGCCGAGCCCGCGCCCGTCACCCAGTTCTCGGCTCGGGCCTAGGAGCTCGACGTGAGCCTCGCGCAGCGGCCCGACCTGCTCGACGACCCGGTGGCTCTGTGGGAGGACGTGCTGCGCTCGTACGCGTCGGTCCTCGACGAGCAGCGGGCGTTCCTCCTCACGGCAGGGCCCGACGACCTCGCAGACCCGCGCGCTGCGATGCCGCCTCCGTTCGCGCCGCCGGCAGCGATGCCGCCGATGCCGCCGGAGTTGGAGTCGTGGGCGCGATCGCTCGTCACCGAGACCGAGGGCCTGGCGCAACTCGCGGCCGATGTCCTGGGACAGCTGCCCGTGCCGCGTCCGCCCCGTCGCATGCTCCGTGCGGACGCCGGCTCGGCGCCACCCACCCTGGACCGATCGCTGTGATCTCCGCGTTCGAGCCCGATCTGGCCACCGTCGTACTCGGCCTCGGCGTCCTCGCGCTGGCGGTGACGGCGACGATGATGCTGCTCGAGTACCTGCCCGGGTCGAGAGACGATGCGCGGACTGGCCGCCGCCCACCGCCGCGCGCCCTGTCGGCGGGGGCGGCACAGGCGGTCGCCGAGGCCCGCGCCCGGGCGGCGGCGGCCAGCGAGGTGCTGGGGTTGCCCGCACCCGTCGCTGGACAGATCGTCGACGTGACGGACGGTCGATGGACGGATCGGTCGTTGTCGGTGGATGAAGCGAGCGCGATCGCCGTGCACTTCGCGGAGAACGATCCACAACGTGTCGCGGAGGTCATCAGCCAGTGGATCAGATCAGACTCGAAGGACGGGGAGGGGGCCGAGCCGCCGCCGGCCACCATGCACCGCTCGCGGTCCGCGACGGCGTCGCGGGCCAACCTGCACGGACCCCGATCCGGTTCGAGCCACCGCGACTGACCTCCGTGGGCGGCGGGAGGATCAGCCGTTCGACCGCCGAGATGGGTGCGCTCGCCGAAGCGCGTGAACAGGGCCGCTCCGAGGCGCTCGCCGAGATGGCCGCTGCGATCGAGCAGCACCGCCGGGCGACAGAGGACATGGAGGCAGCCGCCCGCGCGCTGACGGCGTCGCTCGATCAGGTGGGCCGCGACGATCTCGACCGGATCAGCGAGGTCGAGCGGCACGTGCTGAGCCTGGCCGTCGAGCTGGCGCAGGCCATCATCGGGCGCGAGGTCGCGCTCGACGACGGGCTCGTCGTCACGGCCGCCGAGCGCGCCCTCGAGCTGGTGCCCGACCGCGGTCCGGTCGTGCTGCGCGTCCACCCGGCCGATGTCGCGGCTGTGCGTGACGCGCTGAGCGGCGATCGAGCGGGTGCCGCGGTACCCGGCGGGCACCTCACGAGCGCGGTCCAGGTGGTGGGCGACGCCTCGATCGCGCGGGCGGGTGCCGTCGCCGAGGTCGGCCCGCTGCGGGTCGACGCGCAGATCGGCGCGGCACTGGCGCGCATCCGCGACGCCTTCGGCTCCTGAGGCGCGGACGGGCAGACGGCCCGCTCCGGTCGGCTGCTTGCAATCCGGACGCGTTCCGCACAGTCGTCCCCGTGAGCATCAGCCCCATCGCCGACGGTGTGACGAATGCGCTCCACATGGCCATCAACGGTCTCGATGCGCGGCAACAGGCCATCTCGGGGAACCTGGCCAACATCGAGACGCCTGGCTACCGAGCGCGCTCGGTCAACTTCGAGGACAGCCTCCGTGCCGCGCTCGACAGCGGTGACCCAGGTGAGATGTCGATCGAGGTCGCGCACTCGCTGGCCGCCACACGGCTGAACGGCAACAACGTCAACATCGACTTCGAGCTCCTCGCCCAGCAGGAGAACAACCTCCGCCAGCAACTCGTGGTGCAGGCACTGAACAGCAAGTACGCCCTGGTGCGCACCGCGATCCTCGGCCAGTGATCGGTCAGCGTCGATGAGTCAGATCTTCTCCACCCTCAACGTCGCGACCTCGGGCATGGGCGCCTACAAGACGTGGCTGAACGCCG
This sequence comes from Ilumatobacteraceae bacterium, assembly GCA_050248155.1. GTDB lineage: Bacteria > Actinomycetota > Acidimicrobiia > Acidimicrobiales > Ilumatobacteraceae > VFMC01. The sequence goes on from JBFWSW010000045.1 coordinate 23,392, forward strand.
TCGCCGACAACGTCGCCAACATGGACAACGTCACGCGCACGAGCGAGCCCGCGTTCCGCGAGCGGTTCGTGACGGTCGAGCCGCAGGTCGGCCCCGACGATCTCGGCAACGGTGTCGAGGTGACGGGCGTCGAGTTCGGCGACCCGAACGGGATCGTGACCTACGAACCGAACCATCCGCTGGCCGACGAGAACGGCATGGTGCGCCGGCCCGCCGTGAACCTCACCGACCAGATGGTCTACATGCAGCTCGCCCAGCGCGGATACCAGGCCAACGTGCGCTCCTTCGAGAGCGCGAAGGAAGCCTACGAATCGATCCTCTCGATCGGGAAGTGACGACGGTGGCCCTTCCTCCCATCTCCTCGATCCGTCCCATCGCGGTCCCCGGTGTCGTCCAACCCGGCAACCGCACGGCTGCCGGGGCCGACCCGGCCGGCTCGCAGTCGTTCGGCAACGTGCTCGCGCAGCAGCTCGACAAGCTGAACGCGGTGCAGGCCAAGGCCGACGACCTCGCCCTGCAGGCCGCGACGGGCGACCTGAAGTCGATCCAGGACTACACGATCGCCGCCACCGAGGCGCAACTGCTCACCCAGCTCACCGTCGCCGTGCGCAACAAGGCGGTCGAGGCGTTCAACGACATCATGCGCATGCAGGTCTAAATGGCGACCAACGTCACGCTCCCCCCTTCCGGCGCGGGTTCGGGTTCCTCGGGCGCCGTCGGGCGCGCGAAAGAGATCGCCGCCCGCCTCACACCGGTGCAGAAGATCGCGCTCGGCGCGGCAGTGCTGACCGCGGTGGCCGGCGCGATGATCCTCTCGAAGACCGGCGGTCACACCGCGATGTCGGCGCTGTACACCGACCTCGGTTCTGCCGACGCGGCGTCGGTCGTCGACGCGCTGTCGAGCCGAGGGGTCGAGTACGACCTCACCGACGCGGGCAAGACCGTGCTCGTGCCGAAGGATCAGGTCTACGACCTGCGCGTCTCGCTCGCCGGGGAGGGCCTGCCGTCGTCGAACGAGGGCTACGCCCTGCTCGACGACCAGGGCATCACCACCTCTGAGTTCCGCCAGCGCATCGACTACCAGCGCGCGCTCGAGGGCGAGCTGGCGAAGACGCTCAACGCGCTCGACGGGGTGCAATCGGCCTCCGTCCACCTCGCGCTGCCCGACGAGTCGCTGTTCGTCGACGAGCCCGCGACACCGACCGCGTCCGTGCTCGTCGCCGGCGCGTCGATCGGTGGCATCACCGACGACGAGGTGCAGGCGATCGTGCACCTCGTCGCGTCGTCCGTGAAGGACATGAAGCCGCAGGACGTCACCGTCATCGATGCGAACGGCACGGTGCTGTCGGCCGCGGGCGAGGGAGCGAGCGGCGCTGCCGGAGGCGGCAGCCGGGCCAAGGTCGTCGGCGAGTACGAGAAGCGGGTGCAGTCGTCGATCATGGCGTTGCTCACGCGCATGACCGGTCCGAACAAGGTCGCCGTCACCGTGACCGCGCAACTCGATCTCGACGAGACGCAGTCGACATCGGAGAACTTCGAGCCGGTCGGCGAGAACCCGAGCGAGGGACAGGTCCTCACCGAGCAGACGTCGAGCGAGCAGTACGGCGCCAAGGTCGACAGCGGTGACACCGGCGTGCTCGGCCCAGACGGTGCCGTCATCTCCGAGGAGAACGCGGGAACCGATCAGGACACCGACTACCAGAAGGAGCAGGCCGAGCGCACCTACGCGCTCGACCGCATCGTCGAGCAGACGACCAACGTGCCCGGCGAGGTGCAGCAGCTCAACGTGGCGGTTCTGATGGACGAATCGGCCGTGACGGCCGAGCAGGCGACGCAGATCCAGGAGATGGTCGCCACCGCCGTCGGCATCGACCCCGAGCGCGGCGACTCGATCGCGGTCACCCGCATGCCGTTCGACACGAGCATGTCGGCCGAGGCAGAGGAGCTGGCCGCAGCAGGCGAGAAGGCCGCCTCGAAGGAACAGATGATGGGCCTCGTGCGCACCGTCGCCGTGTTGCTCGTCATCCTCATCGCGCTGTTCCTCGGCTACCGGAGCGCCAAGCACGCTCGGAAGGTGACGGCGACGCCGATCAACATCGGCGAGATCGGCACCGGGCCGCGCATGCCGCTCGGTGGAGGCGCGGCCGCAGCGCTCGGCACGGGTGCTGCAGCGCTGGGTGCCGCCGACTCGACCGTGCTGATGGACCAGGTCCCCCTCGCGGCAGCTCGGCCGCTCAACGACCGAGACGCGGTGGTGATGAACGAGCTGACGCACATGGCCGAGCGGCGCCCCGAAGAGGTGGCCAACGTGCTGAAGGCGTGGTTGGCCGAGTCGAAGGCGAGGCGCTGATGCAAGTCGTGAGAACCCGGAGACGAGGCCGGTCAGCACAGTTGGCCGAGTCGAAGGCGAGGCGCTGATGCAGCGGTTCGTTGACAGGAAGGCACGGCGCTGATGGCCGAGACCCTTGCTGCAGAGCTGACGGGCGCGCAGAAGGCCGCGATCCTGCTGTTGAAGCTGGGCCAGGCGCACTCGTCGCGCGTGCTCAAGCTCCTCGGTGACACCGAGGTGACCCAGATCGCCGCCGAGATCGTGAAGGCGCAGTCGATCCGCAAGGAGGACAGCGACGTCGCGCTCACCGAGTTCGCGACCTTGGTCGTCGCCGGTGATCACGTGTCGAGCGGTGGCCTCGCGGCCGCGCAGCAGCTGCTCGAGGCGTCGCTCGGTGAGCACCGCGCCGGCGAGATCCTCGACGGCCTGAAGCAGTCGCTGACCAAGGCCCCGTTCGAGTTCCTGCGCAACGCCGATCCTCGCCAGATCCTGAACTTCCTGTCGTCCGAGCACCCGCAGACCATCGCCCTCGTGCTCGCCCACGTGAACCCGGACATCGCGTCGATGGTGGTGGGCGGGCTGCCCGAGGATCTGCAGCGTGACGTGTCGATCCGCATCGCCACGCTCGACCAGAGCTCGCCCGAGGTGATCGCCGTGCTCGAGAGCCAGCTCGAGCGACGGCTGTCGTCGGTGGTGAAGAGCCAGTCGTCGACATCCGCGGCCGACGGTGTGCAGACGCTGATCGAGATCCTCAACCGATCGGACCGCGCCACCGAACGATCGATCTTCGAGGGCCTCGAGCACCACGACGGTGAGCTCGCCGACGAGGTGCGGTCACGGATGTTCGTGTTCGAGGACATCGTCACGCTCGAGGACCGGGCCGTGCAGCTGGTGCTGCGCCAGGTCGACGCGAAGGAGCTCGCGACCGCGCTGAAGGGCGTGCGCGCCGAGGTGAAGCAGAAGATCATGCGCAACATGTCCGAGCGCGCTGCGCAGAACCTCGAGGAGGAGATCGTGCTCCTCGGTGCCGTCAAGATGAAGACGGTCGAGGAAGCACAAGGCGCGATCGTCCGCGTCATCCGGGCGCTCGAGGAGAGCGGCCAGATCGTCGTGACCCGCGGTACGGACGAGTACGTGAGCTGACCCGCGAATCCCCCGGTCACCTGCTTGCGCAAGGGACCGGTGCCCGCACCATCACGGGCACACACGTCACGGGCACGCCCGTCACGAGAGACGACAGACAGCGACGGCACAGGGAAGCGCCGGCCGATTGACCCAGGGACCGGGGACCGACCGACAGCGGAGACCCATGCCACACGCACTCGCCGAACGCGCCATCGACCTGCCGGTCGCGCTGTCTCGCCGGCTCGACGCCGCGCGTGGGCTGGTCCGGCCGGTGCGCTCGGGTGCGATCAGCAGGGTGATCGGGCTGCGCTTCGACGTCGACGGTCTCGACCTGCCCATCGGTGCCACGGTGCGAGTCGTCGACGGAACCGCCGATCTGTCCGGCGAGGTCGTCGCCGTCGGTGACGGCTCGGTCACGTGCATGCCGTTCGGTGAGGTGAAGGGGCTGCGCGTCGGTGCCCGCGTCGAAGGCGTCGACCGGCCACCGTCGATCGGTGTCGGTCCACAGCTGCTCGGCAGGGTGATCGACGCGATGGGGCGTCCGCTCGACGACCTCGGACCGATCACCGGTCTGCTCGACGTGGGGCTCGACGCCGACGCACCACATCCGATGCGCCGGGCGCGCATCGACACGCCGCTCTCGCTCGGGATCCGGTCGTGGGACACGCTGATCCCCGCCGGTCGCGGCCAGCGCGTCGGCATCTTCGCCGGGTCGGGCGTCGGCAAGTCGACGTTGCTCGGCATGATCGCACGCAACACCGAGGCCGACGTGAACGTCGTCGCCCTCATCGGCGAGCGCGGCCGCGAGGTGCGCGAGTTCGTCGAGGCCGACCTCGGTCCGGAGGGCCTGGCGCGCTCGGTGCTGATCATCGCGACGAGCGAACAGCCGGCACTCGTGCGGCTCCGTGCCGCGTTCGCGGCGACCCGGATCGCGGAGTGGTTCCGCGACCAGGGCAACGACGTCATGTTGATGATGGACTCGCTCACCCGGTTCTGCATGGCCCAGCGCGAGATCGGGTTGAGCGCCGGTGAGCCGCCGACGAGCCGGGGATACCCGCCGAGCGTGTTCTCGTTGCTGCCCCGCCTGCTCGAGCGCGCGGGTGCAGCCGAGGTCGGTTCGATCACCGGTCTCTACACGGTGCTCGTCGACGGTGACGACCACAACGAGCCGATCTCCGACGCCGCCCGGTCGATCCTCGACGGGCACGTCGTGCTGTCGCGCAAGCTGGCCCACGCGAACCACTACCCCGCGATCGACGTCCTCGCGTCGGTCTCCCGTGTCACCTCCGCGGTCACGACCAACGACGAGCGCAACCTCATGTACGAGATGCGCCGCCTGATGGCCGCCGAGGCCGAGGCCCGTGACCTGATCGAGATCGGCGCGTACGTGCAGGGGACCAACCCGATGGTCGACCGGGCGATCGAGCTGCGCGAGGCCATCCGTTCGTTCCTGACCCAGCGCATGACCGATCGGTGGGACGCGCGGCGCTCGTTCGACCGGTTGCGCGACGTGCTCGGGACACGACCGATCGACCACGAGCGGGGTGATCGATGAGCGCCCGCCGGTTGGCGGCTGTGCGGCGCGTGCGTCAGCTCCAAGAGGACGCGGCGCGCGGCGAGCTTGCGCGGAGCAACGAGCGACTCAGGCAGGCGGCCGAGGCCGAGAAGCGCACCTGGAGGCAGCTCGACGCGTCCCCCGAGTCGACCTCGATGCCGGGTCGGCAGCTCCACGGTCGTTGGGCGGTTCGTGCCGCCGGAACGCTCGCAGCAGGCACCCAGCAACGGGTCACCGAGCACGCCGGGAGTGGCGTCGTCACCGCGCGGGATGCGTGGTCGGTCGCTGCTCGGCGGGTCGAGGCGCTCGAACGGCTCGACGAGCGCCAGCGCACCGAAGAGGCGATCGAGCTCGATCGCAAGCGCAGCGTCGAGCTCGACGACATGGTGCTCGCTCGGCGGACCATGAACGGCGGGGCACCTCGATGACGGTCGCGAGCGTCCTCCCCTTCGACCCGGTCGCTGCGACGCCACCGCCGACGGTGCCATCGAGGCACACCGATCCGAGCGACTTCGATCGGCACCTCGATCGAGCGTTGGGCGACTCGGAGCCGTCGCGGCCGGCGTCGCCGCCCGCGGAGGCTCCCCATCACCGCACAACTCCTCACGCTCACCCGACCACGACGAGGCGCCCCGTCGGCCCGACCGAACGACGTGCCGAGGGATCAGCCGCGATCGACGACTCCGACCGGCCGACCGAGACGGGTGCGGAGACGGCTGAGGACACCCCGGTGTCGGCCGCCGCGATGGCGTCGTCGATGGTGTCCGTCCCGGCGCCGTTGCCCGACGCCGAGGTGATGTCGGGCGCCACGCTCGAACCGGTCACGGACGGCGAGATGGCCGTCGGCGCCGTGACGGGTGTCGCCTCGGGTTTCCAGGCGGCGCCGACGGTGCCGGTCGTCGACGGCGGTGGCGCGGCGACCATGTCGCCGGTTCCGACGACCGCGCCGGGCGAGGTGACCGCCCCCACCGTCTCGGATCCGGCCCCGCCACCGCTCACGCCCACGCCAGAACCGCTGCTCGTGAGCGACGTCGTCGGCGCCCAGCAGCCCGGGTCGGTCGAGCCGGCCGACACGATCGCCCCGACCCGGACGACCGATCCGGGCCCGGCCGCGACCGCTGACGTGGGTACCGATGGGGCCGCCGGTACCGGCGCCCCGACCGTGCCGGTGGATCCGGCGTCCGTCCAACAGGTTCCGGGTGCCGGCCTCGCAGCCGACCAAGTGGTGCGCCCCGGCGTGGCACCCGGAGCGGTGGCGAGCGAGGATTCCGGCTCGCCCGCCCCCACCACCGCGGCGACTGTCGAAGCCGTCGCCGCGTCGACCACCTCGTCCTCGCGCCCGGCCTCGACGACCACTGCGACGCAGTCGGTCTCGACGCTGCCGCCGCCCGGAGCGGCGCCGCTCCCGGGCACCTTCGCCGACCTGGCACGCGACATCGACGGCGCAGCCGTGGTGTCGAACCCCCTCGAACTTCGACCGAGCGGCGGGACCCACCGCGGCGCCGCGGGCCTGCCCGTCTCGGTGCCGAGCCTGTCGATGGATCTCTCCGACGAGGGACTCGGCCCGCTGACGCTCCAGGCGCTCAACGGGGCCGGCGTGGTCCACCTGAAGCTCACCGCCGGCGACCGCGCCGTCGGCGACATGCTGTCGCGCGCGGGTGCCGAGCTGCGCCGAGATCTCGAGGCGACCGGCACCACGGTGGGCACCCTCGACATCGGGCACGCCGGCAGCCAGTCGCTCGGCTCGGGGGGCCCGTTCGCCCGCGACCCAGGATCCTCCGACGACGGACGCACGGCAGCCGTCCCTTCCCTCCGCGGCACCGTCGCCCACGTGCCGGCCTCGCAACACCCGACCGTCACCAACCGAGCCGCGACCGTCACCGACGGTCTCGACCTGCGCATCTGATCCGCCCAACCGAGCCAAGGACCGACCACATGTCCGTCACCCCAGTCGGGAGCGTGAGCTCCCAGAACCAGACCACCCTCGACCCGGGCACCACCGACGCAGCAGAGCGGGCGAGCGCTCTCGATCGCGACGCGTTCTTGAAGCTGCTCGTCGCCCAGTTGAAGTACCAGGATCCCTCGAAGCCGGTCGACGCCTCGGAGATGATCTCGCAGTCCGCGTCGCTGAGCGTCGTCGACAAGCTCGATCAGATCAGCACGCTGCTCACCGACAGCGGGGCCACGAACCGCCTGACGCTCGGCGGCTCGATCATCGGCAAGCAGATCACCTTCGACGGCTCCGGCGGACTGCCGGTCACCCAGACCGTCACGGCGGTGACCTTCGACGGCACGTCGATGGTGCTGCGCACCGACGACTGGGAGGTCCCCATCGACTCGGTCACCTCCATCTCCGCCGCGCCGGCGACGAGCGCCGCCTCCTGATCCCCTCACCCATCCGTCATCCCCCGACCGCACCAGCACTCCCTCCAGCACTTCCACCAGCAAAGGAACCACGATGATCCGCTCCATGTCCGCCGCCCTGTCCGGCCTCCGCAACCACCAGGTGATGCTCGACGTCGTCGGCAACGACATCGCCAACGTCTCGACCGTCGGCTTCAAGTCGTCGACGACGGTGTTCTCCGACGTGCTGACGCAAACGCTGCAGGGCGCCGGCGCGCCGACGGCGACCAACGCCGGGACCAACCCGTCGCAGATCGGTCTCGGTGCACGGCTGTCGGGCACCATCCAGAACTTCACCCAGGGCGCCATCCAGCGCACCGGTCGCAGCACCGACCTCGCGGTGCAGGGCGACGGCTTCTTCGTCGTCGAGGTGAACGGCGAGCAGATGTACACCCGCAACGGCGCGCTGACCCGTGACGCGGCGGGCAACCTGGCGACGGTCGATGGCATGACCGTGATGGGATGGCAGGCCGACACGTCGGGGGCGATCAACACGAGCGGTCAGATCGGCCCCGTGCAGATCCGCGTCGGCGACCTGCTGCAGCCGCGCCAGACGCAGTCGGCGACCTTCGGCGGCAACCTGTCCGCCGAGGCACCGATCGGCACGACGACGATGCGGACGCTCACCGCCAACGACACGCAGGGCACCACGATCTCGATCAACCTCACCTACACCAAGACGGCGGCGAACGAGTGGACGGTGACGGGCGCCTACGGTCCGAGCAACACCGCCCTGGCGGTGACCGACAACGTGCTGACGTTCAACGGCTCGGGTGAGCTGACCGCTCCCGCCGACCGGAACATGAACATCGCGGGCGGCCTCATCCCCGGGTACCCGAACCCGATCGTGGTCGACCTCGGCGCTGCGGGCACCCCGAACCGTGTCACCCAGTTCTCGGGCGAGACGACCGTCGCGGTCACTGCGCAGGACGGCTACGCGGCGGGCACGCTGCAGTCGTTCGACATCAGCCAGGACGGCGTCATCATGGGCAGCTACTCGAACGGCCGGTCACGGGCCATCGGCCAGGTCGCGCTTGCCGTGTTCACCAACCCGGAGGGTCTCGAGCGCGTCGCCGGCTCGTGGCGCCAGACCCCGAACTCCGGGCTCGCCCAGGTCGGCACCGCCGGTGCGGGCGGCCGTGGCCTGCTGTCGTCGGGCACCCTCGAGATGTCGAACGTCGACCTCGCCGAGGAGTTCACCCGCCTGATCATCGCCCAGCGTGGGTTCCAGGGCAACGCACGCGTCATCACGACCGCGGACGAGGTCCTCCAAGAGGTGGTCAACCTCCGCCGCTGACCCCGGCACCGTCAACGTCATCGTCATCGTCTGACCCGAAAGCGCCTCCATGCCCACTCAGGCCCCATCACCGACATCGACCGAGTCTGCCGACTCGGCGACGAGCATCGTCGGCGGCACCAAGTCGTCGCGCCGTCCGCGCGGCGAGCCCCGCGTGTACGACTTCCGTCGCCAGAGCACGCTCTCGCGTGAGCACGTGCGCACGATGCAGATCGTGCAGGAGACGTTCGCGCGCGGCTTCTCCACGATGCTCGCCTCGCAGCTCCGCAGCGTCACCCACGTGTCGATCCGGGCCATCGAGCAGCACTCCTACGACGAGTACGTGCGCGACCTGCCGAACCCGACGCTGCTCACGTTGCTCAGCCTCTCGCCGCTGTCGGGAGCGGCGATCCTGCAGCTGCCGCTCGACGTCGCGTTCTGCGCGGTCGAGCTGATGATGGGCGGGGGCGGCGCGACCGAGCAGCCGACCAGGCCGCTCACCGAGCTCGAACTGCAGCTCGTCCGCGACATCATCGAGCGGGCGATGCCCGAGCTGCGCTACGCATTCGAACCGGTCGTGGTGACCGATCCGAAGGTGGTCAGCCAGGAGTCGAACCCGCAGTACGCGCAGATCGCAGCGCCGACCGACATGGTGATCGTGGTCTCGTTCGACATCCGGATCGAGTCGATCTCGGGCGTGGCGACGCTCTGCATCCCCTTCTCGAGCCTGCAGCCGCACCTCGACGCGCTGTCGGCCAACTCGCTCTACGGCGCGCAGTCGATGGTGAACCTCGCCGAGTCGCGCGAGCGGCTGCAGGAGCACCTCGGCGAGACACCGGTGATGGTGTCGGCGCAGTTCCGTCCGGTCGCGATGACGGCGAACGAGATCGTGCAGCT
>JBFWSW010000046.1:0-31089 GCA_050248155.1 Ilumatobacteraceae bacterium
GACTACGACCGGCAGACCACCTACGGCGACGATCCGGTCGCCGTCGCGTCGTCGTTCGTCGACCAGGGGGCGTCCTGGATCCACGTCGTCGACCTCGACGCAGCTCGATCGGGTTCGCCGGTGAACCGTGACGTCGTGGCGCGAATCGCCCGAGCGGTCGGTGCCCGTGCTGGCGTGCAGACCGGTGGTGGCGTGCGCACCCTCGACGATGCGCGCGCGCTGGCCGACTGCGGTGTCGCTCGTGTCGTGATGGGCTCGGCTGCTGTCCGCTCGCCCGAGCTCGTCGCCGAGGTGGCCGAGGTCGTGCCGGTGGCCGTCGGTCTCGACCATCGCGGTGGCGAGCTGTCGGTGCACGGCTGGACCGAGGGCAGCGGTGTGCAGCTCGCCGACGCGCTCGGTTGGTTCCCCGCTGCCGCAGCGTTCGTCATCACCGACATCTCTCGCGACGGCATGCTGGACGGACCCGACGTCGAGGGGCTCGCTGCCGCCGCGGCGTCCGCGCCCGCACCTGTCATCGCGAGCGGCGGGGTCGCCGCGCTGGCCGATGTCGCCGCGCTGGCTGCCGTGCCGGGCATCGGCGGCGTCATCACCGGCAAGGCCCTCTACGAAGGCCGCTTCACCGTCGCCGAAGCCGTCGCCACCCTCGACGCGATGAGAGATGAGTGGCGATCTGCCACTCATCTCTCATCGCGTGGTCGATCGGGGGCACCGTCGTGATGGTGTCGCGGGTCATCCCGTGCCTCGACGTCACCGGTGGGCGTGTGGTGAAGGGCGTCAACTTCGTCGACCTCCGCGATGCGGGCGATCCGGTCGAGCTGGCTGCGCGGTACGACCGCGAGGGCGCCGACGAGCTGGTGTTCCTCGACATCACCGCGTCGTCCGACGGGCGCGAGACGATGATCGACATGGTCTCGCGCACGGCCGAGCAGGTGTTCATCCCGTTCACGGTCGGCGGCGGCATCCGCTCCGTCGACGACGCTCGGGCGATGCTGCGCGCCGGTGCCGACAAGGTCAGCGTCAACACAGCTGCGGTGCAGCGCCCCGAGCTCATCGCCGAGATCGCGACCGAGTTCGGCGCACAGTGCGTGGTGTGCGCGATCGACGCGAAGCGGGCGGGCGAGGGCTTCGAGGTGTACCTCCACGGCGGTCGCACACCGACGGGTATCGACGCCGTCGAGTGGGCAGCACGTGCGGTGGGTCTCGGCGCCGGTGAGATCCTGCTCACCTCGATGGACCGCGACGGGACAAAGGAGGGGTTCGACCTCGAGCTCACCCGCACGATCGCCGACAGGGTCGGCGTCCCGGTCGTGGCCAGCGGGGGAGTCGGCACGCTCCAGCACCTCGTCGAGGGCGTCACCGAAGGCGGGGCGACCGGGGTGCTCGCAGCGAGCATCTTCCACTTCGGCGAGCACACGATCGCCGAGGCCAAGGCGGCGATGACCGCAGCGGGGATCACGGTCCGGCCGGCACCGACGTGACGGCGCCTGCGCGGCCGGAGTGGATCATCGAGCCGTTCACGGTCGTCGACGGAGGGTTGTCGACCGCGCTCGAAGCGCTCGGTCACCGTCCTGCCGGCCATCTGTGGACCGCGCAGCTCGTCGCCGTTGCCCCCGATCTCGTCGTGCAGGCCCACCGCGGTTTCGTCGAGGCGGGTGCCGACGTCGTCATCTCGGCGAGCTACCAGGCGAGCGTGCCGGGTTTCGAGCGAGCAGGCCTCGACCGCCGGTCGGCGCACGCTGCGTTGGCGTCCACCACGACGCTCGCCCGGCGCAGCGGTGCCCGCTTCGTCGCCGCGTCGATCGGCCCGTTCGGCGCGGTGCTCGGCGACGGCAGCGAGTACAGCGGTCGCTACGACCTGTCCTGGGAGGGGGTCCGAGCGTTCCATCGTGAGCGGCTGGTCGTGCTCGCCGACACGGCGCCCGACCTGTTCGCCATCGAGACGATCCCCAGCCGGGCCGAGGCCGAGATCGTGCTCGACGAGTTGGCCCGGGTGTCGTCGACGCCCGCATGGCTCAGCACGACGTGCGCAGACGGCTCGCACACCTGGGCCGGTGACGACATCAGCGAACTTGCGCGGCACGTGGGCCAGGCTCCGAATCTCGCCGCGTTCGGGATCAACTGCACCCATCCGCGTCATGTGCCCGCACTGTTGCGGCGTGCCGCGGCGTCGACCTCGCTCCCGCTCGTCGCCTATCCGAACCACGGACGCGACTGGGACGGGCAGAACGAGTGCTGGATCGGCAACCCCGACTCGACCGAACTCGCCGACGAAGCGGCCGCATGGGCGGAGATCGGTGCGAGGGTGCTCGGTGGCTGCTGTGGGGTGGGCGTCGATGGCATCGCCCGGCTCGCTCGCGCACGCGCGGCGTTAGCGTCGATCCCATGACTGCTTCCCCCATGCCGTACCGCCGCCTCGGTCGCAGCGGGCTCCAGGTGTCGCTCCTGTCCTTCGGGTCGTGGGTCACCTTCGACAACCAGATCCAGGACGACCTGGCGCTCGAGTGCATGCAGACCGCGTTCGACGCCGGGTGCAACTTCTTCGACAACGCCGAGTCGTACGCCAAGGGCGAGAGCGAGGCGATCATGGGTCGAGTGCTCGAGCAGCTCGGCTGGCCACGGCAGAGCTACGTGCTGAGCACCAAGTTCTTCTGGGGCATCAACGGCGACATGCCGAACATGGTCAACACGCTGAACCGCAAGTACCTCATGCAGGCGATCGACGGATCGCTCGAGCGCCTGCGCACCGACTTCGTCGACCTCGTGTTCTGCCACCGTGCCGATTCCGACACCCCGATCGAGGAGACCGTGTGGGCGATGCACGACATCATCAGCGCCGGCAAGGTGCTCTACTGGGGGACGAGCGAGTGGTCCGCCGACGAGATCAGGGCCGCCTGGGAGATCGCCGAGCGGCACCACCTGCACAAGCCGGTCATGGAGCAGCCGCAGTACAACCTGCTCAACCGGCGCAAGGTCGAGCGCGAATACGCGCGGCTGTACGACGACATCGGATTGGGTGTCACCACGTGGAGCCCGCTCGCGAGCGGGCTGTTGACCGGCAAGTACACGAAGGGGGTGCCCGAGGGGTCGCGTGGCGCGCTGGCCGGCTACACGTGGCTCGCCGATCAGCTGACGAACCCCGCGTCGATCGAGAAGGTCGAGCGGCTGCGCCCGATCGCCGACCGGCTCGGGTGCTCGCTCGCCCAACTCGCCGTCGCGTGGTGTGCATCCAACCCGCGCGTGTCGACGGTGATCACCGGCGCCAGCCGCCCGAGCCAGGTCACCGAGAACTTCGGCGCCCTCGACGTGCTGCCTTCACTCACCCCCGACGTCCTCGCCGAGATCGACGCCGCCACCGCCTGACACGCCCGTCCGAGGCCACCGCCGCCATCGGGGGACGAACGTCGCATCCGAGTCGCCCGGCCGCTCGCTCGCTCGCGCTGTCGCCGAAATCTGCGTGACCACACAAACGCTCCGCGTTCGCAGTCGGTGACACAGGTCTCGCCGACGGTGGCTGTGTGAGCGCGCACGCTCGCGGAGCGCTTGTGCGCGCGCACGTGGCTCGTGACCGGGGGAGGGGCAGCGCTGGGGGCTGTTTGGTGATCAGGGCGCGACGAACGCGGCGACGCGGTCGGCGACGTGTTGCAGACGGCCTGACAGGAAGTGGTCGGCCGAGTCGACCACCTCGACGGTCGTATTGGCCCACCCCTCGACGGCGACACGGAGGCGATCGGGCGGGCTGAACTGGTCGTGCTGGGCGACGAGGAGGAGCTTGGGCCGGTGGTCACTGCCGGCCAGGCGGGACGTCGGTACCTCGGTGAACGGCGGAGCGATGCCCACCCAACGCTCGACACGTGGGTGCACGACGTCGAGCGCGACCGACGATCCGAACGAGTAGCCGATCAGTGAGAGCGGCGCGTCCGTGAGCCGAGCGAGCGCGTCGATCGCCGCGGCCACGTCGAGCCGTTCGGCGGTGCCGCTGTCGTGCGCACCGTCGGAGCCGCCGGCTCCGCGGAAGTCGAACCGCAGCACCGCACACCCGAGACTGCTCAGGTGCCGGAACACCGTGTCGACGACCGGGTTGGTCCGCTCACCCCCGTAGAGCGGGTGCGGATGGCAGATCACGGCCGCAGCGGCCGCGCCCGGCGGGCAGAACACGTCCGCTTCGAGCCGCACCCCGTCGAGGGCTTCGAGGCCGATGACGTGCGTTTCGATGCCCACGGCACCGACGGTACCCTGCCCTGATGGCCGTGGACGAGAAGCTGCCCATCAAGATGCTGAACGACCGGGTGCTCGTTCGCATCCCCGAGAAGGACGGCGAACGGCGGTCGTCGGGCGGCATCCTCATCCCCGCGACGGCTCAGGTGTCGAAGCGGCTGGTGTGGGCCGAGGTCGTCGCCGTGGGTCAGAACGTCCGCTCGGCCGAGGTGGGCGACCGCGTGTTGTTCAGCCCCGACGACCGCTACGAGGTCGAGGTGGGCGGCAGCGACTACATCATGCTGCGCGAGCGCGACATCCACGCCGTCGCCGCCAGTCGCATCGAAGCCAGCACCGGCTTGTACCTCTGACCCAATCGGCTGCCGGCGAGCGGTGACCGACTCGTAGCATGGCGCGCATGCCGACCGGCGTCTCGATCCAGGCCACACCCGACCAGCTCGCGTCCGTCAAGTACGACGAGCACGGCCTGGTCCCGGCGATCGCCCAGGACGTCGAGACGGGTGAGGTGCTGATGGTCGCGTGGATGAACGCCGAGACGCTGCGACTGACGCTCGACGAGGGGCGGATGGTGTACTGGAGCCGCAGCCGCAAGGAGGTGTGGCGCAAGGGCGACACCAGCGGTGACGGGCAGTACGTGCAGGAGGCGTTCTACGACTGCGACGCCGACGTGCTGCTGTTCAAGGTCGTCCAGGACGGCAAGGGCGCGTGCCACACCGGCGCCCGCTCGTGCTTCTTCCGCCGGTTCGGCCCCGGTGCCCCCGGATCCGGCGACTGATGCCGACGCTCACGATGCGGCCGGGCCGCGACGCGTTCAGGTCGCTCGCCGCAGACCACACGGTGGTGCCCGTCTGGACCGAGCTGCTGGCCGACCTCGAGACACCGGTCGCCGCCTACGCCAAGCTCGTCGGCGACGGGACGGGCTTCCTGCTCGAGTCCGTCGAGCACGGCGAGCGCTGGAGCCGGTTCAGCTTCGTCGGGCGCGACCCGTCGGCCTCGCTGCTCCTGCGCGACGGGACGATCGAGGTGTCGGGCGAGCTCCCCGAACCCGTTCGCACGGACGCCGGCATGCTCGCCGCGCTCGACGACCTGCTGCGCGAGTACCGCGCGCCGATCATCCCCGACCTGCCGCCGTTGCAGAGCGGCGTCATGGGCTTCCTCGGCTACGACGTCGTGCGCGAGGTCGAGCGGCTGCCGGACGTGCCCCGCGACGATCGAAGCCTGCCCGACGCGATCATGAGCGTCATCGGCTCGCTCGCCGCGTTCGACCACTGGCGTCAGCGCGTCTACCTCATCGAGAGCGTGCCCGTGCTCGGTCTGTCCGGCGACGCGCTCGACGAGGCGTACGACGCAGCCTGCCGACGCGTCGAACGCGCGGTGGCCGACCTCGCCCGCCCGCTCGCCTACGTGCCGGTGCCGCCTCCCGAGTCGGGCGAGGGTGTGCCGACCGTGCGCAGCACGATGGCCAACGGCATGTACCAGAAGGCCGTCGAGGTGGCGAAGGAGCACATCCTCGCCGGCGACATCTTCCAGGTCGTGCTCGCCCAGCGCTACGACATCGAGCTCGAGGCCGATCCGTTCGACTTCTACCGGGTGCTGCGGCAGGTGAACCCCAGCCCGTACATGTACTTCCTGCGTCACCCCGAGATCACGATCGCCGGCAGCTCGCCCGAGCCGATGGTGCAGGTGCTCGGCCGCAAGGTGATCAGCCGGCCGATCGCCGGCACCCGGCGGCGAGGCCGTGACGACGACGACGATCGCCGGATGGCGGGTGAGCTGAAGGAGAACCCGAAGGAGGTCGCCGAGCACATCATGCTGGTCGACCTGGCGCGCAACGACGTGGGTCGCGTCGCCAAGTTCGGCACCGTGCACGTCGACGAGCTGATGACCCTCGAGCGCTACAGCCACGTGATGCACCTCACCTCGCAGGTGAGCGGCGAGCTCGTCGACGGCAAGTCTCCGGTCGACGTGCTGCGCGCCACCCTGCCGGCGGGCACGGTCAGTGGCGCACCGAAGGTGCGGGCGATGGAGATCATCGACGCGCTCGAGCCGGTGAAGCGCGGCCCCTATGCGGGGGTCGTCGGCTACATCGACTTCAGCGGCAACCTCGACACGGCGATCGCCATCCGGACGATGTTCGCCGGGCCTCATGGTGCGTCGTTCCAAGCTGGTGCGGGCATCGTCGCCGACTCGATCCCCGACGACGAAGACCTCGAGTGCCGCAACAAGGCGGCCGCGCTGCTGGCCGCGGTGCCTGCCGCCCGGCGGATGACCACGGCTCGGGCGCAGCAGGGCACGACGGCCTGACGGGCGTTGCGGTGTCGCCCGACGGCCGCCTGCTCATCGTCTCACGGGGCGTGCGCGGCGTCGCCGACGGCGCAGTGGCCGTCGCACTCTCGGCCTATCTGACGCACCTCGGATTCAGTGGAGGCCGGATCGGGCTGATCGTCACGTCGATGCTCGCCGGCTCGGCACTGCTCACGTTCCTCGTCGGCACACGCGCTCACTCGCTGGCACGGCGAACGTTGCTGCAGATCGGCGCGCTGACCATGCTCGTGACCGGTCTCGTGTACGCGACGGCGACGACGTTCGTGGTGCTGCTCGTCGTCGGGTTCGTCGGGACGCTCAACCCCACGGGCGGCGACGTCAGCGTGTTCGCGCCGATCGAGCAGTCGCTGTTGCCGGGCACGGTCGACGATCGACGCCGCACGGCGACCTTCGCCCGCTACGCGTTCGTCGGATCGATGTGCGTGGCGATCGGCTCGCTGGCTGCTGGCCTGCCGGGGCTGCTCGCACGCGCAGCCGACGCCGATCCAGAGAGCGCGCTGCGATGGGTGTTCGTCGCCTATGCGGTCGCCGGGTGCGGCGTGCTGTGGGTGTCGCGTTCCCTGTCGCCGGCCATCGAGCCACCGCCGAGCGCTGCGCCCACGCCGCTCGGTCCGTCGCGAGCGATCGTGCTGCGGCTCGCCGCGCTGTTCAGCCTCGACTCCTTCGCCGGTGGGTTCACCGTGCAATCGCTCCTCGCGCTGTGGCTGTTCCGGCGGTTCGACCTCTCGGTTGCCGCGGCGGGGGCGCTGCTGTCGTGGACCGGCGTGTGTGCGGCGGTGTCGGCGTTCGCGTCGGCGCGGCTCGCGAGGCGGATCGGGCTCGTCCGGACGATGGTGTTCTCGCACATCCCCGCCCAGGTCTTCCTCATCCTCGCGGCGGTGATGCCGTCGCTGTGGCCGGCGATCGTGTTCCTCGTGCTGCGCAGCTTGCTGTCGACGATGGACGTGCCGGCGCGCAGCTCGTACGTGATGGCTGTCGTGTCACCCGCCGAGCGAGCTGCCGCAGCGAGCGTCACCAACGTTCCGCGCGCGCTCGCTGCTGCCATCCCTCCCGTCGGCGCCGGATGGATGCTCGACCGCAGCAGCTTCGGATGGCCGCTCATCATCGCGGGTTCGTTGAAGCTGGTGTACGACGTGCTGCTGCTGTCGATGTTCCGACACGTGCGCCCGCCGGAGGAGGCGTAGGCGACTCAGACGAGGCCGGCGATGAGCAGGATCGTGCCGAGCGCGCCCACCCCGAAGATGCCGAGGATGGCGATCGCGGCGAGGCCGGGCACGGTGACGATGGCGCGGATGCTGGTCCACAACGCGGGTAGCTCGGTGCGCCGGGCGTCGAGCTCGCTGCGCAGCTGGCGGAACGATCGCGACTGCATGCCCAGCGCGACGCCGGAGTCGTGATCGATCAGCACACCGCTCGCCGACGACGAGGACGGCAGGAACGTGCGCAGCTCGCCGATCAGCTGGGGGACGGCGTTGGCCGTACTGCGAACCAGCCACCAAGCACGGATCGAGGCGATGATGGGCACGATGCAGATGATCCCACCGAGGATCATCCAGCCGGCGCTGTTGTCGAACACCCACGCGCCGGTGACGAACGTCGCGACGCCGACGACGAGGGTGGCGAGGATCAGCGGCACGACGAGGCTGCTGAGCCGGCGCACCGTGGTGGCGATGCCGGTCGAGGTCGAGTTGGCGAGCCGCTCGATGTCCGTCATCGATCCAGTGTGCCACCGTCCCCGTGCGATCACTGCCGGGCGGTGCGACACTGGCGGCATGTTCTGGATCGACAGCGCTCGCGACGTGGCCCGGGTCGTTGGGCCCGACGCCTCGTCGTACCTCCAATCACAGGTCTCCAACGACCTGCGCTCGATGGAGGTCGGCCACAGCTGCTGGGCCTTCCTGCTCGAGCCCGCTGGCAAGATCGACGTGCTGCTCCGGGTGTGGCGGCGCGCCGACGAGGAGTTCGTGGTCGACACCGACGCCGGTGCCGGCGAGACGATGCTCGGGCGTCTGAACCGCTTCAAGATCAGGGTGAAGGCCGACATCGAGACCGTCGACTGGCGGTGCATCGCCGTCCGCGGTGGAGCGGCGAGCGGTCTGGTCGCGTGGGGGACCGGCGCCGATCTGCTCGGACCGGATGTGGAGCCACCCGACGGAGTGCCGCAGGGGTCGAGCGACGACCTGCTGCTCGCGCGCATCGAGGCCGTGTGGCCGGCGATGTTCGCCGAGATCACCCCTGGTTCGACCATCCCTGCCGAGACCGGCATCGCCGACGTCGCGGTCAGCTTCACGAAGGGCTGCTACCCGGGACAGGAGCTCGTCGAGCGGATGGACAGCCGGGGCAGCTCGGCGCCGCGGCAGCTCCGGCGTGTCGAGGTCGCGCCCGGCACGACAGCAGGCGACCCGTACGTGCTCGACGGAGTCGAGGCAGGCGTCGTCACCTCCGTGCTCGGCACGGCTGCGCTCGCCCTCGTGAAGCGGTCGGCTCTGCAAGGCTGATCCCATGGCTCCGACTGCGAAGACGCTGGCCAAGCAGCTCGACCGGATGCGCACGATCGCGATGGCGCTGCCCGAGGCGACCGAAGAGGTCACGTGGGGCACCGACATCAACTTCCGGGTGCGCAAGAAGATCTTCGCCTTCCCCGGCGACGGCGGCAGCCTGACCGTGAAGGCCGATCGCGACGAGCTGCCCGCACTCCTCGCCGACGACCGGTTCTCGCCGGCGCCTTACCTCGCGCGAGGCGGCTGGGTGCGGATGGACCTCACGGTGGCGCCGGTCGACTGGACCGAGATCGCCGAGCTGATCACCTCGTCGTACTGCCTCATCGCGCCAAAGACCCTGGCCGCCCGCGTGACCTGACACCTGCGGATCAGAGCGCAGCGAGCGAACGATGGAGGTCGAAACGCGAGCGAGGCTCGGTCACGCGTCGATGCGGTGGCGGAGCTCGTTGAAGCGCGGGTCGTTGCGCACGGCGACCAGCTCGGGTGCGGCATCCATGGTGACGGCGAGACCGTCGGGATCGGTGTCGGTGTCGATCGCCGCGCGCAGCCAACCGAGGGCGGTGTCAGCGTCGCCCAGCGCGCTCGCGGCCCGTGCGACGACCGCAGCGGTGGTCGTCGACGGTCGGCGGGCGAAGCTGGCCGCCGCGTACTGCGCGGCGTCGTCGTAGCGGCCGAGCCGCAGCAGGAGGTTGGCGAGGACGTGCTCGCTGTACAGGCGGCCGGTCGGCAGCCGATCGCCGAGGAGGTCGACGAGCGGACGCAGCCGGCTCGGCGGTGCGGCGTCGGGCGGCCACCAGTCGGGCGCGCCCGGTTCGGCGAAGTCGGCGACGATGATCGCACGTGCGACGTCGGGGTGGCCCTGCGACATCTGCTGCGAGGCGCGATACCACGGCGAGGGCACGAGACCGGTCGGGATGCGGCTGAGGTCGCCGTCGTCCCACGCCTGCGCCTCGCCGTTGGCCGCCACCGAGCGGATGTTCGGCCGTGGCTTGTCGGCGAACAGCATCTGCAGCTGGACGAAGCCGGGGAAGAGGAGGAAGAAGGCGAAGTCGTTCCACCGGGGGCTGAGCAACAGGAACAGGGCTGTGGCACCGGTGAGCGCCAAGCTGAACCAGAGCATCACCTGCTTCGAGCGCCCGGGCACGATGACGTCGAGGCCCGCCTGCACGATGTGGCCGCCATCGAGCGGCAGGATCGGCAGCAGGTTGAACAGCCCCATCACCGGACCGGTCCACCAGATGGCGAGCGACCATGCATCACCGCCGAAGGAGTCGCGGTCGAGCGGGTTGATGCCGAGCGCGAGCAACAGCCCGAGGCTGAGGCAGATCTGCACCGCTGGGCCGGCGAGCGAGATGCCGGCGCGCTCCCAGCGCTTCAGGTGCCGCGTGGGGACGAAGGACGCGAACCCGGCCAAGAAGTCGAGGGAGATCTCGGCCTGCGCGCCCGTTGCCCTCGCCGCGAACGCGTGGCCGAGCTCGTGCACGAGCGTCAGCACGGCCGCCGAGCCGGCGATCCACAGGCCGAGATCGCTGCCGTAGGCGAAGATCACGAGCGCCATGAACATGAGGAAGCCCGGCCGCACGTGGATCGGGAACCGGAAGAGATGGAACGCGGGCTGACCTGCCATGGAAACCTTCAGCCTACGGCGAGGGGAAGCGTCGCCGAGCGCAGCTTGCTCGTAGACTCGTTCGCCGTGCCATACGTCTACTCGTTCTCTCACAAGCACCGCCGCCCGCCCATGGAGTACAAGGATCTGCTCGGGGGCAAGGGCGCCAACCTCGCCGAGATGACGAGCGTGCTGAAGCTGCCCGTGCCGCCCGGGTTCACCATCTCCACCGACGCGTGCCGGGCGTACATGCACACCGGTTGGCCGCCCGAGCTCGACGAGGAGATCGCCAACCAGGTCTTCAAGCTCGAGAAGGCGATGGGCCGCAAGCTCGGCGACCCGTACGACCCGCTGCTCGTCAGCGTCCGGTCGGGCGCCAAGTTCTCGATGCCGGGCATGATGGACACGGTCCTCAACCTCGGCCTCAACAACGAGAGCGTGAAGGGCCTCGCCCACGTCACCGGCGACCAGCGGTTCGCCTACGACAGCTACCGGCGGTTCATCTCGATGTACGGGCGCATCGTGCTCGGCGTCGACGGGCACCACTTCGAGGTCCCGCTCGAGAAGGCGAAGGAGAAGGCGAAGGTCCGCACCGATGCCGAGCTGTCGGCCGAGGCGTTGCAGACGCTGTGCGAGCAGTACCTCGGCGTGGTCGAGAACGACCTCGGCCACCCGTTCCCGCAGAAGCCGCGCGATCAGCTCCGCGGCGCGGTCGAGGCGGTGTTCCGCAGCTGGAACGGTGCCCGCGCCATTGCGTACCGCGTCCGCGAGAAGATCAGCCACGAGCTCGGCACCGCGGTCAACGTCCAGGCGATGGTGTTCGGCAACCGCGACCAGAACTCGGGCACCGGCGTCGGCTTCACCCGCAACGCGGCGACGGGCGAGAACGTGCCCTACGGCGACTTCCTCGTCAACGCGCAGGGCGAGGA
The DNA here is from genome assembly GCA_050248155.1 of Ilumatobacteraceae bacterium. Lineage (GTDB taxonomy): Bacteria > Actinomycetota > Acidimicrobiia > Acidimicrobiales > Ilumatobacteraceae > VFMC01. Next base: position 11,577 of record JBFWSW010000046.1, read on the forward strand.
CGTGGTGGCGGGCATCCGCAACACCGACGACCTCGACAAGCTCGGCGAGCACTTCCCCGAGATCAAGATCGAGCTGCTCGACATCTTCGCCCGCCTCGAGGCGCACTACCGCGACATGTGCGACACCGAGTTCACCATCGAGCAGGGCAAGCTCTGGATGCTGCAGACCCGCGTGGGCAAGCGCACCGGCGCCGCCGCGCTGAAGATGGCCGTCGACATGACCAAGGGCACCAAGGGCCCGAACGGCGTGTGGAAGATCACGCGCGAAGAGGCGCTCATGCGCGTCGGCGCCGAGCACCTCGACCAGGTGCTGCACCCGCAGTTCGCCCACAAGGGCACCGTCATCGCGAAGGGCCTCGCGGCCTCGCCGGGCGCTGCCGTCGGCAAGGTCTACTTCACCGCCGACGATGCGGTCGACGCTGCGGAGCGCGGCGAGCGGGTCATCCTGGTCCGCAACGAGACCAGCCCCGAGGACGTGCACGGGATGATGGTCAGCAAGGGCATCCTCACCGTGCGCGGCGGCCTGGTCAGCCATGCAGCCGTGGTCGCTCGTGGATGGGGCACGCCGGCGGTCGTCGGTGCCGAGGCGATCCGCATCATCGGTGACACCTTCGTCGTCGGCGACACCACCGTCCGCGAGGGCGAGATGATCAGCCTCGACGGCACGACCGGCGAGATCATCCTCGGCGAGATGGAGCTCGCCGCGGCCGAGCCGCCCGAGGAGTTCGACACGATCCTCGGCTGGGCCGACGCCGTGCGCAAGGGCCGCCTCGATGTGCGCGCCAACGCAGACACGGGTGAGGACGCCACCAAGGCCCGCGAGCTCGGTGCCGAGGGCATCGGCCTGTGCCGCACCGAGCACATGTTCCTGGCCCCCGATCGGCTGCCCATCGTGCGCGAGATGATCCTCGCCAACACAGCGGCCGCCGAGGCGAAGGCGCTCGAGAACCTGCGCGTCGCCCAGCAGGCCGACTTCGAGCAGATCCTCGAGGCGATGGACGGCCTGCCCGTCACGGTGCGTCTGCTCGACCCGCCGTTGCACGAGTTCCTGCCGTCGGTGGAGGAGCTGCGCGTCAAGCAGGCCACCACCAAGCTCAGCAAGCGCGAGCAGGCCGAGCTGGCTGCCGCCGAGGAGTGGGCCGAGCACAACCCGATGATCGGCACCCGTGGCGTTCGCCTCGGCGTGGTCAAGCCGGGTCTCTACGCGATGCAGGTGAAGGCGCTCATGGCGGCCGCCGCTGAACTACGGGCCAAGGGCAAGAACCCGATCGTCGAGATCATGATCCCGCTCACCGTCACCCGTGAGGAGATGGCGCTCGCCCGCGGGTGGGTACAGGCTGAGGTCGACAGCGCGCTGGCCGGCATGAAGCGCAAGCCGAAGGTCACGATCGGCACCATGATCGAGACGCCGCGGGCCGCCATCCGCGCCGACGAGATCGCCGAGGAGGCCGACTTCTTCAGCTTCGGCACCAACGACCTCACGCAGATGACATTCGGGTTCAGCCGCGACGACGTCGAGAGCCGGATGATGCCGGCCTACCTCGAGCAGGGCCTGCTCAAGAGGAACCCGTTCGAGACCATCGACGCCGGGGGCGTCGGCGAGCTCGTCCGGCTCGGCGCCGAGCGCGGTCGCAAGACCAAGCCCGACCTCAAGCTCGGTGTGTGCGGCGAGCACGGCGGCGACCCCGAGAGCATCACCTTGTTCTACGACGCCGGGCTCGACTACGTCAGCTGCAGCCCGTTCCGTGTGCCGATCGCCCGGCTGGCCGCGGCGCAGTCGGTCATCGCCGCCAGCAGCGGCGGCCGCAAGTCCGAGACGAAGTAACGCTTCCAGCGCCGGCGTTCCGGCTTCGAGACACAGGAGATATCGATGGACGTCACCATGCGGCAGGGACCCGCGTACGGGGTTGCGCGGCTGGGCCTCGCCCCGAACGAGCCGGTCCGCGTCGAGTCGGGGGCGATGATGGCGATGTCGGGCGGCGTCGTGCTGCAGTCGAAGGCCGAGGGCGGGATCATGAAGTCGCTGAAGCGCGCTGCGCTCGGCGGCGAGAGCTTCTTCGTCAGCACCTACACCGCACCTCAACAAGGTGGGTTCGTCGACGTGGCCGCGCGCCTGCCGGGCGACATCTCGATGTACGACGTGGCCCCCGGCCGGGCGCTGTTCGTGCAGAAAGGGTCGTGGCTGGCCAACGAGACGACGGTCAACATCGACGCCAAGTGGGGCGGCTTCAAGAACATGTTCGGTGGCGAGGGTGGTTTCGTCATACGGTGCGATGGGCAGGGGAAGGTGGTGTTCGCTTGCTACGGCGCGTTGGAGGTCTGGAACCTCGAGGCGGGTCAGGGCATCACCATCGACACCGGCCACATGGTGGCCTACGAGGAGTCGGTGCAGATGACGCTGCGCCGGGCCAGCGGGGGAGGGCTCGTGCAGAGCTTCAAGAGCGGTGAGGGTCTGGTGTTCGACTTCGCCGGGCCGGGCCGCGTGTGGACCCAGACGCGCAACCCCAACGAGTTCCTCGGCTGGATCCAGAGCGTGCTCGGCACCGGCAACACCGGGCCGACGGGGGGCCTCGGCGGGTTGCTCGGGCGTGACTGAACCGGCGGCCGCTGCACGGCATGCTCGCTGACTCGAACGGCTTCGTCGACATCCAGGTCGCGGGCTGGGTGTGGCCGGCGACGATCGCGCTCATCATCGGGCTGCTGCTGTTCGACATCCTCGTCCTGCACCGGCGCCCGCACGCGCCCAGCGCTCGTCAGGCCGCGCTCGAGACCGCGGGGTGGGCGCTCGTCGGCGCGGCGTTCGGCGTGGCGATCCTCGTCGGCTTCGGCTCGAAGGCCGGTGGCGAGTGGTTCGCCGGCTGGCTCATCGAGTACAGCCTCTCGATCGACAACGTCTTCGTGTGGGCGCTCATCCTCACGTACTTCCGCGTCCCGGCAGCGTTCCAGCACCGGGTGCTGTTCTGGGGGGTGTTCGGCGCGCTCGTGCTGCGCGCCGGGTTCGTGTTCGCGGGCGTCGCCCTCGTCCAGCGGTTCGAGGTCACGCTGTTCGTGTTCGGCGCGTTCTTGCTGTACACGTCGGCGCGGCTGCTGGTCGGCCACGACGACGAGAGCGATCCCACGAAGGGCCGTTTTTATCGCGTGGTGCAGCGAGTCGTGCCGACCTCGACCGAGCTCGACGGGCAACACCTCTTCACCCACGTGCAGGGTCGCCGCGTGGCGACGCCGTTGTTCGTCGTGCTCTTGCTGGTCGAGGCGACCGACGTGCTGTTCGCCGTCGACTCCGTGCCGGCGGTGCTGGCCGTCAGCAAGGAGCAGTTCATCGTCTTCACGTCGAACGCCTTCGCGATCATGGGGTTGCGCTCGCTGTACTTCCTGCTCGCCGGCATGCACGCTCGCTTCGGGGCTCTGCAGCAGGGCCTCGCGGTCATCCTCGCCTTCGTCGGTGTGAAGATGATCATCAGTCGCTGGTACCACATCGACACGGCGGTGTCGCTGCTCGTCATCGTGCTCGTGCTGGGCGCGTCGGTCGCGTTCTCGCTGCATCGTGAGCGTTCCGGTGGCGGCTTCGAGCGAGCGGACGAGCTGCGCGAGCCCGAGCGGATGCCACCGTTCGACGAGCGCTGACGCGTCGGCCCGAGTCCTCGCTCTCGACCCGCCCCGAACGCCTGATCGATCGTCACAGGCGGCAGGTAATGTCGCCTCGATGGCCATCGTCGACGAGGATCTCGAGCGCCTGCGAGCGACGATCTCGATCGCCGACGTGGTGCAGCAGTACGTCGCGCTCCGCCGCACCGGCGCGAACTGGGTGGGGCTCTGCCCGTTCCATGGCGAGCGCACCCCCTCGTTCAACGTCAGCGAGAAGATGGGGCGGTTCAAGTGCTTCGGGTGCGGCGTCGCCGGCGACGTGTTCACCTTCGTGCAGGAGATCGAGCACGTCGATTTCAAGACCGCGGTCGAGCAACTCGCAGCCAAGGCCGGCATCCAGCTGCGGTACACCTCCGGCGGCGAGAGCCGCGAGCGACAGCGCCGCAAGCAGCTCGTCGAGGCGATGCGCAGCGCCGTCGACTGGTACCACGAGCGTTTGCTCACCTCTCCCGACGCGCGCAAGGCGCGCGACTACCTCCGCCGGCGCGGCCTGTCGGGTGAGGTGGCGCGGTCGTTCAAGCTCGGATGGGCGCCCGACGACTGGGATGCGCTCAGCCGCAACCTCGGCGTGCAGGGCGATCTGCTGCGCGACACCGGGCTCGCGTTCACGAACAAGGCCAACCGGCTGCAGGACTCGTTCCGTGCCCGGGTGATGTTCCCCATCTACACCGAGAGCGGCGAGCCGGTGGCCTTCGGCGGGCGCATCCTGCCGGGCTCGCCCGATCCAGCGAAGTACAAGAACTCCTCCGAGACGGCGATCTACGCGAAGTCCAAGACGCTGTACGGCCTCAACTGGGCCAAGGGTGACATCGTCGCGTCCGACCAGGTGATCGTCTGCGAGGGCTACACCGACGTCATCGGGTTCCACCGCGCCGGCCTGCCGCGCGCCGTCGCCACGTGCGGCACGGCGCTCACCGAGGAGCACGTGCGCATGATGAAGCGCTTCGCCAATCGGGTCGTGCTGGCCTTCGACGCCGACAAGGCCGGCCAGGGCGCAGCCGAGCGCTTCTACGAGTGGGAGGACAAGTACCAGGTCCAGGTCAGTGTGGCGCAGTTCCCCGAGGGCAAGGATCCCGGCGAGCTCAGCCTCACCGATCCGACCGCGCTGCGAGACGCGGTCGAGCACGCGCTGCCGTTCCTGGGGTTCCGTCTCAACCGCGTGTGGAGCGCTCGCTCGCTGCGCACGCCGGAGGACAAGGCCCGCGCCGCACGCGACGCGATGGCGGTGGTGAACGAGCACCCGAACGTCGACGTCCGCAAGTTGTACGCAGGAGAGGTCGCGCTGCGTGTCGGGCTCGCCGTGCCCGACCTCGTCGCCGTCGCGCAGCGCGGGGGAGCGCCTCGCGAGATCCCGGTCGTGCAGCGTCGTCGTGTGGGGTTCGCCGACAACGCCGAGTTCGTCGCGGTCGCGCTGCTGCTGCAGCGGTGGAACGATGTAGCGGCGTGGCTCATCGAGGAGCTGTTCGCCGACGACGTCGCACGCCGAGCGTTCCTCGCCCTGGCGCAGACCGACGGTGTGCTGTCGGCGGCTCTCGACGTGGCCGACCCCGAGGCGCGGGAGATGCTCGAACGCGCGGCCGTGGCCGACCTCGAGGCCGACCCCTTCGTCGAGGCGTGCAACCTCATCGCCGCCGCGGTGCGCCGTCAGCTGTCCCGTCCGCTCGTCACGATCGACGCCGATTCGATGCGTGCGAACAGCGAGGCCAAGCGCTCGCTCGAGCTGCTCGACGATCCGATTGCAGCCCAGGAAGCGGCGGGTTCGTTGCTAGGGTGGCTCGAGCGGTGCGGTGAGGAGCGTGCGTGAGTGACGGGGCTGTGAACGAGGCGTCGGAGCGAGCCTCCCCGTTCGAGGGGGTGGACTCCAGCGAGTGGAGCACGCTGCTCGCGCGCGGCCGCGCCCGCGGGGTCCTCCACGCCGACGAGATCGCTCATGTCCTGCGTCAGGTCGAGCTGAACGGCGACGTGTTGGCTGCGGTGCAGATCGAGCTCGCTGCCGAGCGGATCACCATCGACGACACGATCGACGACCCTGTCGAGGACCTCGTCGACGAGACGCCGAGCGGTGGTGTCGAGCTGCCGCCGACTGTGCTGAGCGAACCGGGCGACGAGGCCGTGACGGCCGACGCCGAGGGCCTGCTGGCCCGCCGCCGGCGACGCCGCCACGCGCGCAGCAGCACCGGCGGCGACAGCTCCACGTCCGATCCGGTGCGCATGTACCTGAAGGAGATCGGGCGTGTCGAGCTGCTGAGCGGCGAGGAGGAGCGCCGGCTCGCGCAGGCGATCGACGACGGCAACCGCGCAGCGGTCGAGCTCGATCGGCCCGACCTCGACCCCCTCGATCGGCGCCGCCTGCTACGTGCGGTGCGTGCCGGCCAGAGCGCCAAGAGCGAGCTCATCCAGGCCAACCTGCGACTCGTCGTCAGCATCGCCAAGCGCTACACGCTGCGCGGCATGCAGTTCCTCGACCTCATCCAGGAGGGCAACCTCGGGCTGATGCGCGCGGTCGACAAGTTCGACCACACGAAGGGCTTCAAGTTCTCCACCTACGCCACGTGGTGGATCCGCCAGGCGATCACCCGCTCGATCGCCGACCAGGCCCGCACCATCCGCATCCCCGTGCACATGGTCGAGAGCATGAACCGGGTGCTGCGCATGCAGCGCCAGATGCACCAGGAGCTCGAGCGTGAGCCGACGCTCGACGAGCTGAGCGAGCGCGTCGGGTTGCCCATCGAGCGAGTGCGCGAGATCCTGCGCATCTCGCAGGACCCGTTGTCGCTCGACTCGCCGCTCGGGGAGGAGGACGACTCGAGCCTCGCCGACTTCATCCCCGACCTCTCTGCCGACACGCCTGCCGACATGGCGACCAAGAAGATGTTGGTGCAGGCCGTCGAGGAGGCGCTCGGCGAGTTGAGCGACCGTGAGCAGGAGATCGTGCGCATGCGCTTCGGCCTCGACGACGGCCAGGCCAAAACCCTCGAGGACGTCGGCCGCGAGTTCGGCGTGACGAGGGAGCGCATCCGTCAGATCGAGGCCAAGACCCTCGCCAAGCTCCGCCACCCCATGCGCAGCCAGAAGCTCAAGGAGTTCTTGGAGACCGAATAGGTCGCGGCCGATCTGTCCCGCGGGCCAACTTCGGTGCTGCCGAGCGCCCCGCCCGCCCCCAGCGACAGAGTTGCCGTCATCGGGCCCCCAAGTCGAACTTTGGTGCTGCCGGGCGACTTTCCCGCCCCCCAACCCCAGAGTTGGGGTCGGCCCAATGGCCGTGCGACACCCCCCACCTACGGTCGGAACGTGGGAAATCGGGGGAAGGTCGCCGAGCGTGAACTCGCTCGGAAGTTGCGAGCGGAAGCATGGACGCTGCCGGCGATCGCCGCTGAGCTGAGGGTGTCGAAGAGTTCGGTGTCGCTGTGGTGTCGCGACGTGGGGTTCGTGCCGGGGCCGCGACATCGAGCACGAGGAGTTCGCATCCATCCACTCCAACACGCCCGGCAGCGGGCGATCGCAATCGCGCGCGAGGAGGCCGAGGCGGTCGTCGCCGGGCTCGGATCCGACGCGTTCCTCGCCTACGGGATCGGCCTCTACCACGGTGAGGGAGCCAAGACCGGACGAAGCGTGCGGGTCGCGAACACGTCTCCGGAACTCGTGGCGCTGTTCGCCGCCTGGCTGCGCCGGTTCTTCGAGATTGACGAGACCCGGCTGCGGGTTCGCCTCTACCTCCACGACGACCTCGACCTCGAGGCGGCCAGCCGCTACTGGTCGGAGCTTCTGAACATCCCGCTGTCACAGTTCCAGCAGGCACATCGACCTCGTCGGCGGGAGGGATCGGCATCCAAGCATCCGATGGGTTGTGCCACGGTCGTGTACAGCTGTGCGGCCACGTATCGGCGTGTCATGGCGCTAGTCGAGGCGATAACGTCATGGGTCGCCGTTCCGGGATAGCTCAGTTGGCAGAGCAATCGACTGTTAATCGATGGGTCGCAGGTTCGAGCCCTGCTCCCGGAGCTTCGAGACAGGGTCCCCCGTGTGGGACCCTGTTGTCGTTTTCGGGGCGGTAGCTCAGTGGTCAGAGCAGGGGACTCATAATCCCTGGGTCGTGGGTTCGATCCCCACCCGCCCCACAGAGGTCGGACCCTGCTGTTTTGTCGTGAAGTGCCTGGTAGCACAACACTTCGAGCCGTCCGTCGGAGGTATAGAGCGAGCGGCAGCGCACGGCTCCGATTGGCAACGTTCGCGGGCTGTTCGCGGGTTTCGTTCGCGGGTTCGCGGGTTCGCGGACGGGTGTGGATTCTTCGCCCCGCTCAACGTCGGAGCCGCGTCCGACAGCCTCGACGGTGCGGACGGGGTTGCTCGCCCAGGGAGACGCCAATACGGCCGGAGCTACGGCACGTCGAGACGTACCATCCGACCGTGGAGCTGGTCGACTACATCGACGCGATCCGAGCGGCCCGGCGAAGGCTGTCCGGCCAAGACGTCGCGAGCGGCTCGACGGCCGCGTACGACCGCGAGGTTGCGAAGAACCACACCGGCAGCTATCTGCCGATGGATCGTGTCCTCGGTCTCGCGGACCTGTGGACCTTGATCGCCGCCGACCATCTTCAGTCGATCGCAACGCTTGTCCGAAGTGGGACGTATGCCTTCGGGTTGTTCCCGCTCGGCCGCAGCGTGATCGAGCACAGCACTGCGACGCGCTGGATCCTCGACCCGAACGTCACCGGCTACACACGCTGCGCGCGTGCGGCGCTTGCTGTGGACCGCAGCATGGAACAGGCTGTTGGAGTCGCCTCCAAGATCGCCGGGAAGTCGAGCGAGGGATACCGGACCAAGCGAGCGATCCTGAGGCAGCATCGTGCGACGGTCGCCGCAGAGTTTCCCGAGGGCACGGATCTTCAGGCTTCCCCCAAGACGGTCGGGAACGAAGCGCTCCTTGGCCCTACGGAGCTTGTCGAGCACTACGCGGTCCAGACCGGCGATGATCCCCGGGAGTCGATCGGGGTCTACTCGTGGTTCTGTTGTGTTGCCAATCACCCGACTGCCGCCGCGTATGAGATGTACGACGATGTTGCCACGGTCGGCTTCCGTCCTGGCCACACACCGGAGTTCATGCGACGCGTGATGCCGTCCATCGTTGCGCCATGTATCTCCGCAGTGCAGGCACACGCGCTCTACTGCGGCTGGGACTGCGATGAGATCGAGGGTGTCGCCGCGAAGTGGAGCGAGGTATTCCGGCCGATGGATTAGTGACGACGCGCCGACTCGGAAGCCGGAGACGCCAAAGGCGCTCAGGACGACGGTGATCGAGAGTTATTCTCTGCGTGATGTCGGAGCCAATGCCAGCGTCGTTCCACTACGAGCCAGGCTTCTTCTCGCCGTGCATCCAGTCCTGGCGTGCTGCGATGGAAGGTTGGACGCAAACTGTGCCGACGTTTGACGTCATACGGCGCATCAGAATCACGGAGTACTGGCTCGCCTCCGCGTCGAGGCTTTCGAGCCTCGGCAGTTACAACTTTTCGGCGATCACCGATCCGGACGAAATGGATGCGGTATGGCTAGAGGTCGAGGCACACACCGAAGCCTTCTACGTCTCGGCGTTCATGCTCCAGGAGGAGGTCGAGTACATGGCCCGCGTCGGAGTGCCGGTCCGCAAGTTCAAGTCCTTGGGAGTGACGCGTGCCCGAAACGACCTCGTGATACATCAAGGCGACCAAGGTAAGACTCCGCGTCCAGCGTCTCTGGGCCTCGGAGGTAACGGCGATGTGTTCCTGAAGCGGGGGTGGGGCGGCCTCCAAGACGAGCCCGACTGGCATGATCCCGGCCTCTTTGCCAACGCGGTCGAGTTGCGGGATGCGTTCATGCAAGCGACCTCTCCCGGCGACGTCTCTTGACCGCCGATCGGAATCACCATGTCGTTCCGAAGGCGTATCTGCGGGGCTTCGCGCAGGACGACCGGGTGCGGTTGGTGTACAAGTACGGCAATCGTCCTCCGGAGAAAATCAAGCACATCAAGAAGTCTCTCGTGGAGCGAGGATTCCTGACTGTCGATACAGACTCGTTGCGGAGCGACGAGCTTGAAGATGCCTTCGCCCGTGCCGAATGTCAGATCTTCGCTCGCACTCACTTGATCTCATATCCGGACGTCAGCCCCGAGCAGGCCGAAGCGATCAAGGCGCTCGGCGCACTCCTGTTCGCTCGCAGCTACCGCATTCGTCAGCACAGCCCACGTATCAGCCGAGAGGCAATCGAGGAGCGGAAGATGTTGGCGCCGAGGGACCGAGGTCTCGTTCAGCGCTTCACTCGCGAGAAGGGGCGACCGCCTGCACCCGGCGAACTCGCTCGGATGATCGAGGACTTCGGCGACGAGTTCCTCTCGTCTGGTCTGGCCCTGGTGACGGGGATACTTGATGTGTATCGGAAGGCCGTCGCCAAGTTCGCGCCCCTTCATGTTTCTCTCTACGACGCCAGGGGGTTGCGCCATGGACTCACGACCGGCGACAACCCGGTCGTGCTAGCGCGCGGAGCTGGTATGCGAGACGTCGACAACGATCGTCGGGTAATCGCCATCGGCGACGCTGACACGATCTACTTCCCGTTGAATCGATGGACCGGTGTATGCCTCACCGGTCAGCCCGAAGGTCATGGCCGCCTCGGTCAACGCGAAGTGCTGATGATGAACAACGCGATGTGGCGAAGCGCGCATCGGGTCGTTGTCGCACACCCCGCCGAGGATTGGCCGTCAGCCTGCTCTGTCAGTCGCGATCGCCCGCCGAGCCCTACCGATTTCTGAGAGCCGGATACTTGGTTCGCAGTTTCGCGTCGGTCGTGCCGTGTGGCCTGAGCTGCTTGCCTCGGGTCATCGGTCGCCCGGAGGTCCGTGATCGAAACGGGTTGTCGCCGGGACGAGTCGAGCCGTCGGCGTCATCCTCCCCGGCGTCGTCCGCCCGAGCGGCGAACGGGTGCGCTTCGAGCGTGGCCTGTACGGCCTCGTCCAGACCCTCGACAGTGCCGTCGTCCGTGACGGTGACCTTCGATCGGTCGAGCAACTTCCACGCCGCGCCGGGATCGGCGAACTTGTCAGCCGCAGTCCGCAGAAACGCAAGCTCGACGCGCAGCGCGGCCTCTCGGGCTTCGGCCTCCTCGGCGCGTTGGATCGCGGCGTCGCGCTCGGCTGTCCGCTGTTTGGCCCGCAATCTGTATTTCCCGGCCTGCTTGTGGGCGCGTCGTTCGGACGGCTTGCTGGGGACAGGTGATGTGCGCTCGTCGTCATCATCGTCGTCGTCATCGTCGTCGGCGCTGCCGTGGAGTACCGGCAGTACCACGCCGGATGTCCAGCGGTGGTGTGGCCGGCCGTCAATGTGGACGAGATCGAGGTAGGTCGGATCGGCCAGCATCAGTTGTCCTCCTCGATGACGGACCGGTACGCCCACCGGGCGTAGGTTCGGTGGAGCCGGTGACGGAGTTGCGCTTCGGCGGTGGCGAAGCAGCGCAGGTGATCGCCCTCCACCCGCCAGCGATCCGGAACTCGGAACCCCATCAGCTGCTCGATCTTGTGGCCTCCGGCGAACTCCATTCCGCAGTTGCGTCGGGTGGCCGCTGGATCGACCATGCAGGAGTGCAGCACGCTCCAATGCCACCCGAAGCGTTCGGCCATGAATGCTTGAAGTTGATTGATCTCGGGCCAGTGCTCGAACTCGTAGCGCCACGCGAGGCAGGCGAACTCGGTGCGCTGGTGATCGTCGGTGAGCTTGTCGAGCGCGACCGCCGAGAGGGTTTGCTTGAGGTACTCGTCGGTGCGGAACTCGGAGGTCTTCTGCCGGGCGCCTTCGAGGCCGGGCCGGTACTCGTCGCCGCCGAGCGCGACCAGTTCCACGTTCACCCGCTGCAACTCGTACAAGTTCCCGAGGTATTCGAGGCGGTCACTGATGCGTTCGGCGTGGACGGCGATCTCGTAGGCCGCGAGTAGCTCGGCCGCTTCGCACCGCCACCCGTAGTCGGTTCGGGCGCGGGCGTGGTCGAGGTCGGCGTAGTCGAGCGGCTCGGTCGGCGTGCGTGTCGTCGCCATCACGCCTCCTCGATCGCGGTGAGCCGGGCGTCGAGGTCCGAGAGTTGCGATTGGAGGTGCCTGACAACTGCGAGCACGTTGTCGTCGATCTTGGGGAGCTTGGCGAGAGCCTTGTCGACGTCTGCGCCATCTTCGAGCTGATTTGTGGTCAATACCTTGGAAAGCATGTGGTAGTCACTCCTTGTTGTTAGATGTCGAACTCGGGTTGGATCATGGGATAGCGCAACAGGAATGACTCGACCCATTCCTCAGGGTCGGTCTCCATCTGCGCGAAACTGGCGACGGTGGTCTCGAACCGGACGCGATGTTCGGCGGCTGTCGTGAGCTGCGCGGCGAGGCGGGCGTGGGCCTTCCTCGCGTCAGGCAGCGAGATCCGCCCCGCTCGCACGTCTGCCGCCAACGCAGCGCACTCCTCCCGAACTTCCTCGGCGAGATCGAAGCCTTGGCTACCGACGTGTTGCAGGATCGGACCTCGGGCGGACAGCAGGCTGCGACGGATCGATTCGCCCATCGCCTTGGCCTCGTCGATCGTGGCCTGGTACTGCTTGCGTGCGGCGGGGGAGAGGCCCGGAGTGGCGTCGACGATCGCCTGAGCGGCCCGGGGCGTTCGCCGGGGCATCAGCGGTCTCCTTCGGGGCTGACGCCGTCGCCGCGGCGGGCGGTCCGGTCGGCCAGGTCGGCGATCGCATCCTCGGCGTCGCGCCACGCGGCGTAGGCGGCGTCCTCGTTCGATTTCAACGCTTTGTTTTGCTTGTCGATCAGGTTTGTCTTTGCTTGTTTCATTGTGGCTTCAAGCCTTTCATTCAACGAATAGAAGCGAGTTCGTGGTTCGACGTTATACCGTCAGTAGGTCGAAGCCGATTCTTAGACAAATTCGAGGAGCGATGATGGGCAAACGTTTGGCGAATGGAACGGCGCTGCACACGCTGAATAGAACCAACGCCGCGATCCTCGCCGGGGAGGAAGATCTGACCTCGTGGGATGACGAGGAGATCTTCCGTGGGCAGCGCAAAGCGAAGAACGGCCGGTTCGTCGGCCGGCCACCCGTTGTCGTGCCCCAGCAGGTTCACGCCGAGCGGGTGCGGAGGACGATGAGCAAGGCGCACCAGGCGCTCCGTGAGAGCACCTACAAAGCCGTGCGTTTGCTGGAGACGGTCGTGGACGACACCGACGCGCCTTACACCGACCGGCTCCGCGCCGCGCAGCTCATCCTCGAACGGACTCTGCCGAAGACGAACGAGCGCGTTGACCTGTCGCTCGAAGTCGGCGCGAAGCCTGCGTTCCTCGCGCTGCTGGAGAAGGCGACTCTCAGCATCGTCCCCGGCGAACTCGATACCGACGACGAAGACGACATTCTCGACGCCGACGTGCTCGGTGACGACGAGATCACGTGGGAGCCGGACGACAAACCACAGGATCGGCCGTTTGCCGTGGCTCTCCCGGCCGTACAAGCACCCCGAGGCCTACGACCCCGAGTCAGCCGGTCACGGTTGGCCTAGGGCCACGTAGGGCTTGAACTCCTCCGCCCGGAGCGATTTCGATACCGGGCGCGACGCGGGTTTCGCTCGCGGGCACGGCTCGACCGTCACGTCGGATCGTGGTGAAGACATGCGGCGTCGCGGCGTGCGCCTGGAGGCCGCGTACTACTCGGGTCGCGCTATGCGAGCCTCACGAAGCCGGACCGGAACCACTGCACAAGGGTCACGGCGATGAACAGCGCCGCCTCGGCCTCGGATTGCGAGACGTTGACCGGCGTGGTCTCATCGTCCGTGCCGTGACGGTCGTGCTGGTTCTTCCAGACCGTCTCCATCATCGCCTTGACGGCGCCGATGTCTCCGATCTCGACGGTCCATTTCGTCGGCGCATCGCGGATCGCCGCGATCATCTTGCCGAGAGTCGCGAGTTGATCCGCTGGTGTCAGGACGGGTCTCGCTGCGGCCTCAACGGCGCGGATCGCATCCCGGTACGCGCCCGTGGGATTCGGATCACGGCCGAATGCGTCGTGCCAAGCTGAACGTAGATAGATCGCCGCCTTTCCCGGCTTCTCCATCTCGGACTCTGCTGATGCCTGGGCTACGGGATCGACTCGCCGCTCCAGACAGAGCAAGCCCTCGTCATCGCGACCCACTGTCCAAGCCGATGCCGAGGCGTCGAGGATCGCCTGAAGCCTCTCGGGGGACGTGCTGGAGGTGGAACACGTGCCCAGGAAGTAATCCAGGAGGTCGAGGCCCGCCTCGTCATCGTGCAACAGATCGAGCGCGTTGATGGCAGCAGATGTCACACGGTGCGCGTCCAAAGCCCCCGCCCATGACAACTGAATCCGAAGGTGTTGTTCAACCCGGTGCAGAACCTTCGCGATCGGCACTCCCTTGTCCGTGTAAATGAAGGGCTTGACCCAAGCAAGTGCAGAGGCGCGCATCCAGGGCGGAATACCCTCGACGAGCGCGTAGTACTGATCGGTCGCCGCAGAGTCCTGGCGCACGGAGAGCGGTGGTCTCGCCATGCTCACAGACTACGAAGCGGGTGTCACGTGTGGTCGGACCCCCGATCGCCCAGCAAACGGGCGATCGGGGTCCGTGAACTGCTATGACGTTGCCCGGGCCTTCGGGGCGATCCGAAGTACGACTTCGCGAAGCAGGTCAAGCTGTGCGTTGAGTTCGGCGGTGGTCTCGTACTCGTCCGTCGGCTGTCGACCTTGCGCGTAGCCGATCTCGCCGCGCACGATCGCCTTCGTGACGGGATCGACCTTTAGCAATTCTGACTCGTTGAGGAACTGCTGGCCCTCCAGCAACGCACGCGTGACCATCAGCAGATGGAGCTTGCTGATTCGAAGTTCGTTCTTGGTAAGCCGAGTCGGCTCCTCAACAATCAGGTCGTCGTCGTCGTCGATCATGGGATCGTCCTCGACGACGTTCTCGGTGGTACTCATGGTGTTGATGTCTCCTTGGTTGGTTTGCATACGTGAAGACAGCACGGACCGAGCCGTGCTGCCGTGAGGACTTGATGACGTTCGAGGTTGAGCGATCGCTAGGCGGCTCCCCTCCGGGCATCGCCCTTCTTCGCCCCGGCGACCACGCTCAGCCGCACCGTGCTGCGCGCTGCCTCGAAGCGCTCGGCGAGCTTCTCGTCCCAACCACCAAAGACGTGGAGATAGATGTTCAACATCGTCGCCATGTCGCGGTGGCCGCTCATTTCCGCGATCTGGCGGGGATTCAACCCGACCTCGTTGTAGGCGATCGAGACGAACGCGTGGCGGAGGTCGTGGACCCTGAGACCCGGCGGGAAGGGCGGTGACCCGTGACCGAGCGCAAGCTTGTCGGGGTCTTCCCCTGCTTCACGCAACGTCGAGGACAGCTCGGCCGTCGTCGGCTCGTCGGGCAGCGCGAGCCCGAGCGCCTGGCATCGAGCCTCCAGCGCCTCCCGCCCGGCCTCACGCACCGCGGCACGGATGGCCGGCGCCCAGACTCGATGTCGCCAGTTGTCCCAGCGGATGCGTTCACCCTCGGTTGACGTGAACACGAGATCGTCCGGCGCACCGGGCTCGCCGAGCATCGCCACGACCGATGGCAGCAACACCGTGCGGCGTGAGTGCCCATTCTTCGGCGGGCCGACGTGAAAGCCCGGCGTGACGCTCGGCAACCCCGCCCGCTTCGACGCGGCGAGCGAGATATCGGCAACGCTGCGTTCGACGTTGACCCAGCCGCCGACGACATCGAGATCTCGCCACCGAACCTCCGCGATCTCGCCCGCCCGCATCCCCGTCGTCCCGGCGAACACCACCAACGCCGAGTGCCGAGGGTCAATCACTGACGCGAGTAGTTCGAGCTGTGCGAGTCCGATCATCGTCGGCTTCGGCTTGCGTCCCTTCGAGCGCGTGGGCTCGAGATCGAGGGCGGGGTTGGTGGCGATGTGCCCGAGGCGCTTCGCCCGGCGAAGGATCGGCTTCAACGTCCGCATCGCCTTCGCGCACGTCGCCGGGGCGAGGCCCTTGCTGGCAAGCCACGACTGGAAGGCTTCGATGTCCCTGACAGTGATCGAGCCGATGCGCCGGGAGCCGAAGTAGGGGATGATGTAGCCGCGGACGACGCCGCTGTAGCTGACCAACGAGTGCGGCGTGAGGCCCTTCGCCGCGCGGTCGGCCATGAACCCCTCTGCCTCCTCGGCGACGGTCGGGCCGAGGTTGTTGGGGGCGACGTAGCGAGCGCCCGTCGTCTTCGCCTTGCGCTTCGCGACGAGCTGCTCATCGAGGTGCTCGGCGGCAGCACGTTCAGTCGGAAAGCGCTGAGCGATCTCCCTGCCGTCGTTACCTCGCCAACGCGCCTCGAACATCCCTCCCTGCACCCGGATCGTGCCGGTGCCTCGGGCGCGTGGCTTCGGTGTGGGCGTCTTCCTCGTCATGTCTCGCTCCGTTCGGCAGTCGAACAAGTGTTCGAGTCACGACGGTACGCCAACGGTCGACGGATGGCGACAAGTTCTCGGAAGCCCCGGGTCGCGCGATCGGAAGTCGTTGGCGGGTACGGCGTCAATCGCCACGAGGACGACGAGCCCGCGAGGCGCGCCCGCGAAGTGCGTTCGACCGGGTACCCGCTCGCATCGCAGCTGGCGTCGAACCGACGTGTCGGCCGGGCGGCGGGCCTGTACCCGTACCTATAGGTACTGGGTACTCGGTCCCGTCGAACCCCGGACCCTGGCGGTGGGTACTCGGTGGGTACTCGGTGGGTACTGGGTACTTGGTCAAGCATCGTCGCCGACCAATCCGGTGCGCCACAGGCGCTCTCCGGCATCCGTGAGGAAGTGTCGGTGTGTCTGCCCGTTCTCCTCAACGCGAATGAGCCCCTTGCGCTTCGCGGCGTCGATGGCCGGTGCTTGCCGATCACCCCTACCGCCGATCGCGTTTCGGAGGTCGGTCTTGTTGATGCCGGGCGTGTCGCCGACCGCAGCCACGATCCGTCTCCACTGATCTCGTTGCGCATGCTCCTTGCGCGAGCCCTCCGTCGCTGTCAGTCGGCGAGTGGTTGGATCGAACGTGACCCCGAAATCGGGCACGCTGACGTCGCGGCCATCAGCGCTGAGGAATCGAGCGTTGCCTTGGCGCGTGTAGATCCATCGCACGTCCGTCCAGTCATCCAGGCGGGTCGCGCCTCGACTGCGCTCGCGACCATCCTCCGCCTCCCCGCGGCCTGTGTGCGACACGATCACGAGGTCCGTCACTCCGGCGCGATGCTTAATGACGTCGAGCGCGTCGAGGAAGCGTCCGACCTCAGAGTTGCTGTTCTCCTCGCCCCGGAAAGCACGTGCGAAGGGGTCGATGATCCAGAAGGCCACCATGCGCTCTTCGAGCCAGCGGACGGCCTCGTCCTGTCCGAACCGCGTATCAAGCGGTAGGTGGTGGCCGCGCAGGTGATACGGCCAGATGCGCTCAGGCGCGACGATTCCGAGATTGCGGACCCAATGCTCGTACTGCCATTGGGAAACCTCATAGTTCCAGACGCCGATGCCCGTGTCCTCGGCCATGCTGATTCCGAAGCGATCGAGAAATGGCGACCCGTCAGCGAGTGACTTCGCGACGTTGTTGATGAGCGTCGTCTTGCCCGCCTTGAATTGCGCAGTGAGGAGTGTGTTCGAACCGCTGGGATGAAGCTCCGCGACGGTGAACGGCGGTGGCGGCGTGTCAGCGGCGAGGGCGTCGCGGAGGTTGCCGCTGTCGTGGGGGAGGGACATCGCGCGCAGCGCTTCTTCCTCGTCCACCCTGCGCTTGGCTGCGCGGCCCACTCGGTGCCTGTGCGCGGCCTCGCGCACTTCTGCGGCGAATGCGCGCTCCTGTTCGGCGACCTGAGCCGCCAGGGTGCCGGGCTCGAAGGGGCTATCGTCGGTCACGAGCCACCTCGATCCCTGTGGGATGGGGTCACTCGACTCAGCGATGGATGACTGCGAGGGTGCCGGCCACCACCGGCGCTCTCGTGCGTTCGGGCTCGTTGCCATGTGTCGTTCAGGAGTTGCCGGAGGTTGCCCCCGCCGCGGAGGAAGTCGGTGACGTCGGGGCCGTGCGTCTTCGAGTACCGCAGCGGCAGCTCGATCACGAAGACCTCGCACCCGACCGCCTGCAGCGATCGAGCGACTTTCTCGGCCCCGGCGACTCCCGCGTCGTCTCGGTCCCCGATGATGAAGACGGACTTGTGACGGAAGCGATGGGACCACCGATCCCGCCAACACATCGCGCCGCCTGTCGTTGTGAACGACGCGAAGGCGGAGCCGAGCGACTCGACGGCGAACGCATCCCACTCGCCTTCGGTCTTGATGAGGTACTTGGCGTCCGGGACACCCGGGACGATCTGTGCACCGCTGTTGGGCAGCGACAAAATCTTGGGTACACCCGGCGGCGCGTCCGGGAGGTACCTACGGAGGTTGACGTACCGCCCGTCCTCGCTGACGGGGATGATGAAGCGCTCACCGTCGTGGCCGATCTTGCGGCGGCGCATCACCGCGCGTGACACGAGCCGATGCCGCTCGACGTACCGCACCAGACGTTCGTCCGACCACAGCTGCTCGACGTAGCGGTCAACATCGGCCGGGTCGATATCGGGTGGCGGTAGAGGCTCGGCGTACTTCGCCAGGAGGCCGTTGTTGCCGTGCTCGACATCGAGCATCGTCATGCCGAGGGCCTCAGCGACCTCCCACAACTTGGCGCCGCAGTGACAGTGGAACTTGACGATGTAGTAAGCGCGGTTCGACCGATGCGGCGCGTAGTGGATTCCGGCGTTGCGCTTGCCGCAGATCGCGCATGTGCATCCGTCGCGGCCGACCTTCGGGCAACCCGTCGCGTCGAGAGACAGAGCGAGGGGACGGTCCCAGGTCTTCCGCTCCGCCCGGCGCACGAACTCCTCCACGCCGCTGACGGTTGCGGACGTCATGACGCGCCGCGCTTCGCCCGAGCGGCCTTGACGCCTGCGGCGATTCGAGCGTTGTGCTCGGCGGTCCGAGTTCGGGTGACCTTCGGCTTCGGCTCGACCGATACGAACATCGCGTCGCGGTAGTCGTACAGATCCCCGACTCGGTAGTGGATTGTGCGATTGCGGTGGCGGTAGAAGGGGAGGAGACCGTCGTTGCGAGCGCGCTTCTGTTGCGTGCGGGTGAGGCCTGTCAGATCCTCGGCGATGTCCTCGCCGACAAGACGATGCGGTGGATAGGGGCGGTTGGGGTCGGGGACCGAGATGGCCTCCGGACTGAGACGGGGCATAGCAAGCTCCAAGGGATCGAATTGATCCGACTCGGAGGCGTTGCTGCCCTCGCGCCCCAACATGGAATGGCGAGAGGATCGGGCCGGGCACTTACGTGCGAGGCAACCTCTGTCTCGGTCGCATGTGCGCCGAGCGCAGGCCGTTGGTTCGGGCTTGCGCCCCGGAGTGGCCTAGGTCATCAACGGCCGAGGCCGTCTACCAGTCATCACCGTCGTCGTACCCTGACTATTGCCGGGCGACACCGATCGTACCCGCCCGTGCCAGGGCGTCGCTAGTAAACGGGCGAAGTGAGTTGAGCGTCGTGCGCTGGGTTCGCGGGCGCGCTCGCGGGCTCGCCGTTGCTTCTACCTCGAAACCGCATGTAGTGGAGGAGATCGCACTACCTTCGCCAGCCGCTCATAATCCCTGGGTCGTGGGTTCGATCCCCACCCGCCCCACGCTGTCGTTGCCCACCGAGGGCAGGTGTCGTTGCGGATCAGTACCCGAGTCGGGTACCGGCCGGCACGTCCGGCGCCCGACCGCTCGTTCATAGGCTGGCCGGGTGCCCCGCATCAGCGAGTTCTACGGGATCGTG
>JBFWSW010000047.1:0-24459 GCA_050248155.1 Ilumatobacteraceae bacterium
CCTCAGCCTTGAACTCAGGGGTGAACTTCCGGCGCGACCGCCCGGAACCCTTACTCGTTGACATGGACACTCCAATCCGGGCTCATCGCCCTCACGGTAGATGTCCGTCAAACGGGGGGAACCTCAGTTGTCGAGCGGCGCTTCGACGGCTGAGTGCCCAGATGTCGACGCCCTCATCGAAGCGATGCAGAGTCTAGAGTTCGGTGAAGCGATGCAGCACGACGGTGTGCTGCCCGAGACCGTCGTGATTCTCGTCGAGTCGTAGCCCGTCAGGATGCGCGTCTCGTTGCGCGAGCGAGGGGCGCACGGCGCACAGAACGCGACCAGAACGACACGCGCCACTCAACAAACGAGCGCGCCAGATCGGCGCATCGGGCGCGTGGCGTCGCTGGCTTCCGGTGGTGAGTTCTTCGTTCCGGTGACACCCTGAGTCGCCTGGGCGACCGGCGTTGCCGCCAGGTTCCTGTCAGGGTAACCTGACGTCGTGACCGTGCTCGTCGTAGCCAAGAACCTTCCCAAGGATCCATTGGCGGCCCTGCGCGTGCTGGCCGACAGCGAGCACGAACTCGAGCGCATCCGACGCGAACAAGTGGTCGCCGCCCGAGCAGCAGGCGCGTCCTGGCAACAGATCGGCGACGCTCTCGGCGTCTCCCGCCAGTCGGCCTGGGAGGCCTTCACCGCTGCGACGCGCTCCGCGTTGGCCGACAACGTCGATGCCAACGGCACACTCACCGAACACGACGCGCTCGATCTCGCGGTCGAAGAAGTCCGAGCCGTGCGCCGTCGTGGCGTCACGCGCTGACCGACCTCGACAGCCGTGCTGGTCGTGCTCGATGCCAACGTGTTCGTGTCGGCCGCGATTCAGCGTGGTGCGTCGCATCGCATCGTCCAGTCGTGGTTGACCGGGACGGCGAGCTTCGAGCTCGTGATGTGCCCAGCGCTGCTCGATGAGATCGGCGAGGTCCTCACCGCCCGTCCTCGGCTTCGCCAGTGGGTCAGTCTGGAGACCGCAACCCTGTTCGTCGACACGATCGCAACGCTCGTCGATCTCGTCGAAGATCCCGTCGGGATCGACGCCGAGACACGCGACCCTGACGACGACTACCTCATCGCGTTGGCGCGAGCGAACAACGTCGAGCTCATCGTGTCCGGAGACAAGGACCTGCTCGAGTGGGACTCCCAACAACCACCCGTGATGACACCGTCAACGTTCGAGCAACTCCTCCGCGCACGATGAACTCGTCCGGGAGCGAGCCGCGATCACCCGAGTAGCCAGTCCACCAGGTGCCGGCTGGTGGCAGAACGCACAGCGCATATCGGCGCTTCATGTCCGTACTGCGGCCAGCACCCAACGGCGCGTCGGCGTCGGCCGCCGTGCCGCGGTAGGAGGGGACGTCGGTTGCGTCACGGATTGTCGGGCTATCTCGTCAATACGGGTGCATCGGCAATGCCCAACGGAAGGATCCCCCTTGTTCCAGCGCATGAACCCACACACGGCCGCACCAGAGTTGCAGAAGCCCATGTTCGCCCTGTCACAGCACATCGCCGACAACATCGACCCGGTGCTCTTCGAGTTGATCAAGCTCTACGCATCGATGTTGAACGGCTGCGCCCACTGCATCGACATCCACTCGTCCGACGCGCTCGAAGCAGGTGAGAGCACGGCGCGCCTGTTCGGTCTGCTCGGCTGGTACGAGACCCCGTTCTACACACCCAAAGAGCGCGCCGCGCTCGCGCTCACCGAGGCCGCCACCAAGTTCGGCGCTCACGGCGTGCCCGACGACGTCTTCGAGGCCGCCCGGATCGAGTTCGACGATCGCGAGCTCACCTACGTCGTCGCCGCCATCGGTCTGATCAACATGTGGAACCGGTTCGGCGTGACGTTCCAGCTGGCACCACCGAGCTTCGCGTCGCTCGCGAGTTAGGTACAGGACCGAGAGAGTGGACGCCCGCAGCTTCGAGCAGATCACGATCGCCGAGCGGCCACGCCTGCTCGGCCTCGCCTATCGGCTGGTCGGCTCGTACAGCGACGCCGAGGACCTCGTGCAGGACGCACTCGGCCGCTTCCAACGCGCGGCGACGTCCGACATCGGATCGCCGGCGGCGTATCTCACCACTGTCACGACTCGACTGGCGATCGATCACCTCAGATCCGCCCGAGTGCGGCGCGAAACCTACGTCGGCCCGTGGCTGCCCGAACCGATCGCCGCCGATCCTGCACCGGACGCACTGACACAGGCGATCCTCAATGACACGCTGTCGATCGCGTTCCTGCTCATGCTCGAGAAGCTCAGCCCGGACGAACGAGCCGCGCTCGTCCTCCATGACGTGTTCGCCTACAGCCACAGCGAGATCGCCGAAGTCCTCGAACGAAGCGAGCCGGCGTGCCGCCAGCTCCTGCGGCGAGCCCGGCGACGCCTCGACGACGACCGACGACGCAGTGACGTCGATCCGCTGCATCGGGATCTCGTTGTGGACCGATTCATCGCCGCTTGCTCGGGCGGCGACTTCGACTCGTTCCTCGTGACACTTCGAGACGACGTCGAACTCGTCTTCGACGGCGGACCGACGATCAAGACGGCCGCTCGCCACCCCATCACCGGCGCCGAGCGCGTCGCTCGCTTCCTCGCCTTCGCCATGGCGCGCATGACCTCGACCAGACGAATCGAACGAACCACCCTCAACGGCGGCCCCGCCGCGCTTATCTACTCCGACTTCGACCACCTCGTCGGCGCAGTCTTCGTCGAACCAGCGCACGACGACGCTCGCGCTCTCAACATCCGCTGGGTACGCAACCCAGCCAAGCTCCGCGCGCTCGCCTGACAGCGGACCGTCGTGTCACGAGCGTGTCACGCCATGAGCGATGTACCCCGACGACTGGAGGATCGACATGGAACGAGCCCGCCTCGGCCTCGCTGCCACCCTGCTGGCCTGCGCCGTCACGACCACGACCCTCCTCACGGCAGCACCGGTGGCGCTCGCTGCGACGCAGGTCGACATCGTCGGCCCCGCTGGAAGTGGGACGTTCGGAGACTCCGTCCTCGTGCTGGCGAACGGCAACTTCGTCGTCGGTGATCCCGGGTTCGACAGCGGCGCCGGTGCCGATGTCGGTGCCGTCTACCTGTACGACGGCACCACGCACCAGCTGATCAGCACGCTCACCGGCGCCACCGCGGGTGACGAGATCGGCTCGAGCGGCATCCACGAGGTGGGCAACAGCAACGTCCTGGTGCGCAGCCCCAGATGGACCAACACCAGCGGTGCGCCACAGGCGGACGCAGGTGCCGTCACGTGGTTCAGTGGCACGACCGGCCTCGACGGCGTGGTGAGCACGGCGAACAGCCTGGTCGGCTCGACGGCGGGCGACCTGGTGGGCGGCAGGGTCACCGGGCTGTCGAACGGGAACTACGTCACGAGCACCTCGTTCTGGCACTCCGGGGCGAACGCAGTCGGCGCAGCGACCTGGGGAGACGGCGACGCGCCGATCATCGGCGTGGTCGGACCGACGAACAGCCTGGTCGGCGTGACCGCCGGCGACCAGGTCGGCGACCGGATCACCGCGCTCACGAACGGCAACTACGTGGTGACCGCGTCGTTCTGGGACGACAGCGTGAACTCGCACGTCAACGCCGGCGCTGCGGTGTGGGCCAACGGCAGCGACGCGGGGCCGCGTCGCGTCGGCCCGGTGACGACGTCGAACAGCCTGTGGGGTCCACAGGCAAACGACCTGATCGGAAGTCAGGAGGTGCTCGCGCTCACCAACGGCAACTACGTGGTGATCAGCCCGTCGTGGGATCTCGGTGGAACCGCGAACGTCGGGGCCGCGACGCTCGGCAACGGCGCGACAGGGCTGGTGGGCTTCGTCGCTGCGTCGAACAGCCTCCACGGCTCGACGGCGGGCGACGGGCTCGGCACGAACAACGTCGGCAACGGCGGCAGCGTCGCGCTCACCGACGGCAACTACGTGATCGCCACGCCACAGTGGAACAACGGTGGGAGCAAGGCGCTGGCGGGCGCCGTCACGTGGCGCAGCGGGGCCAGCTCGGCGGTCGGCGTCGGCGACACCATCACCACCGCGAACAGCCTGTACGGCGACACCGCCGACAGTCGGGTCGGTTGGGATCGCGTCGTCGCCCTCCCCGGTGGCCGCTACGTGGTTGGCAGCGAGCGATGGGACAACGGGGCGAACGCCGAGGCGGGCGCGGCCACCTGGGCCGAGGCGCTCGGCACGACCGTGGGCCCGGTCGGGCCGGCGAACAGCCTCGTCGGCACGCAGACCGGCGACAGCGTCGGCGCCGACATCGTGGCGCTCTCGAACGGCAACTACATGGTGGGCAGTCCCTCGTGGCACGCAGGTCGCGGCGCGGCCACGTGGGGCAGCGTCGGCGGAGGGCCGATCGGGCCCGTCGACGGGACCAACAGCATCGTGGGCACGAACGCGAACGACCGCGTGGGCTCGGTCCTCCGATCCCTCGGGAACGGCAACGGCGTGGTCGGCAGCCCCTCGTTCGATGCCGGTCGAGGCGCGGCCACGTGGATCGACGGGTCGCAGGGCCGCGTCGGCTTCCTCGACGTGTCGAACAGCCTGCTCGGCGGGCAGGCCGGCGATGGTGTCGGCGGCTTCATCACGGTGCTGTCGAACGGCAACTACGTCGTCGGCGCCAGCTCGTGGAGCAACGGGTCGACGCTGGATGTGGGCGCGGCAACATTTGCCTCAGGAACGGTCGGTCTGAGTGGCTACGTGTCGCCCCAGAACAGCCTGGTCGGCTCGATGGCCGATGACGGCATCGGGTTCGCCCAGGCGCTGCCCGACGGAGGGTACGTACTGCAGTCGGGTGACGTCGACCACGGCGGTCTCGCCGACTCGGGGGCGGTGACGTACGGATCTCCGCTCGGCAGCCGTGGCGAGATGACGGCGGCCAACTCCGTCTTCGGCACCGTGGCGATGGGAGCGATCTTCGCCCCCGACCGGTTCATCGCCGATGGCTCCCTTGTCGTCGGCCGCCGCGACAGCAACCTCGTCACCCTCTTCCCTCCGGTGCGGTCGATCGACGACTACCTGCCGCTCGCGCCGGCGAGGTTGGCCGACACCCGCTCCGGAGCGACCACGGTGGATGGCCAGTTCGCGGGCATCGGGGCGATCGCCGGCGGCACGACGCTCGAGCTGGCGGTCGCGGGCCGGGGTGGTGTGCCGGCCGACGCCGTCGCCGCAGCGTTGAACGTGACCGCCACCGAGTCGGGCAGCGACGGCTTCGTGACCGTCTACCCGTGCGGCTCGCCGCGCCCGACGGCGTCGAACCTCAACTTCGGGCCGGGGACCACGCTGCCGAACGCGGTCATCTCCAAGCTGGGGCCCGCCGGCACGGTGTGCCTCTTCGTGCAGAGGACCGTGCACCTGGTGGTCGACGTGAACGGCGCGTTCCCACCGACCACGAGCTACGTCGCGATCAACCCGGCGCGCCTGATGGACACCCGGCCGGGGGAACCGACCGTCGACGGTCAACAGGAGGGGGCCGGTCCGTCGGCCGGGCAGACAGCCGCTGTCGTGCAGGTGACCGGACGCGCGTCGGTGCCGTCCGACGCATCCGCCGTCGTGCTGAACGTGACGGTCACCGAAGCTGTGGCGGCCGGCTACGCCACGGTCTATCCGTGCGGCACCCAGCCACCGACGGCGTCGAACCTCAACTACTCCCGCGGGAGCACCATCCCCAACCTCGTCGTCGCCAAGATCGGCACGGGTGGCACGGTGTGCGTGTTCACCCAGTCGACCGCTCATCTCGTGGTGGACCTCGTGGGCTTCCTGCCGGCGACCACGACCTACTCGGCGCTCGTGCCGGCGCGACTGCTCGACACGCGACCCGGCAGCCCCACGGTCGACGGTGTGCTCGCCGGTGGCGGCATCGCTCCGCGGGGGACGGTCACCGTGGTGCAGGTCGCCGGAAGGGGCGGCGTGCCGACCGGCGTGGCAACCGCGGTGCTGAACGTCACGGTGACCGAAGCCACCGAGGCAGGATTCGTGACGGTGTACCCGTGCGGCATCGCCATCCCGCTCGCCTCGAACCTGAACTTCGTGGCCGGGCAGACCATCCCGAACGCGGTGCTGTCCCGAGTGGCCGACGACGGCACCGTGTGCATCTTCAACAACCAGCAGACCCACGTGATCGCCGACGTGATGGGCTACTACCCCTAGCCTCCGGCGCGGTCGACCTTGTGCACCGTCGCCGGGTCGGGTCCGTGCCAGCCGGGGGAGTAGCTGAAGTCGCCTCGTTGCTGACGTTCGATGAGCGCTCTTCGCATCGACCGGTAGCGCAGGCCGGGAGCGTCGGCGGGCACGCTCTTGTCGGCTCGTGGGTCGTCGAGGCGGCGATAGTTCGGCACCTGCTTGCGGAAGATCGCTGCGTCCTGCAGGGTGACGATGCGCGACGCCCACGGCATCACATACTTGCCGTACCACTCCGGTCCGATCAGCTTCAGCAGGCCCTCTTGATACGTGCGATCGGGTGTGGCCGGCACGTTCGGCAGGAACAGGCAGATGCCCCAACCCGGCGGCGTCGACCACGCCACACCGATGGCGACGCCCGATCGCACGTGGATCTGCATCGTCTGGTGGATGTCCTGCCGCTTGCCCTTGGTGAGGAACGCCTGCGACTTCGGTGGCAGCCGCTGGTCGGAGATGCGGGTCATCGTGATGACCTCGTCGGTGTGGTCGACGAGGATCTGCTCCTCGCCGGCGCCGAACGGATCGCCGAAGATCGAGCCGTGCACGAAGTCGAGGTGGGTGAGGTCGAGCAGGTTCTCGACCACCAGCTCCTGTGGTGCCTTGTACGAGAACCTCGTCAGGCGCCCGCCCGGCGCATCCTTCGTCGGGTCCAGGAACGGGATGTCGGGTATGTACGCCTCGTCGGCGTCCACCGGGTTGCCCCACCACACCCAGGCCCATCCGTAGCGCAGCGCGACAGGGTACGAGTCGACGCAGAAGTGCGCCGAGATCCTGCCCTCCTTGCCGAGCGACGGAATGTTGACGCACCGGCCCGCGGTGTCGTACTGCCACCCGTGGTACGGGCACTGCAGCGTGCCGTCGACGACCTTGCCGCCCGACAGCGCGGCTCGTCGGTGCGCGCATCGATCCTCCATCGCGTGGACCGCGCCGCGATCGTCGCGCCACAGCACGATCGGCGTGCTGTCGAGCATGCGGCTGATCGGCTTGCCGTGCTTGATGAGACGGGTGCGCGCGAGCGGGAACCACGCGTTCTTCAGCACCGTGCAGCCGAGGTCGACGAACGGCGTCGACGGCAGTTCGACGTCCATCGTGCTCAGCCCTCGGCGAGCAGCGGGCTGTCGGCTGGCAGCACCCCGGCCGCCGCGACGCTGCGGAGGAAGGTCGGCCATCGGGGGTTGGTGCCGCAGGCGAAGGCGAGCTTCTGCCGTGCCTCGTCGAGGCGTCCGGCCTTGGCGAGGAGCGTCGACATCCAGAAGCTCGGTTCGCGGTTGTCACCCAGCCCGGCCTGTGCTGCCTCGAGCTGTCCCAGCGCGGCGGTGAGCTCGGGGCTGCCGTCCACGACCGGCGCGAACAGGAGGCCACTGCCGAACACCGCCGTCATCTGCGCGACGGCGCGGTTCACCTCGATGAGCCGGCGCAGTTCGGCGAGCGGAACCTCGGCGTCGTCCACACGCAGGTCGACGGTGCGCTGATCCCACGGGCGATCGGACCGTGGGCCCGACACGACGAGCATCGCGGCCGATTGCTTGCCGCGCACGTCGCCGCCCTCGGCTTCCGCGGCATCGAGCGCGTCGAGCATGCGACCGGCGAGATCGGTGGCGCTCGAGCCCGAGTACGCCTCGAGCATCGCGCCCCACACCGTGTCGCGCTCCATCATGTTCGCCTGCACGCTCACCTGGTGTCCGCTCGTGTGGCCGGCCTGCGACACGCAACCGGCACCGGTGTGCGTCCCGACGACGCCGTTCGCGTCGACGAACGCGACCTGGCGCACGATCTCCATCGGATCGGCGGCGACGAGCTGGGCGAGGGCCTGATCGGCCGCGACGCCGCTGCGCATCAGATCGAGACCGTGCGGTCCGTACGCGACCTCGGGGATGGACTGGGTGGCGACCGCACCGACACCGGCCTCGGCCCACGTGACCACGCGACCGGTGCCGAAGTAGTGCGATTGGACGGCGACGCCGAGGTCGCCGGTCTCGGGGTCGCGAGCGACGATCGAGTACGTCATGAGGTGGCTCCTCCTGTCGAGCGGCTGGACTCGGTCGATGGCAGGGTGCGGGTGAACGCGCCGAACATCTCGGCAGACTGGTCGGCGAAGTGCTCCTCGTCCTTCATGATCGCCTCGGCGAAGCCGGGGACGGTGAGGTGCGGCAGGTCCATGATCTGGGCGAGGCACACCTGGAGCACTCCGTCGAAGGTCGAGGCCGCTGCGCCGGCGAGCGCGGTGGCCTTCGCCGAGGCGGCCTCGTCGGCATGCACCTGCTGGTAGCCCATGCGTCCCTTCGCTGCGTCGTCGAGCAGCGACAGCGCGAGCGCGGCATGGCTGTTGAGCCAGTAGTCGTGGAAGCCTGCGCGGTCGATGGCCGGCAGCCGGTTCGCCGCGAGCGTCAGCAGCAGCGTGTCGGACGCGGTCGGCAGCACCTCGTGAACCGTGCCGATGGCGACCGATGACGCCGACCAGTCGACAGCGTCGCCGATGATCGAGGCGACGTCGGCCACGGCGTCGAGCAGTGGAGCCGGGTCCTCGCCCGGCACGGTGAGGTCGACCACTCCGTGGAGCGGGCGAATGGTGCGCACCCCGTCGCCGCCGGCCTCGGCCGCCAGGGGATCGCCCTCCAGTTGCACCGCGAGACGCAGGCTCGCGCCCGCAGCTCGGGCCACCGTCGCCAGTCGCTCCTCTCGATCGCGCAATGCCGGCTCGAGCGAGCCGGGCTCGCCCGAGGCGAGCAGGAAGATGAGTCGTTGCATGTCGGTCCTCTCGGTCAGGTGGCCGGCGCACCGGCGAGGTACGAGCTGCGGATCTCGTCGAAGTCGCGGCGCAGCTCTGCAGCCGTGCCGCTCATCACGACACGACCACGGCGGAACACGTAGCCGCGATCGGCGATGGCCAGCGCCTGTGCGGCGTGCTGCTCGACCAGGAGCACGCCGATGCCCCGATCGGCGGCCTCGCGCACGGCGATCAGCAGTCGCCGCACGATGAGCGGTGCCAGCCCGAGCGACAGCTCGTCGGCCAGCAGCGCTGCCGGCTCGGCGGCCAGGGCGCGGGCGAGGGTGAGGATCTGCTGCTCGCCGCCCGACAGCAGGCCCGCCCGCCGCTTCAACAGCGGCTGCAGTTCCGGGAACAGCTCGAGGGCCCTTGGGACCGGCCCACGGCCGAGCCGCAGGTTCGCCTGCGCGCTGAGGCCCATGAACACCGAGCGCTCCTCGGTCACGAGACCGATGCCTCTCCGGGCTCGCCGGTGCAGCGGAGCCTTGGTGGCCGCGCCGCGCCAGCGGACCTCGCCGCCGACCGGTGGCAGCGCTCCGGCCAAGGTGCGCAGCGTGGTGCTCTTGCCGGCTCCGTTCGCGCCGAGCAGCACCACCACCTCGCCGGGTTCCACGCTGAGGTGCAGGTCGTGCACGACGGGCACGCCGCCGTACCCGGCCGACAGGCCGACCGCTTCGAGCAGGGGCCCGCTCACGGTGCCACCTCGACGATTGTCCCGTGGGATGGCCCGTCGGATGTCGCGGTGTCCGACCCGAGGTACGCGGCGATCACCACCGGGTCGTTGGCGATCTCGTCGGAGGTGCCCGACGCGATCGAGCGGCCGAAGTCGAGCGCCTCCACCCGATCACACACTCGGAGCACGAGGCTGACGTCGTGCTCGATCAGCAGCACGGCGAGTCCCCACTCCTTGGCGAGGCGGACGATCAGGTGGCCGAGTTCGTCCGTCTCCTGCTCGTCGAGCCCCGCGGCGGGCTCGTCGAGCAGCAGCACCGACGGCTCGGCGGCGATCGCCCGGGCGATGGCGACCAGCCGCCGCCGGCCGAACGGGAGCTCGGTGGGGAAGCGGTCGAGGTCGTCCACGAGCTGGAACTCGCGCACCGCCGCGGTGGCGGCGGCGCCGAGGCGGGGCTTGCCGGGGTGAACGAGGTCGGTGACGTAGGCGAGGGCGTCGCGTGGCTCGCAACCGGTGCGCAGGTTGTCGTACACGGTCATGTCGTCGAAGAGCTCGAGCGACTGGAACGATCGTCCGATGCCGGCGCGGGCCCGGCGGCTCGGCCCGTACGACTCGATCGGCACACCGTCGAGCAGGATCGACCCGCTCGACGGGCGCACGAACCCGGTGATCGCGTCGATGATCGTGGTCTTGCCGGCGCCGTTCGGTCCGATGAGCCCGACGACCTCGCCAGGCCGCACGACGAAGGACACGTCGTCGACGGCGACGACTCCACCGAAGCGCACCGTGATGTCGCGGACCTCGAGCGTCGCCGGCTCGACCCGCTGCTCGACGACCTCGTCGAGGACGACGGCAGGTCGGCGAGGCGAGCGCTTGAACGCGCGGCGCAGCGCAGCGCGCATCTGATGGGCGGCCTCGGTGTTCAACCACGCGAGCCCGTCGGGCGCCTGGATGAGCACCAGCACCACGCCGATGCCGGAGAACAGCCGCACCCACTGATCGATGTCGCCGATGTTGCTGAAGATCTCGGGGATGATCGCCCCGGGCGCACCGGCCGACCCGAGCAGCGCCCCGAGCGCGAACCCGATGCCACCGATGACCGCTTGCACGGTGGCGAGGATCGAGTCGAACAGACCGAACCGCGAGTAGACGATGCGCGGGTTGCGGAACGCGATGAGGATGCCGCCGAGCGCGGCGATGCCCGATGCGAGACCGAACGCGTAGAGCTTGGCGCCGAAGACGTTGATGCCGAGCGACGCCGCAGCGCGCTCGTTGGCGCGCACCGCGAGCAGCCGCCGGCCCGACCGCCCCCGGCGCAGGTTGGCGACCATCAGCCCGGTCAGGACGAGGCACACCAGGCCGAGGATCGCGTAGCGCTCGGGGTACTGCAGCGAGCCGAGGTCGATGCCGAAGAGCCGCAGGTCGCCGACGAAGGTCCCGCCGACTCCGCCCGTGCGCTCGGCGTTGCCGAGGATGAGTCGCTCGAGGGCGAGGGCGAGCCCGAGGGTGACGACGGCCAGGTTGACGCCACGGGTGCGCAACGCGGGGAGGCCGACCAACACGCCGATGGGGATCGCACCGACGATGCCGATCGCGAACGCGAGCTCGAACGGCAGGTCGTAGTTCGCGATGAGCCGTCCGGAGATGTACGCGCCCATGCCGGCCATCGTGTACTGCGCGAGCGACAGCTGACCGGTGAAGCCGGTCAGCACGGTGAGCGACAGCAGGACGACGGCAAAGGTGAACGTGGAGGCGAATGCATCGACCCAACCGACCGAGAGCACCGAGATGAGCCCGATGGCCACGAGACAGGCGACGCCGAGCGAGATCGGCCGCACCTGTCCCGTTCCGAGGCGCGGCAGCCGGGTGGCGCGTTCGCCGCGCTGCGGGAGTGCCCGCCCACGCATCACCAACACGACGATCAGGATGAGGAACGGCGCCGACTTTGCCCAGCCGGGCTCGGACACGTAGTTCGCCATCTCGCTCTCGGCGATGCCGATCGCGATCGCCGACGCGAGCGTGAGCCAGAACGACGAGAACCGCCCGATCAGCGCGGCGGCCAACGCGGGCACGACCATCAGCGTCATGTCGGGCCCCAGTGACGACAGCGGGGCGAGGAAGATCGCGGCCAACCCGGCCAGCACCGCGCCGGCCGCCCAGTTCGCCGTCGCGATGAGATCGGGTGACCAGCCGAGCGCGGCGGTCGCCTCCTGGTTCTCGGCGACCGCCGACGACGCGAGGCCGAGGCGCGTCCTCACCGACAACCACGAGAGCCCGGCGGTGAGGACGATGGCCGCGCAGAACAGGATGATCTGGGCGATGCCCAGGTTGGTGTCGGCGATGGTGTGCACGACGCCACCGGGCAGGTCGGGGCTGACGACCTTCACCACCGATGTCCACTTGCGGATCGCGAACTCGCGCAGGAACAGCAGCAGCCCGAGCGTCGCGATCATGCGCGAGAGCACCGACGCCTTGCGCAGCGGCCGCATCACCAGCAGGTGCGTCGCCGCCCCCATCGCTGCTGCGATCAAGATGGCGAGGGGGAGGGACACGAACCAGTCCCACCCCCTGCCGTCGCGCATGTCGTAGTACAGGTAGGCGATCACCAACCCCATCGCGCCGTGCGCGAAGTTGATGACCCCCGACCCTCGGTACACGAGGATGATGCCCTGTGCCGACAGGGCGTACAGGCCACCGGCGCCGAGCCCCAGCAGGGCGAAGCGAATGACCTCCACGAGGTGTCAGCTGGCCGGGAGCACGTCGACCGGCTCGTCCGCCAACGGGACGAGGATGCCGCCCTCGATCCGGTTGAAGAAGAACTTGGTGTTGAACAGCCGGGTGAAGCCGGGGATCGCCGTCGTGTTCGACGAGCTGAAGTCGATGGGCGCCATGATGCCGATGTCGAACGCCGTGATCGTCGGCAGCGTGGCGAGCACGCCCGCCGCGTCGAGCGTGGGCGACGCCTCGGCAGCCTGGGCCACGAGGTGCGTCGCCGCATAGACGCCGAGCCCGACGCCGGGGATCGACCAGTCGTCGGTGGTCATCGACGCGTCGTAGGCCGCGAGCTCGCTGAGGAACTGGTCGACGCCGGCGTCGCCCTCGGTCGTCAGCTGCTTGAACGGGCTGGCCATCAGCACGCCCTCGGCCGCGTCGCCGAGCGTCGCGATGATCGCCGGCTCGAGGCTGAGGTCGTACGAGCCGACCAGGATCTCCGACCCTGCTTGTGCCCGTGCCTGCAGGAACTTGGCGACCTGGGCGCCCTGCAGCAGCAGGCCCGCACCCTCGGCGCCGTCGGCTTCGGCCGCCGCCAGGATCGAGCTCGCGTCGGCGATGTCGATCGGCATCGGGATGATGTTGGTGACCTCTATGCCCTGTGCTTCGAGTGCCGCTGCCGCGCTCTCGGCGCCCGGCTTGGCGAGGCCGGAGCTGTCGTCGTAGACGAGGCTGATCTTGGTGACGCCCTGGGCGATCACCTCGGCGATGGCCGCGGTGGCGTACCCCGCACCGCCCGACGTGAGCGGGAAGGTGACGTCGTTCTGGAACTCCGCGGCGCTGAAGCCGACGGCCGGGATGACTGCGACGCCCTCCTGCGCTGCGTAGTCGACGTAGTCGCCGGCGAGGATGAGGCCGGCGATGATCGCCACGGCGCCTTCGTCGGTGGCCTGGCGTGCGCAGTCGAGCGTCTTGTTCGGGTCGAACTGGTCGTCGCAGGTGAGGATCTCGTAGGGGTGGCCCTGGATGCCGCCGGCCTCGTTGATCGCCTGCGCGGCGGCCTTCGCCGCGTCGAACGAGAACGACGTGTCGTACGGCCCGGTGAACGAGCCCATCACCATCACCTTGACGGGATCACCGCTGGGCTCGGCAGATGCAGCCGTGGTCTCGGTGGTCTCGGCCGGCGTGGTGTCGGCGGTCGTGGTGGCTGGGGCCTCGGTCGTCGCGGTGCCGGCGGTCGTGTCGGGCGACGCGGCGGTCGTCGCCGGAGGCGCTTCGGTGCTCGGGCTGTCGTCGTCGTCGCCCCCGCACGCGGCGAGGGTCAGCGCGGACACCGCCAACACAGCCATCGGCCAACGTCCTCGAACCTTCATGGGCCCTCCCCCGGGGACGAGCGCGCTCGGTCGCGCGACTCGATGTTGTATGAGATTTGATGATCTTAGCATTGACGAAAACCGAGCTGTCAACCGGCGCGCGGGCTGTTCATCCAGCTGAGATCATGCGCCGCTGAAGTTCGGGGTCCGCTTCTCGAGGAACGCCGTCATGCCCTCGGCGTAGTCGGCGGTGCGCGACGCCCGGCCCTGCGCAGCGGCCTCGAGGCGCATCACGTCGGCCGGATCGCGTCGGCCGGCCGCGACCTCGTGGACGATCGACTTCGACTGGGCGAACGCGAACGTCGGGCCGGAGGCGACGGTGGCCGCAACGCGGCGGACGGTGTCGAGCAGCGTGTCACCGGGCACCGCCTCGTTGACCAGCCCGACGGCCGCTGCGTCGCCTCCGGACAGCAGCCGGCCCGTGTAGATGAGCTCGAGGGCACGGTGCGCGCCCAACCGGTCGACGAAGTGGACGTGCGCCCCGCTGTCGAGGACCGCACCGAGCTGAGCGAAGGGCGAGCCGACCTTCGCGTTGTCCGCGACGTATACGACGTCGCACGCGAGGGCGACGCCGAGGCCGACCCCGAGCGCCGCACCTTGTACCGCTGCGAACGTCGGCACGGGCAGGAGGTACAACCTCATCAGCAGCGGGTTGAACTGCTCGTTCAGCACCGCCTCACCGTCCTCGGTCCCCGGCTGAGCGGTCGCGAGGTCGCGACCTGCGCAGAACGCACGGCCCTCGGCGCGCACGATGACGGCCCGCGCCCCCTCGACGCCGTCAAGCGCCTCGTGCATCTCGCGCACCATCGCGTCGTCGAACGCGTTCAGCTTGTCGGGCCGGTCGAGCACGACCTCTGCCACCGCCCCGTCCCGTTCCAGGCGCACCCCCATGTGCCGTCCTCCCTCACCCAGCCGGCTCGTCGCGGCCGGATCGTATATGGTCCTCGGCGATGGAGTCGGAGCACCGGTTGGTGGCGTTCGTCAACGGAGCCGAGCTGTCGCAGGTGCCGTCCGAGGCTCGGACGACGCTGCGCAACGTACTCATGGCGGTGCTCGGCGCGGGCATCGCGGGCGCGGGGGAGGAGGGAATCGAGCCGTTGCGCCGGCTGCTCGTCGAGCGAGGCGGCCGGGGTGAAGCGACCTCGTTGGTGTTTGGCGACCGGCTGCCGGCGACGTCGGCTGCCCTGCTCAACGGCACCATGTGCCGCGCCCTCGACTTCTGCGACGCCATCGCTCCGGGCGCACACGTGGGTTCGGCGGTGGTTCCTGCCGCGCTGGCGGCGGCCGAATCGGTTGGGGGGTGCACCGGTCGCGAGCTGATGACTGCGTTGTCGGTGGGCATCGAGGTGGGCGCGAGGTTCAACCTCACCGAGGAGATGTACGACGGGTTCGACCCGACAGGCATCGCGTCGATCTTCGGAGCGGCTGCGGCAGCAGGTCGCGTGATGCGGCTCGATGACGAGCAGATGTTGCACGCGCTCGCCCTCGCGTTCGATTGCTGCGGCGGCAGCTTCCAGAGCCACATCGACGGGTCGCTCGCGGTGCGACTGCAGCAGGGCTGGGTCGCCGAGCGGGGCGTCCTGTGTGCCGAGCTCGCGCGGGTCGGCCTCACCGGCCCGGTCAACTTCCTCGAAGGCCGCTGCGGCTTCACACACCTGTACGCGAAGGACCTCTGTGCGCCGACGTGGTTCGTCGAGCGCATCGGCGACGAGTGGCGGATGAACGGCTTCGTGTTCAAGACGTTCCCGAGCTGCGGCGTCACCCAGGGCGTGACGCAGGAGGCGCTCGAGGTCGCGGCTGAACTGGGCATCGGTGCTGCCGATGTCGAACGGGTCGAGGTGCGCATGCCGCCGTATGCGCACCGTCTCGTGGGCAACCCGTTCACCCTCGGTGCGAACCCGCGCGTCAACGCTCAGTTCAGCGTGCAGTACTGCGTGGCCAACGCCATCGTTCGCGGCGCGTCGAAGCTCGAGCACTTCCGCCCCGATGCTGTCTCGAACCCCTCACTGACGCCGCTCATCGAACGCATCGACGTCGTCGCCGATCCGTCGATGGATGCTCGCGGCCACAGCTCGGTCGACCTCGACCTCGTCACGCGCGACGGGCGTCGGGCCTCGCGCCGGCTCGACATCTCGCCGGGGTTTCCTGGCAACGGTCTCGGCGAGGCAGAACATCGAGCGCGGTTCGACGACTGCATGGCGTATGCCGCCCATCCGCTCGACGACCCGCAGGTCGAGCGGCTGATCGAGACGATCGATGATCTTGCGAATGTGGGCGATGTCGCAGAGCTGACGAACCTGCTGATCGCTCCGTCGGCGCAGACCGTCAGATGATGCCGTCGAGGGAGATGTACGGGATGTCGCTGTAGGCGATGCGGCGGCTGAACTTCCAACCGTCGGGCGTCCGTCGCAGCTCGTCGCTGTAGCGACCGAGCATCTCGAACACCGGCGCATCGGTCTCGCTGCGGGTCATGTAGCCCCAGTTCGACTTCGCCTTCGCGCTGTCGCCGTCGACGGTGATGACCGGGTTCATCACGAGGTGATGCGTCCGCTCGAGGTCGCTCGGGTACACCTCGAGCGTGCGGACGAGCAGTTCCTCGATCTCCTTCGGCCCGACAGCCCGACCGAGGTTCCCGCCCCACACCGCGTCGTCGGTGAACAGCGAGGCGTACGCCCTGAAGTCACGCGCGTCGAGGTGCCGCTTGTAGGTCATGAACAGGTTCCAGATCGCGTCCTTGTCCTCGAGCACCTGCAGGCGCGCGGCGAGGCGGTCGATGACGGTGGTGGGCGCAGGATCCATCGGCGAGCGGCCCATGATGCGCGAGATGTCGTGGCGCTTGATCTTCCACGCACCGTTCTCGCGCACGAGGTCGTCCTGGTAGCGCCCGCTCTGCAGGACCGTCGGCACACCGTCGGGGTCGGTCGTCAGGTAGAACCAGATGACGTCGGTCGTCGCGGTGTCACCGGACGGGTCGATGTCGATGCGCTGGTTGTTCATCACGTGCACGGCCTGCGGCAGGTGGCCGCGCACGTGCGCGCCGAGGTTCTCGTCGAGCACCTTCTCGATCTGCGCCGGACCCACTGCCTGGCCGAGCTGCGCCTGCATGACGCCGTCGCTCGCGAAGAGGCTGGCGTACCCGGCGAAGTTGCTCGAATCGAGGTACTTCGCGTAGTCGGTGAAGATCTGGCGGATCGCCTCGCGGCTCTCGAGATCGCGGATGCGGTCCGGGTCGGATCGTTCGCTCATGTGGTCGTGCCTCCGAACGTGTACTGGGGAAGGGGCGCCGAGGTGCACAGCACGGGCATCGAGTGCACCGTCGTCGAGGTCGTGAGGAACAGCGTCTTCAGGTCACGCCCGCCCCAGCAGAGGCTGCCGCACACCTCCGGCGTCTCGATTCTGCCCAACCGCTCGCCCTCGGGGCTGATGACCCACACACCGCCCGGACCGGTGACCCACACGTTGCCGAACTCGTCGCACTCCATGCCGTCGGGTGACCCTTCGGCGATGGTGCCGCCGCCCATCTGGTCGAAGAACACCCGGCCGTTGACGAGCATCCCGTCGTCGGCGACGTCGAAGACCTTCACGTGCGCGCGCGGCGAGTCGTTGACGTACATGAGCGACTCGTCGGGGCTGAAGCACAGGCCGTTCGGCTGGTCGAACTCGTCCTTGCCCGTCACCAGTTGAGCTTCGCCGCCTTCGTGCGGCACGCGGAACACGGCCTTGAAGCCGAGCAGCGGCGTGCGTTCGAGCCCGATCCAGTCGTTCCACCGCCCGTAGTCGGGGTCGGTGAAGTAGATGCTGCCGTCGTGCATGCTGGCGACGAGGTCGTTGGGGCTGTTGAGGTAGACCCCGCCGTGGTGGAAGCACACCGTCTCGTGCCAGCCGTCCTTGTGGAACCGGGTGATCGAGCTGCTGTTGTGCTCGCAGACGATGAGGCGATCCTCGATGTCGATCGCCATCCCGTTCGCCTTGAACGTCGGTGCCATGACGAGCTGGGTGCCGTCGGCCTCGGTCCACCGGAACCGCTTGTCGCCCGGGATGTCACTGAAGTAGAGCGCCTGCTCGGAGACGCTCCACACCGGGCCCTCGCTGAAGACGTACCCCGAACCGATCTGCGTGAGCGTCGCATCGGGACTGACGAGCGACTCGAATCCAGGCGAATCCGCCTTGACGATGGACATCTGCAACCCCCACTGCCCCCAGCGACCGAACGCGATGATCATATATGATCGTCGCGACCTGGGGCAACGTCACCGGGGCGAGCTATCGGAGATGGGCGTGCTCGCCGGCGTGATCGAAGATGGTGACGATCTCGACGGGGCCACCGAGACCGCCGATCCAGTGTGGTGTCATCGTGTCGAACTCGGCTGCTTCGCCGGCCGCGACGCGAAGCTCGCGATCGCCGAGCACCAGCCGGGCGACGCCGTCGAGCACGTAGAACCAGTCACGGCCGGGATGGACCTGGAGGTCAGGCGGCTGTTTCGAGGCGGGGAGGCGCATCTTGGCGACGACCCGACCGGACGGGTCGTTCGGTCGTGACAGCATCCACTGCGTTGCGCCACCTGATCGCACGCGGGTCGGCCGGATGACGACCTCGTCGGCGCGATGGTCGGCGAGCAGCTCGTCGACGCTCGTCCCGAGCGCGTGGGCGAGGCCGGCGAGCGCATCGATCGTCAGCCGGCGGTTGCCCGTCTCGATGCGGCTGATCGTCGAGGCGCTCATGTGGGCTCGACTGGCGAGGTCGTCGAGCGTCCATCCGCGGGCGGTCCGCAGACTGCGCAAGCGCTGGCGGGCCGTTCGCTCTGCTCGGTTGTCATCGGCCATCAGGTCACCTTCTCTTGCGATTTCCGCAAGACAGCATGCCAGATCGGCGATACGTCGTATCGTCGCGTTCATGAGCGGATCGCATCACCACCACCACCACGATCACGTCCACATGAGCGAGGACGACTGGGCCCGGCTCGCCGCGTACGCCGAGCTCGAAGGCGAGGTGATGCTCGCCTTCCTGACCGACACGGTGAGGTGGATCGGCGAGGTCGGCGGTCCCGTAGCGCCCGACGTCACCCGTGTCGTCGACATCGGCAGTGGACCGGGAGTCGGCACGTGCGAGCTTGCCCGGCTGTTCCCCGGTGCGCAGGTGGTGGCGGTCGACAGCTCGCCGGCCATGCTCGCCCGCGTCGTCGATCGCGCCGCGACCGACGGCCTCGCCGACCGGGTCCACACGGTGCGGGCCGAGCTGCCGGCCGGCCTCGATCAGCTCGAGCCGGCCGACGTGATCTGGGCGTCGATGTCGCTCCACCACGTCGGCGACGAAGTCGACGCGCTCCGCCGTCTGGGCGCGATCCTGGCCGACGGTGGTGTGCTGGCGATCGCCGAGGTCGCCGAGCCGACGCGGTTCCTGCCGCGCACTCTCGGCATCGGACGCCCAGGCCTCGCCGAGCGCGTCGAGGCCGTCGAGGCGGAGTGGTTCGCATCGATGCGCGCAGGCCTCGACGGATCGGTCGCCTCGTCGCCGCTGACCGACATGGTCGGGGCGGCAGGCCTGCGGGTTGCGGGTGCGCGCGTCGCGGTCGAACGGTTCGAGGCTCCGCTCGGCGAGCGTGCCCGGCGACTGGTTGCCGAACGCGTGCGGCGTGCACGCCACCAGCTCGAGGACCGGCTCGACCGTGACGACCTGGAGGTGCTCGACGTGCTGTCAGATCCGGACGATCCGCGCGCGGCAGCCAACCGCCCGGACGCGACGCTCGAGGCGTCGCGTCAGGTCGTGCTCGTCCGGCGGTAGCGCCTGGCTTCTGCGCCGTGCGGGCAAGCGCAGCACCGCCTTGGGTGGATCGAGATCGCGGGCGCGCATCATCTGGCCGAAGCGCCGGTCCGCTGGCATCATCTGCGTGTGGCGCGCACAGGACGGGCGTTGCCTGCGGTGCTGCAGGCGGGGGCGCTGTCGTTGCTGACGGTCTCGTCGCGGGCGACCGCTCGCCGTCGCGATCGACGGTTGCCGCCGATCGGTGAGCCGTCGCTGTTCACGACGGTGCTGCGGTTGCCGGGCGTCTGGTCCGGTGTGCTGCCGGAGTACACGGGCCACTACGTCTACTCGCCCACGTCGGTGCACGTCACGGTGACGAGCCTCGACGGCGCGACGCGCGACCTCGACGATGCGATCGTCACGCTCGGCCAACGGCGCCTGCCTGCGCCGACCTTCACGATCACCGGGTTCGGGTGCTCGCCGGGCACCGTCTTCCTGCGCTGCATCCACGACGACGCCTTCGCCGAGCTTCGTGCCGCGGTGAGGTCGGCCTTCGGGATCGAGGCACCGCGGCGGCCGGATGCAGCACTGTTCGGGCGTCTCTCGTACGCGAACGTCGTCCGGTTCGAAGGCAGGCCGACCTGGCGCCGTGCACGCTGGAAACCGGCGACGATCACGTGCGGCGAGATGGAGATCGTGCGGACCGATCGAGTCCTGTCCGACGACGGCACTGTCGTGCTCGCGCGCGTCGCGTTGTCGCCGCAGCGTTGATTGACTCGGCGCATGGCTCGGTTGTTCCTCGCCGTGTGGCCGCCCGACGACGTCGTGGAGGAGCTGCGGTTGCTCCACCGCAAGGACCAGCGCGGTGTCAGGTTCGTCGCACCCGAGAACTGGCACATCACGCTGCGGTTCGTGGGGGACGCCGACCCGGGCGGGGTGGTCGCCGCGCTCGACGGGGCGATGTTCGAACCGACGACCGCGCGGCTCGGGCCCGGAGTCGACGTGCTCGACGAGCGCGTGCTGGTCGTGCCGGTCCAGGGCCTCGACGCCATCGCTCACACCGTTCGGACTCGCACTCGCGACATCGGCGAACCGGCACCGAAGCGCTTCGTCGGTCACCTCACGATCGCACGGGTCAAACCTCGCGCTCCGATGCCGCGAGTGCTGGGCGCGCTGGTCGGCGCGGAGTTCGACGTCGACGAGGTCGCGCTCGTGCAGAGCCGGCTGCATCCCGACGGTGCTCGCTACGAGA
Organism: Ilumatobacteraceae bacterium; assembly: GCA_050248155.1. Classification (GTDB taxonomy): domain Bacteria; phylum Actinomycetota; class Acidimicrobiia; order Acidimicrobiales; family Ilumatobacteraceae; genus VFMC01. The sequence continues at coordinate 20,741 of JBFWSW010000047.1, forward strand.
CGATCGAGACGTGGCCCGTCGGGTGACGCGCTGCGCTACCAGCGCACCGGCAACGACAACGGGCCGCGGTGCGAGGTGTTGGGCGAGTAGGCGTACGTCGTCGGGACGAGCTCGAGGTTGGGCAAGCGCTGCGTGAGGATCTCGAGGAAGACGCGCAGCTCGAGGCGGGCGAGCGGCGCACCGAGACAGAAGTGGTTGCCGAAGCCGAACGACAGGTGGTTGCGCGAGTTCGGTCGATCGATGTCGAAGCGATCGGGGTCGTCGAACACGGTCTCGTCCCGATTGGCCGAGCCGAGGAGCGTCAGGATCTGTGCGCCGGCCGGGATCTCGCACCCCGACAGCGTCACCGGGCAACGGGTGATCCGTCGCCATGCGATGACGCTGCCCTCGAAGCGGATGGCCTCCTCGACCGCGTCGGGGATGCGCGACGGATCGTCGACCAGTCGCTGCCACGTGCCGGTCGCGAGCAGGGCGCGGATGGCGTTGGCCGACTGGTTCGTCGTGGTCTCGTGGCCTGCCATCAGCAGCCCGAACAACGTCTGCGCGACTCGACCCTTGTCGAAGTCGACCGGTTGCTCGTCGGCGACGCGCCGGAGCAGTTCGCTCGTGTAGTCGTCGCCCGGGTCTTGCTCGAGGCGGTCCACGAGGTCGAAGCAGTACTGGAGGTAGTCGATGAAGTCGGGCAGCTCGGCGCGGACCTGATCGTCGGTCGGCCGACCCCACGTGAGGATCGCTCGTCCCGCGGACCAGCGCTTGACCGTGTCGATGTCTCCGTCGGGGATGCCGAGGAAGACGAACAGCACCTGCGCCGGAACGTCCGACAGCATGAGCTCGACCAGATCGCCCGCGCCACGATCGGCGAACCCGGCCACGCACGCCTCGGCGAGGCGGCGCACGTGCGGTTCGAGCCAGCCGATGCGGCGCGGGCTGAACGCGTCGCGCAGGAAGTGCCGGACGTGGTGGTGGGACGGCGGGTCGTTGTTCGAGAGGTTGGGGCGGAGGCCGAAACCACGAGCGTCGAACGCGGCCACAGTGTCATCCGGCCACGGCGTGACGGGCGACTGCACGTTCGCTGCCGAGAAGCGCTCGGCGTCGCGCATCACCGTCCGCACGTCGTCGTAGCGGGAGACCACCCAATGATCGATCTCACTGCTGTAGAAGACGGGAGCCTCGCGTCGCGCACGTGCGAAGACCTCGTACGGAGCCGAGAGGTACGGCTCGTCGAACGGTGTGAACGATGCGGCGACAGCGTCACCGGCGAAGGGGCAGCCGTCAGCGAGCGGGGGGCCCTCGCCGACGCTGGAAGGTTTCGACACGCAAGTCACATCAGCACGGCGAGCAGATCCTGTGAAGCAAAATCAACGCAGCAGTGGGTTAAGGTCTCCTTGTGCCAACGACGGTCACGCTCCGGCAGCTCGAGTACTTCGTCGCCACGGCGCGGGCGCACTCGATGGCCGGTGCGGCTGCGACGCTCCACGTCTCGCCCGCTGCGGTTTCGTTGGGCATCGCCGAGCTCGAGCGGATGCTCGAGACCCAGCTGTTCCGGCGGGTGCGCCACCAACCACTCGTGCTCACCGAATCGGGCGCCGACCTGCTCGCCGACGCGTCCGCGGTGCTCTCGCGCGTGGACGAGCTCGAAGCGCGCGCCCTCGCCCGCACCGCGTCCCTGACGGGCACGGTGCACATGGGGTGCTTCACGACGCTGGCGCCCACCTACCTGCCACGTCTCGTGTCCGTCATGTCGGAGCAGCATCCCGAGATCCGACTGGAGGCGACGGAGGGCGCGCTCGAGCTCCTGCAGACCGACGTCCTGAGCGGCACGCTCGAGCTGGCGCTGCTGTACGGGGTCGAACTCCGCCCCGGCCTCGAGGCCGAGCGAGTCGGCGAGCTGCGACCGTACGTCGTGCTGCCCGCGGGGCACCGGCTGGCGAGGCGTCGCAAGGTGCACCTCGCCGACCTCGCCGGAGAGCCGATGATCCTGCTCGACGCACCGCCGAGTCGCCAGCACGCGACGTCGGTGCTCGCGTCGGCCGGCGTGACGGCGAACGTCGAGCGCGTCACGCACAACTTCGAGACCCTGCGCTCCTTCGTCGCTCGGGGCCTCGGCTGGGGCCTCCTCGTGCAACGACCGTGCGACGACACCAGTTACGAGGGGTTGCCTCTGGCAGCGGTCGCGATCGCCGACGACATCGACCCCGTGCCGATCGTGGTGGCGACGGCGGCCGGCGCGCGACTGTCGCGGCGGGCCCGGGCCTGCATCGAGCTGTGCCGCACGGTGGTGGCGGCGTGAGCACACGTCCGATCGACGAGCTCGTTTCGTATACGATCCTGCAGTTCGTGCCCGCACGCCATGTCTGCCGAAGGAGAGCTCGGTGAGCCAGCCAGTCGATGCCCGCACCCGGGTGGGCTTCATCGGCCTCGGGATCATGGGTACCCCGATGTCCGGGCACATCGCCCGCGCCGGCTATCCGCTCGCGGTCTACGACGTCGACCCCGCCGCGTGCGCACGAGTGGCCGGCGAGCACCCTGATGTCGTCGTCGCTGCCGACCCGGCGGGCGTGGGCGCCGTGTCCGACGTCGTCATCACGATGCTCCCCGACGGTGAGCAGGTGCAGGCGGTGGCCCTCGGGCCGAGCGGACTCGCCGAGACGATGGCCGCAGGCTCGCTGCTGCTCGACACCTCCTCCGCGCAGCCGTGGTTGACGCTGGCGACAGCAGCAACGCTGGCTGAACGCGGCATCGCCATGATCGACGCGCCAGTGTCGGGTGCGCAGTGGGGGGCCGAGGAAGGCAACCTCGTGTTCATGGTCGGCGCCGACGAGTCGAGCCTTGCCCGCGTGCGTCCGATCCTCGACCTGCTCGGGCGTGCCGTGCACCATTGCGGCCCACTCGGCTCGGGGCACATCATGAAGTCGATCAACAACACCATCACCGCGATGACCTTCCTCGCGACCGCAGAGGGGCTCGCCCTCGGGGTGCGCGCCGGCCTCGATCCGCTGGCGATGAACGCGGTGCTGAACGACTCGACCGGTGGGTCGTGGATCTCGGCGAACCACATCGGACAGCGGATCCTCAGCCGCACCTTCGACGACCCGTTCCGGCTGGAGCTGATGCTGAAAGACGTCGCCATCGCATGCGACCTCGCACGCCGGCTCGACCTCGACCTCCCGTACACCGAGCAGTGCGAGCAGGCCTACCGCGACGCGCACCGGATGGCGGGGCCAGGCCGCAGCCTCAGCGAGCTCGCCCGCTGGGTCGAGCACAACACCGGCGTCACCCTCGGACCGGACATCAGCCCGGACCACGCCGAGGAACCAGCGCATCATATATGATCGCCGGCGTGCACCTCCCGACCCCGGCACCGACGAAGGTGGTCGCGGTCCATCTCACCTACCGCAGCCGCGCGGCCGAACGCGGCCGAACGCCCAAGTTCCCCTCGTACTTCCTGAAGCCCGTGTCGTCCCTCGCGCGCTCCGGTGACGCGGTCGAGCGCCCGACCGGGTGCGAGCTGCTGGCCTTCGAGGGCGAGATCGCGCTCATCATCGGTCGGCGCGCCCACCGCATCGAGCGTTCCGAGGGATGGTCGCACGTCGGCTGGGTGACGGCAGCGAACGACTTCGGGGTGTACGACCTCCGGTACGCCGACAACGGATCGAACGTGCGCTCGAAGGGCACCGACGGCTTCACACCCATCGGTCCCGATGTCATCGAGGCGACCA
>JBFWSW010000047.1:24559-29047 GCA_050248155.1 Ilumatobacteraceae bacterium
GCGTTGGTCGAGCCGGGCGACCTGCTCGTCGGGGACGCAGACGGTGTCGTGGTGCTGCCCGCTGCCCTCGTCGACGAGATCGTCGCAGCGGCGGTGGTGCAGGAGCGTGAGGAGCGGTTCATCGCCGAGAAGGTCGCGGCCGGCGAGTCGGTCGAGGGCCTCTACCCGATGAACGAAGATTGGCGATCGAGCTACGAGCAGTGGAACGAAAGGGATCCTGACGCATGAAGTCGAGCAGGCGACCCGTGGCCGCCGTCCAAGCCGGACCCGGCGCGGCTCGGTCGAAGGCCGATCACGCCTACGAGGTCATCCGCCGGCGCATCGTCGCCCGCGACTGCGCTCCGGGCGATCGCCTCGTCATCGAGCAGCTGGCCCGCGACCTCGACGTCAGCGTCGTGCCGGTGCGCGAGGCCATCCGTCGGCTCGAAGCCGAGGGGTACGTCACGTTCACCCGCAACGTCGGCGCGACGGTGTCGACGATCGACCTCGACCGCTACCCCGAGACCGTGGAGGCCCTTGCCGTGCTCGAGGCGGCTGCGATCGGTCTCGCCGCGCCCCACATCACCGCCAAGGACATCAGCATCGCTCGCGCCCTCAACGAGAAGTTGCGGCGCAGCGTCGCCGCGCTCGACCCACGGAAGTTCACCGAGACCAACCAGGCGTTCCACAAGGTGCTGTACCAGCGGTGCCCGAACCGGCACATCCTCGGCCTGGTCGTGCGCGAGTGGGCGTTGCTCGAGACCACCCGGCAATCGGCCTTCAAGTTCATCCCCGAGCGCGCCGAGGGCAGCGTCGCCGAGCACGAGCAGTTGCTGCAGATGATCGAGGGAGGCAGCCCGAGCGACGAGATCGAGGCGTTCGCCCGGGCACACCGCATGCACACGGCTCGCTCGTTGCTCCGCCACATCGGCGACGGGATGAGCGACGGCGACGATCTCACGAAGGCGGCGTTGTGAAGTTCAGGTCCGACCCTGCGGCGATCCGAGGCTCGATCGCCCCTGTCGTCACACCGTTCAGCGCCGAGGGAGCCGTCGACCACGACAGCCTTCGTGCTCTCGTGCGGTGGCAGCTGGCATCGGGCTCGCACGGCATCTCCATCGGCGGATCCACGGGTGAGCCCAGCGCGCAGACGGTCGCCGAGCGCATCGCCGCCATGCGAGTCGTCGCCGAGGAAGTGGGCGACTCGGTCCCGTTCGTCCCCGGCACCGGCACCACCAAGCTCGACGAGACCCTCGAGCTCACCGAGGCCGCGATCGGGCTCGGCGCCGACGCCGCGCTGGTGATCACGCCCTACTACTCGCGACCCACCCAGGACGGCCTGTACGAGTGGTACGGAGCCGTGGCGCGCACGTTCCCCGACATGCCACTCGTCCTCTACAACGTGCCGATCCGCACCGCGGTCGACGTCGCACCCGAGACGGTGGCTCGACTGCGCCGCGACTTCGACAACGTCGTGGGCATCAAGGAGACCACCAAGGACTTCGAGCACTTCTCGCGGGTCTTCCACCTCTGCGGCCGAGACACGTTGATGTGGTCTGGCATCGAACTGCTGTGCCTGCCGCTGCTGGCGCTCGGCGGCGTCGGCTTCGTCAGCGCTGTCGCCAACCTCGCGCCGAGCGCGGTGGCGAGGATGTACGAGCACTGGGTCGCGGGCGAGAACGACGCGGCGCTCGACATCCACTACGCGCTGCACCCACTCGTCGATCTCATGTTCGTCGAGACCAACCCGGCTCCCATCAAGAACGTGCTCGAGCGTGGCGGGCACATCGCGTCCGGATACGTCCGGCCGCCTCTCGTCACCCCCACTCCGAACGGTCTGCGCAAGATGGACGCCCTCCTCGTCGAGGGCGCGCCGATGCTCGAGGGGCCGCTCGCCGCGCTGGCGGCTTCCGTCAAGGCCGCATCGTGACCACGCTCTCGCAGCCCCACATCGACGGCGCGATCGCACGCGACCTCCCGACCGCCATCCAGCACTACATCGACGGCGAGCACGTCGACAGCATCGACGGCGGCACGCTCAGCGTCATCGAGCCGGTCTCGCACGAGCAGTACTGCACGGTCGCGGCCGGCAGGGCAGCCGACGTCGACCGCGCGGTCGCGGCAGCGCGCCACGCGTTCCTCCACAGCGGATGGCCCGAGATGCCCGCACGGCAGCGATCGACGATCCTCGTCCGCATCGCCGACGCGATCGAGTCACGTGGCGACGAGATCGCTCGTTTCGAGACCTACGACACCGGGCTCCCCGTCCTGCAGGCTCGTGGGCAGGCGTCTCGCGCAGCCGAGAACTTCCGCTACTTCGCCGACGTGGTGGGCGCGATGCACGAGGACGCGTTCCGCACGAACGACCAGGTCGGCTACGTCATCCGCCGCCCGAGGGGCGTCGCCGGACTGATCACGCCCTGGAACGTGCCGTTCATGCTCGCCACGTGGAAGATGGCGCCCTGCCTCGCCGCCGGTTGCACCGCTGTCCTCAAGCCGGCAGAGCTGTCGCCGCTGTCGGCGAGCTTGTTCCCCGAGATCATGGAGGAGGCCGGGCTCCCGAAGGGGGTCTTCAACATCGTGCACGGTGTGGGCGAAGAGGCCGGAGCTGCGCTCGTGACGCACCCGGACGTCCCCGTCATCTCCTTCACCGGAGAGACCGTCACCGGCAAGACCATCATGCGTGCGGCGGCCGAGCACCTGAAGGGCTTGTCGATGGAGCTCGGCGGCAAGTCGCCGGTCGTCGTCTTCAACGATGCCGACGTGCCGGCCGCCATCGACAGCGCGCTGTTCGGCGTGTTCTCGCTCAACGGTGAACGGTGCACGGCCGGCTCACGAGTGCTGGTGCAGCGCCCGCTCTACGACAGCTTCGTCGACGAGCTGGGCCGCCGCGCGGCGAAGGTCCGCATCGGCCTGCCGTCCGATCCGGCCACCGAGCTCGGCGCGCTCATCTCGACCGAGCACTACGAACGCGTCATGGCCTACGTCGAGGCCGGTCGCAACGAGGGCGCGCGACTCGTGGCGGGCGGCAGCCGTCCGGCACACCTCGAGAGCGGCAACTACCTGGCGGCCACGGTGTTCGCCGACGTCCGTCCCGACATGCGCATCTTCCGCGAGGAGATCTTCGGGCCCGTCGTGTGCGTCACGCCCTTCGACGACGAGGAGGAGGCGATCCGACTCGCCAACGACACCCGGTACGGGCTCGCCGCCTACATCTGGACCAACGATCTGCGCCGCGGTCATCGCGTCGCCCACCGGATCGACTCGGGCATGCTCTGGCTCAACTCGCACAACGTCCGCGACCTGCGCACCCCCTTCGGCGGTGTCAAGGAGAGCGGCCTCGGTCGCGAGGGCGGCTTGCACAGCCTCGACTTCTTCACCGAGCAGAGCATCGTCCACGTCGCGCTCGGTGACACCCACGTCCCGCGCTTCGGCGTGGGCTGACACCCGAACCCGTCGCCCTCCCAGGGGAGAACCACCATGTCGCGCTTCGCTCACCATGCCGACCACGTCGGCAGCCTGCTCCGGCCCGATCGCCTCGCTGCTGCGCGGCAGTCGTGGCGCGACGGCAACCTGCCCGACGCCGAGTTGCGAGCACTCGAGGACGAGTGCATCACCGACCTCGTCCAGCACCAGCAGTCGATCGGACTGGGCGCGATCACCGATGGTGAGCTGCGACGCGACTGGTGGCACCTCGACTTCCTCGCCGGCTTCGAGGGCATCGGCCTCGCCCAGCGCCCGCGGCCGAAGGACTTCCAGGGTGAGGGCGACAGTCCCCCCATCCCGGTCGTGCAGGGGAAGGTCCGGCACACCAAGCCGATCTTCGTCGACGCCTACTCGTTCTTGTCCTCGGTCACGACGAAGGGCATCCCCAAGATCACGATCCCGGGCCCGGGGATGGCCAGCTTCATGGGTGGGCGGGCCGCGATCGACCAGACGGCGTACCCCGACCTCGACGAGTACTGGGACGACCTCGTCGCCGCCTACCGCGACGAGATCGCCGCGCTCTACGCGGCCGGGTGTCGCTACTTGCAGCTCGACGACGTGAGCTTTGCGTACCTGTGCGATCCGGACTTCCGCGAGCAGATGACAGCTCGGGGCGACGACGCCGACGCGATGATCACCCAGCACCGCGACGCGATGAACGCGGTGCTGGCGGGGCGACCCGACGACCTCGTGGTGTCGACCCACATGTGCCGGGGCAACTTCAAGAGCCGATGGGTCGCGAGCGGTGGTTACGAGCCGATCGCCGAACGCATCTTCGGTGGGCTCGATGTCGACGCGTTCTTCCTCGAGTTCGACAGCGAGCGCGCCGGTGGGTTCGAGCCACTGCGCCACCTCGCACCCGGCAAGACCGCCGTGCTCGGGCTGATCACGTCGAAGACACCCGAGCTCGAGCCGGCGGACGAGATCCGGCGGCGCATCGACGAGGCCGCCACGATCGTCCCGCTCGAGCAGCTCGCGCTCAGCCCGCAGTGCGGGTTCAGCAGCACCCACCACGGCAACGAC
>JBFWSW010000048.1:0-28679 GCA_050248155.1 Ilumatobacteraceae bacterium
CGGGTGTTCGTGTGGCGGTCGGGTGGATCTGTCGATCGTGCTCGACGCGACCACCTGGCTGTTCGGCGAACACCCGAACACACGCTTCGACTGCGGCATCCCCGGCCTCGACCTCCCGTTGGACACGATGCGCCGGATGGCGATGTTCGCCGACATCACCCTCGCCTTCATCGACGAACAAGGTGTCGTGTTGAAGCTCGGACGGACACGACGGCTCGCCAACGACGACCAACGCCGCGCCCTGCGGATCATGTACCGGCACTGCGCCATCCCCGGCTGCACCGTCCCGGTCACACGCACCGAACCACACCACGCCCTCGAATGGGACGCCGACCAGGGTCCCACCGACATCGACAACCTCGTCCCCATCTGCAAACACCACCACGACCTCATCCACGACAACGGATGGAAGCTCTCACTCTCCCCCGACCGCCGCCTGACCGTCACCTACCCCGACGGCACCACCATGACCACCGGACCACCCAGCGAGCAATGGGAATGAGCCAGACGATCGGCGACCGCGGCTCGGGGTACCGTTCCGCGTGTGAGCATGCCGCCACCGCCACCCCCGCCGCCGTCCGCGCCACCCCCGCCCCCCGACCCGTCGCGGCCGAACCAACCGACACCGCCGACGCTGCCGCCGCGCCCGCCGTCGGCCGGGGTCCCGCCGCCACCACCGACGTACGGTGCTCCGCCGCGTCCACCGAGCGCCAAGTACTTCGAGATGTACGACCAGCCGCGGCCGGAGGCAGCGAGCTTCGGCGCACGCCTCGGCGGCTTCCTCCTCGACGGGCTCTTGTACGGGTTGCTGGGCGTCGCATTCTTCGTCCCTGCGCTCTTCTTCTTCCGGGACGCGTTCGAGGACTGCTACCGAGACTTCAACGACGACATCCGCTGCCCGGCCGGTGCGTTGAAGGGCGGCTCGCTCGCCGCGGGCATCGCGGTGATGGGCGTCGGCCTGCTCATCATCGCCATCATCTACATCCGCGCACTCGGTCGGACGGGACAGACGTGGGGTCGCAAGATCGTCGGCATCCGCGTGGTGTCCATCGACACCGGCGCGCCGATCGGCGTGGGACGCGCGCTCGGGCGCTACCTCTTCGCCAACTGCATCTCGGGGCTGGTGTGCTACCTCGGCTACCTGTGGATGCTGTGGGACGGGAAGAACCAGACCTGGCACGACAAGGTGGTCGGATCGATCGTCGTGCGCGCCTGACGATCGGAGGCTCGCGGGATGCGCTTGTATCGTCGAGCGTCGTGGACATCACGACCGTCGCCGACGACCTGATCGTCGCGCACGACGGCCTCGACGTCATCCGGCTCGAGCGCCTCGAGGCGGACACCGACCACGACGTGCGGGGGACGACCGTGCGCACGCTCGCACGCCCGGCCGGCGAGCTCCTGTGCCGCTTCGCCACGGTCAACGACGTGCACTTCGGGGAGGTCGAAGCCGGCCGGCTCGGTGACGAGCCGCTCGGCCCCATCCAGCGCAGCGAACCTGGCGAAGCGCCGTATCCCGAGACGATGAACCAGGCCGCGGTGGGCGAGATCCGCGAGATCTCGCCGGCGGCTGTCATCGTGAAGGGCGACCTGTCGCGCGACGGCGAGCCGGAGGAGTGGGATGCGTTCGAACGGTGCTACCAGGCAGCGTTCGGCGAGCGCCTCCACGCCGTGCGCGGCAACCACGACGCGCACCACGGCCAGACCGCGTACGCGGGCGATCAATGGATCGCGCTGCCGGGCGTCGCAGTCGGCCTGCTCGACACCACGATCCCGGGCAAGGCCACCGGATGGCTCACCGCCGATCAGCTCGACTGGCTCGACGCGCACGCCGCTCGATCGACGGTGCCGGTGATCGCCATGGGGCATCACCAGCAGTTCATCGGAACCAGCCGTTCGCCCGGGTACTTCGGTCTTCACCCCGACGCGAGCGATGCGCTCACCGCCGTCATCGAGCGCCGGCCGGCGCTCGTCGCGTACACGGCCGGGCACACCCACCGCCACCGCCGGCGGACGCTGCCCAACGGCGTACCGACCGTCGAGATCGGATGCGTGAAGGACTTCCCCGGCACATGGGCCGAGTACCGCGTCCACTCGGGTGGCATCCTGCAGGTGGTGCACCGCATGTCGTCGCCGGACGCCCTCCGGTGGAGCGAGCGCTGCCGACACCTCTACGCCGACTACGGCGTCGACTACGCGACCTACGCGCTCGGTTCGTTGAGCGACCGCTGCTTCCACATCTCGCTGCGATGACCCTCCTCGAGGCCGCCCGCGCCGCCGCGGTGTCACCGTTCCACGCGATGGCGATGAGCCGCGCCGCGTCCGAGCGCGAGTCGGCCGGGCACGAGGTCCTGCACCTCGAGGTCGGCCAGCCGTCCACACCCGCGCCGGCGCTCGCTCGCGAGGCCGCCATCCGGGCCATCGAGCGTGGCGACGCGCTCGGTTACACCAACGCCGCCGGGCTGATGAGCCTGCGCCGACGGATCGCACGGCACTATCTCGACTGGTACGAGGTCGAGGTCCACCCAGCGTCGGTGATGGTCGTCGCCGGAGCCTCCGCCGGCTTCACGCTCGCCTTCGCCGCCGCGTTCGACGCAGGCGATCGGGTGGCCGTCGTCGAGCCCGGCTACCCGTGCTACCGGAACGCGTTGCTCGCGCTCGGCATCGAGCCGGTCGCGATCCCGGTCGACGCATCGACGAGATGGGCGCCGGCGATCGAACAGCTCGACGCCGCGGGCCGTCTCGACGGTCTCGTCGTGGCTTCGCCGTCGAACCCCACGGGCACCGTGCTCTCGGCCGACGCGCTGGGTGCGATCGCCGGATGGTGCGAGACCAACGGCGTCCAGCTGATCTCCGACGAGATCTACCACGGCGTCGTCTATGACGGCCGCGCCGAGACGGCGCTCGGCTGCACCTCGAGCGCGGTGGTCGTCAACAGCTTCTCGAAGTACTGGTCGATGACCGGCTGGCGATTGGGGTGGATGGTCGTCCCGACGCACCTGGCCGACGCGGTCGAGCGCCTCCAGCAGAACCTGTACATCTGCGCTCCGCACGTCAGCCAGGTGGCAGGGACGGCGGCCTTCGACGCCGAGCCCGAGCTCGACGCGAACGTCGCCCGGTACCGCGACAACCGCACCGTGCTGCTCGAGGGGTTGAAGGCCGCAGGTCTGACCGACGTCGCGCCAGCCGACGGCGCCTTCTACGTGTACGCCGATGTCGAGCACCTCACCGCACGCACGGGTGGCGATTCCATGCAGCTGTGCACGCGATGGTTGGACGAACTGGGCATCGCGTGCACGCCGGGGCTCGACTTCGACCTCGCTCGCGGCCCGCACACGGTTCGCTTCTCGTACGCCGGCGAAGCCGATCACCTCCGCCGGGCGTGCGAGCGCATCGCGGAGTGGACGCCGTGAGCCCAGGCCGAACCGGCTCGACGGGCGCGGCCGGGCCGCTCGGCGACCTGCGCGTGATCGACCTCTCGACCGTGCTGGCCGGACCCAACTGCGCGCGCTACCTCGCCGACTTCGGTGCCGATGTGATCAAGGTCGAGAACCCGCGCGGCGGTGACAGCTTGCGCAACATGGCATGGCGCGATCCCCGCGACGGCGAAGGCTTGTGGTGGAAGGTCGTCAACCGCAACAAGCGCACCATCGCGCTCGACCTCAAGGACGAGCGCGACCGGGACGTGCTGCTCGGGCTCGTCGACGGGGCCGACGTGCTCATCGAGAACTTCCGGCCCGGCACGCTCGAGCGGCTGGGGCTCGCACCCGAGGTGCTGATGGCCCGCCGCCCGTCGCTCGTCGTCACCCGGGTGACCGGCTTCGGGCAGACGGGCCCGTACGCCGGCCGTGCCGGGTTCGCCACGATCGCCGAGGCCATGTCGGGCCTCAGCGCGCTCAGCGGCGAGCCCGACGGGCAACCGCTGCTGCCGCCGATCGCGCTCACCGACGAGGTGACCGGGCTGGTCGCCGCCTTCGCCACGCTCGTCGCAGTGCACAGCGGCGAGGGTCAGGTCGTCGACGTCAGCCTGCTCGAGAGCCTGTTCCAGCTGATGGGCCCACTCATCTCGCTGTACCGATTGACCGGCGAGATGCAGCCGCGCCTCGGCGCGGGGCTGCCGTACACCGTGCCACGGGGCACCTACCGCTGCCGCGACGGCAAGTGGGTCGGCGTGTCCACCAGCGCCGACAGCATCGCCGCCCGCGTGATGACCGTCCTCGGCGTCGGCGACGACCCGCGGTTCGCGACCTTCGCCGCACGCATGGCGCACCGCGACGAGCTCGAAGCGGTGATGGTGGCGTGGTGCGCCGAACGGACCCAGGCCGAGGTGATCGACATCTTCACCGCGGCCGAGGCCGCGATCGGGCCGGTGATGGACATGGCCGACATCGCCACCGACCCCCACTATGCGGCGCGCGAGGCCATCGTCGACGTCGAGTCGACCCCCATGCAGGGCCTGATCGCCAAGCTGTCGGTCACTCCCGGCCGGTTGGGCTGGCAGGGACGCCCGCTCGACGCGGACGGCGACGAGATCCGCCGCGGTGGGTGGGGGGACCAACCGCACCGACCAGACGACCGATGAGCACACAGGGTCTCGCTGTCCGGATTCCCGCCTAGATTCCCGGTGTGCACCTGCCGGCCGTGAACATCCGCGAGACGTCCGCGAACGATCTCGATGCCGCACTGGCCCTCAACAACGCCAACGTTCCCGAGCTGAACGAGCTCGACGGTCCCGAGATCGAACGTCTCGTGTCGATCGCCGAGGTCGCCCTCACGGCGGAGGTCGAGGGCGCCTTCGCCGGCTTCTGCATCGTGTTCGCCCCCGGCGTCGACTACGGCAGCCTGAACTACGGCTGGTTCAGCCGCAACTACAGCGACTTCGCCTACCTCGACCGCATCGCGGTCGAACCGGCGTACCGGCGCTTCGGCATCGGACGCGGCTTCTACGGCGAGCTCGTCACCCGGTTGACGAATCGCTTCCCGGTGCTCACCTGCGAGGTGAACGTGCGCCCGCGCAACGAGCCGTCGTTGCGCTTCCACCACTCGATCGGGTTCCGCGAGGTGGGTCAGCAGGAGACCGACGGTGGCAACAAGACCGTCAGCCTGCTCGAGCTCGGGCTCGATCCGGCCGTGGGTCAGGCAAGGCCTGCGTCGCCCTAGGCTCCACCCATGCGCATCGCCGCCATCCAGCACGACATCGTGTGGAACGACCGGGAGGCGAACTTCGCTCGCCTCGCACCCATGATCCGGGCCGCTGCGGGCGCCGGCGCCGGGCTGGTGCTGCTGACCGAGACGTTCTCGACCGGCTTCGCCGTCGACACGCCCGACCTCGGCGAGCCCGAGGATGGGCCATCCGCACGGTTCCTCCGGGCCCAGGCGGCCGAGCACCGCACCTGGGTGTGCGGCAGCTGCCCGGAGGTCGGCCACGACGGCGACACGCGACCGTTCAACAGCTTCGTCCTCGCCGGCCCGGACGGCACCGTCCACCGATACCGCAAGATCCACCCGTTCGGGTACGGCGGCGAGGACAAGCACTTCCGCCCGGGCAGCGATCTCGTCACCGTCGAGATCGACGGCGTCCGCATCAGTCCCTTCGTCTGCTACGACCTGCGCTTCGCCGACGAGTTCTGGGGGCTGGCGCAGCAGACCGACGTGTACCTGGTGCCGGCCAACTGGCCCGAACCGCGCCGCACGCACTGGATGTCGCTGCTGCAGGCCCGCGCGATCGAGAACCTCGCCTACGTCGTCGGCTGCAACCGTGTCGGCGAGGGCGGCGGCCTGCGCTACAGCGGCGACAGCCGCATCGTCGATCCGCTCGGCGAGCTGCTCGCCACCGGTGCGATCGGCGAGACGATCCTGCTCGCCGATGTCGACCCCGAGCACGTCGCTGCCACCCGGCAGCGGTTCGGCTTCCTCGACGACCGCCGCTGACCGCGCCAGCGCCGAGTCAGCCGAGCGCCTTCAGCCGCGACGCGGCCTCGTCGAGGACGTCGAGGCGCTTGCAGAACGCGAATCGCACCAGGTGCCGACCCTCGTGCTTGTTCGCGTAGAAGACCTCGTTCGGGATCGCGACCACACCGCACAGGTGCGCGAGCTCGCGGCAGAAGGCCATGCCGTCACCGTCGGCGCGGAGCGGGCGGATGTCGACGGTGACGAAGTACGTGCCGCTCGTCGGATACACGTCGAAGCCGGCCGCGACCAGGCCGGGCAGCAGCCGGTCCCGCTTCATCTGCAGGTCGGTCGCGAGCTCGGCGAAGAACGTCGTGTCCAAGCCCAGGCCGCGTGCGACACCCACCTGGAACGGGCCACCGCTCACGTAGGTGAGGAACTGCTTGGCCGTGCGCGCGGCCGTGACGAGCGGCGCCGGCGCACAGATCCAGCCGATCTTCCAGCCCGTCGTGTTGAAGGTCTTGCCACCGCTCGAGATGCACAACGTGCGCTCGCGCATGCCGGGCAGCGTGGCCATCGGGATGTGCTCGGCGCCGTCGAAGGTGAGGTGCTCGTAGACCTCGTCGGTCACCACGATCAGGTCGTGCTCGATCGCGAGATCGGCGATCGCCTGCATCTCGGCGCGGTCGAGCACCTTGCCCGTCGGGTTGTGCGGCGTGTTGATCAGCAGCAGCTTGGTCTTTGGGCTGATCGCCGCGCGCAGCTCGTCGATGTCGAACCCGTATCCGGGTGGGCGCAGCGTGACCGGCTTGGGCGTCGCACCGGCGAGCGCGATGCACGCCTGGTAGCTGTCGTACATCGGCTCGAAGAGGACGACCTCGTCCCCCGTGTCGAGCAGGCCGAGCAGCGCTCCTGCGAGCGCTTCGGTCGCGCCCGCGGTGACGAGCACCTCGGTGTCGGGGTCGTAGGTGAGGCCGTAGAAGCGTTGCTGGTGCTCGACGATCGCCTGCCGCAGGACCGGGAGGCCCGGGCCCGGCGGGTACTGGTTGTAGCCGCTGTTGATCGCCTCGATCGCAGCGTCGAGCACCTCGCGCGGACCGTCGGTGTCGGGGAAGCCCTGGCCGAGGTTGATGCTGCCGGTGGTCGCCGCCAGCGAGCTCATCTCGGCGAAGATGGTGGTGCCGAAGCCCTGCAGCTTGGCCGTCAGATGGGGGACGCGGTCGCGGGACACGCAGCGATCGTACGCCGGGTCGGGCTCGGGGTCACACGACGGTGATGACGCCCGACATCGACGAGTGGATGCGGCAGAAGATCTCGTACTGGCCCGCTCGCTCGATGGTGAGGGGCTCGGTGCTGCCGCCCGCCACCTGCACGTCGAACGCGCCGTCGCGATCGGACACCGTGTGGGCCACGCCGTCCTCGTTCGTGATCGTGAACTCGGTGCCGGCGGTGACCGTGGCTGCCGAGAAGGTGAGGTTCGAGATCGTGAGACCGTCGACCGTCTGCGCGGTCGTCACCGGGCCGCCCGTGTCCGCCACGCCCGTCGTGCCCGGTGATGCGGTGGTGTCGGAGCCGGTGCCCGACGTGACCGGCGCAGCCGTCGCCGCGGGCGCGGTGGTGTCGTCGACAGAGCTGTCGTCGTCGCCGCTGCACGCTGCGAGCACGAGCGCGACGGCCGGAACGACGAGGAGCGCGCCGGTCAATGGACGGGCACGGCGAGCGGCGCGGTGACCGGCGCGGTGACTCCGGTTCGATCGGATCATCGTGTTCCTTCCGGGGCAGTCGGCGGACCGGGGTGGTTGTGCTCGAGGTTCTCGGGGCCGAACGAGGCGGGCAGGAGCTCGCCGAGCGTGAACACGCGCCGGACGCCTTCGAGGCCGGCCACGTGGACGAGCGTGTCGAGCGGCGCGAACTCGCGCAGCTTCTGCCGGCATCCGCCGCAGCAGGTCCCGAGGTCGTCGCCGTCGGTCACGACGAGCACCTCGCTGATGCGGCGCTCGCCGGCGGTCACCATCGCGGCGATCGCGCTGGCCTCGGCGCACCATCCCTGTGGGTACGCCGCGTTCTCGACGTTGCACCCCGCGTACACGACGCCGGAGCTGCTGCGGATCGCCGCACCGACGTGGAACTGCGAGTACGGCGCGTACGCGTGGGCGTGCGCGCGGCACGCGGCGGCGAACAGCGCGGCCACCGGATCGCCGGGCTCGGCCGTGGCAGGCGTCGAGGTCATGGGCTCACGCTAGAGGCAACCGCCGGGCATGTCGCTGCGCCGCCGTTCGTGGCACGATGGTCCGATGCCACAGCTGCTCGCACGCCGGCACCTCCTCGACAACGGCGTCGCGCGGACCCTGCTGTCGGTGTGGGCCTGGTTCGTGCTCGGGGTGATCGTCATCGTGTGGACGCCGATGGTCGCCGTCGTCCGACTCGTGACCGCCCCGTTCGATCGGGGTCGCTACGCCGCCGGCTACCTGTTCCGCAAGCTCACCGTCGCGCATCAGGTGCTGAACCCGCTGTGGCGGTTCCGCACGAGTGGGGTCGAGATCAGCGACCCGCGCCGGCCCTACGTCGTCGTCGCCAACCACCAGAGCTTCGTCGACATGTTCGTCATCTCGCACCTGCCGTGGGAGATGAAGTGGCTGTCGAAGGAGGCGTTCTTCAAGTACCCGCTCGTCGGTTGGATGATGCGGATGGCGGGCGACGTCCCGCTGCTCCGGGGCGACAAGCGCAGCGCGGTGCAGGCCATGCACGAGTGCCGCGACCGGCTCGACCGGAAGGTCAGCGTGATGATCTTCCCCGAAGGCACGCGCTCGGTCGACGGCGAGCTGCAGCCGTTCAAGGACGGCGCGTTCCGCCTCGCGATCGAGGCCGGTGTTCCGATCCTGCCCCTCGCCGTCAACGGCACTCGCACGGCGCTCGTCAAGGGTGACTGGCGGTTCGGCGTCAGCCACGCGGAAGTCCGCGTGCTCGACCCGATCCCGACCGACGGAATGACCAAGGCCGACACCGAGCGGCTGCGCGACCAGGCCCGAGAAGCGATCGCCAAGGCGTTGCTCGACATGCGCGGATGACGGTGCGTCCACCGGTGGGGCGATGAACGCGATCGCCGTCGCACCCGAGGTCGCCGACGCGCTCGCCGCCGGTCGCGGCGTCGTGGCCCTCGAGTCGACCATCATCAGCCACGGCATGCCCTATCCGACCAACGTCGAGATGGCGGTCGAGGTGGAGGAGATCGTGCGGTCGCACGGGGCGGTCCCGGCGACGATCGCCGTCCTCGGCGGCACCTGCCACGTCGGCCTCGACCGCGACCAGCTCGAGCTGCTGGCGACGCACGGCGACGTGCGCAAGGCCACCACGCGCGACCTGCCCTGGCTGGTCGCCACCGAGCGCCACGGTGCCACGACGGTCGCCGCGACGATGCGCCTCGCGTCGCTCGCGGGCATCCGTGTGTTCGCGACCGGTGGCATCGGCGGCGTGCACCGAGGGGCGTCGTCCACCTTCGACGTCTCCGCCGACCTCACCGAGCTGGCCGCCACGCCGGTCGCGGTCGTCTCGGCGGGCGTGAAGTCGATCCTCGACATCGGCCTCACCCTCGAACGGCTCGAGACCCTCGGCGTGCCCGTCGTGGTGAACGGCAGCGACGAGTTCCCGTCCTTCTACTCGCGCAGCAGCGGGTTCGCTGCGCCGCGGCGGCTCGACGGAGCGGGCGAGATCGCATCACTGATGTGGGCCGCCTGGCGAACGCTCGGTCTCTCGACCGGCGTCAGCGTCGCCAACCCCATACCCCACACCGCCGAGATCCCGGCCGGCGAGATCTCGGCCGTGATCGACGTGGCGCTCGCCGAGCTCGACGAGCAGGGTGTCACCGGGCAGGACGTCACCCCGTTCCTGCTCCGGCGAGTCGTCGAGCAGACCGGTGGCCGCAGCCTGGAAGCCAACCTGGCGCTGGTGCGCAACAACGCCGCGCTCGGCGCCCAGATCGCGGTCGCCTACGCCGCGCTCGCGTGAGCCACCAGCAAGCGCTTCACCTCGCCCGCCATCGCCATGCCCTCGTCGGGATCACCCGCGCAGACGCTGAGGTCGAACTCGCGCACCCCGACGTCGACGTAGCGCGACAGGAACTCGGCGACGTCGGCAGGCGAGCCGTACGGCGTGTACCGCTCGAACGCGTCGAAGGGCAGGCCGTAGAACCGCTCCATCGCCCGGGCCACGTGGCGTCGAGCCTCGTCACGGCCGGAGCGACCGGGGGCGAGCCCGACCCAGGGCTGCAACTTGTGCCGCCACCCGATCACGCCTCGACCGGCCTCGGCGGCGTACCCGTCACACCGTTCGACGGCCTCGCCGAACCGGCGAGGTGAGCACCACGCACCCAGCCACCCGTCACCGAAACGACCGGCCCGCCGGATCGCTGCGTCGGACCGACCACCGACGAGCACCGGAATCGGTGGGTCCGGAGCGGGAAGGATCCGGCAGCGATCGATGTCGAAGAACTCCCCGTGGTGGGTGACCTCCTCGCCGCCGAGGAGACGCCGCAACACCTCCAGCGACTCGTCACACCGGCGACCGCGCGTGGTGGGGTCGACGCCACAGACCTCGACCTCGTGGCGATCCTCGCCCCCGATGCCGACCCCGAACACGACCCGGCCCGGGGCCAGCTGCGCGAGCGTGGCGAGCGACCGGGCGACCGTCACGGGATGCCGGAGCGGCAGGAGGTACACGCCGATGTGCAATCCGAGCGTGGGATGCGCCGCGGACAGCCCGGCCATCATCACGATGCCGTCGAGACCCCACCCGTCGCGGAACGACACGTGGTCGGCCTGGAGGACACCGTCGAGCCCGGCTGCCGCGATCGCCTGCACGACTCGCGCCCGCTCGGTGACGTCGAGGGATGCGAGGCCGGTCGCCGGTGTCGCACCCATCCCGATCGTGCCGCCCACAGCCACTCGGTGACCGTAGCTCCGGTCGCAGCATCGGGCTGTCCGGAGGTCATCGCCCGAGCTCGACGGGACGACCCGAACGAGCCGGCCGTCTCTCGAACAGCCCGACACCGTGTCCAACCAGGCCGTCCGTGGCCACTCGTGTGCTGCTGCACACGTCGTGACCGCCTCCGCCGTGTGCAGCCCACGAACCGCCGCCGGGCACGGTACACATGCGCCTCGCGACGTGCCAGTGCCCGTTCGGGTGAGGGGGAGCAGCGCGACGACCGTCAGTGGCGACCGGTGAAGCCGAAGCTGGCTCGCAGGTGCTCGTCCGTCAGGACCTCGGCCGGCGCCCCGATCGCGATCAGCCGCCCGGCGAGCAGCAGCACCACATCGGCGCCCTCGGCGTCGGCGAGGTCGTGCGTCGCCATGACCACGGCGCTGCCCCGAGCACGCTCGGCCGCGAGTGCGGTGCCGATCAGCTCGCGCCCGGCCGGATCGAGCCCTGCCGTGGGTTCGTCGAGCAACAGCAGGTCGGCCTGCCGGGCGAGCACCTGGGCCAAGTACGTGCGCTGCTGCTGGCCGCCGGAGAGCTCGAGCAGGGGTCGATGGGCGAACGGCGTGACGCCCATGCGCTGCATCGCCTCGTCGCACACCCCGCGGTCGATCGCACTCGTCCGCCGCACCAGGCCGAGGTGGGCGAAGCGACCCATGCTCACGACGTCCGCCGCACGGATCGGCAGCGTGAACGACGAGGGTGAGCGCTGTGCGAGGTAGGCGACACGTGCAGGCTGCGTCCCCGGCGCCGCGCCGAGCACCTCGACCGCGCCCTCGACGGGCCGGATGAGCCCGGCGATCGTCTTGAGCAACGTGGACTTGCCCGACCCGTTCGTGCCGATGAGGCACATGAGCGCGCCCGGGCCGAGATCGAACGACAGACGACCGACGATCGGTTGCGCGCCGTAGCCGACCGTGAGCTCGTCGGCGGTGATGGCGAACGAAGCGGTCATGCGGGTCCTCCGGTGGTGCCCGGCTCGGCGAGATGGCCGCCGTGGCTGTGCCCGTGGTCGTGCGGGTGGTGCTCGTCGGCCGGGGCCAACGGCGCCGACCCCGTCGCCCGGCGAAGGACCTCGACCGCGGTGAAGGCCAGGATGAAGATCGCCACCGCGACCGACACGATGCTCGCGCCGGCGGCGAGGTCGGCGTGATAGCTGACGAGCAACCCTGCATAGGTGGCGACGGCGCCGACCACGGCGGCGACCGCCATCATCGCACCGATGCGCCGGGTGACGAGGGCCGCCGTCGAGGCCGGGGCGACGAGCATGCCGAACACGAGCAGCGTGCCGACCGACTGGAACGAGCTGATGATCGCCACCGCGACGACGATGTACAGCAGCGCCTCGTAGCGGCGGACACGGAACCCCGACGTCGTCGCGAGGTCGGGATCGACGCACAGCAGGAGGAACGGTCGCCGGCACACCCATGCGATGCCGGCGACGGCCACCACGGCGACCGCTTGCCACGCCAGCTCCGAGCGATCGACGCCGAGCACGTCACCGAAGAGGATCCGGGTGAGGTCGCCGGTGAAGCTGCGCGAGCGCGAGGTGATCATCACACCGAGTGCCAGCATCCCGGCGAAGAGGAGCCCGATCGCGGTGTCGCTGGTGAGCCGGGACCTTCGGGTGATGACCGCCACGCCGCCCATCATCACTGCCGTCCCGGCAGCTGCTCCGAGCGTCGCGGGCAACCCGATCAGCACCGCCGTGGCGATCCCCGGCAGCACACCGTGGGCGAGTGCATCGGCGACGAAGGCGAGCCCCCGCAGCACCACGAAGGTCCCGACGATCGCGCACGCCAGCGCGACGAGCACGCCCGCGAGGAGCGCGCGCCACATGAACGGGTTGTCGGCGAAGGGGCTGACGAGGGCGTCGGCGGTCATGGCCGTCACGGTCCTGCCAGCGCGTCGGCGATCTTGGTCGCCAGGTCGACGATGTATGCGGGGTAGCCACCCGCATCGGGCAGCGCGTGCGATGGCAGCTCGACCAGCGGTACGCCGACATCGCCGGCGACCTGCTCGGCCACCTGGCTCGGCGTGCCCACCTCGGTGAAGATGGCTCGCACCCCGGTGCGCTCGATCGCATCGATGAGCTCGGCCAGGTCCTTCGCCGATGCCTCCGCCGTCGACGAGAGGCTGGGCACGACCGCGCCCACGATGGTGCACCCGTACCGATCGGCGAAGTACCCGAGCGATTCGTGTCCGGTCACGAGCGTGCAGCCTCCCTCCGGGATCGCCGACATGATGCCGCGCACCTGACGGTCGAGCGCGTGCATCTGCTCGACGAACGCGTCCGCACCCGCGGAGAGGTCCGCGCCGACTGCGTCCCCCAGCGCGTCGCCGAGGGCCGGTGCAAGCTCGGCCACTGTCAGGGGATCGGTCCAGAGGTGCGGATCGTCGCCGCCATGGTCGTGCGCATCGCCGTGCTCGGCCTCGTGCTCGCTCTCCTCGTCGGCCCCGAGGTGACGCACGGTGATGTGGTCGGACGCGCGGAACACAGGCACCCCCTCGTCTTCGGCTCGATCGATCGCATCGACGAGCCCCTCCTCCAGATCGAGCCCATTGGCGACGATCATCGCGGCGTCGAGCATCTGCTCGATGTCGTGCGCAGAGGCCGAGAACTCGTGCGGGTCCTGTCCGTTCGGGATGACGACGTCGACATCGACCGTGTCACCGGCGATCCGCTGGACGATGTCGCCGAGGATCGCATAGGTGACGACGATGTTCGGCCGCCCGTCCCGATCGGAGCCGGAGGTGGATCCGCTCGGGTGGTCGGAGCCGCCGCACGCGGCGGTGACGATCGCGGTCGCAGCGGCCACGAGCCAGACCGGCCGCCACTGGTGAGATCGCCACGATCCCATGTTTCTCATCCTTCTGGTTCCCAACGAGATGAGAAAGAATGGGAACCTGTTTCAGGATAATCGCGTGCGGCGGGACTCGCAAGCCCGGATGGGAGCGACGTGAGACGGTTCGGTACAGTGCGACGCGTGACAGAGACCACGGCCCCCCCAGCACAGGTCCCCATCGTCGACTACCTCGTGCTCGGCGACGCCCCTCACCTCGTCGCCCACCAGTGCACGGCGTGCGGCGCACGCTTCTTCGACCACCGCAACGCGTGCGCCGGCTGCTTCGGCACGAGCTTCGAGGATGTCGACGTGCCGACGGAGGGCACGCTGCGCGCGTTCACCATCGTCACCTTCGCAGCGCCGGGCGTGCCCGTACCGTTCGTCGCCGGCGTCGTCGACTGCGGCGGCACCAGCGTGCGCGCCAACGTGATCGACTGCCCGCCCGACCCCGAGCACGTCACCCTCGGCATGCCGGTCAAGCTCGCCACCTACTCGATGGGCACCGACGACAACGGCACCGAGGCGATCGGCTTCGGCTTCGCCCCCGCCTGAACACTGCTACTGCTACTGCTACTGCACGAGACCGGACTGGAGAACGACCATGGCTGACAACGTGTGGATCCTCGGGATCACGATGACCAAGTTCGGCAAGCACCCCGACAAAGACGTCGTCGACCTCGCAGCCGAGGCCGCGATGGGCGCGCTCGCCGACGGCGGCGTGACGATGGGCGAGATGGGCGTGATGGCCGCCGGCAACCTGATGGGTGGCGGTGGCATCGGCCAGCAGATCCAGAAGCAGATCGGCCAGACCGGCATCCCCGTCTACAACGTCAGCAACGCCTGCGCCACCGGCGCGACCGCGCTGCGCACGGTGATCATGTCGGTGAAGGCCGGCGAGAGCGACATGGGCCTCGCGGTCGGTGTCGAGAAGCTCGCCGGCGCCGGCCTGCTCGGTGGCGGCGGCAAGGCCAAGTCCGACAGCAACGTCTGGGAGCCGAAGGGCCGCTACGGCGCGGTCGCACCGACCGACGGCCGCATCGGCACCGACGCGATGCCGGGCACGTTCGCCCAGATCGGCATGGAGTACGGCCACAAGTACGGCGGCGCCGACTTCGAGCTGTTCGCCCGGATCAGCGAGAAGAACCACGCCCACTCGACGCTCAACCCGCTCGCCGCCTACTCCAAGCGGTTCACGCTCGAGGAGATCATGGGCGACATGATGATCGCCTACCCGAACACCCGGCCGATGTGCTCGGCCAACTGCGACGGTGCCGCCGCAGCGGTCGTCGTCAGCGAGAGCAAGCTGCGCACGCTGTCGCTCGAGCAGCAACGTCGGGCGATCAAGGTGTCGGCGTCGATCCTCACCACCGACCCGTACGAAGAGGCGTGCCAGGTCCTGCCGAACGTCAACACGCTCACCCGCAACGCCGCCAAGCAGGCCTACGAGCTCGCCGGCGTCGGCCCCCAGGACCTCGACCTCGTCGAGCTGCACGACTGCTTCGCCACCGCCGAGCTGGTCCACTACGACAACCTCATGCTCTGCGAGGAAGGCGGCGCAGTCGACTTCTTCAAGTCGGGCGCCCCGTGGCGCGACGGCGCCACCCCGGTGAACGTCAGCGGCGGCCTGCAGAGCAAGGGCCACCCCATCTCGGCCACCGGCATCGCCAACATCTGGGAGATCTGCCATCACCTGCGCGGCGAGGCCGGCCCACGCCAGATCGAGGGGGCCAAGGTGGGTCTCGCCCACGTCATCGGCCTCGGCTCGGCCTGCGGCATCCACGTCCTCGAGAAGGCCGCCGCCTGAGCCACACCGCCTGAGCGAAGCTCAGGCATCACCCGGGCGCGGACTGGGTATGGCTCGCGGATGACCCGGACAACTCGCACCTGGTACCTCGAGCGGACCGCGCCCGTTCGGGCCGACGCGGAAGGCCTGTTCCTCCCCGCGGCCGACCTGCCCGAGGCCGAGATCGGCGACGTCGTGGTGGTGAAGGGCCACGACGACGACGGCGTTCGCGCCGGCACCATCGCGGAGACGAGCGCGCTCGACGACGAGGACTACTTCCGGCTCGAGCTCCACGAGTGAGCCGGCTCGAAGTCGGTCATCTCGGGGTCGGCTCCTGACCTGCGCCGCGAGCGACGACCCGAGCGACGCCATCCTGTGCGCGTGACCGCGGCGACGGCGACGGCCGCGGCGAACAGCCCCACCGCCGACCGCTGGATCTCTTCCATGTAGCCGCCGGACCACCCCCACACCAGCCCGGCGAGTCCGCCCCCCGCCACCACCGTCCAGAACACGATCCGCTGGCTCGGCGACGGCCCCCAGCGGCGGGCTTCGTCGACCGCTTCCGGTCCGTACCACTGATCGAGCAGCTGCCGGCGGCCGATGTGCACGACGAGCGCGGCGCCGGCGAGCGACCCGGCCGTGTGACCGATCCATTGGAGCACGCCGGCCACCGTGCGGTGCAGTCCGGCGATGTCGACGGTGTCGTTGGCGTAGCCCAGCAGGCGGGTGCCCGCACGCCCGGAGTGCGTGAACGAGTCGAGGGCGATGTGCGTCGCGATCCCGAGCGCGGCGCAGGCCACTGTGACGAACCAGGCGGGACGCCGACGCGACAGCACTGCGAACGACCGCAGGCGGACATCGCCGAGGTCGGGCAGCTGGTTGGCGACCACCGGCGCGGCGAACCGGATCAGCACCGCGACGACGAGGGTGAGCGGAATCCCGTATGCCATGGCGGGACCCCAGTCGTGCGTGTCGAAGCCCACGTAACCGTTGAACGAGTACATGACGTCGGGGATCATCGAGCCGACGCAGAGCGCCGTGGCATCGACCCACGCCGGTCGGGCCAGCTTCACACCGATCGCCGGCACCTGGTGCGCGAACCACGTGAACGGCATCGAGGAATTCTCGCGAATCCGATGTCACAACCGACCGCGCCCCGACGTCGACACATCGGAGACACACAGAGAGAGGTTCTGCGATGCACGACTCACTGGACACGAACGAGGGGCACGACGTCATCGTCGTCGGCGGCGGGATCGCCGGGCTCAGCGCCGCCCTCGCGGCGACCCGCTCGGGAGCTCGCGCGCTGGTGCTCGACGCGCACGGGCTCGGCGGTCGAGCCCGCACGACGGAGCACGGCGGGTTCCTCCACAACACCGGTCCCCACGCGCTCTACCGGCGAGGTCACCTGTGCGCGTTGCTCGACCGACACGGCATCGCGGTCTCCGGTGGCCGGCCGGACGACACACACCTCCGCCTGCTGCGCGACGGCAAGCTGACGCCGCTCACGATGGGCGCGACCGACATCATGAGGACGCCGTTGCTCGGGCGCCGTGATCGTGTACGGCTGCTCGCCCTGCTCGCCTCGCTCCAGCGACAGCAACCCGAATCACTGGTCGGCCGCAGCGTCGACGAGTGGCTGGGGGACCACCCGCCCGCCGTTCGACAGTTCGCGGACATGCTCGTCCGCGTCAGCACCTACACCAATGCCCCGGCCCTGTTCGACGCCGGCGCCGCGCTGGCGCAGATCCAGGTGGCACTCGCCGGCGGAGTCGAGTACCTCGACGGCGGATGGGGCTCGATGGTGGGCGCGATGGTGCAGACCGTGCGAGGGAGGGGCGGTGAGGTGGTGGGTGGAGCCACCGTGACGTCGATCGTCCCCGGCGACCGCGACGACGTCGAGGTCCGCCTCGGGGACATCACGCTGCGCGCGCGTGCCGTCGTGGTCGCTGCGGGCGGCCCCGCGGTGGTCGAACGGCTCACCGGGGTCCGGCCACCGGGTTCGGACGGGCTCACGCCGCCGGTGCAGGCCGCGACCCTCGACCTCGCCCTGCGCCGGCCGCACCCGGGTCTCGTGTTCGGACTCGACCGGCCGCTGTACCTGTCGCCGCACGCCCCCACCGCACGACTGGCGCCCGTGGGCGGCGGCCTCGTCTCGGTGATGCAGTACGTGCCGGCCACCACAGCACCCACGACACCGTCATCTCCAGCACCGTCATCCCCGGCGCCGTCATCCGATCCGCCCGGCCGCGACGCCGATCGCCACGAGCTCCGGGCGCTGGCCCGGCTCGCCGGGATCGACGACGGCGACGTCGTGCACGAGCGCTACTCGCACCGCCTCATGGTGAACCACGGTTCGCCCAGCGCGGCGGCGGGCGGGCTGCGTGGCCGGCCGGCGATCGATTCGCTCGGCCTCGAGCACGTCCACCTGGCCGGCGACTGGGTCGGTCCCGTCGGCCTGCTCGCCGACGCTGCGGCCGCGAGCGGCGAGGCGGCGGGAACTGCGGCGGCGACGTCGGTCCGAGCGCGCGAGCATGCGTCATGAGCGCGTCCGGGTCCGATCACCTCGACCAGGCCACCGCGATCTTCACCGCCGAGCGCCCACGACTCGTCGGCCTGGCCTATCGATTGCTCGGTTCGGTCGCCGACGCCGACGACATCGTCCAGGAGGCGTGGATCCGCTGGTCGCGAGCCGACCACGAGTCGATCGAGCGGCCGGCTGCCTGGCTGACCACGGTCGTCAGTCGCCTCGGGCTCGACCGGCTGCGGTCGCGTCGGCGCGAACAGGTCGACTACGTCGGCCCCTGGCTGCCCGAACCGATCGTCCAGCCGTTCTCCCGTGCGAGCGATCCGGCCGATCCCGAGCACGCCTCGATCCTGTCGGACTCGCTCACCACGACGTTCCTCGTGATGCTCGAGCACCTCACGCCCGAGGAACGGCTCACGCTGCTGCTGGTCGACGTCTTCGGCGAGCCGTTCCGGTCCGTCGCCGCGCTCCTCGACCGGAGCGAGGACGCGTGCCGGCAGCTGGCGGTCCGCGCCCGGCGCAAGCTCGCTGCTCAACGCGACCAGGCCGAACACACCCGGCACACGCAGGCCGAGCAGCTCGCCGTCGCATCGGCGTTCGTCGGCGCTGTGTTGAGCGGCGACATCGACGCGGTCACGGCCATGTTGCGGCCCGGTGCCGTGATGACCAGCGACGGCGGACCCCATCGACACGCGGCTCGCCGCCCCGTGGTGGGGCCGGCCCGCATCGCCCGGTTCCTCGTCAACCTCTACCGGCGGATCCCTCCCGACGTCGTCGAGTTCGACCCGGTGTGGGTGAACGGTGCGCCCGGCGTCGTCATGCGCCTGCACGGCACGCCATACCTCGTGTGCGTCCTCGAGATCGTGGACGGCCTCATCGACCGGCAGTACACGATCGTCAACCCGGACAAGCTCGCGTCGATCGGACGTGAGGTGCAGCTCGTCTGACCCGGCCTGCGCAGGCACGCCGGTCCGCGAGACTCGTGCCATGCCCGGCCTGCCCGACGTCGACGGTCTCGCGCTCGCCGCGATGGTGCGCGCCCGCGAGGTGTTGCCGCGCGAGCTGCTCGACGCCGCCATGACCGGCGTCGAATCGGTCGATGGGCACATCGGGGCGATCGCCGGTCTGCACCACGACGCAGCGGTGCGGGCGATCGAGCGGGGTCTCCCCGACGGGCCGTTCACCGGCGTGCCGTTCCTGCTCAAGGACCTCGGCTGCGATGCGATCGATCACCCGTGCACGCAAGGGTCCGCGCTCTTCCGCGAATACCGGTCGACCTTCGACAGCGAACTGTTCGTGCGCCTCCGTCGAGCCGGGCTCGTCACCTTCGGCCGTACGACCAGCCCCGAGCTCGGCATCGGACCGACGACCGAGTCGGCGGTGTACGGCCGACCGACCCGCAACCCGTGGCACACCGACCACGTGGCCGGTGGCTCCTCCGGTGGCGCGGGAGCCGCGGTGGCCGCGGGCATCGTGCCCATGGCGCACGGGAGCGACGGAGGCGGGTCGGTGCGGATCCCGGCGTCGTCGTGCGGGCTGTTCGGCCTGAAGCCGACCCGAGCGAGGCTGCCCGACGGACCGGAGGCCGGTGAGAGCTGGGCGGGCATGGCGATCGACGGCTTCCTCACGCGGTCGGTGCGCGACACCGCCGCGCTGCTCGACGCCACGGCGGGCAGCGACCTCGGCGCGCCGTACGTCGCGCCGCCGCTCGCGCAGTCGTTCACGTCCGCCATCGGCACACCACCGCCACCGCTCCGCATCGCCGTCTCGACGCGATCGTTCACCGGCGGCGCCCTCCATCCGGAGTGCGCGCGGGCTGTGACCGAGACCGGCCGCGTCCTGGAGGCGCTCGGTCACGTGGTGGTCGAGGCGCTGCACGACGTCTCCGGCTCACCGGTTCCGGTCGACGTGGTCGAGCTCATGCGGGCATGGACGGACATCGTCGCCTGCGGGACGGCCCTCACCGTCCGACAGGTCGAGCGTGCGCGGGGCCGAGCGATCGAGGCGCACGAAGTGGAGGCCGTCACGCACGCCGCCGTGCGCCACGCGACATCGGTCGACGGCGCCGGCTACCTCGCTGCGGTCGAGGTGGTGCACTCCTCGGGCCGCGCGATGGCGCGGGCCATGCAGTCCTACGACGTCCTGGTGACCGCGACGCTTGCCGAACCGCCCGCCGCGATCGGCCGGTTCGCACCATCGCTGGCCTGGATGGACGAGCCTGATTTCGTCGAGTACCGGCTCGGTGCGGCGGGGGTGCTCCCCTACTCGCCCTTCACCCCGCTGGCCAACGCGACAGGACAGCCGGCGATGTCGGTCCCGCTGCACTGGACCGATCCGGCCGACGGCACACCCTCACTGCCGGTCGGCGTGCACCTGATGGGGAGGTTCGGCGAGGACACCCTGCTCATCGCCCTCGCTGCGCAACTCGAGCAGGCCATGCCGTGGTGGCATCGACGGCCACCCATCCGAGTGCGAGCCTGAGCCGTCAGTTCAGCAGGCCGAGGCGCGTGGCCTTCTCGACGGCCGACCCGCGGTTGGGCACCTCGAGCTTGCGCAGCAGGTGGGCCACGTGGGTCTTGACGGTCTCCGCCGACACGTAGAGCTGCGCGGCGATCTCGACGTTGCTCGAACCGTTGGCGAGCAGCGCGAGCACTTCGCGCTCACGTGCCGACAGCACCGGGTCGATCGAGCTCTTCCACGATCCGGCGAGCTGGCGCAGCGCGACCTCGTCGATCACGCAGGCGCCACAGGCGACGGTGCGCACCGCTTGCACCAGCGAGGCCGACGGCGCATCGCTGCACAGCACCCCGGCCACGCCGGCGTTGATCGCCGCCGATACGGTGGCCACGTCGGGCGCGCCGACCAGCATCACCGCCCGCGCCGTCTGCGACGCGGTCCGCAGCTCGTGCATGATCCCGCCGGCGGACTGTCCTGCCGCGGGCTCGTCGACCACGACCACCGCATCGGGCTCGCCGGCGAGCAACAGCGAGGCCATCGCCACGTTCGGCTCGGCGCCGACCACGTCGAGGGAGGGCTCCGACGCGAGCCAGCGGTGCACCGCGTCGCGCAGCACCCGGTGGCGCTGGACGATCACGACGGGGATCCGGGCAGGTGGGATCGGATCGCCGGCGGTCATGACATCGACTGTCCACCCTTGTGGCGCGACCGCAACCAGCACCGGACGATCTGTGCCCGGGTCGCCGAGAACGGCGTAGGTGCGCCGGGTTCCCAGCGCCACCTGACCAGCCCGGATCCCCCGGATGGGGGATACGCGCATCCTCCATGCTGCCCGCGCGCAAATGAGCGACGCGCTGCTTTTGCGGCCAGCCCCGATTCGTCATCGTGTTGCCCGTCACGGCGGAGGGCCGCGACGCCTCCAGGCGGGGGCGGGATTTCACCACAGGAGTGCAACGATGACGGCGGCGGGCGGACACACGGCGATGGCACCTGACGACTTCGTCGACGGGAATTCGGCGCTGTTCCAGCGACGGCGCGAGCTGCAGCGCCAACTGGCGGAGCTCGACGAGGAGATCGCAGGCCACCGCGCTGCGGCTCGGTTGCGTCGGTCGATCGAGGACGTGACCGCAGAGATCGTGCGCTTCAACCTCGGCCTCGTGCGCTCGTACTGCAAGCGCTTCACCGCCAACTCGACCCGTGACGACTCGGCCGACTTCGAGGCCGCCGGCCTCCTCGGCCTGATGCGGGCGATCGACAGCTTCGATCCCGAGCAGGGCCGTTTCGGCCAGTGGGCGTTCAAACCGATCCAGCGTGAGGTGCTGCGGGCGGTGCGCGACGCCGACCACCCGAACGTCAACCTCGGCGACTTCGAGCGGCGTCCCGAGATCCTGCGGGCGTACCGCCACCTGCAGGGCGAGGACGATCGCTACACACCGACCCACGGCGAGGTCGCCGCGGTCGTCGGCGCCACCGTCGATCAGGTGCGCCGCGTGCTCACGCCACCCAAGCTGGAGTCCGTGGACCAGACCGCGTCCGAGCAGAACGACGTCACCCTCGGCGACACGATCGAGAGCGCGGGACCCGGACCGGAGGCGGTCGTCGTCTCGAGCCTGATGCTGTCGGCACTGCGGACCCACGGTCTCGCCGCACTCGATCCGCGCGAGCTGTTCGTCATCGTGCGCCGGTTCGGTCTCGACGGCGAACCGCCCGAGAAGCTCGCCGGCATCGGCGAGACCCTCGGCCTGTCACGCGAGGCCGTGCGCCAGATCGAGGCCAAGGCCGTCGCCAAGATCCAGCACCCGATGGTGCTGCGCAAGATCCAGCGTCACGGACGCGGCTGAGCCGACCTGGGCTGAGCCCACGTGGGCACGCGCTGCCCCGGACATCGACCCGGGGGACGCGCCCATCACCCGCGACGGACGCAGAATCGCCCTCCGTCACCCGGTCTTCCCGACCCCGACTCCGGACGGTCTCCCTGGAATCGGGCCACACGGATCGTGGCCCTAGGTAGCCACGGAGGAAGGCCATGTCCACGAGCATCATCGACGCGCGGACCGCGTCGACCGGTCGAGCCCGACCGGCGAAGGCGAAGCGACCGCCCACCGAGGTCGCCAACCCGTGGCGCGGGCGCCAGTCGCCGTGCACGGCCGCCGAGGAGCACCAGCTCGTGTGCGACCTGGAGGACATGGCCGACGGCGAGGTCGTCGACGAGTTCGAGCGTCGTGACGTCACCGTCCTCATCACCGCACTCCGCTGCGGCCTCACCGCGGACGAGCTGTTCGAGCAGGCGCCCGGGGCTCGCGCCCACCGGCTGCTGGCAGCGCATCGTGAGCTCGACGGACGCCGGCTGCTGGCCGAGCACGCGTGGCGGGCGATCACCGTCGACGCCACGGCCGAGACGTTCGCGACCTTCGCCGGATGCGCCGCGGAGCTGCTGCCCGCCGTCATCAGCCATCTCGGCACGTACCGTCACGATGCGATCCGTCTCGGACACGCGATCGCCGACGCGGCCGAGCAGGTGAACCGGACGAACCGGCGAGTGCTGGTGCTCGAGCGGCGCCTCGCGGAGTCGGCGAGCGACCCGGAGCGGGCTCGCGAGCTGGGGACCCTCCTCTACGACGTCTACGGGCAGGGCGCGTGGAGCCTGCCGACGTTCCTGCCGCCCCGGGTCGGCGCCCTCGTGCCCCTGCGGCTGGGCGCCCTCCTCGGCGACGACCTCACCGCCTCGCGACGCGCGAGCTGAGCGCGCCGACCGACGTCTCGCCGGATGTCCCCGCCACCGGCTTCGGAGATCCCGACCGGGACCCGGGGTACGATCGCTCGGTGACCGTCGACGAGTGGGTCCACCTCCCGCCGGCCGAACTGGTCGCGGCCGTCGCGGTCAGGCCGGCGCCCGACATGCCGATGGCGTCGCTGCGCGAGATCGTCCGTGCCGTCCGCGACGAGCGCGGCGACGTCGTCGATTGGCGCCTCGACCTCGACGAGGTCATCGACCGCAGCTTCGACGTCGCGCTCACGGACTACCGCGCGTGGCGCCGGTCGTGGGTGCAGGAGTGGCCGATCGGCCCGGTGAGCAACGTCGCGTCGCTGCTCACCGAGGCCAGGGACATCGACTACGGGCCGGACCGTGAGCTCGATCGCGCCCTCGAGCGCACCCTTCGGACGGACGTCGCCGGCGCGTCGATCGAGGCCCGCGTCGCTGACCAGCTCGCCGGCCAGCTCGAGATGGTGCGCCTGGCACTGTCGGTCGACGAGCGCTCCGGTTTCGGGGTGGTCGACGACATGCCGACTGGTTCTCGTGGCAGCGGGCTGGCGCGCACCTGGGCGACGCCCGAGTCGGAATGGGTCCTCGCCGCGACACCCGTGACCTCGCTCGTCGTCCACCCGGCGGAGGGCCTCGTGCTCGTGCACGGCGACCCCGAGTCGGCGACGACCTTGGGCGGCGTCACCTCGGTCGACATGCGGGCCGACACGGTCGTCGTGTTGAACTCCCGGGGCCGGTCGTTCCGAATGAGCCAGCGAGACGCCCGGCCACTCGGTTGGGTCGTGCCGCGCTCGCTTCGCTGGCACGTGCGCGAGGTACCGCTCGTCGCGGTGTGGACGCTCCTCTTCGACGGGCTGGGCGGCGCGCTCCGAACGGCCTCCGAGCACGGGTTGCCGGTACGCCTCGACAGCCTCTCGCTGCTCGGCCGCGGGTCGGCGCGTCGAGAATTTCTGGATGGCTGAGCAGGCACGTTGCCAGAGAATCAGCCGACGTGCTTGCGGCGAAGTCCCCCACCCAGGACAGTCAGACACGTGCCCACGGAGAACATCGACGAGGTCCGCGAGACGCTGAGCCGGATCTACGGGGCGGTGGCGGCAGTCGTGCGCGACGACGTCATCGGCTCCGACGTCTTGCTCGCGGACCTGCACGAGTCATTCGGTGACTTCTCCGAGCTGCTGGCCGCCCTCTCGTTCGCGACCCTCGACCGCCTCGATGCGGCCCTGGCGACAGGTGACGTCCTGTCACCCCGCGAGCGACGAGCGATGGCTCAGTTCCTGCTGACGGAGGCGCACCGGTACGCGCTCCTCTCGGCGGGAGGTCCGGCGAGCGGGGTGTCGGGCGTGCCCGTGGAGTCGGCCGCCCGGCGGCTCGATGCCGTGCGACGTCACGATCACGAGCAGGTGCTGGCCGAGATCGAGGATGCCCGGTCCGTGTCGAGCGACGCGGACCTGCTCTGGGGCGCGACAGCGCTGCTGACCGCCGTGGTCGCCATGTGGGCCCAGCGCTCCGGCCAGTCCCCGCGGCGCGCCGCAGCCGACCTCTGCATGGCGGTCTCGGTCGCGGCCGCCTGCTGAGAAGATTTTTGTTGCACGTCGCCCCGAAGGCCGGACTGTCCTCTGTGACCGGACGGACCGCTCACGGAGGAGACGACACATGCCCGCTGCACGCGCACTCGACGAACTGATCGAGCACACACCCGATCTGCCGTGGCTCGAGCACGCCGCGTGCGGCGATCTCGAGCTCGACCAGCTCGACCTCTTCTTCGTCGAAGCCGGACGCACCATCGCGTCGTCGACGGTCGCGCTGTGCCGCCGCTGCCCGTCGCGTCGCGCCTGTCTCGACCACGCCTACACGCACGAGATCGTCAGCGGCTACTTCGGGGGCGTGTCACCGGGTCGGCGCCGCGTGCTCTCGCACGCCGACGCGATCGCCGAGATCGAGCGCGACCTCCGCTGAGCGGTCCTCTGACCGTGCGCCGACACGGTCCCCGTGAGGCGCACAGAGGAACGCCGAGCGAACGATGGAGGTCGACGCGCTATGGGAACAGGCCGATCCTCAGCGCCTTGGCCACCGCATGGGTCCGATCTCGCGCACCCAGCTTCTCGAGGACGCGAGCCATGTGCGTCTTGACCGTGTCGGTGGCGATGCCGAGCCGTTCGCCGACCTCGGGATTGGTCAACCCCTCCGCGACGCAGGCGAGCACTGCCAGCTCGCGTGGGCTGAGCGGACGTGTCGCCGGCGCTGCGTCGGCGCTGTACCGCCGATGCAGCAACGCCGACAGCGCTCGCGGGTGCAGGTATCGCTCGCCGGCGGCGACCGTGCGCACCGCGGTACCGAGGGCGTCCACCGAGCAGGTCTTCGGCGCGACGCCGAGGCATCCCGCTTCGAGCGCGGCGTCGACGGCGAGTGGGTGCAGGTCGGACGTGAGGACCAGCACACGAGCGCCGTGCTCGACCGCCACGAGCGAGGCGACCTCGGCCAGTGCCGACGACCGAGGACCCATCGTCGACTCGATGACCAAGACGTCCGGTCGGTGCAGCTGGTAGGTCGGCACGAGCCGGCGCGGGTCGTCGAGCGTCGCGCACACGTCGAACTGCAGCGCGGTGAGGTAGTGGATCGATCCGCGCACGGCCACGACCTGGTCGTCGGCGAGGAGCACCCTCAGCCGAGCGTCGGTCGAGGACATGGGCGCAACTCTACGAGTCGGCACGAACCCCCCTCGGGATCAGCGATCTTGCTTGTTTCCGAGTGCGATTCCCGGACAGTCTGTGCGGTGACATGCTCACCCCTTCGAGTGAACCCCTTGACCGGATCGTGACCGGGTAGCGATGACCACCAGCGTGTTCCTCGGTCGGCAACCGATCTTCGATCGGCATCGCCGCACCTACGCGTACGAGTTGCTGTACCGCAACGGCGACCGGAACGTCGCGTTCTTCAGCAGCTCCGACGACGCCACGCGCGAGGTGCTCGAGGTCACCATGCTGCAGTGGGGCTTCGACCGTGTCATCGGCGATCGATTCGGGTTCATCAACGCGGCGAGCGGCATCCTCCACAGCGGCATGCTCGACCTGCTCCCCGCCGAGCGTGCCGTCATCGAACTGGTCGAGACCGTCGACGTCGACGACAGCGTCGTCGCGTCCATCCGAGAGGCGCGCGATCGCGGAGTGCGCATCGCCCTCGACGACGTGACGCAGCTCGACGTGAACGGCCTCGAGCGCCTGGCAGGGATGGTCGACTTCGTGAAGATCGACCTGCTGGGCCTGCCGGCCGGTGCGGTCGCGCCGCTGGTCGACCAGGTGCGCAGGACGTTCCCGGGTGCCATGTTGCTCGCCGAGAAGGTCGAGGAACCGTCGCAGTTCCGCAGTGCGCTCGAGATGGGGTTCGACCTGTTCCAGGGGTACTTCTTCGCCAAGCCCGAAGTGCTGAAGCGCACGCAGCGGCCGGCGAACCTCGCCGCTGCCGTCGAGCTGCTCGCCGAGGTGAGCCAGCCGCGCGTCGACCTCGACCGCATCGAGGAGCTGATCGCCGGCGACCCGACACTGGCCTACGCCCTGTTGAAGGTCGTCAACTCGAGCTCGTACGGCCTCACCGTGCACGTGCAGTCGATCCGCCACGCGATCGTGCTGCTCGGCACCTCGCAGGTCCGCCAGCTGGCGACGCTCCTGACGATGGCGGGCGCGTCCGATGGTGTGAACGAGGAGCTGCTCGTCCTGGCCGCCACCCGTGCTCGCATGGCCGGCCAGCTCGCCGACGGCGACGCCGATCTCGTCAACGGCGCCTACACGGCGGGTCTGCTGTCCGTGATCGACGTGGTCTTCCACTGCTCGATGCAGGAGCTGCTCGTCGATCTCCCGCTGCCGCTGCCCGTGCGCCGCGCACTGCTCGACGGCACCGGCCCGATCGGCAACATCCTGGCTGCGGTGTACGCCTTCGAGCGTGCCGACACCGCTGCGCTCGAGCGGCTGTGCCCGGACGACGGCGGCGTGCTGCGCGACGCGTTCGGAGCGGGCGTCGAGTGGGGCGAGAGCTTCCGGCTCGCGCTCGCCGGTGTCTGAGAACGCCGGCACCCCCTGAGTTGCCCCGGGACCGGGGCCTCACTGCATCACGAACTCGAGGAAGTAGACCTCGTAGACCTCGTCGGGGTACGCCTTGCGGAGCAGCTCGGTGAGCAGCCGCTTGGCCTGCTCGCGGCCCTCCTCTTCCTGCAGCACGGTCATCGAGTTCCCCGACAGCGTCGACACGATGATGTCCTTGGCGGGGGCGGTGACCAGCTCCTCTCCCTCGGGCAGCACCACGTCGGGGCACAGCGCCAGCGAGGCGGTCATCTTGAGGTAGTGCCCGTCGGCGAGGTTGATGTTCATCGCCGGCAGGTCGACGGCGCGATGCTCGACCGTCGACGCGTCGGTGCCCTCGACACAGCCCTCGAGCTGCACGATCGTGGTCGTCGGTGCGCCGCTGTCCTGCGCGCCGGCCTTGCGCCCGCCCAGCATGTAGCCGACGCCCGCCAGGGCCACGCACAGCCCGCCGATCACCAGCGGGTTCTTCTTCTTCTTGGTCTCTTCGTCGCCCTCAGCGGGCTTGGAGCTCTTCTTCGCCATGATGTCGTCCGTGTCGGATCGTTCCCACCCCTTCCGTGGAGTGGCGCTCCACGGTGACAGTCCGGTGGGAGCCGCCCCGGCGCCAGGTCATCCGTCGATTTTCAGCGCGGGATCGAGGGGGATGTCCGACACCACCACGAGCTCGACCCGCCGGTTCGCGGCCTGCCCCTCGGGCGTCGCGTTGTCGGCGATCGGCCGCGTGTCGGCGTACCCGGCGGCCGAGATGCGGTTGGGATCGAAGCCCTGGAGGAGCAGGTAGCGCAGCACGGAGGTGGCCCGAGCCGTCGAGAGCTCCCA
Source organism: Ilumatobacteraceae bacterium (assembly GCA_050248155.1). Classification (GTDB taxonomy): domain Bacteria; phylum Actinomycetota; class Acidimicrobiia; order Acidimicrobiales; family Ilumatobacteraceae; genus VFMC01. Next base: position 28,133 of record JBFWSW010000048.1, read on the forward strand.
GTTCGACGGATAGCGCGTCGTGGAGATCGGCCGTGAGTCGGTGTGGCCCTCGATGGCGATGTCGTTGCTCAGGTCACGCAGCGCCGGCAGCACCAGGTCGAGGATCGCGATGCCGGCCGGCTGCAGGGTTGCCTGGCCGCTCTCGAACAGGACCGAATCGTCGAGGATCGTCAGGACGAGTCCCCGGCCCTCGAACCGGAACGCGATCTTGTCACCCACGCCCTGCGCGTCGGCGGCAGCCTGGATGTCCTCCTGCACATCGCCGAGGTGTTCGACCTCGACCTGGGCGGCGGACTCCTCGGCCAGCTCGATCGCTTCCTCGATCTGGCTCTCGGTCGGGCGGACCTCGACGTTCTCGAGCACGCCGGTCCCACCTTCGAGCGGCGTGTCGCCTGTGCTGCCCGTTCCCACCGAGATGATCTCGGCGGACCCGCCGTTGCCGAACTCCTTGTGGAAGCTCTCGGCGAGCTTCTTGAACTTCTCGATGTCGGTGCGACCGACGGCGAACAGCACCAGGTACAACGCCATCAGCAGGGTCTTCATGTCG
>JBFWSW010000049.1:0-28468 GCA_050248155.1 Ilumatobacteraceae bacterium
GGCGACCAGGTGGCCGGGTGCACGATCGAGCAGGCACGCACCGCCGTGCTCGAGCTGGCTCGCCTGCACGGACCCCGGTGGGACGACCCCTCGCTGCACGATCTCGAGTGGCTCAGCCGGCGCACCGGGCCCGACGACGGGGCGATGCTGGGGGCGATGTGGTCGATGGTGCTGCCAGGCTTCCTGTCGACGTTCGCCAAGCATCTCTCGGCCGAGGCGATCGAGCTCATCGAGACCTTCGGCTCACGGGTCGCCGAGTGGGTCGACGGGCGCGACGGGCCGATGACGGTCACCCACGGCGACTATCGCCTCGACAACCTCATGTTCGCCTCGCCCGATGGCGGCTACCCGGTGGCTGCCGTCGACTGGCAGACTCCGGGCCACGGTCCGCCGCTCGGTGACGTCAGCTACTTCCTCGGGGCCGGACTGCTGCCCGACCAGCGCCGTGAGGTCGAGTGCCGCTTGCTCGACGAGTACGCGGAGGCGCTGACGGCCTACGGCGTCGACCTCGATCGAGAGTGGCTGTGGCACCACTACCGCCGCGACGCCTTCGCCGGGGTGGTCATGGCCGTGATCGCGTCGCAGATCGTCGGCGCCAGCGGTCGCAGCGAGGCGATGTTCGCGGCGATGGCGTCCCGCCACGCGCAGCACGCGCTCGACCTCGAGTCGCTCACGCTGGTCTGATCCGGCAGTTGGACCCCTTGATCCGGCAGTCCGCCATCCGCTAATCCAAAGGGGTGATGGGTGCTGGGGAAGCGGACGACCTGCGGCGCGAGATCGAGCGGATGCTGGCGGCTGCGCTGGCGACGGACAGGACGCATGCGGACGAGCTCGATCGCCGTGACCGGCTGCACATCGCCGAGACCGAACGCCGCGACGTGCTGCACGTCGGCGAGATGCAGCGCCGGCAGGACGCGTTCGACCACGACCTGGCGGCGATCCGCGACGCACTCGAGACCCGCGACCTCATCGGCCAGGCGAAGGGCATCATCGGGGCGATGGGTTGCACCTCCGATCAGGCGTTCGTGTTGCTGAAGAAGCAGTCCCAGGCCGAGAACCGCAAGCTGCACGAGGTCGCCGCCGACATCGTGGCAAAGGCCCAACGCCGGCGCTGAACCGAGGCGTTTGCCGCGCCAGGGCCGAGCGCTCGCTACGGTCGAGGTCGGATGACCGACCTGCCCGACTTCCACATCCCCCACGCCGAGAAGATCGAGTGGATGATCGAGACTGCCGGGTGGGCGCTCGAGCCCGTGGCCGCCGACCTCGAATCCGATCCGCCCACGCCCCCCTACGCATACACGATCGGATTCCCGACGACGTTCGGGTTCCCCGACATCCTGATCTTCGGGCTGACCCCCGTGGCCATCCGCGGGCTCGTCGACATGGTCGCTGGCCTGCTGCGGGGCGGGACCGAGATCCCGGTCGGTGTCGAGCTCGTCGGCCTGTTCGACAACGACCTGCGGTGCGTCTTCGCGCCGATCGATCTCGGCGTGTGGGGCGGCCTCGTCGCGATCGCGACGGCCTGGTACCGCGGCGTCGAGCAGCCGATGGTGCAGCTGCTGTGGCCCGACCGCAACGGCTTCCTCCCGACCGAGGCCGGCTTCGACCAGCGCAAGGTCCACGCCCAACCCGTGATCGGATCGCTTGCCTGACCCGGCGCGATGAGAGATGAGTGGCGAATCGCCACTCATCTCTCATCACGTGGAGGGGGACTGCGACGCCGAACGGTCGACGAGGTCGGTCAGCGACAGGAACTCGTAGCCGTCGGCCAGGTACCGGTCGATCACGGCTGGGAGGGCGCTGATCTCGGCGGTGCGCTGTGTCATCAGCTGGCCGTCGGGGCCGGTGATGTCGAACGACGAGCGCCCGATGCCGTCGTGGAAGATGACGATGGCGCCGTCCTGGATGGACTCGATGTAGTGCTCGCGCACCGCGACGGCGTCGTCGTCGTCGGCCTCGGCACCTCGACTGACCGACCACATGGCGAGATCGTGACCAGCACTCGCAACCGCTTGCATGAGCGCGCCGGTGACCTGTCCTCGAACCGGCCGAAACCAGCGGGGCCGCTCGCCGGTGATGCGCGCCACCGCGTCGGCGCCGCGCTCGACGGTCTTCTTCACGTCGTCGGGCGACTGGATGGCGGCCGTGTAGTGGTCGTAGGTGTGGTTGGCCAAGAGGTGGCCTTCCCCGTGCACTCGCTCGGCGAGGTCGCGGTGCTTGTCGATGCAGGCGCCGATCATGAAGAACGTCGCCGGCACCTTCGCCGCGGCGAGGATGTTCAGCACACGCGCGGTGAACTGCGTGGTCGGGCCGTCGTCGAAGGTGAGCGCGAGCCGTTTCGACACGCCGGTCGGCGATGCGTCGACGCTCCACCAGACGCGCACCTGCCCCGTGCGTTCGCCGGCGCTGAAGCTCGCGGCGTTCGCGCCGCTGAGGTGGGTCTCGCCGTTGTGGAGGCCGGCGAAGTAGGTGCCGACAGGCACCGACGCCCCGAGCACGGACGCGCCGCCGATGCCCAAGCGCTTCAACAACGTCCGCCGATCCACGGTGAGGAAGTTTACGAGCGGAGGCCTCGAGTTTCGTTGAGCTCGGCGGCCAGCTCGTCGAGTGCGTCGACGTCTCGGGCGACGAGTGCACGCTGCCGCGCGGGGTCCAGCACGCCGTCGTGGGCGAGTGAACCGATCAGTTCGTCGAAGCTCGCACCGTTCCCACCGGAGAGCTTGCGCAGTGCTCGTTCGAGGGCGGCGACCGGATCGGCGTCGTAGGTCGACAGCAGCACCTCGACGTCGCGCTTGGTCAGCCGGCCGGTCACGGCGCGGTTGGTGTGCGCTCGTCGATCGCGTGCGGCACGCGGTGCTCGGCGAGCAGCGCGAGGAACGGATCGGCGGGGAACGCCTCAGGGCCCTTCACGCCGGCGTCCTTCCAGACCCCTTCGGCGACGAGCTCGACGGCGACGACGGGGTGCACGGCGGTCTGCCACACGACGGCCTGGTGCCCGAACTCGCGCATCGTCCACTCGTTGTCGACGATCTGGTAGATGTAGGTCGCCCGTGGCTCGCCGTCGATGCCGAGGCCCCGGACGAACGACCCGCCGCACGTGCGACCGCGCATGCGGTCGCCGAGCTCGGCCGGATTGGGCAGCACGGCGGCGACGACGTCGCGTGGTGACACCTCGACGCCGCGCACCATCACCGGCTTGGTGCTGTCGAGGCCGAGCTTGCGCAGCGTGCGCAGGACATCGAGGAACTCGTCGCCGAGGCCGTACTTGAAGGTGATCCGCCCGACGTCGAGCCATCGGGCCATGAGGATGACCTCCTCGTGCTCGACGTTGACGCACCCGAGCGGTCCGATCCCCTCGGGGAAGACGAACGTCTCCGGCTCGCTCAACGGCTCGGTCGTGAACCAGCCGCGGTCGCGCTCGTAGACGATCGGCGGGTTGAGGCACTCCTCGATGGTCGTCCAGATCGAGAAGGTCGGCGCGAAGGCGAAGCCCTCGATCACGAGGTCGCTACCGTCGCGGACCCCGATCTCGTCGATGCGGCTGAACAGGTGGTCGGACGCGTACCGCGCGGCGACATCGGAGAACCCTGGCTCGACGCCCATGCCGACGAGTGCCAGCTGTCCTCGCTCGAGCCACTGGTCGCTCACCGCGAACTGGGCGTCACCGAGCATCACCCCGGTCTGGTGGTACGGATCTGTCGGGTGGGGCACCGACATGTGCATCGCCATGTCGAGGTAGTGGCAGCCTGCCTCGAACGCGGCGTCGAAGATCGGCGGGTTCAGGCGCGGGTCGCAGGCGTTGACGACGAGGTCGGCCTTGGCGGTGCGGGCCAGTTCGACGATGTCGGCCGGATCGGATGCGTCGACGCGGGTGGCGGTGACCCGCTCCGACTTGGCGAGCGCAGCGGCGCGAGCAGCACGGTTGCCGTCGATGTCGGCGACGACGATCTGCTCGAAGACGTCACGCCGAGCAGCGATCGAGGCGAACGCCGCGCCGACCCCGCCGGAGCCGACCACGACCACTCGCATGGCCGTGGATGGTAGTGGGCCGCCCTACAGAGCGAAGGCGCGCCGCTCGGCGCCGATCGAGACCAGCTCGGCGATGCGCCGGCTGAGGTACGGGCTGAAGTGGCCGCGGTAGCGCAGCTGCAGCTCGGGCAGCATCCAGTCGTGGCCGGTGACCTTGCCGCGGCACGACGGTGCGCCGCAGTCGCAGGCGAACTCGTCGTCGTCGCTGCCGTCGGTCATCGCGAAGTCGTAGGTGAGTGCTTCACCGACGCCGATGTCGCGCATCGCGACGAGCAGGACGCTGCCGCTCATCCCGCAGTTCGGCTCGCAGCTGTGGTGCACGAAGTCGGCGGGCTCGGGTTCGACGCCCCCGGCGAGGTAGAGGGAGTCGTCGATCTGGATCGAGCGCCGTTGCTGGCGTTCGCTCAGCAGGGCGAGCTCGTCCCTGTTGATGCACCGGCCACCGAACGCAGCGACCGACTCGCCGGCGCGGATCGGTTCGATCGCCACGGCGCGGTGTCCGTCGGGCCCCGAGGTCGGGCGCGCCTTCGGCGTGAGGTAGCTGACTCCCATGCGGTCAGGATGCCGCCCCGGTACTCGGCCGTCTACTCGCTGACGGATCAGCCGACCTGATCGGTGGATCAGTCAAGTTGTGCTGCCGGTCAGTGAGCTCTGTCGTGTCGACCGCTTGTCCGTCGCTCGAATGGGTTCGCTACGGTCGCACTCCGAGTCACGAGTGAGGGGGCACGATGACCGAGACCACCACCGACTGGGCGTTCGCCGACGCGTTCGAGGCGATCGCTGCCAAGGTGCCCGACCGCGTCTGCCAGGTGCACGGCTCGCGCACGGTCACGTGGGGGGAGTTCGACCGCCGGGCGTCGGCACTGGCCGCCGACCTCGTCGCCGCCGGCCTCGGCCATCAGTCCAAGGTGGCGTGCTACCTGTACAACGGGCCCGAGTACCTGCAGACCTTGGCAGCCGCGTTCAAGGTGTCGATGGTGCCCGTGAACACCAACTACCGCTACGGCCCCGACGAGATCGTCTACCTGTTCGACAACGCCGACGCCGAAGCGGTCGTCTTCCACGCCTGCTTCGCCGACCTGGTCGATGGCATCCGGTCGCGGTTGCCCAAGGTCCGCCGGTGGTACGTGGTCGCCGACGAGACCGGCGAGGGGCCCGAGTGGGCGACGTCGTACGAGGCAACCGTCACCTCGGATCGCTCGCTCCCCGAGGTGCCGTGGGGCCGCAGCGGCGACGACCTCCTGCTGCTGTACACGGGCGGCACGACGGGCATGCCGAAGGGCGTCATGTGGCGCAACGACGACCTGTTCAACGTGCTCGGTGCCGGGGGCAACGCGGTGCTCGGGACGCCGCCTGCGACGAGCGTCGACGAGCTCGTCTCGCGCATCGATCCGGCGCAGCCGCCTCCGACGGTGACGCTCGTCGCGTGCCCGCTGATGCACGGCACCGGTCAGTTCGCGGCGCTCATCGGGATGTGCGTGGGCGGCACGGTCGTGACGTTGACCAACCGCAGGTTCGACGTGGTGGAGCTGTTCGAGACGATCGAGCGGACGCGCGTGACGAACGTCGTGATCGTGGGTCAGGCGTTCGCCGGTCCCATGCTCGAGCACCTCGACGCGCACCCCGGGCAGTACGACCTGTCGAGTCTGGTGTTCATGCTGTCGTCGGGCGTGATGTGGAGCCAGGAGAACAAGGCCGGCCTGTTGCGGCACATGCCGCAGCTCATCATCTTCGACTCGTACGGGTCGTCCGAGGCGGTCGGCCTGGGTGGTTCGGTCTCGGCCAGGGGAGCGGCACAGGAGACAGCCAAGTTCGCGCTCGGCGAGCACGCCGCGGTGTTCGCCGACGACGGACGCCGGGTCGAGCCGGGCTCGGGCGAGCAGGGCGTCGTCGCCATCGGCGGGTACATCCCGCTCGGCTACTACAAGGACGAGGCCAAGACCGCGCAGACGTTCCGCACCTTCGAGGGTCGGCGGTGGAGCGTGCCCGGCGACTTCGCCGAGGTGAACGCCGACGGCACGCTGCACCTCCTCGGTCGGGGCTCGGTGTGCATCAACACCGGTGGCGAGAAGGTGTTCCCCGAAGAGGTCGAAGAAGCACTGAAGACCCATCCCGCCGTGCGGGATGCAGTCGCCGTCGGGCTGCCCGACCCACGCTTCGGTGAGACCATCTGCGCCGTCGTCGAGCCCGAGGACGGCCAGCAGCCGACGCTCGCCGATCTCGCCGATCACGTCAAGCGATCGCTCGCCGCGTACAAGGCCCCGAAGAACGTGGTGCTGGTCGAATCGATCCAGCGCGCACCGAACGGCAAGGTCGACTACAAGCGCCTCAAGAGCGTGGCCACGGAGCGGCTGGGCGTCGGCTAAATGGCGCACGGCGCCCTGCTCGCGCCGGTAGTGTTCCGGCCCACGACGCATCACGAGTGATCCCGGGCGGCTCGCCGAACGGGATCCGGCAACCGGGGAGGAAGCCCCACGGTGCCTTCCTGCGATCAGCAGGGATGTGGCCCCCATCCAGTCCGGTGGCGGGGGGCAACGACGCTTCCACTCGTGACGCTCGCCGACCCAGCAGGCGCATGCGACACGAGAGAGGACGATCCGACCGATGAGCGAGCCGCTCCCCGTCAGCGGTGCGTGGCGCGACGGCGACGACCCGGGGCACCGCCAGTTCGTCCGGTTCCCCAGCGATCGGCCCTTCGCGCTCGACACCGGGGTGGCCCTGCGTGACGTGACGGTGGCGTACGAGACGTGGGGCCGGCTCGACGAGGCACGTGGCAACGCGGTGCTGGTCTGCCATGCGTGGACCGGTGACAGCCACCTCGCCGGACCGGGCGGCCGCGGCCATCCGGCCGAGGGGTGGTGGGACGACGTGGTCGGGCCCGGCAAGGCGATCGACACCGACCGGTGGTTCGTCGTCTGCGCGAACGTGCTCGGCGGGTGCCAGGGATCGACCGGCCCCGCGTCGGCACACCCGGACGACGGCAAGCCCTACGGCAGTCGCTTCCCGGTCGTCACGATCCGCGACATGGTTCGCGCCCAAGCACGGCTCGCCAACCACCTCGGCGTCGACGTGTGGCACTCGGTGATCGGGGGGTCGATGGGCGGGATGCAGGTGCTCGAGTGGGCGATCACGTTCCCGCAGCGCGTCCGCTCGATCGTGCCGATCGCCACGTGCGCCCAGGCGACCGCGCAGCAGATCGCATGGGGCGCGATCGGACGCCGGGCGATCCGCCTCGACCCGAACTGGCACGGGGGCGACTACTACGACAACCCGGTGGGGCAGGGGCCGACGGAGGGCCTCGCGGTGGCGCGCATGGTGGCGCAGGTGACGTTCCGCAGCGACAACGTCTTCACCTCCCGCTTCGGTCGAGAGGTCGCCGACGGGAGCGAGCTCAACACACGGCTCGACCTCTGGCAGCGCTTCGAGGTGGAGCGATACCTCGATCACCATGGCGAGAAGCTGATCCGCCGCTTCGACGCGAACAGCTACCTCGTCATCGGCAAGGCGATGGACCTGCACGACGTCGGCCGGGGCCGAGGCGGGCTGACGTCGGCGGTGAGCCGGATCCGCGTGCCGGCGCTGACCATGGGCATCTGGAGCGACATGCTGTATCCGCTCTACCAGCAGCGCGAGATCGCCGACATGCTCACCGCCAACGGCACGCCGAGCGAGTTCGTCGAGATCGACTCGCCGCACGGGCACGATGCGTTCCTGATCAACTTCGATCTGGTCGGTGCGCCCATCGAGCGGTTCCTCGACCGCGTGGCCCGCCAGATGGATTGATCAGCGCGAGAGCATGGCGCGCAGCACCGGCAGCGCCTTGCTGTTGTCCGGCAGCTTGAGCGCCATCATGGCCGGCCGACCGTCGGGATCGTGGCCCGTCGCGAGGAACACCACCCGGTTGCGCGGGGGTTCGGGAGATTCTCCGCTGAGGTTCCAGCTGCTGCCGTGCCGGCGCATCATGCGCTTCTGCTCGACCTGCACGGTCGAGCCCTCACCGACGACGACGTGCGTCTCGCGCCACCCGCTGAGTGGCTCGCCCTGCTTCGTCAGCAGTTGGCCGCTGCAGAGGAACCGGCGCCCGTCCTTCGAGGCCCAGTGCGGTTCGATCCGGAACCCGATCCATGCCAGCAACGCCATCACCGCGATGGCGAGGATCGCCCAGAGCCAGTCCATGCACCCAGCTTGGCGCGTGGCGACCCCCGCGTGCGTCAGCTGGTGAATTGCGCAGTGCACGGCGGATCTGGCCGATCGTGCGCGAGAATGTCCCGATGCCGAGCTTGACCGCGCCCCGCCTCGCCGCGGCGCTCGGCGACGAGCTCACCGAGAGCGAGGCGACGCTGCGCGTCTTCCTCACCGCCGGAGGGCTCGCGGTGCTGGGGTTGGCGCTGCTGCTGTTCACCATCTGGTGGTGGCGAGGCACCAAGCCCGAGTCGCCGGCGCTCGGGCCGCTCGAGGTGATGAGCGAGCGGCGCTGGCACGCAGCCAGTGACAGCGAACGTCGGCGTCTGGTCGACACGCATCGCCCTGCCGGAGCGCTCGACCTCCCGGCGGCACCTCAGCCGATCGACCTGTCCGTCCTGGCCCGCGAGATGCCGAGCACGTTCGACGACCTCCGCGAAGATGCGTCCTCGTCAGAGGTTTCGGAGGTCGATGCGCCGTCGTCGGACGGTGATGGCGAGCCGGTCGAGGTGGCGTTGTTCGAGCTCGAACCGCTGCCCGCCGACCCTGAAGGTGAACCTGAGCAAGAGGTAGAGGTCTCGCCCGTTGACCCCACGAAGTTCGAGCTCGAGCGTCCTGCGGCGGGTAGCGCGAACGGTGTTCGGCACCGTGCGTACGAGCAGCTCACGATCGGTGAGACCGCGGACGATCACGAACCAGCCGAACCCGACGAGGACGGCTCGGACGACGAGGTGCCGCAGATGGGCCGATCGGCGCGGGCGGACGAGTACGCGATCGACCCACTGTTGCAGCGCACCACGTCGCAGGACTGACACCTGCCCTCGCGGGGTACGGTGTGCCGATGGCCGATGGACTCGACGTCGATGCGATGCTGACGCGCTTTCGCGAGCGTGCCGCTGCCGTGCGCAAGCGCCCGTTGCCGCCCGTGGCGGGGGAGGAGCGCCAGGCCTTCGTGGCGCAGGCCAACACCGACTACATGGACTTCGCCATCATCGGCGACGCTCAGGGCGAGATCGAGGACGGCTTCCTGGTGCTGCGGGTCGACCTGCGGCCGGCCGATCAGCGCGGCTGAGCGTCGCAATCGTTGTCCGCTCCGCGGGGGTCGCTGCTAGCATCTCGCGGTCACGCGGACGTGGCTCAGTTGGTAGAGCATCACCTTGCCAAGGTGAGGGTCGCGGGTTCGAATCCCGTCGTCCGCTCCAAGCGAAACCAGCCTTGCTGGGGTTTCGTCGTGTCCGGGTCGAAGTCACAGGATTGTGAGTTGCCCATCACTTGAACGGCAGGGGAGAGGCCGCCACCCGATCGGCGGGCATGAGGGATCTCATTGCCAACGCGGCGCAGCGTCGTGTGAACTGCGGGGTGTGCGCCGGCACCGACCGATGCATTCGCTCGAAAGCCCATCATCTCGTCGGACGGGGATCTGAACGGGTCCACCTGAGGGCGGCAGATGTACCGTGTGCCTGTGGGTTCCGATGCGCTGTACCGCGAGGCGATGGGTCTGCCCGATGACGAGCGGGCGGCGCTCGCCGTGCGCCTGCTGGCGTCGATCGATGAACCCGCCGTCGATGACTCGGTGGAGAGCTACACCGCCTGGCTCCGGGACATCGAAGAGCGCCTTGAGGCACTCGTGAGCGGTGAAGACCCAGGTGAGGACTGGGACGACGTCTACCGCGACCTCGTCGCGGACGACGCCGTCGAGTGAGCCGACCGTTCAGACTCGCGACCGGCGTTCGGGCTGAGATCCAAGAAGCTGCTGATTGGTACCGCGAGCGGGACCGACATGCGGCCAACCGGTTCGTCGTGTCGGTCGATCGGGCGATTCGACGGGCCGTCCAGTGGCCGGATGCCGGTTCGCCCATCAAAGGCACACGTTCGACCGTGACGATCCGCCGCGTCCCAGTCGGGAGGTTCCCGTACCAGGTCGTGTACGCAAGCGTCGACGACGTCGTCTACATCCTGGCGGTCGCCCATCATCATCGCCGGCCCGGCTACTGGAGCGGCCGATTGCCGGCCTGACCGGGTCAGCCCCAGGGAAGTTGCACTTCGGGAAGGTGCGGCGGCCCACCAAGAGTCCGGACGAGAGCCAGTCGTAGTTGAACGCGTTCAACAGGTGGCGCGAGACGGGGGCGCACGCTACGGACTGGGTGGACGAGAGCGCCTGACAGGAGCGCATTGCGTGGACAGGAACGCACGCCGGGGACCAGGACCATGACCTTGCCGAGGTGAGGGTCGCGGGTTCGAGTCCCGTCGTCCGCTCCATTGTCAGCTTGCTATGCGTTCGATCGGCGGATGATCGAGATGCGCCCCGACGGCTCGAGCACGGCGAGCTTGACGTCGTCGAGCGAATCGACGCCCTGCTGGCGTGCGGCTTCGAGGACCTCGTCCAGCGGGAGTCGTTCGACGCGCAGCGTGCGGTCGATGGGCACGCCGTCCTGCACGATGACCAACGGGACGCCGTCGATGATCTTGCCGAGTCGGCGGGATCGCCACGACAGGTACGACAGCACCGTGGTCCAGAACGCGACGGTGCTTGCTGCGAGCACCGCTCCAGTGAGCGAGTAGTCCTCCTGCGTCACGCCTTGCTGCACGATGTCGCCGATCGTGACGAGCAGGAGGAGCTCGAACGGGGCCATGTCTGCGAGCGTCCGGCGTTTCAGGCCCCGCGTCAGCACGAACAGGAAGGCGAACACGATCGTGCAGCGGGCGATGATCTCCATCAGCGTGGCTCCCTCACGGCATCACCCGAGTGTGGAACCGCGCTTGGGCGACGAGCTCGTCCTCGACGACCAGGGCGACCGCGCCGTCGCGTCCCCGCTGCACGGCCGGTTCGATTCGTCCGTCGTAGGTGACCGCGAAGGTGGTCCCCTCAGGTGGGTCGAACTCCCACTCCACCCACGGGCCGCGCACCGACTGCGAAGACGGGTTGGGCACGACACCGTTCTCGTCCCACATCGCCAGATAGCGGCGATCCACCGCGATCACGATCGGCTCGCTGAAGCCGCCAGGGCGTCGCACCGTGACCTGGAAGGGCGTGGCCAGCGCCGGGCGCGTGACCTCGCCATAGAGCACCTCGAGCTCGTACCCGGCTTCGGTCGTGCTGATGGTCGTGCTCGCGACGCCGTAGGTGTGCCACCACCCGATGGCGTCGACCACGCCGAGTCCCATGATGATCGTCAGGGCGGCCGTTGTGACGCCGTACAGGACACGACGCTTGAGGTGCATGACGTCGTTCTCTTGCTCGAGCGCCGTGACCTCGACCACGTCGTCACGATGGCACGGCTGCACCGCGGACGCGCGGATCCCGGTCCGTCCACAGATTCGGTCAGGTCGGGTGGCCGCGCGCCCCGATCGGTCAGTTCAAACGAACGGTTGGCGAGTGCTACATTCGCCGACGTGCCGGACAGAGGAGGGCGTCGATGAGGATCCAGATCCCGGAAGGTCAGGACATGGTGATGCACATCGTCACCGAGATGGGCTCGCCGCGCCTGAACGAGCGGCTGCGTGAGAGCTGGGACTACCAGTACGACAACGACTCGACGCTGACGCCGCGCGAGCGCGAGGCGGCGCGCATCCGTACCGCCCATCTCATGGGCTGCACGATGTGTGTCGACGTGCGCATGGGCCGCGACAAGCCCGGATTCTCTCCCGAACCGATCCCCGAGGAGCTCTACACCGAGGTCTTCGACTACACGACCTCGCCCGTGTACTCGGATCGCGAGCGGCTCTGCATCGAGTTCGCCGAGCGGTACTCGCTCGACTACAAGGACATGGCCGACGACGAGGAGTTCTGGGACCGGATGCGCCTGCACTTCACCGAGCAGGAATGGGCCGACCTGTGCCTGCTCTGCGCGACCTGGGAGCAGGCGACGAAGATGTTCCACATCCTCGTCGGCACCAAGATCGCCTGCAGCGTGGCGCGCTGACGCGCTCGAGGACCTGATGCGCCAGCTCGTTGACGAGCGCGGGCGCCGACGTGGCTCCACGCCACGCGTGGCGATCATCGGGGCCGGCGTCGGCGGCATCGCGACGGCGGTGAAGCTCCGCAAGGCAGGCATCGAGGGCTTCACGGTCTTCGAGAAGTCCGACGGTGCTGGTGGCACCTGGTGGGACAACCGCTATCCGGGGTGCGAGGTCGACGTCCCGTCGCAGGCCTATTCGTTCTCGTTCATGAACTACGACTGGACTCGCACGCATGCCGGCGCGAGCGAGCTGCAGCAGTACATCGAGGCGGTGATCGACCGGTTCCAGCTCCGTCCGCACCTGAGGTTCTCGACGGCCGTCGCGGCCATCGAGTGGGACCGGGACGCATGTCGCTGGCACTTGACGACGACCTCCGGCGAGGAGCACGACTTCGAGGTCGTCGTGTCGGCGGTGGGGTTCTTGAACGTGCCCCGCTACCCGACGTGGCCGGGTCTCGACTCGTTCCGGGGACCCACGTTCCACACGGCCCGATGGGAGGACCACGACTTGCGGGGCAAGCGAGTGGCCGTCGTCGGTACCGGATCGACCGCGGCGCAGGTCGTCCCGGCCATCGCGGACGAGGTCGGGCACCTGTACGTGTTCCAGCGCGAGCCCGGCTGGGTGCTGCCGAAGAACGAGCGCGACCTGACGGCCGAGGAGCGAGCCCGGAACCTCAACCCGATCCGGCACAAGATCGACCGGGCAAAGCTCTTCTACGAGGCGATTGCGATCAACCGCGTGTACGACCCGGAGAGCGACGAGCACAAGAAGTTCGAAGCCGTCGGTCGCAAGTACATCGCGAAGGCGATCGAGGATCCGGAGGTGCAGCGGGCGGTGACGCCGACGCATCCGTACGGGTGCAAGCGACCGGTGCTTGCGACGACGTTCTACCCGGCGCTCAACAAGCCGAACGTCGAGCTGGTGCCCCGCGCGGTGGTGAGCGTGACCCCGACGAGCGTCATCGACGCGGACGGGACGGAGCGCGAGGTCGACGTGTTGATCTTCGCGACGGGCTTCCACGCCGCAGACTTCCTGCGCACGTTCGAGGTGCGCGGCGAGCACGGCATGTTGCGCGACGCGTGGGCGACGCGGGCGAGCGCTTTCCTCGGGATCACGGTGCCGGGCTTCCCGAACTTCTTCATCCAGTACGGACCGAACACCAACGGTGGCTGGAGCGCCATGGCGCAGCTCGAACGGCAGGCGGAGGTCGCAGTGCGGGTCGTGCGTCGAATGCGTCGCGGCCGAGTCCGGGCCGTCGACACGCGCCCTCGAGCGCTGCAGCAATGGGTGCAGTGGATCGACCGGATGATCGCGAAGCACGCTCCGGTCATGGACGGGCCGTGCAACAACTACTTCCACTCGGAGACGGGAGCAAACGTCACCCAATGGCCGCTCAGCCACGCCCCGTACTACGCGATGACCAAGCTGCTCCCGCTCTTCGGCTTCGTCTCGAGGCGCCGAAACGCGATCAGAAGCCGGTTGCCCGCTCGCGTTCGACGACGGTTCGGCCGTCGTCGGCGATGTGGCGTTCGCGCGTCGAGCTGAACCCGAGCATCGAGCCGCGCATCAGCGAGACCAGCAGGCCGATGCCGCCGACGATCATCAGGATCACGCCGACCGTGGTGAGGTCGACGTCCTCGGACACCGCGTCGACCGCGAACGTCAAGATGGCGCCAGCGGCGATCAGCAACACACTCAGTGCACCCATGGGGATGTTCCTCCTGGAGATCGAGCCACGCCTCGGCGTCGGACCGGAGCGCACGTTCTGTGTGCCCGAGTCCGGTCGAATCGAAACGGCGAACGATGGGGTGCGCTGAGAGCCGCCGGCGCACGCCTACTCGGTCGCGAAGCCCTGCCCGAACCGGTTCACCTCGATGACGTGATCGGAGAACAATGAGTCGGCGCTGATGACCACCTCCACACCATCGGCCCGTCGAGCCGACCAGAGCCCCTGTTCGCCGTCGCGCCCGTGGATGACGAGCAGGGCGCCGGTGTTGGCGTTCCGCCACACCTGACCTGGGGCGATGTCGGGGTGCATCGGTCGTCCAAGGTACCCGACGCCCGCTGTGATCGCATCGTCCGAGGCCCGCTGCCGGCGATCGCTGGCTCACGACGTGGCTCTGGTGAGCGCGTCGACCAACTCGTCGTCGTCGAGGGCGCCGAGCAGCGTGGTGGTCCGCCCGTCCGCGTCGATCACCACGAACGCGGGCTGCACGGGGATGCCGAAGTGTGCGTACAGCTCGCCGTCCGGGTCGCTCAGCTGCGGGAAGGTGAGCTCATGGCGATCGACGAACGCAGTGAACGAGCGGTCGTCGCCCGCCCATGCGACGCCATAGGCGTCCACTCGTCCTGACCACTCCTGGGCGACCTGCTCGACCGAGCCGGCTTCGGCGTTGCAAGTGCTTCAAGTGGGCGCCCAGAACCACATGAGCACCGGCCGACCGGCGAGCGAGGCGCCGTCGAGCTCGCCGCCGCCGAGGATCGGCGCCTGGAACTGGAGCGCTGCCGCGATCCCGTCGGCGCGACCAGTCGTCGCGACGGTCGCAGGATCGGCGGTGTGTGATCGAGATGACGCGCACCCGGTGGCCAGCACGGCGACGCCGCACACCAGTGCGCAACAGAGGAGTCGACGTGGTGCGAGCCGCATGAGCCAGAGGGACGCTAGCGCGCGTCCGCTTGACTGGAGCTGCCGGATCCTGAGCGAGGAGGAGCACGTGATGAGTGATCTCGGAGGCGACGCGCCCTGTTGGGCGCACCTCTTCGACGACGTCGATGTCGACCGGTTCCGCCCACAGCCGATCTCGGTTGACCTCACTCGTCTGAGCGCGGACGGTCGGGGCGCGATCTGGAGCCTGCCGCACGGTGGTGATCTCGACGCCAACCTCGTCGTCCTCAGCGCCGGAGACGAGATCGCGGCACACGTGAACGACGAGGTCGACGTCCTGTTCGTCGTCGTCGACGGCAGCGGAGAGGTCCTGGTCGACGCGTGGTCCGCGGAGCTCTCGCCTGGGGTCGTGGTCCTCGTGCCGAGCTCGTGCAGCCGAACCGTTCGAGCCGGCACCGACGGCATCCGCTACCTCACGGTGCACAGGCGACGTGGCCTGCTGCAGATCCGCCCCTGCGCTGGGGATCTCGCGGGTCCATCCGAGGGAGCGTGATCGTCGGCCACCGCCGAACCCGTGCGATGGCGAGCGAGGTGTCGATCGACTCATCTGCGGATGCCTTCAGAGGAGAGGGCATGCAGCAACGTGGAGGTGGACGGTGTCCGCCACCGATGTCCATGTCACTCCCATCCTCGGCGGCTGGCAGCTGCACCGGGAGGGCGAACGGTACCCCAGTTCTCGCCATCGCACCCGGCGATCGGCGCTCCGGCACGCCCGGGAGATGGCGCGAGCGTCAGGCTCGTCGGTCGTCGTGCACGGTCTCGATGGCCGGGTGACGGTCGAGCCGTCGATCATGTTGACAGTCGATGCGCCCGGCACAGCTGGGCGCCGCTCGAAGCGACTGTCGCCGCCGACGCCGGGATAGGAATCGGCTGGCGCGATCGGGGTTCGTCGACAGCGGCGCGCCCCATGCCTGCTACTCGTCCTGCGTCCGACCCCGCTCGAATGCTGCGTGTGGGGTGGTCTCGATCGACCACCCCACACGGCGTGGCTCGGGGGAGCGAATCTCTCCTACCCTGGTTCGAATGTCCGAGACGTCCACTCAGGTGCAGTGTCCGATCGCACGCCGTCGGGGCGTACGTCGAGCACGCGGTCGAGCCCGGTCATCTGCATGAGGCGCAGCACCGGTTGGGACGGTCGGTGCACCACGACGCGACCCCGATCGGGCTGGAGGACGCGTGCGACCTCGGCCAGGACGTGTAGTCCCGACGAATCCATGAACGGCACGTCGGCCATGTCGAGCTCGACCCGTCCTGATGCCTCGACGGCGCTCAGCATCAGCTCGCGCAGAGGCCCAGCAGTCTGGAGGTCGAGGTCACCTCGAACCACCAGCACGACATGATCCCCGAGGTGATCGGCATCGAAGCGCAGCGGAAGGCACACGATCGGACCCCTCCCCAGGGGTGCACGGCTCGTGTTTGAACCGTCGGTACAGCCACCAATTGTCTGCGACTCGTCTCGTCTCTGTCAATCACTCTTTGTGCGGCAGGGCTTCTCACGAGCCTGTGCGGTGCGCTCACTGCCCCGGCGGCCGGCTCGTGCATGGTTTCAGGTGTGCAGCCCCGGGGTAGCGGTCGGACGATGCCGAACCGGCGGCATCTCGACCGCTGGAGTGGCCATGCCGAACTCGTTCACCGCGCGACGCTGCGTGATGACGCCGAGAGGACCCTTGTCGGCGTGGGTCCTGACACCGAGTCGGTGGGCATCGGGATCGCCCGATGTTGCCACGGGCAGCGGCTCGTCCGAGGACCTCCAGCTCGCGCTGTACCTCTGCTACGAGCCGCACTACCACGACGTCGATGGCCTACCCGCCGACGCGGAGTGGCATCCAGATCTCCTTGAGTTCCGGCGTCGCCTCGAGGGCGCCTTCGAGTGCTCGTTGCGGGAGCTCGTCGGTGTCGTCGATGACGCGTGGCCCGTTCGCGAGGCGATCCCACGACTCATCGAGGCCGATGACGGACCATCGGTCTCGCGGCACATGGAGACGCGTGGCACTCCCGCGCAGATGATCGAGCTCCTCAAGCACCGGTCCGCGTACCAGTTGAAGGAGGCCGATCCGCACACGTTCGCGATCCCGCATCTCTCGGGACGCGCCAAGCAGATCCTCGCCGCGATCCAAGCCGGCGAATACGGCGCCGACGCTCCCGACCGGTCGATGCACTCGTCGCTCTACGCGCAGACCATGCGCGCGTTCGGGCTCGACGACAGGCCGAACGCCTACCTGGACGAGCTGCCGGCGTCCGCGCTGATGATCAGCAACCTGATCAGCTACTTCGGCTTGCACCGGATGCACCGGGCGCGCCTCGTCGGGCACCTCGCCGTCTTCGAGATGACGTCCGTGGTCCCGATGGGGCGGTATGCGCGCGGTCTCGAACGGATGGGCGCTCCGGAGGAGGCCCGGCGGTTCTACGACGTGCACGTGTTGGCCGACGCCGAGCACGAGCACATGGCGCTCGCGATGGCCGATGCGCTCGAGCAGGACGAGCCCGGATCTCGACGCGACGTCCTGTTCGGCGCCCACTGCGTCCTCGCGACGGAGCGTCTGTTCGCCCTGGAGCTGCTCGGGAGGTGGGAGCAGCGTGAGCTCCGACCAGCTGCCGCCGCGTGAGCGCCGAGCCGTCCCCGCCGCGACGTACCTGCTCCCGATCAAGCTCTCGGCGCCGCCGACCGATGAGCTGACGGACTACCTCGAACGCATCGCGTCGTGGTGCGAGCTGATCGTGGTCGATGGATCCAGCCCACCGCTGTTCGACGATGCGCAGGAGCGCTGGTCGCCTTTCGCGCTGCACGTCCCGCCCGATCCGCGCCATCGGTGCCTGAACGGCAAGGTGCACGGTGTCCTGACCGGTCTCGACCTCGTCGTGACCGATGTCGTGATCGTGGCCGACGACGACGTGCGCTACGACCTCGACGCACTGGTGGCGTGCGTCGACGCGCTCGACGCAGCCGATCTCGTGCGCCCGCAGAACTACTTCGATCCGCTGCCGTGGCACGCCCGTTGGGACACCGCACGGACCTTGCTCAACCGGTCGACCGGATCCGACTGGCCGGGCACGTTGGTCATGCGCACGGACTCGATTCGGCGTGCCGGCGGGTACGACGGCGACGTGCTGTTCGAGAACCTCGAGATGGTTCGTACCGTGGAACGAGCCGGAGGTCGAAGTGTCACGAGACCCGACTTGTACGTGCGCCGGCTCCCACCGAGCGCCGCTCACTTCTGGTCGCAGCGCGTCCGGCAGGCGTACGACGAGTTCGCCCGGCCGATGCGCCTTGCGATCTCACTGGCGATCCTGCCCCTCGTCGGCACACTGGTGATGGGGCGGCGGTGGGGCTCCCTCACCGCACTCGCGGCGGGAGCCGTCGCGACGGCCGAGGTCGGGCGGCGTCGGTGCGGTGGCGTTCGTCGGTTCCCCACCTCGAGTGCATTGCTGGCGCCTGCGTGGCTGCTCGAGCGAGGCATCTGCTCGTGGTTGGCGCTCGGGCGGCGGCTCACCGGCGGCGTGCCCTACAGCAGCGGCAAGATCGTCCACGCCGCCACTCCACGACGGCATCTCGGCGGAGGCCTGATCAACGACGGTGCTTCACCAGCCGGATGACGCTGACTGCCGGGTCGAGCGCGACGTCGTCGATGACGGCTGCCAGCACGAGGCGACCGGTCGCTCCGAGACGGAGTGGCTGCGGCGTCGTCGTGCGGATGGTGACCTCGACGCTGTCGCCCACGACGAACTTCGCGGCAAGCCCTGTCGTGTCGGCCGACAACATCACCGCACACGCAGTCTCCACACCGAGGCACAGATCGTCACACGCGTCGACATGTAGTCCCGCCTGCGCAGAGATGGATGCTCCCACGAGGCGCGCGGTCGCGACGAAGCCTTCGTCCGCTGGGCCCGTCAGCTCGAACGTCCTCATCGTTCGATCCGGCGACGCGAGTGCCACAGGATGCGGGAGGGGTAGATGGACGTCATGACCAGCGAACGCCCGACCGATCCGACCCAGCACGATCAGCCCGCCGAGGGAGGCGATGTGCGGGAAGCAGGCCGCAGAGCCGACCGCGCCGACCCGTCGCACACTCCGAGCCCGGAGCAGGCCGAGGCCAATCGCGAGAACGATCCGCCCGCGTGACGGTGTCGGTGGTTCTCTGGAGAGACCGACTGGGGAAGGACTCGCATCGCACGGCCACCTTGCAGCGCCCTCCTCGGAGGCTGCCCGGTCCATGCCGGGATGCGTCACTCCTTCCCGGCGGGCCGATGCCACACTCACATCGTCGGATCGAGATCAGCCGTCCGGCGTCATGACTGGCGATGGAGGGGTTCGGGGTAGCTGCTCGCTCGGCGCCGCACTCGGCTTCCAGCCGCTCGAGCGCCTGGAGGGCTACCCGTCGGCTCGGGCGCGAAGCCGCGCCAGACCCGATCGCATGAGCCGCGAGACGTGCACCTGACTGAGGCCCATCCTCGAGCCGATCTCGCTCTGCGTCAGATCGTGGAAGTAACGCAGGTACAGGATCGTGGCCTCCTGCTTCGGGAGGGTCGCCAACAGGTCTCGCACCGCGGCGCGGTCCGCCACGTGGCCAAGCTCGTCGTCCTCCATCCCGAGCGATCTGTCCGTCGGTCCGTCCAGCCCTGTAGGCCCGCCGAACAACGAGTCGGGCACCTGGTTCAGCCCGGCTCCGATCGCCTCGATCACGAGGTCGCGGTCCACACTGAGGTGGTCGGCGATCTCGTCGACGGTGGGCGAGCGCTGGAGCGTGCGCGTCATCTCCTCTCGCGCACGGCTCACTCGCAGGTGGAGCTCCTGCACGCTGCGCGGCGTGCGAAGGCGCCAGACCGAGCGATAGTGGCGGCGCAGCTCGCCGAGGACCGTCGCGGAGGCGTAGGTGCGGAACTGGACACCGACGTCGAGGTCGAAGCGGTCGACAGCTCGGATCAGGCCAAGTTGCCCCGTCTGCTCGAGGTCGTCGAGCGGCTCGTCGTGTCGTCGCATCTGTCGAGCGCAGATGCGGACCAACCAGTGGTGCGAGTCGATGATGATGTCGCGGTACTCGGCGCGGCCCTCGAGTCTGAGCCGTTGGAACCACGACCGTACGGTCTGATCGTCGACCCGGAGCTCCCGGGAGCGTGCAGTGCGGCCTGCGACCGCGGCGATGGCGAGGACCGGCATCAACATGACACCGGCGTCCCCGAGAACATGTTCGGCATGGGAGGGGATCCTTGGTCGGCACCTCACACTGTTGAAAGGCGGCCGTCAGCGGGCGGCATCCTCGCTGTACCCCGTTCGCGTGCGACTGTCACAACGTGATCGTGTCGACTCTGTGTCAGTCCGAGGTCTGGCCAGATCTCGTTCGCGTGACCCATCGAGCGGGTACGCCGCGCGCATGTCGACGAGCGAGCTGCGTGAGGCGAGGCGACGGCGACGCGAGGCTGCGCTCGCCCTCCGGAGCGAGATGTCGCCGACGGCCGCTGCGCCGGATCACCTGCGGATCGCGACGTGGAACGTGAACTCGCTCAAGGCGCGTGCGCCGTCGCTGCGCCGGTTCCTCGACCGTGCCCGCCCCGACGTCGTGCTGCTGCAGGAGACCAAGGCGCGTGAACTCCTGCCGGCGGCGGCCGAGGTCTTCAGCGAGCTGGGCTACACCACGGCCCACGCCGGCGCCGGTCCGTACAACGGGGTCGCGATCGCATCGCGCCACGAGCTCGGCGAGGTGGCCTCGTCGGGCGAGCTCGGGAAGGAACCGCTCGACCGGGAGCCGCGCGTGATCTCCGCTCTCGTCGACGTCGATCCGCCGGTTCGCGTCGCGAGCGTGTACGTGCCGCACGGCCGAGAGGTCGGTCACTGGCACTACGAGTACAAGCTCGCGTTCCTGGAGGAGCTGCGTGAGCAAGTGGTCGAGTGGCTCCGGTCCGGATCGCTCGTGCTCGGCGGCGACGTCAACGTTGCGCCGACCGACAGCGACATCTTCCACCCGGATGCCTTCGTCGGCCTCACGCACGTCACCGAGCCCGAGCGATCGGCGCTCGCAGCAGTGCTCGACGCCGGCCTGGTCGACCTCGACGCTCGACGGTGGGGACCGCGAGAGCGGCGCTTCACCTGGTGGATGCACGCTGCGAACTACGCACGCAACCTCGGGATGCGCATCGACCTGCTCGCCGCGGACCACGCGCTGGCCGAGCGACTCGAGACCACGTGGATCGACCATCTCGAGCGAGGATCCGAACGCCCGAGCGACCATGCGGCGCTGATCGCCGACTTCAGGCGGTGACGCCGGCCGTCACCGCCGGTCCGAGAGGGCGCGCCGGACGTTAGGTTCCGGAGCATGTGGACCGTTCGTTCTCGCCGACCTCTCCCGACTGTCGAAGGGGTCGGACCGGAGGGCTCGGAGTGGGTCTACGCGTGGTCGCGCTGCGCGTTGATGGGCATCGTGAACGTCACGCCTGACTCGTTCTCCGATGGTGGCCTGCACGCGGAAGCCGCTGCCGCGATCGAGCACGGTCGGCGGCTCGTCACCGAGGGTGCCGTGATCGTCGACGTGGGGGGAGAGTCGACCCGGCCCGGGGCCGTCGGCGTCACGGAGGGCGACGAGCTCGATCGCGTGTTGCCTGTGGTGGAGGCCCTCGCGCGCGATGGCTCGGCGCTCGTCAGCATCGACACCCGCAAGCCGGCTGTGGCACGCGCCGCGGTGCTCGCCGGCGCGCACCTCGTGAACGACGTCTCGGGACTGCGCGATCCCGCGATGGTCGAGGTGTGCGCGACGCTGGGCGTGCCGGCCGTCGTGGTGCACATGCGCGGCGACCCCGTCGACATGCAACTCGATCCCCGCTACGACGACGTCGTCGTCGAGGTCGTCGACTGGCTGCACGAGCGAGCCGATCACGCGCTGGCGGCGGGTGTGCCGAGCGTGATGATCGACCCAGGCATCGGGTTCGGCAAGACCATCGAGCACAACCTCGCCCTGCTGCGCGCGCTGCCGCTGTCGCAGCGCTTCCCCGTGCTGGTCGGCGCGTCGCGCAAAGGGTCGATCCGACATCTCGCGGGAGTGGACGATCCTGGCGCGAGCGACATCGCCAGCGTCGCCGCGCACCTCTTCGCCGCGCAGCGCGGAGCAGCCGTCGTGCGTGTGCACGACGTCGCCGCTCACCGACAGGCGTTCGCGATCGACCAGGCACTTCGCATCGGAGCGCGAGTTCCCGCACCCGACGGGTGACGAGATGTCAGAGTGTCGGCCATGCTCCGTCGAGGTTCACGTCGCGTCCACTGGGCACCCACCGCGCTGATCACGTACCTGGCCGCCGGGTTCGTGTCCTTCGGCGTGATCTCGCCGCCCGAGCACTGCCCGGAGGTGACGTCCGACGACTTGCGGTCGGGTGCCGAGGCGGCCGCGGGATGGTTGATCGCCAACCAGCGGCCGGACGGTTCGTACCTCTACGAGTACGACCGCACCGACGACACGGTGGCTGATGCGTACAACGTCGTCCGGCACTCGGGCGTCGTGATGAGCTTGTACATGGCCGGCAAGTACGGGCTCTCCGACTCCTTCGACTCGGCCGAGCGCGGGCTGACGTGGTCGCTCGAGCGTCTGACCTCGATCGACGATTGGACTGCGGCGGGCGACCCTGGCGCGCCGTCGGTCGGGGCCACGGCGCTGCTCGTCGCCGGTCTCGTCGAGCGGCGCGACCAGACGGGCGACCCGCGGTACGACCATCTGCTGGAGGCGATGGGCCGCTTCCTCGCCGGGCAGGTCGAGCCGTCGGGCGCGGTCAGCGCCCGTTTCGACATGGACGCCCGCAGGCCGGTCGCAGGCAACTACTCCATCTACTACACCGGTGAGGCGTACTGGGCGCTCGTGCAGCTGCAGCGCCTGTTCCCCGACGGGCCGTGGGCCGACGCGGCGCCGCGGGTCGGCGCGTACATCGCCGGTCCGCGCGACGACGCGGAGGACATGAACCACGTCCGCGACCACTGGGCGGCGTACGGCGTGTCCGAGACCAACGCGACGGCGGACACGACGCACAACCGTGCCCTGACCGACAACCAGATCGTCTACGCCCAGCGCCAGGCCGCCATCAGCGGAACGGCCGTTCGCTGGCTCAGCCAGGAGCGAGGCCCATGGGGGACCGCCGTGCGCGGCGGGCCGAGCGAGCTGCGCGGGGGAGGGTTCGGCACGATCGGCGAGTCGTTGACGCGCTGGTGGCGAGCCGCCCGCGCCGAGCCCCGGCTCGACGACCTTCGCGACCCGCTCGCGTCGCGGGTGCGATGCCTCGCGGCGATGACGCTCGACGCTCAGGCCGACGACTCGGACGCAGCGGGCTCATCCGATCCGGCGCGCGTCCGCGGTGCATGGTTCATCGACGGCGTGACGCGCATGGACGACCAGCAACATGCGCTCAGTGCGCTGCTCCAGTCGATCGATGTCGTCGAAGGCACCACTCCGGCCGCTCCGTCACGTGGCGATCACGAGCGTCCCTCGCAGTGGCTGTGGGTCGTCGCGCTCGTCGCTGCGATCAACCCGGCTCGTGTCGCGGGCGTCCTCCGGAGCGACGGGCGTTGGCGTCCGGCGCAGGTGTCCGGCGCGGGCATCGCAGCTGCGCTCGCCGTCCTCCTGCTGGCCGCCGTCGCGGCGGGTCCGCTGCTCGACGCGCTCGACGTGTCGAACCCGGCCTACCGAGTCTCCGCCGGTGCGCTCGGCGGGATCGCCGGCATCGTCGGGATGCTGCGACGTCAGCGGCCGCGAGAGGACTCCGATTCCGCCGACGCGTCGCCGGTGGCCGATGCACTCCGCATCGCAGCCACGATCGCATCAGCGGTCGCCGTCGCGCTCACCATCGGCGCAGCGGCAGACCGTGGGATCGCGCTCGTGGCGATGGCCGTCGCCGTCGCAGCGGTGCTCACCGCTGCCCTCGCCGCGGTGCCGCGACGCTCGGCGGGGCGGGTGCTCCTGCAGCTCACCGAGCGGGGAGCGGCCGCACTGCTCGTGGTCACGGCAGTGCTCCTGGTCGTCGCCGGGGTCATGGCGGTGTGACCATCGCAGTCGAGCTGTCACACGAATCTTGACGGTGCGCAAGGTTTGCGCGACCCCGAAGGGGCTAATCCACGCTGCATGACAGCCCCCCTCGGCCGCGTCGCGGCCTCATTGCTCGTCGTCGCGTGCGTGCTGGCGTCGTGCGGCTCGGGCGATGACGACGCTGCGCCCGACGGCGAGCCGGCATCGCCCACCACGCCGACCGCCCCACCCGACTCGACGGGAGGAACCGACCTCGCCGTCGCCGAGCGGCAGCCATCAGTGTCCGATCCGGCTGCGCCGACGACGCTCGCGCCCCCGACGACCGCGCCGACGACGACCGCGGTGCCGCCGCCACCCACGACGGTCATCCCAGCTGTCCCGCGCGTGCTGCTGATCGGTGACTCGACGCTGCTCGCGGTGCAGGAGTACGACGCGCTGGGCGTCTTCCTCGGCATGACCCCGGTGTACGAGGCCGCCTCGTGCCGTGCGCTGGCGCAACCGTCGTGCAGCGACGATCCTCCGCCCAACTCGGTCGACGTCATCAACGCGGCCGAGGGTGCCTTCGACGTCGTCGTCGTCATGGCCGGATACGACGAGTGGTACACCACCTTCGCCGACAGCTTCGCCCGCGTCGTCGAAGCAGCGCGCGCCAAGGGTGCCAAGCGCATCGTCTGGCTGACCTACCTGGAGAACGTCGACTACCTGTTGCCCGACGAGCGGCCGGCGAACGAGTCGCTGGTGAACATGAACCAGATCATGCGGGATCAGGTGGCGACGGGTGCCTTCCCCGACGTCGTGATCGCCGACTGGTTCCACTACAGCTCGGTCACACAGGGCTGGTACTCCGACGATGACATCCACCTCAGCCAGACCGGCGCCTTCGGGGTCGCGGACTACATCAGTCGGAAGATCGCCGCCATCGCTGGTGCACCGTGCCCGATGCCGCGCGAGCCGGGCCAGCCGGTCGAGGCGCCGTGTCCGGATCCTGATGCAGTGGGTCCGGTTCGCGACGTCGTGGCGCTGTACTCGGCGTGACGCATCTGATGGTCAGTAGCCGTAGCGATCGGATGTGGTGCTGGGACCCGACGATGCAGCCGCTCCGACTGCGCTGCCAGACGGGTCGACCACGTACCAGACGTCGTTGACGCCCTGACCGTTCACGTCGCCGGCGGCCGCGTCGAGCGCGTAGTAGTAGAGCGGCCATCCGTTGTAGGTGACCTGCATCGTGCCGTCGTCGGGTCGAGCAGCGGTGCCGAGCAGGGACGCATCGACTCCGTCCCCGGCGGTCGCCGGACCGAGCAGGGCCGGCCATGCGCCGAGGCACTGGCCGGTGCACGTGCTCGCGCCCTGGGCGTCGGGCATGAACATGTACAGCGTGTTGCCGTCGCCGTCGACCAGGATGGTGCCGAGGCTCGACTCGGCGGTCGACACCGTCGATCCCGTCGTCGACGGTGCCGTCGGTTCGGGCGAGCCGGCGGTCGCTGCCGGAGCGTCCGTTGCGGTGGTGCCGGGGGCGGCGGTGGCCGGGCTGGTGGCAGGGGGTGAGGTCTCGTCGTCGTCGCCACCGCAGGCCGTCGCCGCGATGGTCAGGGTGGAGAGTGCGGCGACTGCGATCAGGATTCGGTTCGGTGGGCGCTTCACGGTGGGCCTCCGTCGGATGGACACGCAGCGAGCGTGCGACGGCACGGGTTCGCCGTCGGTCTCGATACGGCCCGAGTCCCGGAAGGGATTGCGGCGGAATGCAGAGATCCATTCGTGCTGTTCGTCCGTAGGTATGTCCGTGGCCTCCCATCACGCCAGCCTGTCCGACGACGCGCTCGTCGCCGGACTGGCCATCGAGGACCCCGACGCGGCCACGGTGTTCGTCCGCCGCTTCCAGGCAAAGGTGTTCGGCATGGCGGTGTCGGTCACGCACGACACCCCGCTGGCCGAGGACGTCGCGCAGGAGGCGTTCCTGCGTGCGTGGCGCTCCGCAGCGACCTACGACAGCGCGCGCGGCTCGGTGACCACCTGGCTGCTCACCATCACCCGGAACGCGGCGATCGACGCGGTCCGCGCCCGCCGCACGATCCCCACCGACGACGACGCGCTCGACCGGCTGCTGCAGGCGACGGTCGGCCGTGCGGACGACGACGTCACTGCGCTCAGCGCGACGACGAGCGTGGAGTCGGAGCGTGCGCTCGCCAGGTTGCGCTCACTGTCCGACGAGCAGGCGCGAGCGGTGGCGATGGCGGTGATGGCCGGATGCACGGCCGAGCACGTCAGCCGGCATGAAGGCATTCCCGTGGGCACTGCGAAGACCCGCATCCGGAACGGGCTGCGACGCCTGCGCGGGGAGCCGTCCGAGCGGGGCAGCGACGGGGCACCGGACACCATGGAGCGCAGCGATGGATGATCGGCGCCCTGACGACGAGGCGGGTGGAGCGGTGGACGGAGCGGCCGGCGGTCACGCCGACGTGCTGGCGCTCGTGCTCGGTCACCTCGACGCGCGAGGACGTGCTCGGGCGGTCGAGCACGTTCTCGCGTGCCGTCATTGCCGGCTCGAACACGACGAGCTCACCGCCGCGGTCAGCAGCGTCCTCGCTGCGGTGCCCGAGGTGCAGCCGCCGCTGGGGTTCGACCAGCGTGTGGTCGCACGCATGCGCCGTGACGGGCGGGGGCGGCGCCGGTGGCAACGCATCGCCCTCGGTGCGGCTGCGGCCGTGATCCTCGTCGCCGTCGCTGCCGTGTGGCGAGCGACCGACGACAGCGGCAACGGTGTCGCAGCCGGCGTCGCACCGCTCGAGGTCGTGGGCGATCATCGGCAGGTGGGCACCGTGTCGCTCGGCCAGGTCGACGGTGAGACGGTGATGGTGGTCGCGCTGGTGCGCGCTCCGGAGGGCAGGTCGTACCGGTGCCGCACCGTGTTCGCCGACGGGACGTCGACCGAGTCCGACCCATGGCCGGCGTCATACGCGGCGTGGATCGTGCCACTGCCCGAGGGTTCTCACGACATCCGCACGGTCGAGCTCGTCTCCGACGACACCGACGCCGTGTGGTCCGTCGCCGACTTCTCCGACCCCAGCTGACGGGTCTGCCAAGCTGCTCGACGTGGTCGACGTCGTGGTGCTCGGGAGCGGGACGCCGAACCCCGACCCGGATCGAGCGGGCTCAGCGCTCGCAGTGGTGACCGACGAACGATGGATCCTGGTCGACTGCGGTCGTGGTGCGACGCTCCGAGCCATCACAGCGTCGCTCGACCTGGCGACGCTCGACGCGGTGCTCATCACGCACCACCACTCCGACCACCTGAGCGACCTGGCGACGCTCGCGTCGGCACGATGGAGCGCAGGCTGCAGCGCGGCACTCCGAGTGGTCGCACCGGCCGGACCGGCCGCTCGCTTTGCGCGATCGTGCCTCGATCCCTTCGACGACGACTGCTTCCGGCTGCAAGCTCGGCCCGAGTGCGGACCACGGCCGGTCATCGACGTCGACGAGTTCGACGCCGAGCGGGACGATGTGCCCCTCACTCTCGGGCCGTGGCTCGTCCGCAGCGCGCCAGTCGATCATCACCCGATCGAGCCGGCGGTCGGCTACCGAATCGAGGTCGACGGTGTCGTGATCGCCGTGAGCGGCGACACACGGGTCTGTGACGGGGTGCGCCGGCTGTCGGCCGGAGCAGCAGTGATCGTGCACGAGGCCGTGCGCACCGACTACGTCCGACCGGCGGTCCTGCGGTGGAACGCCGGGGCTGCAAGCGTGGGCAGACTGGCGGCGCGAGTCCGGCCCGACGTCCTGGTCCTGACGCACCTCATCCCGGCACCTGTCTCGGCCGAGGACGAGCAGGCGTACATCGACGAGGTCCGTGGTGCCGGCTTCCACGGCACCACCTTGGTCGCTCGCGATCTGACGCGGTTCAGCGTCGCGGCGCGGCCTCAGCTGCGGTGACGATCGAGCTCGCGCACCAGGCCCTCCCGGCGCGCGATCGCCACGGCCTCGAGCTGGGTGTGGGCGCGCAGCTTGTCGAGTACGCCCTGCACGTACTTGCGAGCCGTGTTGTGGCTGACCGACATCGTCGCCGCGATGGCCGGTGCGTTCTGGCCCGCCGCCATCAATTGCAGGGCCTCGCGCTCGCGCGGCGTGAGATCGGCACCGATCTGCGCTCGTGGACGGAGCAGTCGGGACATCACGTCGTCGGTGAGCCTCGGCGCGATCACGGTTGCTCCTGCCGCGGCCGATCGGATCGCGTCGACGAGGTCGCGCAAGGGCTGGTCCTTGGTCAGGTAGCCCACCGCTCCGATCGACAGGGCGCTGACGGCCGTCGCTGCGTCGTTGGCTCCGGTGAGCACGACGATGCGGGTGGCCGGTCGGGTGGACATGACCCGAGCGATGATCGCGAGCGCGTCGCCGTCGGGGAGGTGGAAGTCGCAGACGAGCACGTCCGGCCGGAGCCGCTCGACCATCGCGACGCCGTCGGCCACCGACCCTGCCCGGCCGACGACGCCGACGCCGGACAGGTCGAGCGCCGTGGCGAGCGCGTCGGCCAGCATCTCGTGGTCGTCGATGATGCACACACGCGGCGCTGCGTGTGCCGTGCCGTCAGGTTCTGACACAGGGAATCCGCTTTCGGGGTGCCGTACGAGGGCGTGCGGAGCCTAGT
>JBFWSW010000050.1:0-27619 GCA_050248155.1 Ilumatobacteraceae bacterium
GTCGCCAGCCCCAGCAGTGCGAAGAACCCGATCCCACCGGCGACCGGGAGCACGGCGCGTCCGAGCGTCGACGTGGGACGGCGGAGCGATGGCACGGCCCAAGTCTGGCGGGCGAACCCGCTGTCGCCACCAAGGTTGCCGACTGGGTTGGTTCTCGGGGGCGGCAACCGCATAGGGTCATCGTCTCGTGAAGCGTCCGTACCGCGTCGTCGTCGCCAAGCCGGGGCTCGACGGCCACGACCGAGGCGCAAAGACCATCACGCGGGCCTTGCGCGACCACGGGTTCGAGGTCATCTACACGGGGCTGCACCAGACACCCGAGCAGATCGCCGAGACCGCGCTGCAGGAAGACGTCGACGCCGTGGGGCTGTCACTGCTCAGCGGTGCGCACCTCACCCTGTTCCCGCGCGTGATGGACGAGCTGCGGGCGCGCGACCTCGGCGACGTCATGGTGTTCGGCGGCGGGGTCATACCCGATGCCGACGCGGCGGCACTGCGTGAGCAGGGTGTCGCGCAGATCTTCGGGCCCGGCGCGTCGTTGAAGGGCATCGCCCAGTGGCTCGAGACGACGCTCGACGAGCGCGAAGGCAGCCAAGACCAGTAGGGCGGCACGCCCGACAGAAGGGGAGAGCGTGGACCTGTTCGAGTACCAGGGCAAGCAGTACTTCGCCCGCTACGACATCCCGGTGTCACCCGGCGACGTCGCCCACACGGTCGACGAGGCGGTGGCTGCGGCCGAGCTGGCCGGCTACCCCGTCGTCGTCAAGGCACAGGTCCAGGTCGGCGGTCGTGGCAAGGCCGGTGGCATCAAGCTCGCCGACAACGCGGACGAGGTGCGCACCCATGCCGGGAACATCCTCGGCATGGACATCAAGGGTCACCTCGTCAAGCGGGTCTGGGTCGAGCATGCGAGCGACATCGAGAAGGAGTACTACGCGTCGTACTCGCTCGATCGTGCCGCGAAGAAGCACCTGCTGATGCTCAGCGCGCAGGGCGGTGTCGAGATCGAGACGGTCGCTGCGACCGATCCCGGGGCCATCGTCATGCTGCACATCGATCCCGTCGACGGCCTGTCGCTCGAGCGAGCCAGGCAGGCGGCCGTCGACGCGAAGATCGACGCCGAAGCAGTCGACGGTGTGGCCGAGATGCTCGTCAAGCTCTACCGCTGCTTCACCGAAGGCGACTGCGACCTCGCCGAGATCAACCCGCTCATCCTCCGTCCCGACGGCGGCGTGCACGCCCTCGACGCGAAGGTCAGCCTCGACAACAACGCCGCGTTCCGCCATCCCGAGTGGGTGGAGTTCCGGGCGACCGAGGAGCTCGACGAGCGCGAGGAGCTCGCCCGCACCCACGATCTGCAGTACATCGGACTCGAGGGCAGCGTCGGCATCATCGCCAACGGCGCGGGCCTCGCGATGAGCACGCTCGACGTCGTCAACCAGGTCGGTGGCAAGGCGGCGAACTTCCTCGACATCGGTGGTGGCGCCAACGCCGACGTGATGACCGCCGCGCTCGAGGTGATCAACTTCGACCAGACCGTGAAGAGCATCTTCATCAACATCTTCGGTGGCATCACGCGCGGCGAGGAGGTCGCCAAGGGCATCGTCGAGGCGCTGCGCAGGGTCGAGCTCCGCGCCCCGATCGTCATCCGCCTCGACGGCACGAACGCCGAGGAAGGCAGGGCGATCCTTGCCAGCGCGGGCATCCCCGAGTCGAAGTTGCGGTCCGAACCCACCATGCTCGATGCCGCCCGTGCGGCCGTGGCCATCGCCCAGAACGGGAGCAAGTGACATGGCGATCTTCGTCAACGAGAGCACCAAGGTCGTCGTGCAGGGCCTCACCGGTGGGCAGGGCAAGTACCACGGCATGCGCAACAAGGCCTACGGCACGCAGGTCGTCGCCGGCGTGACGCCGGGCAAGGGCGGCACCGACGTGGAGGGCGTGCCCGTGTTCGACACGGTCGCCGAGGCCGTCGCTGCGACCGGTGCGAACGCGTCGTTCGTCGCCGTCCCACCCAAGGCCGCGTCGGCCGCGATCCTCGAGGCCGCTGCAGCCGGCATCGAGTTCGTCGTGTGCATCACCGAGGGCATCCCGGCACAGGACGAGGCCAAGGTCTACAACACGCTCGTGCGCAACCACCCCGGCACCCGCCTGCTCGGCCCCAACTGCCCGGGCATCATCAGCCCCGGCAAGTGCAACATCGGCATCACCGCCGGCGAGATCGCCCAGGTGCCGACCGCCGGTGGTCCGAACGTCGGCATCGTCAGCCGATCCGGCACGCTCACCTATCAGGCGCTGTACGAGCTCAAGCAGCGGGGCATCGGCGTCAGCACGTGCGTCGGCATCGGCGGCGACCCGGTGCCCGGCACCAACTTCATCGACTGCCTCGAGCAGTTCCAGGCCGACCCCGAGACCCACGCGATCATCATGATCGGTGAGATCGGCGGCTCGGCCGAGGAGGAAGCGGCCGAGTACATCAAGGCCAACGTCACCAAACCGATGAGCGCCTACATCGCCGGCGTCACCGCGCCCGAGGGCAAGAAGATGGGCCACGCGGGTGCGATCACGAGCGGCGGCAAGGGCACCGCCCAGGGGAAGATGGACGCGCTGCGGGCCGCCGGCGTCCAGGTCGGCCTCAACCCCACCGAAGCCGGCGAGCTGATGGCCACCATCGTCGCCCAACTCTGACCCGCCGTTCGTCCCCCTACCGCCGCCACACCACCACCCATACGCCCGACCCCCATACCCCAACGCGCACAAACGCTCCGCGCTGCTGCGCGCTCACATAGGCCGTAATCGGTGAACCTATGTGAGCGCACAAACGCTCCGCG
The DNA here is from genome assembly GCA_050248155.1 of Ilumatobacteraceae bacterium. Classification (GTDB taxonomy): domain Bacteria; phylum Actinomycetota; class Acidimicrobiia; order Acidimicrobiales; family Ilumatobacteraceae; genus VFMC01. The sequence goes on from JBFWSW010000050.1 coordinate 2,832, forward strand.
TTCGCAGAGGGTTACGCAGAACGCGGGATCGTGTACGGGCCGAGGGCTTCGAGCACCTCGGCGACGATGCCGTCGGGGTCGTCCATCAGGCGGCCGTAGGTGAACTGGAGCACCAGGTAGCCGTCCAGCACGAGCCGGTTCATGCGGTCGCTGTCGATGCGCATCTGCGCGCCGGTGCGATGCCAGCGATATCCGAGCGCCTCGACGACCACCGGCGTCCCCTCGAACCGGAAGTCGACCCGGATCAGCGTGTTCTTGCGCACACCGAGGTGGGCCTGAGTCGTGGGTCGGGGGAGCCGAGCCGCATGGAACAGTTCGAGGAAGCGCCGCTCGAGCCAGCTCTGGCCACCCCGAGTGATCTCGCTGCCCTCGATCACGCTGAGCAGCCGAGGGATGCCGTAGCGGCCCGATGTGCGCAGGTCGGCGATGCGTCGATGAACGAAGTCCTCTGTGGTGAGTCGATCGCGCAGGGCGCCGTCGAACGCTGCGGTGAGCCGCTCGGCATCGGTCGTCGCTGCGACCTGCAGCAGTGCGCGCGTGGGAGCGATGACGGGGATCCCGAACTTCGTCTCGCGATCGATGGGCGGGATCGTGTCCGACGTGTGGATGACGTGGCCGATCCGACGCACGTTCCGGCCACGCGGGATGAGCACGTGGAACGGAGGACGGAGCCTGAACTCGTCGAACGGAGCGAGGGCCGCTGCCGTGTCGTGCGTCGCCCAGCACGGCGGACCGATGTCGGTGAGGAGCGAGGCCAACGCCTCGAGATGCTCGATCTGGATGCCGCTCTGGATCCGGCTTCGAAGCTCGTTGCCGAGCTGACCTGTCGCGTCCGCCCGCAGGCGATCCGTGTGGGTCACGGTCCGGGAGTCAACCGGGGCTGTCCGCTCGACGCAACGCGGGTTCGTCCTGAACTTGCGTAACCATCCACGAGCGCGGAGCGCTTGGGTGGTCACACAGACTTCGGCATCCGTGGCTGTGTGAGCGCACTCGGCCGCGGAGCGTTTGTGCGCGAGGGCGGTGGGGCGCGAGGGCGGTGGGGCGCGAGGACGGTGGGACGGTGGGTCGGACGGCGGTGGAGCGGTCAGGGGCCCGGGGACGAACTCGGGGCCGGACGCGGATGAGCCCCCGCCGGGGCGGGGGCTCATCGTCGAGGATGTGTTGTCAGCCGGCCGGGGGAGGCGGCGGAGGCGGCGCCATGCCGGGGGGCGGCGGGGGCGGCGGGGCGGAGCCACCATCGCTGCCACCGAACTGCGCCTTCAGCTTGTTCATGTCCTTTAGGTCGTTCAGGTTGCCACCGCTCTCCTGGAACCCGAGCACGCCGCCGACCGCAGCGACGATGCCGGCGATCGCACTGAGCCACAACCCGATGCCTCGGCCCACTTTGATGCCGCTTCCCTCGAGGACGTCGAACTCGTCACCGAGGGGGTTGAACAGCAGCCGGATGAGCAGCAACAGCGCGCCGAGCACGGTGGCCGCGAGGATGATCACGGGCCACGGCACACCGCCCGGCTTCATCGTGCCGGTCACCAGGAGCACCGTGATGACGGCGGAGCCGATGATGAGGATCCACGGGATGATGCCCGTGAAGAAGAAGTCGAAGACGTTGTTCCCGCTGGCGCTCGAACCGAACCCGGAAACCTTCGTCCAATCGAAGAAGCCGAAGATGAGGAAGCCGAGGCCGCCACCGACCTTCAGCCAGTCGCTGGTCTTGAACTTGCTGAAATCCACGTGTTGCCTCCCGAGAGTGTGTGGCCGAGTTGTGGACGGATCGGACCCCAATCGACGCGAACCGTACACCTTGTCAAAGCGGCTCTGAGGTGATGCTCGGGTTCTCGTACCCTGCTCGGCATGCCCATCGCCCTCCTCTCCGTGTACGACAAGACCGGCATCGTCGAGCTCGCTCGCGGCCTGCACGAAGCCGGCTGGACGATCGTCAGCAGCGGCGGGACGGCTCGCACGGTCATCGCCGAGGGCGTGCCGGCCACCGACCTCGCCGACCTCACGGGTGTGCCGGCCATCCTCGACCACCGCGTCGTGACGTTGCACCCCAAGGTGCACGGCGGCCTGCTCGCCGATCCGACCAACCCGGCGCACCAGGCCGACATGGCCGAGTACGGCATCTCGGCGATCGACCTCGTCGTCGTCAACCTCTATCCCTTCGCCAGCGATCCGAGCATCGAGCTCATCGACATCGGTGGCCCTGCCATGGTGCGGGCGGCAGCCAAGAACCACGCGCACGTCGCGGTCGTGGTGAACCCGTCCGACTACGAGGGGGTGCTGCACGAGATCCGAGCAGAGGGAGGCGTGTCGCTCGCGACCCGGAAGCGTCTCGCTCGCGACGCGTTCGTCGCGATCTCGGCCTACGACGCGCAGATCGCCAACTGGTTCGACGAGCAAGCCGGTGAGCCGTTGCCCACTGGCCTGCAGCTGTCGTTGCGCAAGCAGCAATCGCTCCGCTACGGCGAGAACCCGCACCAGCAAGGGGCGCGATACCTGATCGATGGCAAACGGAGCTGGTGGGACGATGCCACCCAGCACGGCGGCAAGGATCTGAGCTACCTCAACCTCTTCGACACCGAAGCTGCATGGCGCCTCGTCCACCGATTCGACGGCCCAGCGTGCGTCATCGTCAAGCACGCCAACCCGTGCGGCGTCGCGCTGCACGACGACATCGCCGAGGCGTACCGCCGTGCCAACGCGTGCGATCCGGTCAGCGCGTTCGGCGGCATCGTCGCGCTCAACCGTCCGGTTCCGGCCGATCTCGCTCGAGCGCTCGCGCCGGTGTTCACCGAGGTGGTCGTCGCACCGTCGTTCGATCCCGAGGCTCTCGACGTGTTCGCCCAGAAGGGCAACCTCCGGGTGCTGTCAGGCCCCGCACCCTACGGCGCCGCGCTCGACGTCCGCTCGATCGACGGGGGCCTGCTCGTGCAGCAGACCGACACCGTCGACCTCGATCGGTCGCACTGGAAGGTCGTCACCACCGCGCAGCCGACGGACGCGCAGTGGGACGACCTCGCCTTCGCCTGGACGGTGTGTGCGGCCGTCAGCAGCAACGCGATCGTGTTCGCCAAGGATCGACAGGCGTTCGGGATCGGGGCAGGTCAGCAGAACCGGGTCGACAGCGCCCGCATCGCCGCCGAGCGATCGGCCGGCCGAGCCGAGGGAGGCGTGTGCGCGAGCGACGCCTTCTTCCCGTTCCGCGACGGGCTCGACGTCGCCGCGGCTGCCGGCATCCGCGCCGTCATCCAGCCGGGAGGCAGCGTGCGCGACGCGGAGGTGATCGCTGCCGCCGACGAGCACGGCATCGCGATGGTCGTGACCGGCGAGCGCCACTTCCGTCACTGAGCGTTCGTGGACGGACCTCCTGCCGTCGAGGCGTTCGATCGGTTCGACTCGCGGATGGCCAGCACGATGAGCGGCACGGCGATCAGCGCAGCGCCGGACAGGAACAAGACCGTCGACAACCCGCTGACGGTGTCGGGTTCGAGGGCGCTGCCGAACAGCGAGACCAGACCGACCGCGGTGATGAGCGCCCCCCACCAGGTGGTGGCGCGGCGCGAGCCGTGGCCGCCCACGTAGCACACGACCGCCCCGACGATGGTGGCCAGGAACGATCCTCCGGTCGCGCCGAGCTCGGACACGACCAGCGCCACGCCGAGGGTCGAGGCGATGAGGCCGGCGACCACCAGGCTGGTCGCGACGCCGTGGTAGCGCTTGCGGTCCAGCAACCACACACCGCCCATCAGCAGCCCGCCGAAGACCAGGTACGCGGTGCCCTGGTCGGTGAGCACGTCCTGGGCTTCGCTCGGGATCACGTCGAACCCCGATCCGCTGCCGCCGTCGTCACCGACCAGCGAGGCCACGCCGACGACGAGCGCCAAGGCGGCAAGTCCGAGGAGCACCGGACGACCCCGGAGCCCGGGCAGCGCCCATGCGAGGAAGTACGCGAGCGCGAGGACGAGCGAAGGTGCACTGGCGCTGTCGGAGTCGTACATCAACCCGCCCACGAACAGACCGATGCCGAGCGTGCCGGCGCCCACCGCTGACGAGCGCAGCTCGGCCTGCTTCGTCACGATGAACCGGATGGCGAGCGAGATCACGACCAGGAGGATCCCGCTGCCGATCACCTTGCCCTTCGAGCCCTCGTCACCGAGGATCAGCGCCGTGATCGCGGCGCCGACGAGCAGGCCACCGATGCCGGCGAACACGATGGACAGTCGCGGGTCGGGCCGCCGGCGAGCGTCAGGGCCCAGGCTGTCCATGAAGCGGGCCAACGCCTGACCGCCACCTCCACCAGTCGTCGTGACGGCGGCGGTCGCGTCGGGCTGGGCGAACGCCGCAGCCGCCACCGGGGTGGCCCGAGTGCCCAGCGGGTCGACCTGCTGGACGCCGCCGCTGACGACGTGTTCGGTCCACCGCTGACCGTCCCAATACCGCCGCTCGTACCGCCCGAGCGGATCCGGATGCCAGGCTGCCGGCTGTGCTGTCATGAGTCCTCCCGTCGTCGCCGGGAGAGCATGCCAGGCGACGTCACGCCGGAGGGTGACCTCCTGCCAGCAGGCGATTTCGGGGTGTCTCCGGTCGGTCGGGGCGACCGCGGCGGGTGACCGTGCCACCGATTTTCGTCATCCAACTGAGATACTTGGCCTGATGGCCGATTGGTCCCCACCTTCCACGCCCAAGGGCCAGATCAGCCGGGTTCCCCATCTGCCCGGGCTGGACGGCCTGCGTGCGGTGGCCGTGGTGGCCGTGATGGTGTACCACGCCAACCGCAACTGGCTGCACGGTGGCTTCCTGGGGGTCGAGGTCTTCTTCGTCATCAGCGGCTACCTCATCACCCTGCTGCTCATCGCCGAGCACGAGCGCAGCGGACGTGTCGACCTCAAGCAGTTCTGGCTCCGGCGTGCCCGGCGCCTGCTGCCCGCGCTGTTCGGGATGCTCGCCTTGCTGGTCGTGTACCTGGCAGTGGGCTTCCGCAACGCGCAAGGCCGAACCCGAGGCGACATCCTCGGCGGCATCGGCTACGTCAGCAACTGGTACCAGATCTGGGTCGGGGCCGGGTACACCGCCGCTGAGGCCTTCGCCCCACTGCGGCACCTGTGGTCGCTCGCCGTCGAGGAGCAGTTCTACCTGCTGTGGCCGATCATCATGGTCGCCATCCTGGCGAAGGGTCGAGCACACCTGCCCCGGGTCGCGCTGTGGCTGATCGGCGTCAGCGTCGGCATCGCCCTGGTGACGGCCGTCCTGTTCGTGCCGGGCGACATCAACTCGGCGTGCACGCCCGAGGCGATGCACGGGTACTGGAAGATCGGCGGTCGCTGCGTCAGCGTCAACGACGCCCTGTACCTCGGCACGTTCACTCGCGCGGGCGGGCTGATGATGGGCGCCGCGTTCGCGATGGTGTGGCGGCCGATGGCGCTCATGCGCGGGCCGATGCGCGACAAGCACCGGCAACTCGACCTGTTGGCGCTCCTCGGCGTCGCCGCCCTGTGCTACCTGTTCTGGAAGCTGCACCTCGCCGATCCGGCGCTCACGTTGAACGGCTCGCGCTTCGATCCGTGGCTGTTCCGTGGTGGCCTGTTCGCCACGGGTGCGGCGACGCTGCTCGTCATCGCCGCCGTCACGCACCAGCGCTCGGTCGCCGGCGTGCTGCTGGGCAATCCGCTGTTCGACTGGATCGGCACCCGCAGCTACGGGCTCTACCTGTACCACTGGCCGATCTATCAGATCATCCGCAAGGAGGCGGGGCTCACGCTGTCGGTCTCGCAGTTCGTGGTCGCGATGATCGTGACGGTGCCGCTCACGGAGATCAGCTACCGCTACCTCGAGATGCCCATCCGCCGAGGCGCGATCGGTCACTGGCTGCGCCGCGAGCGCCGACGACCGTCCCGGGCGGCGCTCGCCCGTCGTCGTCAACTGGCGGCGGGTGGCCTCGCGTTCACCGTCTTGCTCGGTTGGGCAGGCGTCAGCATCGCGATGGCACCGAACCTCTGCGTGGGCGAGGTGGAGTGCTCGCTCGTCGACCCCGGCAGCGATCCAGGGGATGCGGGCGGCATTGCAACGACGACCGTCCCCGACGATGCGACGGCCACGACCGCCTCCACGGTCGCCGACCAGGGATCGACACCGACGACCGCAATCCCGGGTGGCTCCACCTCCACACCGACGACCGCCGCACCGACGACCACAGAGCCACCGCCGCCACCTCCCCCCGTGGCGGTCGGCGAGTCGGTGATGCTCGGCGCCATCACGCAGCTCCAGACCGGAGGATTCAACGTCGTCGCCGAGATCAGCCACCAAGCCGACTGGATCATCGCCAAGGTGAGCGAGCTCAAGGCGGCGGGCATGATCGGTGACACGGTGGTCATCCAGACAGGCACCAACGGCCAGGTCACGTCCGATCAGTTCGCTCAGCTGATGACGCTGCTCCCGGCGGCCGAGGTTCCGCAGGTGGTCTTCCTGACGGTTCGAGCACCCAAGAAGGCCTGGATCGACGGCAACAACGAGCGGATCTGGGCGCTGCCGGGTCAGTACTCCAACGTCAGCATCCTCGACTGGAAGGGCTTGGTCGACAACGGTGCGATCCCGGGGCTCGCCGGTGACGGCATCCACCTCGGGACCACGGCTGCCAAGCAGACGTACGCGAACTACATCTTCGGGCAGATCGGGCACAACGAGCTGATCGTGCCGGTCGAGGCAGAGGGTTGAGCGGGCTTGGCTCTCACCAGGTGCTCGGGCCTACGCTCGGTGCATGACCTCTCCTGTACGCGTCGCCGTCACCGGTGCTGCCGGCCAGATCGGCTACAGCCTCCTCTTCCGCATCGCCTCCGGCTCGATGCTCGGGCCCGATACGCCGGTGGCCCTGCAGCTGCTCGAGATCATGCCGGCGCTGAAGGCGCTCGACGGTGTGCGGATGGAGCTCGACGACTGCGCGTTCCCGTTGCTCACCGAGATCGTCTGCACCGACGACGCGAACGTCGCGTTCGGTGACGCCGACGTCGCCCTGCTCGTCGGCGCCATGCCGCGCAAGGCGGGCATGGAGCGCAGCGATCTGCTCACCGCCAACGGTGGCATCTTCAAGCCGCAGGGGAAGGCCCTCTCTGCGAGCGCCAAGCAGGACGTCAAGATCCTCGTCGTCGGCAACCCTGCCAACACCAACGCCTACATCGCCCAGCAGAACGCCCCCGACCTCGACCCCGGCCGCTTCACCGCGATGACCCGCCTCGACCACAACCGGGCGATCAGCCAGCTCGCGGCCAAGACGGGCGTCGCGGTCACCGACGTGAAGAAGATGACGATCTGGGGCAACCACTCGGTCACGCAGTATCCCGACCTCTTCCACGCCGAGGTGAAGGGCAAGAACGCCTACGAGCTCGTCGGCGACCACGCATGGGTCGACGGCACCTACATCCCGACAGTCGCGAAGCGCGGTGCGGCGATCATCGAGGCCCGCGGTGCATCCTCGGCTGCGTCGGCTGCGAACGCGGCGGTCGACCACATCCGCTCGTGGTCACTCGGCACGCCCGAGGGCGATTGGGTGAGCATGGCGGTGCCGAGCGACGGCTCGTACGGCGTGCCCGAGGGCCTCATCTCGAGCTTCCCGTGCACGTGCGCGAACGGCCAGTACTCCATCGTGCAGGGCCTCGACATCGACGACTACAGCCGCGGCAAGATCGACGCCTCGGCCGCCGAGCTCGCCGAGGAGCGAGACGCCGTGAAGGAGCTCGGCCTCGTCTGAGGCAGCCCGAACTTCGGCAGTCCGCCGCCGCCCAGCGATGTCGGACTGCCAGAGTTCAGCCGTGATCGACAACTTTGGCAGTCTCCTGTCGCTCGCCGACCTCGGACTGCCGGAGTTGGATCAGAGGTCGGCGACGGCCACGTCGCAGGCGACCTCCATCATCTTGTCGACGCCGGCGCGCAGCTCGGCGTCGCTGATCCGCTCGCTCTCGCCGTCACCGGCGATCAGGTCGCTCACCGTCACGATCGTCAGCGCCTCGAAGCCCATGATCGCGCCGAGCGTGTAGAGGATGGACGCCTCCATCTCGACCGCGAGGTGGCCGCGGTCCTTCCACCGTTGCATGATCCCTGGGCGGGTGTCGTAGAAGACGGCGCTCGTGACGATCGGCCCGACGTGCACCGTCGCGCCACGCTCGCGGGCGAGGCGTGCGGCCAGCTCGACGAGGCGCCAATCGGCCGTCGGCGCGTGCGGGTCGCCGTGGGTGAGGAGGTCGACCATCGGGTCGTCGCTCGTCGCGCTGACCGCCACGACGGTGTCGCCCATGCGCAGCTTGCTCGCCAGCCCACCCGCCGTGCCGACGCGGATGATGCGCGTGGCCCCCAGCTGCTGGGCGAGCTCGGTGTAGTAGATGCCCGCGCTCGCCCCACCCATGCCGACGCTCTGCACGCTGATCGGCTTGCCCTTGAACGTGCCGGTGAAACCGAGCTCGCCCCGCTCGTCGTTCACCAGCCGCGCCCCCGGCTCGAAGAACGTCTCGGCGATGTACTGCGCCCGCTTCGGATCGCCCGGCACCAGCACGGCAGGTGCGTAGTCGCCCGGTTCGGCTCGGAGGTGGATCGGCATGACGGCGAGCGTATCCGAGGGCTTCGCGCCCACCCGGGTGTCGGCCGCCGCGGGCACGACTACTCGACGGCGAGCGGGGCGAACCTGGCGGGAGCGGCCGGTGCGGTGGGGGCAGGTTGTGTGTAGAGCGCGACGGCGATGGCGAGCAAGCACAGGCCGTAGACGCCGACCATGCCGTGCAGCGACTTGGGGGCGGCGATCCCGATGAAGGTCATCGCGGTCATCCAGAGCCCCGTGGCGAGGGGCGTGAAGCGCCGCCAGCCATGCCACGCTTCGGCGCGCAACGTGGCCCAGCCGGCGAGGAGGAAGCCGATCGTCGACGCCATGCCGCCGAAGCCGAAGATCGCGCCGACGATCCCGACACTGGTGTCGTCGTTCAGTCCGTCGCGAACGGGTATCGAGGCCAGTTCGCCGACGAGCAGGAGTGCTGTGCCGACGAGCACCAGCACGAGGCCGCTCCTCGCGGCTCGCGATCGTCCGGCGACGCCGCTCCGTCCGAAGGCGCGCAGGCCGACGATGACGAGAGCGTGCAGGACCGTGCTGAAGATGGTGAACGCGACGAACGCTCCACTGCTCTCCCAGGGGTAGCGCCACATGTCGTCGGACAGGTCGGTCGAGGGTTGGAGGATCAGGAACAGCACTGCGCCGGCGACCGCGGTGGCCGCAGCGGCGACGATGAAGGCGAGCGCCGCCTGGCGGGTCTGTCGGATGTGCACGTCGTTGGTCGAGTCCATCGGGGAGCCTCCTGGGGTCGATCGGTGGTCGTGCGTGACGTTGTACGCATCGGGGCGCCGCGTGTCATCGGCGCTGACGCCACAACCGCACTACGCGCCAGCACCGCACGCGGTTGCGTGCCAGCACCGTTGCCGGCTCCCAGGGTCGGCTGGGACAATCGGGAGGTGAAGCACCTGGGCCTTCGGGCTCGGCCGGCAGCGCTCGTCGTGGCGACGCTCGTGATCGAGGTCGTCGCCGTCGCGCTGTCGTGGGGCCTGGAGCCGGCGTGGGACACCCTGCTGTACGCGCTGCACGCCGTGACGATCGTCGGCGTCGGCGCCATGATCGTCTCGCGGCACCCGGGGCACCGCATCGGATGGCTGTTCATCGTCGACGGCGTCTTCACGGCCGTCGCCGCCGATCTGGCGCAGGGGTGGGGACTGCGCGCGGCCGAGCACGGCTGGCCCGGCGGTCCCTTCGGCGAGTGGCTCGCGCTGTCGAGCTGGATCGTCACCGCTCCCGGCGGCGTGTTGGTGTTCATCTGGTTCCCCGGCGGCCACCTGACACGGCGCGGCTGGAAGGTGGTGGCGTGGGCCAGCGTCTTCGGAGCCGCTGTCGCGTTGCCCGGCTGGGCGATGGACCCCGACCTGGGCGACCAGTTCGTCGGCGGACGCAACCCGTATGCCGTCGCGGGCGCACCGATCGACCTGCTGCTGGGTGTGGGCATGCCGCTGTTCCTCGGCTCCTTGGTGGTGGCGATCGTGCCGCTGATCCAACGCCTGCGCCGGTCGAGCGGAGTCGAACGGTTGCAGCTGCGATGGTTCGTGTTCGCGTCGGCGTGCGCGGCCGTCGTGCTGCCCACGGTGGCCGTGCTCTGGAGCGTGGTGCCCGCGCTGCGCCCGTTGACGGCGCTGGCACTGACGGCGATGCCGGTCGCCGCCGGCGTCGCCATCCTGCGCTACCGGCTCTACGACATCGACCTCGTCATCAGCCGCACCGTCACGTACGTCGCGCTCACCGTGCTCCTCACCGGCGTGTACGCGGCGATCGCGGTGGCACTCGGTGCCGCAGTCGGTCGGAGCTCGGCATGGGTCACCGCAGGAGCCACCCTGGCCGTGGCCGCCGTGTTCCGTCCTCTCCGGGTGCGCATCCAGAACGCGGTCGACCGGCGATTCAACCGCACCCGCTTCGATGCGCTGCAACAGATGACGCGCTTCCTCGACGACCTCCGCGCGGGGCGTGCCGCTGCCGAGGATCTCGAGCCCGCCCTGCGTCGGGTGCTCGACGTGGACGACCTCGAGGTCCGCCTGTCGTTGCCCCACGGTGCGACCGTCCGTCTCTCTGGCACGCCCGCGGCCGACGACCTCGCCGCCGGCCAGATGCGCTGGCCGATCCGTCACGCCGGCACCTTGCTCGGCACCGTCGTCGGGCCGGCAGAGCTCGCGGAGCGTCACTCGCTGGTCACGAAGGTGCTCGAAGCCGCGTCGCCGGCGGTCGAGATCGCCCGCTTGCGGGTCGAGCTGCGACACCAGTTGGACGAGGTCGAGGCTTCACGCGCCCGGATCGTCGCTGCCGCCGACCACGAGCGGCGCCGCATCGAGCGCGATCTCCACGACGGTGCTCAGCAGAGGCTGGTGTCGATCGGCCTCGCGCTGCGTCACGCCCAACACGCGCTCGGATGTGCGGCCGTCGAGGTGAGCCGAACGCTCGACGAGGCCGTGGCCGAGATCACCGTGACGATCGACGAACTCCGCGAGCTCGCTCGCGGTCTGCGGCCTGCCGCACTCGACGCCGGGCTCGGCGCCGCGTTGCGCGACCTCGCCAGGCGAGCACCGCTTCCGGTCGAGGTCGAGGCCGACGGCCAACGCTTCCCGCCCGACATCGAGACCGCCGCCTACTTCTGCGCGTGCGAGGGGCTCACCAACGCGGTCAAGCACTCCCGTGCCACCAAGGTCGTGCTCAGTGCGCACCGCGACAACGGCACGCTCCTCGTGTCCGTCGCCGACGACGGGGTTGGAGGCGTCGACACCCACCGTGGCTCGGGTCTGACCGGGCTGTCCGATCGCGTCTCTGCCCACGGCGGCACGTTGCGCATCGACAGCGGCGGACGCGGCACGACGCTTCTCGCGGAGTTCCCGTGCGTGTCGTGATCGCCGAAGACCAAGCGCTCTTGCGAGAAGGGCTGGCGCGGTTGTTCCGCGACGGAGGCCACGACGTCGTCGCGACGCTCGCCGATGCTGATGGAGTGCTCGAGGTCGTGCAACATGTGCTGCCGGACCTCGTCGTCCTCGACATTCGCATGCCGCCGACGTTCACCGACGAAGGCGCTCGGGCCGCGCGCGCGATCAAGGACGAGTTGCCCGATGTCGGCGTGCTCGTCCTGTCCCAGCACATCGAGGCGACCCACGCCGTGACCCTCGTCGCGCATCGCGGGTTCGGGTACCTCCTGAAGGACCGAGTCCTCGAAGTCGGCGAGTTCCTCGCCACGGCCGAGCGAGTCGCGGGCGGCGGCTCGGCGCTCGATCCGGCCGTCGTCGCGAACCTCGTCTCGCCCGTCAACGGCAGCCCGATCGAGCGTCTGTCCGAACGTGAGCGCGACGTGCTGCGACTCATGGCCGAAGGGCTCACCAACTCGGGGATCGCCCGTCGGCTGGTGGTGAGCGAACGCACCGTCGAGGCGCACGTCCGGCGCATCTTCACCAAGCTCGACATCGCCGAGACCGAGGATGCCCACCGTCGTGTCACTGCCGTGCTCACGTACCTCGACAGCCACCACCACGCCTGACGCGATCGTTCCGATGCGGCCGCATGATGGCGAGCGGTGCCCTGGGCGGGCAGTGCCATCACGCGTCGTCGGTGGGGAGCTCCGAGGGTCGACGTGCACCCCAGGGGGCCGTCAGCACTCGATCGAGCCGCTGAGACCTCGGACGGGCTGGTGGGACTCGGATAGTACGGGAGCTCCGTCGGGAGCTACTCCGGGAGCGAGTCAGGGATGCCGGGCCGGTGACCGCACGCGTAGGTCGGTACCCACTCTCGCTCCGCATTACCGCCGTGTTCCATGTCGGCCGGGCCCCTGGAGAAGGACACCTGTCGCGACTACGTGCTGCCGCTCCTGAAGTCCGCGGGCTGGGGCGATGACCAGATCGTCGAGCAGTATCCGATCACCGCGGGTCGTGTGATCACGGCGGGCAAGAAGCACCGCCGTGGGACCGCGCTTCGCGCGGACTACGTCCTGGAGTTCGAGCCGGGAGTGCCGATCGCGGTCGTCGAGGCGAAGCGCGAGTACGCGATTCCAGGCAAGGGTCTCCAGCAGGCGAAGAACTACGCACAGCTGCTCGACCTGCCGCTCGCGTACTCGACGAACGGGAAGGGGATCGTCGAGGACGACCGTGACACCGGCCGCGAGGACGATCGGCTGACGGCCTTCCCATCCCCGGCAGCTGCGTGGTCGCGTTACCGGGCGTGGAAGGGGATCGCCGACGACACGGTCGCCGATGGCCTGCTGCTGCCGTTCAACCGAGCACTCCGCAACGCCGACGGCACGGTCAAGGAGCCGCGTTACTACCAGCGGACGGCGATCAACCGGGCGGTCGAGGCGATCCTGAACGGTGACAAGCGCTTGCTGCTCACGCTGGCGACCGGCACGGGCAAGACGTTCGTGTCGATGCAGATCGTCTGGAAGCTCTGGCGGGGCGGCTGGCGCGGCAATCGGAACCCGCGGATCCTCTATCTCGCCGACCGCAACGTCCTCGTCGACCAGCCGATCGAGCGTGAGTACAAGCCGGCCTTCGGCGCCGGCGACAACACCCCGATCTGGAAGCTCCAGGGTGAAGCGAAGGCGGGGCGTGAGATCTACTTCGCCCTGTACCAAGCGCTCGCCGACAGCGGCGACGATCCCAACGGGATCTTCCGCCAGTTCGCTCCTGATTTCTTCGACCTCGTCATCGTCGACGAGTGCCACCGCGGGAGCGCTCGATCGGACTCGTCGTGGCGCTCGATCCTGGAGTACTTCGCGCCGGCAACGCAGCTCGGCATGACCGCGACCCCGAAACGCGATGAGACGGTCGACAGCTACGAGTACTTCGGCGATCCGATCTTCGAGTACTCGCTGGCCCAGGGCATCGACGACGGATTCCTCGCCCCCTATCGAGTCCGCAGGGTGGTGCTGAGTCCGGACGCCCATGGATGGGCGCCGACGCAGGGCCAGCTCGATCTCTTCGGGAACGAGATCCCGGAGGGGCAGTACTCGACGAAGGACTTCGAGCGGATCGTGTCGCTGCTGACCCGTACCGAGGCGGCCGCGAAGCATCTGACGGACTACTTGCGCCGCACCGATCGGTGGGCGAAGACCATCGTGTTCTGCGTCGATCAGGAGCACGCGGACCAGATGCGTCGCGCCCTCCACAACGCCAACGCCGATCTGACGAAGGCACACCCGAACTACGTCGTCCGCATCGTCAGCGATGAGGGCGACATCGGCAAGGGGCACCTCAGCGACTTCGCCGACACGGAGAAGGACGTCCCGGTGATCGCCACGACGTCGGAGATGCTGTCGACCGGGGTGGACCTGCCGACGGTCCGCAACATCGTGCTGTTCCGGCCTGTCGGGTCGATGGCGATGTTTAAGCAGATGATCGGACGCGGGACCCGCTTGTACCCCGACGAGGACAAGCTGTCCTTCGACATCATCGACTACTCGGGAGCGACAGCGCTGTTCAGCGACCCGGAGTTCGACGGGCCGCCTGAACGTGTCGACGAGGAGGAGATCGACGACGAAGGCAACGTCGTCGACGAGTCCGTCGTCGAAGAACCCGATCCCGGTCTCGAACCGGCCGACGGCGGCGACGGTTCCGTCGACCCCGATGATCTCGACCACGAACCGCGCGCCAAGTTCTACGTCGCCGATGCCGAGGTCTGGGTCACCGCCGAGGCGATCTACCACCTCGACCCTGAGACCCAGCGGTTGCGGCTCGTCGAGTATCGCGACTTCGTCACCGAGACCGTCCGCGCGCTCTACCCCGACCCCAAGGCCCTGCGCGGTGCTTGGTCTCACCGCGTCGGCCGTGAAGAGGTCCGGACGGCGCTCGAGGCCCATGGCATCGACCCCGAGGAACTGCTCGAGCGAACGGGCATGGCCGCCGTCGACCCGATCGACGTGCTCGTGCACCTCGCCTGGAACCAGCCACTCGCGACTCGCACTGACCGAGCCCGGCGCGTGACCAAGGAACACGCCGAGTTCTTCGCCACCTTCCGTCCCGAAGCCCGCGAAGTGCTCACCTATCTCCTGGACAAGTACACGGAGTTCGGGATCGGGCAGCTCGACGACCTCGACGTGCTCCAGGTCCCGCCGATCTCCACGCTTGGCACGCCGGCAGAGATCGCCTCCCGGTTCGGGTCACCAGCCGCTCTACAGGAGGCGATCGCCGCACTCGGAGATCTCCTCTACGCCGCCTGAACTCAACCGAAACTATAGTTTCGTGTTCGATCAAGCTTCAAGTCATCAAGATTCGATATAGGATCGCCGCGTGCCTGTTGACCGGCGAGACCTCCGACGTCGCCTGTTCAACCTGGCCTCGGAGCAGGCCGGGTACTTCACCGCGGCCCAGGCGAAGAAGCTCGGCTACTCCTACCAAGCGCAGGCCCACCACGTGGCCGCCGGCAACTGGCTTCGGATCGATCGGGGGCTGTTCCGCCTGACCGAGTGGATCCCGGGAGTCCACGACGAGCTGTCGCGCTGGACGCTCTGGTCGAAAGGCAAGGGGGTCGTCTCCCATGAGAGCGCGCTCGCCGAGCATGAACTCGGCGAGTTCGAGTCGGCGTACGTCCACCTCACCGTGCCGCCCGGTTTCCGCATGCGCGACTCCGCTGTCGTGCTCCACCACGCCGACCTCGCCGACATCGACATCGTCCAGCGAACCGGCTACCGCGTCACGTCAGTCGTCAGGTCGATCGTCGACGTCGCAGCCACCGGCGTCGACGCCGCGCAGCTCAACCGTGCGATCAGTGAGGCGCAGGCTCGCGGTCTGCTCAGCCTTCGGGCCCTCCGGGACCGCGCTGAGGCAGTCGATCCGCGGTCTGCCCTTCGCATCGAACGGGCGCTCAGCGGAGCGGAGGGCGAATGACCTACGACTCACCGCGAGCGCTGAGGATCGCGCTCGAGCATCGCCTGCTGCAGCGGTCGACCGAGACCGGTGTCTCGCTCGATCGGCTCCGTCGGCGCGTGGTCTTCGAGCGAGTGGTCGGCAGGCTCTCGTCTGCTGAACCCGGCACCTGGGTGGTCAAGGGAGGGATGGCGCTCGAAGTTCGTCTTCGCGATGCTGCGCGTCTCACCAAGGACCTCGACCTCGGTCTTCGCGACGTCGAGGTGACCGCCGGGTCGCTGCATGAGCGCCTCATCGACGTCCTCGCCCTCGATCCTGCGGGCGATCGATTCGTCTTCGCCGTCGGCGTGCCGGAGGGGATGGCCGAGGGCGCTCAGCACGTGAGCTGGCGAGCACGTGTCGAAGCGAGGCTGGCGGACACCACGTTCGGCAGCATCCAGCTCGACATCGCGCCGCGGCCATACGAGCTGACGGACACCGACCACGTCGAGCTCCCGAGTTTGCTCGCGTTCGCAGGAGTTCCTGCCAGCGTCGTGGAGATCATCGACATCCATCGCCACGCCGCCGAGAAGCTCCACGCGATGACGCGCGACTTCGGCGATCGTGAGAACTCGCGCCTGCGCGATCTCGTCGATCTCGTGTTGATGCTCGAGCACGAGATGCTCACTTCGTCTCTGCTCGCAGCCCGGACGACCGCCGTCTGGGCCGAACGCGAGCAGAGCAACCCGCCGCGCGACTTACCTCCGCTGCCTGAGTCGTGGGCGAACCGCTACGGGCCGCTCACCGAGCAGCTCGACATCGACACACGCTCGTACCCGAGCGCCGTCACCATCGTCGCCGACCTGTGGCGAGCGATGTATCCGAACGAGGAGAACTGACCCCATGGCCCGAACGAAGAAAGCTGCTGCACCCACCTCACCGCAAGCTCACCTGGCTGCCGTCATCAAGTCGGCACGGGACGCCATGCGCAAGGACGCAGGGCTCAACGGCGACCTCGACCGCATCCCACAGCTGGCCTGGCTGCTGTTCCTGAAGGCCTTCGACGGGCTGGAGGAGAACCGTGAGGTCACCGATCGGGACTTCCGGCCGGCCATCGAAGCTCCCTACCGCTGGCGGGACTGGGCCGCCGACCCCAACGGCGCCAACGGCGAGGCGCTTCTCGACTTCGTCAACGGCAAGCTCTTCCCGTACCTCCGGAAGCTGTCCGGCACCGGCAGCCACGACCCCCGCGACGTGCTCGCCGCCGTGTTCAAGGAGACCAACAACCGGATGCTCTCCGGGTATCTCCTCCGCGACGTCGTCAACAAGGTCAACGACATCAACTTCGCCTCCGCCGACGACATCCACACCATGGCGCACCTCTACGAGTCGATGCTCCGCGAGATGCGCGACGCCGCCGGCGACTCGGGCGAGTTCTACACACCGCGCCCGGTCATCCGCTTCGTCGTCCAGCAGGTCGACCCCAAGCTCGGCGAGATCGTGCTCGACCCCGCCTGCGGCACCGGGGGGTTCCTCGTCGAGGCGCTCGAACACATCGCCCCGAACGTCAAGACCACGAACCAACGGCGTGCACTGCACGAGAACCTTCGCGGCATCGAGAAGAAGCCGCTGCCCTACCTGCTCGGGATGATGAACCTCGTCCTGCACGAGGTCGGGCAACCCAACGTCGTCCGCGGCAACGCGCTCAACAAGCCGATCACCCAGATCAGCAAGGCCGAACGCGTCGACGTGATCCTGACCAACCCACCGTTCGGTGGCGAGGAGGAGAAGAGCGTCCAGTCGAACTTCCCCGCGGACAAGCAGACGGCAGAGACGGCGTGGCTCTTTCTGCAGCTCGTGATCCGCCAGCTGAAGGACGGGGGGCGCTGCGGCATCGTGGTCCCGAACGGCCTGCTCTTCGGCGACGGAGTCGGTGCCCGAATCAAGAAGCAACTGCTGGAGGAGTGCAACCTCCACACCGTCGTGCGACTGCCCGACGGAGCGTTCGCCCCCTACACCGACATCCCGTCGAACCTGCTGTTCTTCGACAAGACCGGACGGACGAAGGAGACCTGGTACTACGAGCTCCCGACACCCGAGGGACGGAAGAAGTACTCGAAGACGAAGCCGATCCGATACGAGGAGTTCGCCGATTGCCAAGCCTGGTGGACCAACCGGGCGGCGAACGAGCGCGCTTGGCGAGTACCCATCGCCGACATTGAGGCGAACGGCTACAACCTCGACGTCCGGAACCCGAACCGCGCCGACGACCTCGCCCACCGCCCGCCAGCCGAACTGCTCGCGGAGCTGGTGGCCATCGAACGAACGATCCTCGCCAACCTGGAGGAGCTCGAGGCTTCTCTTCTGGATGGGGGCCACGATGGCTAAGCAACCTCTGGGCGAGGCACTGTCGCTGTGTACTGATTCTGTTCCGGTAGAGCCCAACAATGAGTATCGGATCGCAGGTGTTTACGGCTTCGGTCGAGGGCTGTTTCAGCGCGGACCCATCGCCGGCTCCGAGACCTCCTACGCCACTCTGAACCGTCTCCACGCGGGTGACCTCGTGATGAGTCGTCTGAAGGCGTTCGAGGGTGCGATCGCCGTCGTCGACCATGAGCACGACGGCTGGTTCCTGTCGCCGGAGTTCCCTACCTTCCGGCCACGCGTCGGGCGACTAGATCCGATGTACCTCGGGCTGCTCTGTCGATGGCCCGACTTCTGGGAACTGCTGCGGTCGCTCTCGCGCGGAATCGGTTCTCGGCGTGAGCGAGTGCATCCCGACGACTTGCTCGGGATCGAAATCAATCTGCCCCCGATCGACGAACAGCGCCGGGTGGCGAAGCACCTCGGCGCCACAGCCGATGCTTCGAGTGCCATCGCTGATCTGGCACGCCGCGCGCAGGAGCTGGGCGATGGGCTCGCGGTCTCGATCGCCACGCGTCCGGACCTCGACGACGCGGCAAGGCGGCGCGCTGGATGGGTGCCGCTCCAGCTCGGGGAGCTACTGGTCGAAAAGGCACACACTGCACTGAGCCTCGAGCCGGACGGCAGGTACCCGATCGCCGGCATCTACAGCTACGGGCGCGGCCTTATCGACCGAGGCGTGATCGCGGGGTCTGAGACCTCTTACAAGACCCTGGCACGTCTCGATGCGGACGACGTCGTCTTCAGCAAACTCAACGCCTGGGAGGGCGCTGTCACCGTTGTTCCACCGAGCTTCGACGGCTTCTTCGTGTCGAGCGAGTACCCCACTTTCGGTTTCGATCACTCCCGGGCCGATCCGCACTTCCTCGGCTTCGTCCTTCGGTCGCCGGCGTTCTGGGGGCGAATGAACAACGTGACGCAAGGAAGCATGGTGCGACGCCGACGGATCAACACGAGCCAGTTCCTCGGCATGGAGATCTGGCTTCCTTCAGTCGACGTGCAGACGACTGCATCCGAGTTGATCGCTCAGCTCGAGTCAGCGGCCGGCCCGCGGCAGAAGGCGGCAGAGCGACTCACTGCACTTCTGCCGGCTGCCATGAACGAGGCGTTCTCGGACCTCAGGTGACCGTCTGCCAATCCGTTCCGCCGACGACGACGTGGCCGAGAAAGCGAAGACCTGCGGCGCGGGCCGCCGCAGCCACGTCGGCGGTTGCCCGCCGGTCGGCGTCGCTCGGGGTGGCGTCGCCGGAGGGATGGTTGTGAGCGATGGCGAACGCTCGACCGTCGTGTCGCAGCACAGCGTTGAGGATCTCACGGACCGGCACCAACGATCGGTCGATCGCTCCCTCGGAAACGACGACCCTTCGCTGGAGTCGATTTGCAGCGTCGGCAACCAGCACGATCACGCGCTCGCGCCGAGCCCCCTGGAGTTCGCCCCCCGCTATGCGTGCGACGTCCTCGGCGGTTCGCAGCGTGACCGGGGCTGGCGCGCCCGCATCGGCTCGGCGGGCCAGGTGGAACGCCGCCACGAGCGCAGCCGCCTTGGCAACACCGATGCCACGCTTGGCCGCCAGCTCCTCCGGCCGCGCCTGAGCGAGCCGTTCCAGGCCGCCGAAGTCGGCGAGGAGCTCTCCCGCGAGATCGAGGGCACTCGTGTCACGGGCCCCGTTCCGAAGCACAAGTGCGATCAACTCGCGATCGGCGAGGGCATCGGCCCCGCGGGCGAGGAGCCGCTCCCGCGGCCGTTCGTGGAGCGGCACCGCCGCCATGACTACCGACATGCTCGACCTCCTTGCCCGCCACCGTACGGATCGGGTGTGACACTGGCTCGGGAGGTCCCCGCGTGCCGGCCCTCGCCGACATCCGCAAGTGGCGGGGCGCTTGCCCGGAGATCAGCCTTGCGGTATGGTGTGTTCACCTGTAGGGTGAAAGCATGAAGAATGCGGATCGACTTCGAAGACGACGAGCTGAGGAGGCTGTACGAGGAGCCGGACTTCCACGCGCCCCGCTACGGAACCGACCTCGTCAAGGCGATCCGCAAGAAGATCGGCATCATCGTCGCAGCCGCAACCGAACAAGACCTACGGAACGTGAAGTCGCTGCGCTTCGAGAAGCTCGTCGGCGGCCGAGCAGGACAGCATTCGATACGACTCAACGCTCAATGGAGACTGGTCCTCCGGCTGGAGGCCGATGACGACGGACGGGTCGTCGTCATCCTCGAGGTCGTTGACTACCACTGAGCACAAGGAAGGAGGACGAACGATGAGCACGACCTTCACCCCCGCCGAGGTCTTCCCGGCGGGCGAGTACCTCCGCGACGAACTGGAGGAGCGGGGCTGGACGGTCAGCGAGTTCGCAGAGATCATCGGCCGTCCCATCCAGGCTGTGTCGGAGATCCTGAACGGAAAGAAGGAGATCACTACCGAGACGGCCTTCGCATTCGCAGATGCGCTGGGTACGTCCCCCGAGCTCTGGCTCAACCTTCAGACCAACTTCAGGCTGTACGAGGCCCGCAGCGCCACCGAACGTGGCCTGAGCCCAGTGGCGCGACGAGCTCGGCTGCGTGGCTTGATCCCGCTGTCGAAGGCAAAGGCACGCGGCTGGTTGCCGGACACCGAGGATCTCGATCAGCTCGAAGCGGCTGCGTGCGAGTTGCTCGAGCTATCGAACCTCGACGAACAACCGTCGTTCGCCATTGCGGCTCGTCGATCGAACTCGAACGAGTCCATTTCACCGGAACAGGTGGCGTGGCTCGCACACGTGCGGCGAGTTGGCGTGTCGCGGCGAAGCGCCTCCATGTTCGATCTCACGGCACTTGGGCATCTCGCAGCCGACCTGCCGAAGCGCACCTCTCTCGGCGCATCTGCACTCCGTCGCGTTCCGGAGTGGTTCGCGGAGTGCGGCGTCATCGTGGTCTTCTCCGAGGGACTGCCCGGCGGAAAGCTCGACGGTGCGGTCACCTTCCTCGCGGACGGGCGGCCCGTCATTGGCCTCACCACGCGTGGCGACCGTTTCGACAGCGTGCTCTTCACACTGCTGCACGAGGCTGCCCACCTGACCCTGGGGCACATCGGCCCGGGCGCGCAGTCGATCATCGACATCGACGTCGCGGAAGAGCAGACCGAACCGATTGAGCGGGAGGCCAACGACCGAGCAACCGCATGGCTGTTCCCTCAGGGCTTCCAGTTCGACGCAGTGTCGGTCCCTGCCGTCGCGCGCGGCGCCGAGCGGTACGGCGTTCACCCGAGCGTCATCGTCGGCCAGATTCACCGTCACACGGGCACCTGGAGCTGGCAGCGGGCCAAGATCCCCAAGGTTCGAGGTGAGCTGATCGCGGCGGGGCTGATGTCATGACGCTCCCACCCTCCTCCGCCCGGTCTCCTGTGACCTCCAGCGCCTCGATGTCGTGGTACCTGCGCCCATCGCATCCGCTGCTGAAGCGATCCGTCGAATTGGTCGACGCTCTCACGGTGGCTGGCCGCAAGGGTCCGGCGGAGATCCGCCGGCTCCGCGACGGCGGATTCTTCGCGCCTGTCCTGTTCGACGGCTGCGGCTACGAAGGTCAGGAACTCCCGCCGCCCACCGAGTGGGTGACGTCGCAGCGCGAAGCCGGCGCCGACCGGTTGCTGCTCCCGGGCGTCTACGCACCGTGGGACAAGGACGACAACACCGAGCTCGTGCTGCTCATCAAGGAGCAATCGTCGATGGCGGCCGACCTCGACGCCGGCATGCTCATCGCGGCCGACGCACGCTGGATCGCCAGAAAGTGCGATCTCGTCATCGAGGCGCTGCTCGACGCAGACCGCCCGACAGCACTCGTGTTGGCCGATCGCGCCGACCCCCTCGCGGTCCGTGGCGCAGTGGCGGGCCTGCGTCGGCTGGCCCAGACCATCCCGCAGCTCAGCATCCTGCGCAGTGACCACGGCGCCCTGGGCGCTGTGGCCTTCGGCGCCGTTCACGCCTCGATCGGGCTGAACACCTCGACCCGACACTTCGCGACGGTTGCAATGCGGGCACGACGGCTTCCCGGTGGATCCTCACGCGTTTTCGTGCGGCCGCTCCTCGATTGGTTCCGCGCCAGTGAGATCGCAGGCTGGTTCGCCGCCGGGCTGAACCTGAAGTGCAACCTGCAGTGCTGCAACGGTGCGGGCCTCGACCGTTTCCTCGACGACGATCTCGACGCCACCTGGCACAACTTGAACGCGCTCGCCGACTTCGCCGACCTCGTCCTGAGCGTGAACGAGGAAGATCGAGCGATCGAGTTCCTCGCCGCGTGCCGGGCCGCTGCGTCGCAGTACGGACTCGCCGGGTTCAAGGGGCCGGAGAACCCGAAGGCTCAGCTCACCGGCTGGGCGCTCTGCTGAAGCCAGCGCTCGTACGCAAGCTCGGCCAGCCACCATCGGTAGACCGCCGGTACGCCGACGACGGCGGGCGCCGGATGAAGCAGAACGTCGCAGCCATCCGCCCTTGCCCTCACGACACCCACGCCCCAATCCTCGGCGAGGGCGAGCGTGCCGGATGATGGTCGCGTCGCGACGTCCACGACGACGACTCGTTGCACGATCGGGGTGAACCGAATGGCGTGCTCGACGCTGCGCTCGATGTCGGCACCGGCGATGGCGATCGCCCTCACCGCGCCGGCAGGGGAGTACAGGCGCTCGAGGCAGCCGCCGTCCTCATGCGCGAAGTGTCCCGCAGTTCGAAGGTGTTGACGCTTCCGCTCTGGGATCGCTGCGGTCGGCACTGGGACTCCAGTCGGTAGGAGCCATAGGCCGTGGAGCAGCGCACGCGAGGTAACGGCGCCCGCGCCGGCGCGGGAGCGCCGCGCGTGCTCGGCCACGTCCGGATCGAACGCCGCCGCCATCTCTTTGCCTTCGAGGCGGATAGCCACGGCCGGCAACCCAGTCAGCTCGTCGAGCGCTCGTCGTGCGCCGTTGCGTCGCTCGGTTCTCCTAGTGGTCATGGTTGCCACGGCTCGGATGCGTAGTCGAGCGTCTCGGCTGCGAGCCAATCCAGCGACAGCCCACGGGCCCTCGCCAACGCGGCCACCACGAAGAACCCGGGGCTCGTCCGGTAGCCGCCGCCGGGGTTTCGGCAGAGGCGGCGGACTGTCTCGTGCTCGAGTCCGGCCTCGCGGGCGACGTCAGCGATGGTCTTGCCGTCGTCGCCGACGCGCGCGAACAGCATGTCAACGAGGAGCGCCACACGGGCTTCGGACGCCTCGGTGGCGCATGGCCTCGGCATGGCGTCCAACCATAGTCCAATTGTTATTGGAGAGCGAAACCTCGTCGGCTCCTGGCATCGGGTCGCGGCCGAGACGTGCCTCGGCGGCCGGCTCGAACATCCGTCATGATCCAGACCGCCGCAATATGGAGGTGATCCTCCAGCGCCTGTTCCAGCGATGCCGCGTTCGCTGGAACAGCGCTGCTGTCCGCGCCCGCAAAGTCCGCAGCGTTCGGTCGCGTCGCTGGCCGCCTCCGACTGCCTCGCCGACCTTGTCCAACGAGATCCGGGCGTAGACCGCAGCACGAAGGGCAGGTGCGCCTTCCCGGTGCGGAAGTTCGACTGTCGGTTCGCCGGCGACGTCGTTCCCTGCGCTGGCTCCTCGGGTGCGTGGGACTCCCTTCTGGAGTCCCACCTGTGGGAGCTGCTCAGCGCGACGCAACTACTTCAGAAAACGACTCGTGGTGTTGTCGGCGAGCACCTTGCCGCCGGTCTGGCACGTGGGGCAGTAGGCGACGGTGTAGCCGCTGTAGGTGACCGATCGGACGGTGTCGCCGCACACGGGGCACGCGTCGCCCACGCGGCCGTGGACCTCGCCGGGGCGGTCCTTCGACGAGCTCATGTCGGGCCGCGTGCGCTCGTACGCCAGCCCGTCGGCGACGCACTCGTGGATCGCGGTGCGGATCGTGTGCGCGCCCTCGGCCCCGAGCTTGGCGGTCATCGCGAACGGCGAGATGCGGGCGCGGTGGCACACCTCGTTGGCCAGCATGCGGCCGAGCCCGGCGATCATGTGCTGGTCGCGCAGGAGCCCGTGCACGCGCATGTTGTGCGCGGCGAACAGCGCGGCCATCTGCTCGTCACTCACGTCGAGCGCCTCGGGCCCTAACCGGTCGAGCGGCGGCTGCGCGGTCACCTCGGTCTCGTTCGAGAGGCACCACACGCCTGCGCGTCGCTCGGTGCCGGCTTCGGTGAGCAGCAGCGCGGGGTGACCGTCGAAGACGAACCTCGCCTGCCCGTTGCGTGGCTTTGCCGACTGCTTCTCGTCCACGAGCAACCGACCGCCCTGCATGAGGTGGACGACGAAGGTGATCGGCTCGAACCGCAGCAACAGGTACTTGCCCCGGCGCCCGACCTCCACGAGCGGCTGGCCATAGGCGGCCGACGGCTGCGGCACAGCGGTCTTCAACGCGGTGAAGGTGAGCGGCACGAACTTCTGCAACGTCGCCCCACGGAACTGATCGGTGAGCCGTTCGGCGTGCGCCTGCACCTCGGGGAGCTCGGGCACTCCGATCGATTCCTACCGGTACTCGGTGCGCTCGCGCACCGTCGAGAACACACCGTCGAGGGCGCCGAACACGGGCTGCGCATCGATGAGCTTCTGCTGGTCGCCGGTGATGCGGATGTGCCCCCGAACGAACGCCTCCTGCGCGTTCATCTCGCCGGTGGCGACCGCGGTCGCGGTGGCCCAGGTCTGCTCCATCCGCACGTCCTCCGGGTCGGCCGGTCCTGCCCCGAACGCGACGTTCCCGTCGCCGACCTGGACGTGGTAGACGACGTCGCCCTCGGGCCCGTCGGTGACCACCTGGGTCACACCGATCCGGTGCTGCGTGCCGAGGTCGGCCAACCGCTGATCGCGGGCGACCTCGCCGGCCAGCGCGTCGATCCATTCGAGGCTGAGATACCTGATCACGGGCGCCTAGTCTGCCCGATCGTGCACGAGATCGGCGGCGGCGCGGGACTGGAGTGGGCCGACGCGGACGAGC
>JBFWSW010000051.1:0-26771 GCA_050248155.1 Ilumatobacteraceae bacterium
GGCTCGTACCAGGCGTCGCTGTTCGGCCTCGACGATCCGTCATGGCCCGCGCTCGAACCGCACCGGCTGCAGCGCACCTGGCTGGACGACGAGTGCTGGGTCGACCTCGTGCCGAGGTGGCTGCGCGGTGCCGATCTGGTGTTCGGCGAACTGGTCGCTCGATTGAACTGGGGCCAGCGGGAGGTCGTGATGTACGACCGGCTCCTACCCGAGCCGCGGCTCACGTGGTGGTGGACGACGGCATCCTCGAAGGCCGAACCGCTCCCCGTGCTCCGCGACATCCGCCACGATCTCTCACGGCACTACGACCGCTGGTTCGACTGCATCGGCTGCAACCTCTACCGCGACGGCAACGACTCCGTCGCATGGCACGGCGATCGCGAGCGGTTCGTCCGTGAGGATCCCGTCGTCGCGATCGTCAGCGTCGGCTCCGCTCGACCGTTCCAGATGCGTCCACGTCCGGGTGGGCCGTCGCGGTCGTGGTTGCTGGGGCACGGCGACCTGTTCGTGATGGGCGGCGCGTGCCAGCACGACTGGATGCACTGCGTGCCCAAGGTCGCCCACGCGCCCGGGCCGCGGCTGTCGATCATGTTCCGGCACGACCAGGCCGAGGAGCGCCTCGATCGCCTGCGAGACTGACGGCGTGAGCACGACCTCCACCGTGGGCGACGGCGCCCGCTACTCCTTCGTCCCCGGATCCGTCAACCTGCCCCTCGTCGTCTCGGGCGAGGGCTGCTGGCTGCACACGGCAGACGGGCGCCGCATCCTCGACGCTGCCGCCGGCGCGATCGTCGGCAACGTCGGCTGGGGGCGTGCCGAGGTGGGCGAGGCCGCCGGCAAGGCGATGTCCGCGTGCGGGTACGTCATCCCGCTGTGGCCGACGGTGCCGCGGCTCGAGCTGCGCGACCGCCTCGTCGAGCGGTGGCTGCCGGACGGGTTCACCAACGTCTTCTTCACGAGCGGCGGCAGCGAGAGCACCGACTCGGCCATCCGTCTCGCCCGCGGTTACCAGGTGGGCAAGGGTCGACCCGACCGTTGGAAGATGATCGGCCGCCACCCGAGCTACCACGGCATGACCATCGCCACCATCTCGGTCGCGTCGCACTCGGCGCGCCAGATCGGGTACGAGCCGCTGCTGTTGCCGTTCCCGAAGGTGGCATGGGACGATCCCGACGACGTGGTCCGAGTGTTCGAGCGGGAGGACCCGGCGACGATCGCCGGCTTCATCGCCGAGCCGATCACCGGCGCTGCCGGTGCCTGCCTCGAGGCGAGCGACGAGTACTGGCGCGTCGTCACCGACCTGTGCCGCCGACACGACGTGTTGCTCATCGCCGACGAGGTGATGACCGGGTACGGGCGCACCGGGACCAAGTTCGGGCACCAGCACTTCCCGATGGAGCCGGACGTGATCGTCGGTGGCAAGGGCCTGGGCGGAGGGTACGTGCCGCTCGGCGCGGTCGCGACGACCAACGCCGTCGCCGACGTGCTGCGCGCGTTCGGGTTCATGTACTTCACCTTCACCGGCAACGACGGGGCGTGTGCCGCGGCGAACGTCGTGCTCGACATCCTCGAGCGAGAACACCTGGTGGCCCGGTCGGCGCAGATGGGGCAGGTGCTCGGCGACCGCCTGCGAGCGGCGATCGGTGACCATCCCCTCGTCGCCGACGTGCGTGGTCGCGCCCTGTTCTTCGGCATCGAGCTCAGGCGCAACCGCGATCTGGTGGTGCGGGCGGCGCTCGATCGCGACCTGTGGGTGTACCCGGCGGGCTCGGGTCCGGTGCCCAACGCGGTGATGGTGGCGCCGCCCTTCGTCGTCACCGAGGCCGAGATCGACCAGATCGCCACCCGCCTCGGCGACGCGCTCGACCACGTCGCCGCCCACCCCGACACCCCACCCGTCCCCGTCCGCTGACCACCACCAGTGCGATGAGAGATGAGTGGCAGATCGCCACTCATCTCTCATCGCGGTCAGGGGAGGGCGGCGAGGGTGGCGCGGAGGGCGTCGACGAGGACCGGCACCTCGTGCTCGGTGAAGGCGAGCGGTGGCCGCACCTTCAGCACGTTGCGGTGCGCGCCGGTCGTCCCGACGAGCACGCCCCGCTCGCGCAGCCCGTCGTTCACGGCCGTCGCCGTCGCCGCGTCGGGCGTTCGTGAGCTGCGGTCGGTGACGATCTCGATCGCGTTCGCCAGGCCCATGCCGCGCACGTCGCCCACCCGGTCGTCCTCGCTGGTGGCCTCGCGCACCGCGGTGCGCAGCGCCTCGCCCGCGACCTGCACACGCGCCAGCACCCGCTCGTCGTCGAGCACGTCGAGCACGGCGTGCGCCGCGGCCATCGAGACCTGGTTGCCACCGAAGGTCGAGAAGAACACCGTGTCGCCGGCGAATCGCTCGGCCAGCTCGCGCCGGGTGATGACGGCAGCGACCGGGTGGCCGTTGCCCATCGGCTTGCCGAGGGTGACGAAATCGGGCTCGATGCCGAAGCGCTCGAACGACCACATCGCCTCACCGGTACGACCGTGGCCGCCCTGCACCTCGTCGGCGATCCACAGCCCGCCCGCCGCGTGCGTCGCGTCGACCAGGGCCTGCACGTACGTGGGGTCGAGGTCGTGCACGCCGTCGCTCTGCAGCACCCCGTCGAGGATGGTGACCGCCGGCGCGAGACCGCGGTCGGCCAGACGCGCGAGCGCCCCGTCGAACGACGTCGTGTCGGTGAACAGCCCTCGGTAGGTGTCGGTGGGCTGCCATCGCTCGACAACGACGTCGGTGTGGCCGTCGGGGTACGTCTCGGGCGACAGCGGGGCGATCGCCGCCGAGATGCCGTGGTACGCGAATGCGGTGCAGATGCCGGCGGTGTTGCCGGTCGCCATCGTGGCCAGCCGCCACGCCAGATCGTTGGCCTCCGACCCCGAGTTGACGAAGAACACGGTGTCGAGCGAGGGCGGGCACGTCGCGACGAGCCGCTCGGCCAGCTCGATCGCCGAGCCGTGGAGGTAGCGCATGTTCGTGTTCAGCACGCGCGACTGCCGGGCGATCGCCGACGCCACACGCGGGTGGCTGTGGCCGACGCACGGCACGTTGTTGTAGGCGTCGAGGTAGCGACGACCCGCTTCGTCGTACATCCACGTCCCCTCGGCGCGCACCATCCGCAGCGGGTGCGTGTAGCTGAGCGCCTCGATGGCCGGTCCGAGCACCCGCTCCCTCCGCTCGACGAGCGCCGCGGTGGTGCCACCGTCGTGCGACCCCGCGATGCGAGCTTCGACGCCGTCCCACCCGGTGCTCACGAGGTGGTGCAGGTTGGCCAGCGCTGGCTCGATGCCGCGTGCGCCGAACTCGGGCTCCTCCAATCCTTCGGCCGTGCGCCACGACGCGATCGCCACTCCGACGGCGAGCCGCGTCGCCCACAGGTGGCCGACCATCGCGAGCTCGTCGGTGTCGAGCGGGGTGATCCGCTGGTAGCCGTCGAGCACGAGCCGGGCGACGCGGAAGATCTCGTCGCCGTCCCGGGCGGTCGCCAGCGAGTCGAGCACGGACGCGAGGTCGACGAGCAGGGCCGTGTGGCTCATGTCGCCGAAGTCGATGATGCCGGTGATCGATCCGTCGGCGTCGATGAGCGCGTTGTCGATCGTGAGGTCGCCGTGCACGACCTGGGCTCGCAACCCGGGCCAGCGCGGGGCGACGTGGTCGTCGAAGTGGTCGAGGACGTGTTCGACCAGACCGCGGACATCCGCGTCGCCGATCGTCGCCAGCATCGGCCTGGTCGCCGCGGCGTGCTGCACGTCCCACGGCATGGTGCGGATGGCGCGCGGGTGGATGAAGCCCCGCAGCGCGCGGGCGAGACGCGCCGTCGTCGCGCCCCACTCGACCAGCGCCCGATCGGACAGGCCCGTCGCATCGCCTCGGGCGAGGCCGGGCATGACGTCGTACATCCGCACCCACTGCGTGCCCGCGGTCGACCGCCACTCCGCCCGATGGTCGGCGGCGGCCTCGCCGCTCAGCTCCGGCACGCACCACGGGTGTGCGATCGGCAGGCCCGGATCGGTTCGGGCCGCGTGGTCGACGACGAGCATCTCCATGTCGAGCGTCTCGGGCGATTCGGCCGGGTTCGAGATCTTCATGACGGCCAGCCGCGCGCCGGCCCGGTCGAGGAGCATGAACGCCTGATCGCGCTCGCTGCCGAGGTCGAGCGCCGAGGCGGCGTCGACGGCGAAGGTGGCTGCGGCGATCTCGGCGGCCTCGCCGGTCGACCACCGCGACGGCGCGGCGACGAGGACCGGGTCGATCTCCGGCAGCGCTTCCTCGGGCACGTGGGGAGGTTACGTGCCATGCTCGGGGGCCGTGCAGAGCGTGGTGGTGGTCGGGGCGTCGTTGGCAGGGTTGAGGGCGTGCGAGACGCTGCGCACCGACGGCTTCGCGGGCCGGGTGACGCTGATCGGGGCCGAAGCGGAGCATCCCTACGACCGGCCGCCGCTCTCGAAGAAGCTCCTCGCCGGCGAGTGGGAACCCGACCGGATCCGCTTGCGCAAGCCGGAGGACTTCGCGGGTCTCGACCTCGACCTGCGGCTCGGCCGTCGAGCAGTGCAGCTCGACGTGGACGATCGTCGAGTCGCGCTCGACGACGGTGAGGCCGTGCCGTACGACGGCCTCGTCATCGCGACCGGAGCCGCGCCACGCCGGCTGCCGGGTCAGCCGCAGCTCGACGGGATCGTCGAGCTGCGCACCCTGGCCGACTCCCTCGATCTGCGTCGTCGGCTCTCCGGGGGCTCGGCTCGGGTCACCGTGATCGGCGCCGGGTTCATCGGCCTCGAGGTCGCCGCCACGGCGCGCGAGGCCGGATGTGAGGTGACGGTGCTCGAAGGGGCGCCGGCCCCGCTCATCCGCGGGCTCGGCGCCGATCTCGGCGCTGCGGTCGCTGCAGTACACACCGAGCATGGGGTCGACCTGCGCTGCGACGTCCGGATCGACGGCTTCGACGAGCGCGACGGCCAGGTGGTGGCGGTACGGCTGGCCGACGGATCGGTCGTGCCGAGCGACGTCGTGGTCGTCGGCATCGGCGTCACGCCGGCGACGGAGTGGCTCGAGGGCAGTGGGCTCGAGCTGCGCGACGGCATCGTGTGCGACGAGACGCTGTGGACGGGCGTTGCCGGGGTCTTCGCCGCGGGCGACTGCGCCCGGTGGCCGAACCGCATCTTCCACGGGTTCGACGACGTCGAGATGCGCGTCGAGCACTGGACCAACGCCGCCGAGCAGGGTGCCGCCGCGGCGCGCAGCCTGCTCGCGATCGCCGAGGGCCGGCTGGCCGAGGGGTACGAGTCGGTGCCGTTCTTCTGGAGCGATCAGTACGACCGGCGCATCCAGTTCGTCGGCCGCGCGCACGGCGGGGACGACATCCACGTCTTCACCGGCGACACGACCGGCCAGTTCGCCGCGCTGTACGGGTTCCAGGGACGGCTGCGTGGGGTGCTCGGCGTCAGCATGCCCAAGAAGGTCATGCCGTTCCGCGCGCTGCTCGCGGCCAGGGCGACGTGGGACGAGGCCCTCGCTCGCGCCGCCGAGCTCGCCTGATCCGGGCATCGCACGGCCGGCACGGCCGCCTCCTGCCCGCGTTCGCCAGGGACCGAACGCAATCCGGGCAGCTTACGCCTCGGTCGGCCGTGTGCTGCCCGCATTCCCGATGTGACAGGAATCCTGCGTCGGGTGCGATCAAGTTTCTTGACGCTACGCTCGCATCCATGACCGACGCAGGTGTCCAGACGTCCTCGATCGGGTCACCGGCAACCCTGTCGCTGCCGGTGCTGCCCCTCCACACCGTGGTGCTCCCGGGCACGCTCATCACGATCGCGCTCGACTCCGATCCCATCCGGCTCGCCGTCGACGCGGCGACGGCGACCGACGGACGCGTGGTGCTCGTGAGCGACGAGGTGCCCGAGCTCGGCGTCGTCGCCCGGGTCCCCAACCGCGGCGCCCTACCGTCGGGTCAACCGGCTGCGATCGTCCAGGCAGAGGCGCGAGCCGTCGTGCTCGCCCGCCACACGAGCGATCGGGGCGGCGCCGACCGTGCCGAGGTCGAGGTCGTCACCGACGTCCGGCCGACGCCGCGGGTCGAGGCCGCCACGCGCGAGCTGCGGGTCATCCTCGAGGAGATCGCCAAGCTGCGCGGCAGCCGCCGCCTGCCCGAGCTCCTGCGCAGCGTGCCCGACCCCGGCGCACTGGCGGATGCCGTCGTCTCGTGGGCCGAGATCGAGGGCGAGCTGCGCATCGACGTGCTGCGCGCCACCGACGTCGGCCGCCGCATCGACCTGGTCACCGCGTGGGCGAAGGATCACCTGGCCGAGCTGCAGGTCAACGCGCAGATCCGCGCCGACGTCACCGAAGGGGTCGACAAGCAGCAGCGCGAGTACTTGTTGCGCCAGCAGCTCGCCGCCATCCGCAAGGAGCTCGGCGAGGGCGACGACGACGTCGTCGGCGAGTACCGGACCAAGCTCGACGCGCTGCGCCCGCACCTGACCGACAAGGTTGCGACGTTCATCGACAAGGAGATCAATCGGCTCGATCGGATGAGCCAGCAGTCGCCCGAGCACGCCTGGGTGCGCACCTGGCTCGACCGCATCTTCGAGCTGCCCTTCAGCGTCCGGACCGACGACCAGCTCGACCTCGCGCAGGCTCGGGAGGTGCTCGACACCGACCACTACGGGCTCGAGGACGTGAAGGACCGCATCGTCGAGTTCCTCGCCGTTCGCAAGCTGCGCCACGATCGCGACATCGCGACCGAGAGCCGTGCCGCAGGCACCGTCGTCACGCTGGTCGGCCCTCCAGGTGTCGGCAAGACCAGCCTCGGCGAGTCCATCGCGCGGGCGATGGGTCGCAACTTCGTGCGCGTCTCGATCGGTGGCGTGCGTGACGAGGCCGAGATCCGCGGGCACCGGCGCACCTACGTCGGCAGCCAGCCCGGCCGCATCGCCCGGGCGATCATCGAGGCCGGCAGCATGAACCCGGTCGTCCTGCTCGACGAGGTCGACAAGCTCAGCCCCGGCGGGTGGAGCGGCGACCCCACCGCGGCGCTGCTCGAGGTGCTCGACCCCGCGCAGAACCACACCTTCCGCGACCACTACCTCGAGATCGAGCTCGACCTCAGCAACGTCGTGTTCATCGCGACCGCGAACGTCGCCGACACGATCCCGGCGCCGCTGCTCGACCGCATGGAGCTGGTGCGCCTCGACGGCTACACCGAGGACGAGAAGGTGTTCATCGCCGAGCGATACCTGTTGCCCCGCCAGCTCGAGCGCGCCGGCCTCACGCCGGACGAGGTCTCGGTCAGCGAGGCCGCCATCCGGGCGACGATCACGGGGTACACCCGCGAGGCGGGCGTCCGCTCGCTCGAGCGCGAGCTCGGCAAGCTGTCGCGCAAGGTGGCTGCCGCCGTCGCGACCGAGCGGCGCACGCCGCCGGTCGAGGTCGATTCGGGAGACGTGCGCGAGTGGCTCGGTCGCCGCAAGGTCGACGACGAGATCGAGGAGCGCACGAACGTGCCGGGTGTCGCGACCGGTCTGGCCGTCACGGGCGCGGGCGGCGACGTCCTCTTCATCGAGACCACGGCCTTCCCGCTGGCGGCTGCCGACGGGACCACGGCCGAGCCGATCCTCACGCTCACCGGCCAGCTCGGCGACGTGATGAAGGAGAGCGCGCAGATCGCGCTCAGCTACGTCCGCTCACACGCGTCCGACCTGGGGGTCGATCCGGCGACGCTCGCCAAGCGCGTCCACGTCCACGTGCCCGCGGGTGCGGTGCCCAAGGATGGGCCGTCGGCCGGCGTCACGATGACCACCGCGCTCGTCAGCCTGCTGACGGGCCGAGTGGTCAAGCCCACCGTCGGCATGACCGGCGAGATCACCCTGCAGGGCAAGGTGCTGCCGATCGGCGGTGTCAAGCAGAAGGTCCTCGCTGCTCACCGGGCCGGGCTGACCGAGGTGGTCCTGCCCAAGCGCAACGATGCCGATCTCGAAGACGTCCCCGAGCGAGTTCGCGAGGCGATGACGTTCCATCTGGCAGACACGTACGCCGACGTGCTTGCCGCGGCGTTCGCCTGACCGCCCAGGTGAACGCCCGCCTGTGCTGACCGGGCTGTCCGGCCCGGTCAGCGCAGGATGAGTACTCGGTACTCACGACCGCAGGCTGCCCGGAGCGCACACTGCAGGCATGCCCATCGTCGCGTCCGGCGTCGTGATCGAGCCCCACGTCCTGGCGGGGACGGTCTCGCTGCGCGGCCGACGAGCTGCGCGGGTCCGACCCCTGCTCACGGCCACCGTGGCAGCGCTCGCCACGGCGTTCGTCGTGGTGGTGGCAGTCGTGGGCTGGACCGTCTCGTCGGCTCGACCGACCGACGTGCGCGTAGCAGACCGCACCGGCGTCCTGTCGGACGCCGATCGCCTGGCGCTCGGTCTACCCGACTCCGCCTCGACGATGTTCGACCCCGGCGCAGCGACGGCTGTCGTCGCCGCCTTCCAGCGAGCGCTCGGCGGTGCCGCGCTCGCGCAGATCAGCCTCTACCCCGACTCGGCCGTCGCCGTGGTCGCCGCGGGGAACGGGCTCGAGCAGCACGTGTGGACGGACGGGCGGATCGGCGACGGTTCGCCGCGCGCGTCGAACGGAGACCTGGCGTCGTTGGCCTTCGATGCCTCCGCGGTGGATTGGTCGGCCATCGCGGCGCTCGCCGATCGTGCATCCGTGCTCACCGGGGTCGCCGGCGGGACAGTCAGCCACGTGATCGTCGACCGTTCCACCTTCGATCCCCGTCTGCCGATCACCATCCGGGTGTCGGTCACGGGCCCGACCGGCAGCGGCTACGTCGAGGCCACGGCCGCCGGCGACGTCCTCGCCGTCTACTGATCCAGGAGCCACCAATGTCGTTCGCACCCCCCTCACCGTCGAGCTCCGACCGGCCGGGCGGACCTCCCGCATCGGGGCCGCAGCCCGGTCCGCGCTCGACCCCCATCCCGGGCTTCGAGCCGCCGTCGGCGGGTGGCTCGACGCCCGGGCCATGGGCCAGTGCGCCGCCCCGACCGACCGACTTCGTGAACGGCATGACGTCGCCGGCCGGGCCGTTCGGTGCGCCGGCATGGTCCGACTCGCCGCCCCCGCCGGTGAAGTCGGGCCGCTCGGTGGCGGGCACCATCCTCGTGATCCTGCTGTTCGCCGGGCCCATCGCGGGTCTGGCGATCGGCGCCTGGGCGTTCCTGCGCGCCCGCGACAGCGCCAACACGGCCGACGAGATCGTCGAGGACGCCCAGCAGACCGTCGACAGCCTGCTGCAGGACGCGCAGGAGCAGATCGACGCGATCGAGGTGCCCGCCGTCCCGGCTGTGTCGCTTCCCACAGTGACCGTGCCCGCGATCACCGCGCCCGGCGTCGCTGTCGGCGAGCAGCCGCCCGCATCGGCACCGACTGCCGTGCCCGCGTTCGTGTCGCCCTTCGCGGAGGGCGGTGCTCCCACGCTGATCGCGCAGTACGACGCGGCGATCAGCGGTGAGCCGACGCGGTTCCTCCAGGTGATCCTGTACCCCGAGTACGCGTTCGCCCAGGCGCAGGACGCCGACATCCCCGACCACGTCGACGAGTACCCGTGGCGCGACGGTGCGATCGGTCCGTCGAGCCCCGTGCAACTGGTCGGCGACGGCGAACTCGAGGCCAACCTGTGGAGCGCGACCGAGGTCGACTGGACGTTCCTCTCCCGCGCCGTCGCCGAGGCACCGGGGCTCACCACTGTCGAGCAGGGCACGGTCAGCCACATCATCGTCGAGCGCTCGGTGTTCACCGCCGACTTCGCAGTGGTCGTGCGCGTCTACGTGACGGGCCCGCGGTCGAGCGGGTACGTCGAGTACACGCCGGCCGGGGCTCTGATCCAGGTGGTCCAATAGCAGGCATAGGCTGGCGCCATGTCGCATCTCTCGAAGGTCTGGTTCTCGGTCACGCCGTTGCAGGTGGCCAGTGGACACGGATGCTGGGTCACCACCACCGACGGCGAGGAGTACCTCGACTTCGCCGCGGGCATCGCCGTCAACTCCACCGGGCACGCCCATCCGAGGGTGGCACAGGCCATCGCCGACCAGGCTCAGCGCTTCATCCACGCGCAGGTCAACGTGTTCCAGCACGACCTGCTCGAACCGCTGGCAGCCAAGCTCGCCGAGATCACGCCGGGCAGCATCGACACGTTCTTCTTCGCCAACTCCGGTGCGGAGATCACCGAAGGCGCGGTCAAGCTGGCCAAGCAGGTCACCAAGCGGCCGAACGTCGTCGTGTTCAGCGGCAGCTTCCACGGTCGAACGCACCTCGCGATGGCGATGACGACGTCGAAGACCAGCTATCGCGCCGGCCACGCGCCCCTGCCCGCCGGCGTGTACGTGGCGCCGTTCCCCGATCCGCTGGCCGATGATGCCGACGCCGAGTCGGCCCGGGCACTGCGTGGCTTCGACCACCTTCTCAAGTCGATGACCGCGCCCGACGAGACGGCGGCGGTCATCCTCGAACCCGTCCTCGGCGAGGGCGGGTACATCCCGGCGCCGCCGGCGTTCATCCAGGGCCTCGTCGAGCGGTGCCGAGCCCACGGCATCTTGTTCATCGCGGACGAGGTGCAGAGCGGCTTCGGCCGCACCGGCAAGTTGTTCGCCGTCGAGCACTACGGCATTGAGCCCGACATCATCTGCATGGCCAAGGGCATCGCCAGCGGGTTCCCCTTCTCGGCGCTCGGCACCCGGCGCGAGCTCGACGACCAGTGGCCGACCGGCAGCCACGGCGGCACCTACGGCGGGAACCCGATGGGCTGTGCGGCAGCCCTCGCGACCATCGAGCTGATGAGCGATCCGGCCTTCCTCGCCAACGTGGATGCACGCGGCGAGCAGCTGCGGGCCGGCTTGCGCGAGCTGCAGGGCGAGCACGAGGTGATCGCCCAGGTGCGCGGGCTCGGCCTGATGAACGGCATCGAGTTCACCGATCCCGCACGGGTCGCCGCCGTCACCAGGCACTGCCTCGAGGAGGGCCGGCTCATCCTCATGAACGCCGGCACCTACGGGTCGTGCCTGCGGTGGATGCCGCCACTGATCGTCAACGAGCGCGAGATCGACCTCGCCCTGGCCGCCTTCAGCGCCGCGCTGAAGGCCACCGCCTAGCTGCACCACAGGCCTCGGACGGGCCTGACGACATGCCTCGACTCGACGCCGAGCGCATCGAGCTGTTCCAGTCGCTGTGCCAGACCACCACGGCGATCACGCGTCAGATCGACAGCGATCTGCTGGCCGAGTTCGACGTCCCACTTGCGTGGTTCGACGTGATGAGCGTGCTGCGTCGTGCCGGTGGTGCGCTGCGTGTGAGCGAGCTGTGCGCGCTGCTCGGTGAGATTCCCTCGAGCCTGTCCCGGCGGCTCGACCGGATGGAGCACGAGGGGTACGTCGAGCGCGAGGCGACGCCCACGGCGAGCGATCGGCGCGCCGTCACCGTGCACCTCACTCGCGAGGGCCGGTTGTTCTGGCGTGATGCGAACGTGATCTACCGGAGGGCGGTGCAGCGGCACTTCGCCGCAGTGGTCACCGACTCCGACATCAACGCGCTCCAGCGGTTGCTCTCGAAGTTGGCCCGCTGATGACGAGCCCATCGAGTTTGGGAGGTATTTTCACGATCACGGTCACAACTCGACCGTTTCCGTACCTCTAGGAGCGTGGAGATGTTTCGGCGCGACGAGCGAGTCGACCTGGGCAGGTCGCGCTTCGAGCGTCTCGTCCGCGAGCACCACCACGCCCTGCACGCGTACGTGCGCGTGGTCCATCCCAGCGCCCATGCCGACGCAGTGACGAACGCGACGTTCGCGCAGCTCTGGCAGCACCTCGTCGACGTCCCCGACGGCGCGGTGCGCACGTGGCTGCGGGCAGCGGCACGCCACGAGGTGCTCAACTCGAGCCGGCGCGATCGGCGGTGGTACGCCGCCACCGACCGGGTCGCTCGGTTGAGCACCGACCACGTCCATCCAGCGCCCGACGTCGACGTGAGTGCCCAGCTGGAGGCGGTGGTCGAGGCACTCGCCACCCTCGACGCCTCCGATCGCGAGCTCGTCCTGATGACGGCGATCGAAGAGCTGAGCAGCAGCGAGGTTGCCGAGATCCTCGGCATCCGTCCCGTCGCTGCGCGCCGGCGGCTGTCGCGGGCACGCGCTCGGTTGCGCGACGCCGTCGAGCGCCAGCGGGCCGCGGACGAGGAGGCATCGTGACCGATCCGCTCGACCTCCTCCGCGAACACGTCCGGCGCCGGGCTGCGTCGATCGAACCCGGCACGAGCACCGACGAGCTCGTGGCCCACATCACCCTCGAACACCACCGCCACGAGGACGAGCCGGTGTCGTCGCGCCGGCCCGGCCGACGCTGGGGCAGCGTGGCGCTGTTCGTCGCCGCGAGCCTCGGGATCGGGACGGGCGCCGTCGTCACCGCGGCGCTGGTCGACCGTGCCCAGGTCACCCAGCCGCAGATCGTGGCGTGTCACCCGTCGGTGGCCGAGCGCGACGTGTCGGTGCTCGTCGAGCCGGGGACCGATCCGATCGGAGCATGCGCCGACGAGTGGCGGGCGGGCAGGTTGCCCGATCCCGAGCGGCAGTCGCCCGGCAGTGATCCGCCGCTCGTCGGCTGCACGGGCGATCGCGGCGTGCTCGAGGTGTTCCCGGGGGACGGGCCCGAGGTGTGCGCTCAGCTCGGCCTTTCCGAGGCCGATGTGGCCGGCATGGTCGACGACCCGGTCGCCGAGGTGGGTCGCCGGGTGGTCGAGGAGATCAACGCGCGGTGCCTGCCGTTCGAGGTCGCGGTCACTCGCGCCCGCGAGCTGCTGTCCGAGATCGGCCTGCAGGGTTGGAACGTCGTCGCCATTGACGACGGCGGCACCTGTGCGGTAGTGGGAATGACTGACACAGAGACACGCACTCTGAACGTCAGAACCATCCCCGCCCCCTGACAGGGTGGACCCACCCACGGAAGGACACGATCCACATGAAGCGACTCGCCCTCGCGTTCGTCGCGCTGCTCGCAGCCGCACCCCTCACACCGGCCGCAGCGCTCGAAGAGCCCTCGCCCCCCGACTCGGGTCTCCGCCTCGCCCCGGAGTCGATCGCCCTGGCCACGTACCACGGCCAGACGATCGACCTGCGCGAGGGCTGGGGTGACGCCCAGGCCTGCCACACCGATGAGCATGCCGTGACCACGTGCTTCGACTCCGAGGCCGAGATGGACGAGTTCCTGGCGTCGGGCGAGCCTGGCGCGTCGGGCTTCCGCCGCAACGCCCTCACGAACTGCAGCACCTCATTGCGCCTCTACGACAACATCAGCTACGGCACGCCGGTCTGGTCGACGCTGCTGCGGTTCAACGTGATCAGCCTGTCGACCGTCGGCTTCGACAACCGGACGACGAGCTACCGGGTCGGCGCCTGCTCGGCGACCTTCTGGCAGGGCGCGGCCGCCTCCGGCGCGGTGTATCCGGGGAACACCTCGGCGGGCGCCCAGTTCCCGAACATGGTCACCGGCTGGAACAACACCGTGAGCAGCGTCTACCTCGCGTAGCGAGGCCGGGGAGCGGCGAGACGGACAATTCTGAAGATTCTTCGCGTTTCGCGGTCACACAACGACGGCAGCCGTACCTCTTGGAGGCATGGTGCCGGAGTTCGACGTCTCCCTGCTCACCCGCGCTGTCCCCCAGGCTGACGAGGGACTCGGCGTGCGCGTCACGTCGGTCCCTCGCAGCCTGCTCGACGGCCGGGTCGACGACGACGTCGAGCCGCTCGCCCTCGGTCGACGGTTCATCGGCCAGGTCGTCATGGCGAGCGACGGCGATCAGCTCGTCGTCGTCGGCCATGTCACCGACCAGGTCGTGCAGGTCTGGTGCGGCTCGGGCCGGCAACTCGGTCGCGTCGCCGAGTTCGACTCCCCCGTGCCGGCGGGCGGCCTGGTCGCGCTCGTCCGCTTCCGGCGCGAGTGGCACCTGTTCGCACGCAGCGAGCGTGGCCGCACCTCGCACCTGATCTCGACCGACCTGTGCACGTGGACGCAGCTCATGCAGGTCGCCAGCAGCTTCCCGGCCTTCGCCGTAGCCGGTGCCGCGGTGTGCGGCGCCGATCTGCTCCTGGCCGGCCGGGTGTTCGTGGACAACACCGCCTTCGGCTGGGGTCTGCTGCGCAGCGACGGTCGCGCGTTCGAGGCGCGCCCGGTCCCGCTCCCGCTCGCCACCCAGCTCGGCGTCGTCGGACCCGTCGTGCGACACGACGGCGACGTGGTCCTCCTGCTCGACTCCGGCCACAACCGCACCGTGGCCACCTCGTCCGGTGCGGGCTGGACCCTCGGTCTCCTCGTCCCGCCGATCCAGGTGCTCAGCGCGTTCGTCGACGGCGAGGACCTGTGGCTGGCGGGAACAGATGACGACGGGCAGGCGTGCGTGGCACGCGTGCAGGACGAGGCCGTACTCGGGCTCCCACCCGGCGCCGACCTCGGCCGCGTGCGTGGCGCGATCGTCCACCAGGGCTGCCTCGTCGTGGCCCGCGAGTGCTGATCCGTCAGTCGAGGTCGGCGTACATCGCCTCGATGTCGGCCGCGTAGCGGGCGAGCACGCCCCGTCGCTTCAACTTCGAGGTGGGTGTCAGCACGTCGCTGTCGGGCAGCCACTCCTCGCCGACCAATGTGAACCGCTTGATCTGCTCGACCTGGGCGAACTGCTGGTTGACGTGGTCGACGCCGGCTTGCACCTCGGCGATGACGGCCGGGTCCGCGGCGAGCTCGACGGTCTCGCTGCCGGCGCGCCCGTGCGCCGCGGCCCACGCGCCCGCGGCTTCGGGGTCGAGGACGAGGATCGCCGAGCAGAACTTGCGGTTGTCGCCGATCGCGGCGGCCTGGCCGATGAGCGGGATGGTCTTCAGCGCCGCCTCGAGGTTGGCGGGGCTGATGTTCTTGCCGCCCGAGGTGATGATCAGCTCCTTCTTGCGGTCGACGATGCTGAGGTAGCCGTCGCCGTCGAGCACGCCGATGTCGCCGCTGTGCAACCAGCCGTCGACCAGGGTCTCGGCGGTCTTCTCGGGCTGACCGAGGTAGCCCTGGAAGACGTTGCCGCCACGGCAGATCACCTCGCCGTCCTCGGCGACACGCACCTCGCAGCCCGGTATCTCGCGGCCGACCGACCCGGGCCGGTTGGCCTCGGGGCTCCAGGTCATCGGGCCGCTCGACTCGCTCATGCCGTAGATCTCGCTGAGCGGCACCCCGATCGCGCCGTACCACTCGAGCACCGGACGGGGGATCGGTGCCGCGCCGGTCACCGCGACCTGCACTTGGTCGAGACCGACCAAGCCGCGCACCGCACCGAAGGCCACACCGTCGAGGAAGGCCCACGTCTCGCGCTGCGAGTCGGTGATGGTGCCGTCGCGCTCGGCTCGCTTGATGTCGAGCGCGGCGGCGACGCCCTCGTCGAACTTCGCCTTGCGCTCCGGATCGGCGGAGAGCGCTGCGTTGACGCCGTTGTGGATCTTCTCCCACACCCGTGGCACGCCGAAGATGATCTCGGGGCGCACCTTGGTGAGGCATGGTGCGAGCTGGTTGGGGTCGGGGCAGCAGAAGACGCTGTAGCCGAGGATGGCGCCCTGGTAGTGGCTCATCATCCGCTCGGCGATGTGGGCCATCGGCAGGTAGCTGATCGCGCGCTTCCCGACGAACGACTCGAACGCGATGCACTGGCGCAGTGATTCGACCGTGTAGACGACGTTGTACTGGCTGATCATCACGCCCTTCGGCGGACCGGTCGTGCCACTGGTGTAGATGAGCGTCGCCAGGTCGTCGGGTGAGGTGTCGGCGGCGAGCCCGCGCAGGTCGAGCGTGCCCGCCTCGAGCAGGCTGCCGGCCGGTGAGACGCCGTCGGGGCAGCCGCCGGGTGGCGTCTCGACGACGAACACGTGCTGGAGCAGCGGCAGCTGGTCGCGCACCGAGAGCAGCCGGGTGAGGAAGCCCTCGTCCTCGACGATCGCGACCTGAGCCCCGGCATCGCTCGCCAGGTACTGGATCTCCTCCGGCGATGAGGAGTTGTAGATGCTGACGGGCGTGGCGCGCAGGCACTGTGCGGCCATGTCGAACCAGTGGAAGTCGGGTCGGTTGCGCATCATCAGCAGCACCCGGTCGCCGGGGCCGACGCCGGCGGCGCGCAACCCCGCAGCCGCTCGCGCGGCCAGGTCGCCGTAGTCGCGCAGCGTCCACACGCTCCAGTGACCGCTGTCGTCGACCGGCACGCCCTCGACCGGTGCGCTGTGCAGGGCGGGCAGGTCTGGGTGGGCGTCGAGCAGTTCGACGAACCGGCTCGGGACGGTCGTGCCCGCGACGACGGCGTCCACCTCGGCGATGCTGGCTGAAGGCATCGGTCATTGTGGCACGCGGATGTGTCGCCGGTCACCCGTCGGGATCATCCGGGCTCCGGTTTGAGATCGTCCACGTGGGACCTGCAGACTGCTCTCTTCTCAGAAGGAGCGTGCCATGCCCACCGCAGTCATCATCGATGCCGTCCGTACTCCGCTCGGTCGCCGCAACGGCAAGCTCAAGGAGTGGCACCCGGTCGACCTCGCGGCCGAGACGATGAAGGCCCTGATCGACCGCACCGGCGTCGATCCCGCGCTGGTCGACGACGTCATCATGGGATGCGTCATGCAGGTGGGCGAGCAGGCGGTGAACGTCGGCCGCAACGCGGTGCTGGCTGCCGGCTGGCCCGAGGACGTGCCGGGCACCACGATCGACCGTCAGTGCGGGTCGAGCCAGCAGGCGGTGCACTTCGCTGCGCAGGGCGTGATCGCGGGCGCGTACGACGTGGTCGTCGCCGCGGGTGTCGAGGTGATGACCCGGGTGCCGATGGGCGCATCGATGGTCGACGGCAAGTTCGGCTTCCCGTTCGGTCCTGCAGTGGGCGCCCGGTACGCGCCGGCCGGGGGGCTGGTGCCGCAGGGCATCTCGGCCGAGCTGATCGCCGACAAGTGGGGGCTCACCCGCGAGCAGCTCGACGAGTTCGGCGTGCGCTCGCAGCAGCTGGCCCGCCGCGCGACCGACGAGGGTCGCTTCCAGCGCGAGATCCTGCCGGTGGTGGGCGCCGACGGGGCGATGATGACCACCGACGAAGGCCTGCGCGAGACCACGATGGAGTCCCTCGCCAACCTGAAGCCGGCGTTCCGGCCCGAGGAGGAGGGCGGTCGCGTCACGGCCGGCAACTCCTCGCAGATCACCGACGGCGCGGCGTCGATCCTCATCATGAGTGAGGAGAAGGCCGCCTCGCTCGGGCTCACGCCGCGGGCTCGCTTCGTCGACTTCTCGCTCGCCGGCGACGACCCGCGGATGATGCTCACCGCCCCCATCCCGGCGACGCAGCGGGTGTTGAAGCGGGCCGGACTGTCGATGGACGACATCGACCTCGTCGAGATCAACGAGGCCTTCGCCTCGGTCGTGCTGGCCTGGGAGGCCGAGCTGCACCCCGACATGGACAAGGTGAACGTGAACGGCGGGGCGATCGCCCTCGGTCACCCGCTCGGGTGCTCGGGCGCCCGCCTCATGACGACGCTCCTGAACGAGCTCGAGCGCACCGGCGGCCGCTACGGCCTGCAGACGATGTGCGAGGGCGGCGGCATGGCCAACGGCACCATCATCGAACGTCTCGGCTGATCCGTCGACCTCGCTCGCTTCGCTCGCTCTCTCCGTCGGTCGAGTTCATTCGGGCGGCCTGCGGCCGCACCCAACTGCTGTGCGCCTCACGGGGACCGTGTCGGCGCACGGGTCCAACAGGTCGAGCGGGACCGTTGGCCGCATGACGGTCGTGTTACACGGGTGTCATTCGAACACAGGGTTGTCCACAGGTTGTGGATTCACTCGTAGAGCGGCGCGACCAGATCCATGTCCTCGAGGCAGTGCCGCGGCGGCGGCGGATCCTCGTCGGGAGCAAGTGTCAACTTGATCTCCAGGCCACAGACACTGCAGCGATACCTGACGTTCACTTTGCGCATCTCGCCGGCCGGTGGAGGGGGCGGAAGTGGCGCCGTCATGCTGCGCAACAGGCCGATCCCGGTTTTCCACAGGATCGCGCCCATGAGCACCCCGGCGGCCACCCACAAGATGGTGGAGAGCGCCGGCATGTGGACAGGCTAACGGTGGCGCGGGCGCGCCAGGATGAGACGCGGCGTCAATGCCACTTCGTCGCGACGTACAACCCGCCGAGGAGGAAGACGAGCCCGAACAGCACGGGCAAGTTGCTGTCCTGCCAGATCGCGTAGCGCAGGAAGATGATGATGACGCCGATCGCGATGAGTGCAGCCATGAGGATGGGCACCCACTTGGGGCTCTCGATCTCGCTGCGCGGGGTGGGCGGCGTGTAGCGGGTGGATGCTCCGACGCGGCCCTCACCCGGCGCGGCGCCGTGTGCGGCGAGCCGCTGCGAGTCGCCGGGCCGGGTGCCCTTCGGCGTGACCCGGCTGCCCGTGGCTTTTCTCTTCGGAGGTGGCACGGCCTGCGAGTCTACGCTGATCCGGTGCCAGGGCCTCGGGTTCTCGTGATCGACAGCTACGACAGCTTCGTCTACAACCTCGTGCAGTACCTGGGCGAGCTGGGTGCCGAGCCGCTGGTCGTGCGCAACGACGAGCACACGGTGGCCGAGCTGGTCGACCTCGCGCCCGACGCCGTGCTCCTGTCACCCGGTCCGGGCCGGCCCGAGGACGCCGGCGTCATCTGCGACGCGATCGTGGCGTTCGGCGAGCACGGTACGCAGGTGCTCGGCGTCTGCCTCGGCCATCAGGCCATCGGGCACGTGTTCGGCGGTGTGGTCGAGCGGGCACCGCAGCTCATGCACGGCAAGACGTCGCACATCGAGCACCAGGGCGAGGGCGTGTTCGCCGGGCTGCCGAGCCCGTTGACCGCCACCCGGTATCACAGCCTGGTGATCGAGGCGAGCAGCGTGCCGGGGTGCCTCGAGGTCACCGCTCGCACGAGCGACGGCATCGTGATGGGCGTGCGCCATGTCGACCTGCCGATCGAGGGCGTGCAGTTCCACCCCGAGAGCATCCTCACCGCCGCCGGCCACGACCTGCTGCGCAACTTCCTCGCCCGCATCCCCGCCCGCCGCTGACCGGGCCCGACCAACCCGAACTTCGGCAGTCCGACGTCGGTCAGCGACCGCGGAATGCCACGGAACGAGGTCAGGGGCCGGGGACCGTCGTGGTGGTCGTCGTCGTGGAGGTGGTGCTGGTCGTCGACGTCGTGCTGGTGGTGGTCGTGCTGCTGGTGCTCGGTGGCGCGACGGCACGGCCGACCTGGATCTTCACCTCGGTGCCCGGATCGACGAGCGTGTTCTTCTCGGGGTTCTGGCTGATCACGCGGCCGTCGTTCGAGCTGCCGGCCGGTACGTCGACGTACGAGACGGCGTTGCCGAGGTTCTTCGAGGTGAGCAGGTTCTTGGCCTGCGACTCGGTCAGTCCGACGACGACGGGCACCTGCACCTGCTGGCGGCCGCTCGACACCACGATCGTGATCGACGATCCGGGCTCGAGCTCGCCGCCGATGGCGGGCTCGGTGCGAATGACTCGGCCCTTCTCGACGCTGTCGCTGTTCTCGCTGGCGGCGGTGACGACGAAGTTGTACGGCTTGCTCTGGAGCAGCTGCGTCGCCGCCTCTTGCGACTGACCCTCGACGTTGGGGA
The DNA here is from genome assembly GCA_050248155.1 of Ilumatobacteraceae bacterium. Taxonomy (GTDB): domain Bacteria; phylum Actinomycetota; class Acidimicrobiia; order Acidimicrobiales; family Ilumatobacteraceae; genus VFMC01. Next base: position 19,718 of record JBFWSW010000051.1, read on the forward strand.
TCGTCTCGGTGTCGGGTCCGCCCGACAGCACGATGTCGACGGTCTCGCCGGGCTTCAGCAGCTCGCCGGCCGGCGGCTCGGTGCGGATGACGGTGTCCTTGGGCAGGTCGGACGTCTCGGTGGTCACCTCGCCACGCACGAACTGCGCGCCCTCGAGGATTCGGGTCGCCTCGGCGAGGTTCTGCCCGACGACGTTCGGGATCTCCTGCGGTTCCTTGATCGGGTTGTAGGTGACGTCGACGGTGGAGTCGGGCTCGACCAGCTCGCCGGCGGGCGGATCGGTGAGGAAGACGACGTTCTCGGGGAAGTCGGGGTTGTCACCCTGGATCGGGTTGATCGCCAGCCCGAGGCCGTTCAGCGTGGCCGTCGCCTGCTCGAGGGTCATGTTGACGAGGTCGGGCACCTCGACGGTGATCGTCGTGGTTGGTGGCGCTTCTTCCTCCTTGGTGAGCGAGTTGTAGAGGAAGATGCCGCCGATGACGAGGGCGATGACGGCGATGAAGCCGAGCGCCGCGTACAGGCCGTTGCGGTTGGGCGGGTTGTACTGCACCGGCGGTTGCGGCTGCACTGCGCGCTGGCCGGCAGTGGGCATCGCGGTGGTGCGCGCAGCGGCAGCGCCGTAGGCCGACTGGACCGCGGCAGCGGGCACGGCCTGCGTGCGCGGCATCGTGGTGGTTGCGACCGCGGCCGGGGGCGGAGCGGTGTTGCCGGTGATGCTGGCGAGCGCCATCACCTGCTCACCCGAGCGGAAGCGGCGCAGATCGTCGCGCAGCGCGTCGGCGTCGGGGTAGCGCATGTCGGGGTTCTTGGCGAGCAGCTTGGCGACGATCGCCTCGAACGGACGCGGGACATCGGCGACGAGCTGGTTGAGCGGTTGGGGCGGGTCGTGCACCTGCTTGTACGCGATGCCGACGGGGTTCTCGCCGGTGAACGGCGGCTTGCCCGCCACCATCTCGTACAGCACGATGCCGAGCGAGTAGAGGTCGCTGCGCGGGTCGGGCTGCGCGCCCTGCGCCTGCTCGGGCGAGAAGTACGTCGCGGTGCCCATCACCGAGCCGACCTGGGTGAGGTTGCTCTCGGTGGGCGCGTTCATCGCGCGGGCGATGCCGAAGTCGGCGACCTTCACCTGACCGGCCGAGCCGATGAGGATGTTGGCCGGCTTGATGTCGCGATGGACCACACCGTTGCGGTGGGCGAAGCTGAGCGCGGCCGACACCTCGCTCGCGATCTCGGCGGCCTGCACCGAGCTGACGTGACCGTTGGCGCGCAGGATGTCGGCGAGCGTGCGGCCCTGCACGTACTCCATCGCCATGAAGTAGGTGTTCGAGTACTTGCCCCAGTCGTAGACGCTGACGATGTTGGGGTGATTGAGGTTCGCGGCCGACTGCGCCTCGCGTCGGAACCGCTCGACGAAGTTGGGGTCGGTGGCGTATTCGGGGAAGAGCACCTTGATCGCGACGGGTCGATCGAGCAGCACGTCGCGTGCCAGGAAGACATCGGCCATGCCACCGCGGCCGATGCGGTTCTGGATCTCGTAGCGGTCGTTCAGGACGATGCGCTCGTTGTTGTTCGTCACAGAGGTGCCCTATCCCGCTCGCCGTCCAGGCCGTGAAGCGGTGGATGCGAGGTTATCGACTCGAACATGTGCTGAACCGGGCACCTGGTCACGCGGGGTGCTGGTCATGCGGTTGCTGGTCATGCGGGCACCGCGGCGTCGGTGGTGAAGAGGTAGTCGAGGATCTGCTTGGCGATGGGGCCGGCGACACGGCCACCGGTGCTCGCGCTGATCTCGTCGGTGGTGCCCTTCAACATGACCGCGACCGCGTACTTCGGTGCGTCGGCCGGTGCGAACCCGATGATCCACGCGTGCGATCGCTGTGGCTCGCCCGTCGCGTTCAGCTGAGCGGTGCCGGTCTTGGCCGCGGCCTGGATGCCATTCTCGAGCTGCATCGAGCGCGCCGTGCCGAGGTTCACGACGTTGACCATCAAGCCCTTCAAGGTCTCGGCGGTCGACGGCGAGATCGGCGTCTTCCACACCCTCGGGTCGGTCTGCTCGAGCACCGAGCCGTCGTGAAAGCGCGTCGCCTCGATCACGTACGGCGCCATCATCCGTCCACCGTTGGCGACGGTCGACGCGACCATCGCCATGTGCAGTGGCACCATCAGGTCGTTCGCCTGACCGAAGCCGCCGATCGCCAGCAACGGGGTGCGATCCACGAAGTCGCTGACCTCACCGAACGAGCTGGCGACCGGGTTGGGCAGATCGATGGGCAACTCCTGGCCGACGCCCCACGCCTTCGTGCCGGCGACCATCGTCTCGGGTCCCATCTCGACCGCCATCTTGGCGAAGGGGATGTTGCAGCTGCGGTAGAAGACCTCCACCATGCTGCCGCCGCACGCCTCACCGCCGTAGTTCTGGATGGGGTCGTCGGTCTGCGGCGGCGTCCACGCGGTCTCGACGGGGAACTGGCGATCGAGCGAGGTGATCCCGGCTTCGAAGGCGATGCTCGTGGTGAGCACCTTGAAGCTCGAGCCCGGCATGTACCGCTCCTGGTATGCGTTCATGAGCAGCGGCTTGCCGGGGTGGTTGTTCAGGAACTCCAGCACATCGCCGGCCTGAGCGCTGTCGTGCACGGCGACGAGGTTCGGGTCGAAGGTGGGGAAGCTGTACATCGCGAGCACTCGCCCGGTGGTGGGCTCCATCACCACGACCGAGCCTTCGCGGCCGGCGAGCGCGTCCTTCACCACCTGTTGCAGATCGGCACGCATCGTGAGCAGCACCGAGCCACTCGGGTCGCTGCCGCCGAGCAGGTCGGGGATCGCGTGGATCCTCTGCTGCGACGTCGTGCCGGCGAGCACGTCGCTCTGCGTGCGCTCGATCTGCGTGCTGCCGTAGTTGAAGGTGTAGTAGCCGGTGACGCCGGAGAACAGGTCGCCGGTCGGGTACTCGCGCTGGTACTTGAACTCGGCGCCGGGCTCGGTGGGGACGCTGCGCGCGACGACGGTGCCGTCGGCGGTGACGATGTCGCCGCGCGGCCGGTTGAAGTCGCGGATGGTCTGACGGTCGTTCCGTGGGTCCTCGCTCAGCTCTTGCTCGCGGCCGACCTGCAGCACGTTCAGCTGCACGAAGAGCGCGATGTAGCACACGATCAAGACGACGGAGAGGCGACGGATCTTGCTGTTCACCGCGTCGCCATCCTCTGCTCGCGACGCGCTGCTCGTGCGGCTTGACGTGCCTCCCAGCGCTCACCGACGGTCAGCTCGTCGGGCACCTCTCCCGCGCGGGTCGCCGACGCGTGGCTGATGCGCATGAGCAGCGCGACGAGGACGTAGTTGGCGAGCAGGCTGCTGCCGCCGTAGCTGACGAACGGCAACGTGATGCCCGTGAGCGGCACGACGCGGATGACGCCGCCGATGATGATGAACGCCTGCAGGCCCAGGATCGCAGTGAGGCCGGTAGCGAGGATCTTCTCGTACGGCCGCTCGGTGCGGATGGCGATGCGCATGCCGGCGCCGATGATGAGGAGGAACGCGATGAGGATGCCGGTCGCGCCGAGCAGCCCCATCTCCTCGCCGAACGCAGCGAAGATGAAGTCGTTCTGCACCTCGGGGATCTTGCTCGGGCTGCCGAGGCCGAGGCCCGTGCCGTCGACGCCGCCGTTCGAGAGGGCGAACATCGACTGGATGATCTGATAGCCCTTGCCCTCGTACTGCGGCCACGGGTTGCGCCAGATCGAGACGCGGGTCTGCACGTTGTCGAAGGTGCGCCACGCGACGTAGGCGGCACCGGCGAAGGAGAGGATCCCGACCACCATGTAGCTCGTGCGCTCGGTGGCGACCCACAGCATCACGACGAACAGCGCGAAGAAGAGCAGCGACGCGCCGAGGTCCTTCTGCCCGACGAGGACGACGATCGAGAACGCCCACGCGGCCGCGATCGGCATGAGGTAGCGCGGCTCGGGCAGGTGGATCGGTCCGATGCGCCACGAGTTCGCAGCGATGAGCTCGCGGCGTTCGGCGAGGTAGCCGGCGAAGAACAGCGCGAGGGCGAGCTTGGCGAACTCGCCTGGCTGGAAGTTGATCGGGCCGATGCTCACCCAGATGCGCGCGCCACCGAAGCTGCGGCCGATGCCGGGCACGAGCGGCAGCAGCAGCAGGCCGGCGCCGACGAAGAAGAACGTCCACGTGTAGCGCGACAGGTCGCTGGTGCGTTGCACGAAGAGCAGCGTGAGGATGTAAGCGGCGATGGCGATCAGCGACCACACGGTCTGCAGCCCGGCGAGCTCGTCGTCGAGGCGCGTGATCATCACGTAGCCGAGGCCGTGGAGGAGGGCGACGAGCGGCAGCAACGTGCCATCGGCTCCGCGTGCCAGCACGCGCGTCGCGATGCAGGCGAGCAGCAGCAGGCCGAGCATGGCGATGAGGAACGGCACGATGATCGGGGGGATCTCGGCGTTCTTGCCGAGCGATGCGAGCGTGTAGGCCGCGGCCGTGATCGCCCCCGCCATGATGACGAGCCACAGCTCGGTGCTGCGGCGCGCAGATGCGATCGGCGCGTTCTTCACGGCGAGCTCGTGGGTGCCGCCGTCGTGCTGGGAAGTGACGTGGTGGTGCGGGGGACCGTGGTCGATGTCGTGCTCGTCGACGAGGTGGTCGACGTGCTGGTGCTGCTCGACGTGGTCGGGACGGTCGTGGCCGGCGGGTTGTCGTCGTCGTTGTTCGACACCGCCACCGCGATGAGGGTGACGACGACGGTCAGCACGACCGCCGCGAGCAGCATCAGCAGGAACGTCGCCGCGCTGAGCTGGCGGCGCGACTTCGGCGGTGGTGTCTCGGCCACGAGCTCGGTGGCGGGCATCTCGGCGGTGACCGGATCGGTGTCGATCTCGATCGGGGGACGGGTGAGCGCGATCGTCGCCTCGTCGGCTTCGATCATCTCCTCGAGCTGTGCCGGGTCGAGGCCGTCGAGCACGTCGATGACGACGACGGTGACGTTGTCGCGGCCACCTGTGTCGAGTGCCGCGGTGACGAGCGCGGCTGCGGCTGCCTCGGGGTCGTCGGGATGGTTCTCGAGGATCGTCTGGATGTCGAAGTCCTCGATCTCGTCGACCAACCCGTCGCTGCAGATGACGAAGCGGTCGCCGCGCACGATCGGCAACAGCCACGAGTCGACGCGCACCGTGGGCTCGATGCCGAGCGCGCGGGTGACGATGTTGCGGCGGGGGTGGTTGCGCGCCTCGTTCTCGGTGATGTGCCCGGTGGCGAGCAGCTCCTGCACGTAGCTGTGGTCGACCGTCGCGCGGGAGAGCTCGCCGCCACGCAACAGGTAGGCGCGGCTGTCGCCGACGTTCACGAGCGCGAGCTGCTCGATCCGCTCGTCGGTCGCCGGCAGCACGGCGAGCGCGGTCAGCGTCGTGCCCATGCCGCGCTGCGCGGCGTTGTGGTGTGCGGTCTGGAAGATGGCCGCGTTGGCTTCGAGCACGGCGGCGACGACGACGTCGACGCTCGACGCCCCTTCGTTCAGGCGCTCGCGCAAGGTGGTCGCGGCGAGCTCGCTGGCGACCTCGCCGGCCTGGTGGCCGCCCATGCCGTCGGCGACGGCGAAGACCATCGGCTCGGCGACGAAGGTGTCCTCGTTCTCGTCGCGAACGCGACCCGGGTCGGTCGCGGCACCCCAGCGGAGCTCGGCCATCAGTGCGCCTCCCAGATGGTCGAGCCGATCTGCAACCGGTCGCCCTTGGTCAGCGGTTGTGAGCCGCCGAGCTTGGCGCCGTTCAGGTACGTGCCGTTCGTCGAGTTGAGGTCCTCGACCCACGTGAGCCCGTCGTAGGGGAAGAGGCGTGCGTGGGTGTACGAGACGAAGGTGTCGTCGGGGATCGAGATCTCGCACGACGGTGAGCGCCCGATCTTGATCTCGTTGTCGACGGCGAACGAAGCGCCCTTGCGCTCACGCGGTTGGATCACGACGAGCTTGGTGACGAGGCCGCGCCGTGGTCGCTTCACTCGATGCGGCAGCGGCGGCGGGGGAGCGGGCATCGTCGGGTCGACCGGCTCGTGCTCGACGGCGACCATGTGGCCCACGCGGGGGCCGCGCACCTCGCTCCACACCGCCCAGAGCACGCGCGCGAAGAACAAGTAGAGGAGGGCGAGCAGCCCGTACTTCAGGATGTCGAGGAGCTGGTCGCTCATGCGGAGGGCTGGATCGCCTCGAATCGCAAGTGCGTGCTGCCCAGGCTGATGATGTCGCCGTCGGTCAGCACGCGCTCGCCCGCGATGCGCAGACCGTTCACCTTGGTGCCGTTGGTCGAGCCGAGATCGACGATGACGATCGGGTTGCCGGGCCTGATCTCGGCGTGGCGGCGGCTGACGTTGGGGTCGTTGAGGGTGATCGTGCACTCGGGCAGCCGGCCGATCGATACCGTGCCCGGGCCGATCTCGATCATCTGTCCCGATGGCAGCTGCACGCGCCCGGCCGACACGCCCTGGATGGACGGGGCCGGCGGCGGTGCGGGTGCGGCGATCTCGACAGGGGCGGGTGCCTGCTCGACGACGACCGGCATGTCGTTGGCGGCCCACGACGAGTAGTCGGCCGGCACGCTGGCAGCGACCTGCTCTTCGCGCATGGTGGAGGCGATGCCGAAGCGGCCTGGTTTCAGCGCCTGGTCGACGACGAGGTCGACGCTCAGGGGGCCGATGAAGTGGTAGCCCTCGTCGCGGGCGTACTCCTTCGCCGCCTCGAGCAGCTCGTGGTGGAGGGCCTGGTCGATCTCGGCGAAACCGGCGTGATCTCGGGGGCTGAGGTGGAAGGTGAAGGCGTTGGGGACGATGCGGCGGCCCTTGACGTCGACGCTGCGATGGTCGTCCATCTCGCGCAGCAGACGTCGACCGAGCTCGACCGGGCGGATGGTGCTGCGGTTGCTGCGCGAAAACACAGCCTGGACCATATTCTCTAGAGCACGTTCGAATGACTGCAACCCCATGACGATTCCAGGGTAGTGGCGTGAGCTGGCACGACGGCTCGCGGCCGCGGCGCAAGCGGGTTGGGCCATCGTCG
>JBFWSW010000052.1:0-26740 GCA_050248155.1 Ilumatobacteraceae bacterium
CGCTCGAGGGCGGGCTCGACGCCGGCACCGTCGTCACGATGGCCCTGTTGCTCAACCGCCTCTACGCGCCCTTGACCGCGCTGGCGACTGCTCGGCTCGACGTCGTCACCGCTCTCGTCAGCTTCGAGCGCGTCTTCGAGGTGCTCGACATCGAGCCGCTCATCGTCGAGTCGCCTGCTCCACAGCCGCTCGCACCCGGGCTCGTGTCGGTCGAGCTCGATCACGTCGACTTCGCCTACCCCTCGGCCGACCGCGTGTCGCTCGCGTCGCTCGAAGAGGTGGCGGTTCTCGACGATCGAGGTGGCGAGCAGGTGCTGCAGGACGTGTCGATCCGCGTCGAGCCGGGCCAGACCGTCGCGCTCGTCGGTCCCTCGGGTGCAGGCAAGTCGACGCTCGTGTCGCTCGTCGCGCGGCTGTACGACGTCGACGCGGGCTCGGTCCGCATCGGTGGTGTCGATGTGCGCGACCTGTCCTTCGACGACGTTCGCCGAGCGGTGGGGGTCGTCACCCAGGACGGCCACCTGTTCCACGACTCCATCCGCGCCAACCTGCTGTACGCGGCGCCGGCTGCGGGCGACGACGAGCTGTGGGACGCGTTGCGCAGCGCGCGCCTCGACGCACTCGTCCGATCGCTGCCCGACGGGCTCGACACCGTCGTCGGTGAGCGCGGCTACCGGCTGTCGGGCGGCGAGCGCCAGCGGCTGACGATCGCCCGCCTGCTGCTCGCCAAGCCGAGCGTCGTCATCCTCGACGAGGCCACCGCGCACCTCGACTCCGAGTCGGAGCTCGCCGTCCAAGAGGCGCTCACCGTCGCGCTGTCGGGCCGGACAGCGCTCGTCATCGCACACCGCCTGTCGACCATCCGCGCTGCCGATCAGATCATGGTCATCGAGGGCGGCCGAGTCGTCGAGCACGGCCGCCACGACGATCTGCTCGACATGGGCGGCCGTTACGCCGACCTGTACCGCACGCAATTCGCCGACTCGCCGGTGCGCAGCCCGATCAGCGCGTGACCCTCGTCAGAGGGATGCCTCTGCGGCCACGGTCAGCCTTGGGCGCCCCCCGTCATCGGAGTCGGCTCGCTCGAGCACCATCCGGGCGTCCCGTTCCGTGAACTCGAGCAGGCACATGTGGTTGGCGAAGAACGGGCCTTCGTCCACCGTCCACTCCACGTCGTCGCGGTGCGCTCGGGCCGACCGGCGAAGGGCTCGCCCGATCCACTTGCCGACCCGGCTCAACCCGAGCTGCATCGCTCGGCGCTCACGGGCAGCGAGCACGTTGCGGATCGGCGAGTTGACGATCTGGTACACCCGGCTGGCCGGGCGCGGTCGATCTGGCTCGTCGGGGAACGTTGCCGTGGCGCGAAAGCTGAAGTGGACGTCGCCGGACACGATCGTCACGGTGGCAGGTGGCTGCGGCGCGGGCGGCTCCCCGGGAGTGGCGACCTCGCGCAGCAGCTCCATCAGCGCGAGGTAGCTGTCGTGGAACGCAGCCCAGTCCTCGAGGTCGAGCGCCCGGCGGACCTTCTCGCCGAGCGGCGTGAACCAGCGCCCCCATGCGCCCTCCGAGACGAGCTCGTTCCAACGCTCGAGCTCGTGCAGCCCGCCCGGCATCACTGCAGGGATCGAGGTCGCGAGCACGAGGTGCTCACACGGTCGGTTCGCCGCCGATCGCACGAAATGCCACTCGTCGTCGTCGACCATCCGGCGCGCGCCCGGGGTGAGCACACGCCCGTTCCTGCTGTCGATCACGACGAGGCGAACAGGCCCGAGCTCGCGCTCGTAGCTGAAGCGGTAGCCGCCAGGTACGGGAGTGAACTCCTCCGAGCGCTCGGCCCACTCGCGCAGCGCGTCGCTGGCGTCGCCCATCTCGACGAACCGCTCGAGCATGCCCTCCTCGCGGATCTGCTCGGGCGACTGGTTCCCGAGGTGCTGGTAGATCCAGTACGACATGAGGCCGCCGGTGACGTGCTCCTGCCACCACGGTTTCGAGCGAATGTCCTCGACCCACGACATCGACGTGTTCCAGTCGTCGATCATGTCGTGGTCGTCGAAGATCATCGCACTCGGCACCACCGACAGGACCCACCGCTCGACCTCGGGCAGCCACGACTCGTGGTACAGCCAGGTGTACTCCTCGAAGTCGGCGACGTCGGAGATCGATGGCTGGTCGTCGCGGTCCGCCAGGTGGCCGCGACGGGCGCGCACGCGTTCGCGTGTGCCCGGTGACGAATCATCCGCGTACACCTGATCGCCGACGAACAGCAGCAGGTGCGGCCATTCGCTCGGGTCCTGCTCGAGCATCCGCAATCCGTGCGCGTACAAGGCGTCGACCCCACGGGCGCGCTCGTCGTGCGCAAGGTCGAGCGTCCAGGGCGGCTCGTGTGGTGCGGCGGCGCGACACGAGCCGAACAGGATGCGAGTGGGGCCGTCGCCGAGCGTCCGGATGACGCTCGGCGGGAACGTCCACGTCGGCGGCGGCCATGCACGCTCACCGTCGACGAACACCTCGTACGGCGTCGTGCTGCCGGGCTCGAGCCCCTCGATGATCACGAGGGCGTAGTGGTGATCGAGCACCGTGAAGGTCGCCGTCCGGTGTCCGCAGATCTCCACGGTGCACGCACGGTCCGTCTCGACCCAGATCGTCGCGCTCGTCGAGCTCACATGCCGCAGCATCGGCCCCAGTACCAGGTGTGACACCGAGCTGAAGCTAGTGCGGTGACGCGCCGACTGCGCGATGCGGCTTGCGTCCGGCGTTGGGTGGGTATCTGCGCACCATGCCCGAGCGCTGGTTCCGTCAAGCCGTCATCTACTGCCTCGATGTCGACACCTGCCAGGACTCGAACGGTGACGGCATCGGCGACCTGCCCGGTTTGATCGACCGGCTGGACCATCTGGCCAGACTTGGTGTCACCTGCATCTGGTTGAACCCCATCCATCCGACCCCTGACCGTGACGACGGCTACGACGTCACCGACTTCTACGCCGTCAACCCGACCCTCGGAAGCCTCGGCGACTTCGTCGAGTTGCTCCACCAGGCGAAGAACCGCGGGCTGCGCGTGATCATCGACCTCGTCGTCAACCACACGTCCGACGAGCACCCGTGGTTCCAGGCCGCTCGAAGCGATCCCGACTCGCCGTACCGTGACTGGTACGTGTGGTCCGAGGCGGAGCCGGAGTGCTTGGACCAGGGCATGGTGTTCCCCGGTTATCAGGAGACCACCTGGACCTTCGACGAACAGGCCGGTGCGTGGTACTACCACCGGTTCTACGACTTCCAGCCCGACCTCAACATGTCCAACCCGGCGGTCCGTCAGGAGATCGAGAAGATCATCGGGTTCTGGCTGCAGTTGGGCGTCGACGGTTTCCGCCTCGACGCGGCGCCCTTCATCATCGAGCTGACGGTGGCCGACGACCCGAGCCCGCGCCAGGACTTCTCGTGGCTGACCGACTTTCGAACCCAGCTGTCATGGCGTCGAGGCGACGCCCTCATCCTCGCCGAAGCCAACGTCGAGCCGGACCAGTTGGGTGAGTACTTCGGCGACGGGACCCGGTTGCCGATGCTGTTCAACTTCATCTTGAACCAGCGGACGTTCCTGGCGCTCGCCCGCGCCGAGGTGGGGCCGATCCTGCAGGCCTTGCCGAAACACCAGCCATCCCGGAGACCTGCCAGTGGGCGACGTTCCTGCGCAACCACGACGAGGTCGACCTCGGTCGACTGCGCGGCCACGAGCACGACGAGGTGTTCGCTGCGTTCGGGCCGGACCCCAACATGCGACTGTACGACCGTGGCATCCGACGGCGTCTCGCGCCGATGCTCGGCAACGATCAACGCCGACTGAAAATGGCATACGCGTTGCAGTTCAGCCTTCCCGGTACGCCCGTGATCCGATATGGCGACGAGATCGGCATGGGTGAGGATCTCCGCCTGCCCGAACGGAACGCGATCCGGACGCCGATGCAATGGAGCCGCCAGGCCCATGCGGGCTTCTCCACATGCAAGCGCAAGAGCCAACTCCGCCGTCCGGTCATCTCCGGGGGTGAGTTCGGCTTCGAGACGGTGAACGTCGAGGATCAGCAGCTCGACCCCGATTCGCTGCTGGTCTGGTTCCAGCGGGCCTTGTTGATCCTGCGCGAATGTCCCGAGTTCGGAGAGGGTGCCTGTTCCTACATCGATTCGGGCCACCGGTCCGTGCTCGCGCTGCTGCACGAGTCACCGAGCGGCGCGATGGTCGCGATCACCAACCTCTCCGCCGATCCGTGCACGATCGACCTCGGCCCTCAGGAGGCGCAGGATGGTGAACCGGTCGAGGTCTTCAGCGACCAGCCCTACCGGCGGGTCGCGGCCGATCTCGGCGGCATCGACCTCGGCCCGTACGGCTACCGATGGATCAGGCTCCGTCGCACCATCGGCGGCCGGGCGGGGTCGGCGCGCCGCGCCCGTTGACCGGATTCGGTCTGTAACCGGTCACTCGTTGACCGGTTACGGCGCACACACTGGTCATCGACCGAACTCGGAGGAACGGAGACCAACATGTACCTGCCAGCCAGCAACGACGAGATCACCGGACTCGTGGAGTACCTCGACCAGCAGCTGTCCGCGCTCAGGGCGTCCGCGATCGGTCTGACCGACGAACAGATGCGGATGCAACCGTGCCGCAGCGCGCTCTCGATCGGCGGACTGATCACGCACGTCACGTTCGGCATGCGCGGTGCGACACAGCGCCTGACGGGCGACGCAGACCAACCCGTCGGGCTGACCGAGGAGGCCTACGCCGATTACATGGGCAGCTTCGCGCTCGACGAGGACCAGACCGCAGAGAGCGCGATCGCTGCGTTCGACAGCGCTCGGCTCGAGTACCTGGCGGCCGTCCGCTCGACCGACCCGTCGGCTCCGACGGTCGAACCGCCGGCTCCGTGGTACGGCATACACGACGCACGGCCGGCCAACGCCCGCTACTACCTCGTCCACCAGATCGAGGAGATGGCCCGCCACGCCGGCCATGCCGACATCATCCGCGAGCAGATCGACGGGGTGATGGTGCCGGCGATCGAGCTCAGCCAGGCCGGCGCGACGGCCAACGACTTCTTCCAGCCGTACGTCCCTGCGCCGGGGACGATCGGGGGCCGGCGTCGGCGTGTGACCCGGCAGTCGGAATGCCTCCCGACCGAGGGTCGAGTGACCACCCGGGTGATCGCTCGACCCTCGGGTGGGACGGTGGGCCCTCGAACGACCGACGGGGACTCGGGTGGCGTCAGGGGGACGGTCGACGGCCGGTGGCCCACTCGACCACGGCGTCGAGGGCGCTCGGGTCGGCGAGCGAGCCGCGCGACGCGACACGTTCGGCCGGCTGGCCCTGCAGCAGCCGCTTGATCGGCACCTCGAGCTTCTTGCCCGAGAGCGTCCGGGGCACGGCGCGGATCGCGGCGATCTCGTCGGGCACGTGCCGCGGCGAGAGCTCGGTGCGCAGCCGGGTGCCGATGCGGCGACGGAGCTCGTCGTCGAGCTCGTGGCCGGCGACGCACGCGACGAGCAGGATGAGGGTGCCCGGCCCGCCCTCGTCGTCCTCGAGGTGGATCACGACGCTGTCGGCGACCTCGGGCATCGACTCGACCACCGTGTAGAAGTCGCTCGTCCCGAGGCGGACACCGCCGCGGTTCAGCGTCGCGTCGGATCGGCCGCTGATGACGCACGCGCCGTCGTCGAAGAACGTGATCCAGTCGCCGTGGTGCCACATGCCCGGCATCGTCTCGAAGTACGTCGCGCGCAGACGTGAGCCGTCCGCATCGCCCCACAGGCCGACAGGCATCGAGGGGAGCGGCGTGCCGATGACGAGCTCGCCCGTCACCCCCGGAGGGCAGTCACGACCTTCGGGATCGACAGCGCGGACGTCGCAGCCGAGCATCCGGGTGGTGATCTCGCCCGCGCGCACCGACAACGTCGGAGCAGCGCCGACGAATGCTGTGCAGACGTCGGTCCCACCGCTGACGGATGCCGGCTGGACATGTGCTCCGACGGCGTCGCGGATCCAGCGGAACCCGTCGGCCGGCAGTGGTGCACCGGTCGAACCGAGCTGGCGGAGCCGACCGAGGTCGAGCTCCGAACCAGGCTGCAGACCGGCCTTCCGGCACGCCATGATGAACCCGGCACTGACGCCGAGGACGTCGAGGTGCTCGGCCGCAGCAACTCGCCAGAGCTCACCGATGTCGGGCCACGCCGGGTCGCCGTCGAACAGCACGATCGTCGCACCGACGGCCAGCCCGGAGACGAGGTAGTTCCACATCATCCAACCTGTCGTCGTGAACCACATGAACCGGTCTCCCGGGCGGAGGTCATGATGCAGGCCGAGGGTCTTCACGTGTTCGACCAGGATGCCGCCGTGGCCGTGCACGATCGGCTTCGGCAACCCCGTCGTGCCGGACGAGAAGAGCACGTAGAGCGGGTGATCGAACGGGACGCCTGCGAACTCGAGTGGTGCACCGGCGCCAGAGTCGAGCAACTCGTCCCACCTGAGGAGCGGCACGTCGAGCCGAACTTCGGGCGCGCTCGGCAGGTAGGGGAGGAGCACGACGTTCGTCACGGACGGGAGCGATCCGATGATCTCGGCGAGCTCACCGGATCGGTCGATGTCCTTCGCCCCGTACCGGTACCCGTCGACCGCGACGACCACCACAGGTTCGAGTTGCGACCATCGGTCGACGACGGCGCGCACACCGAACTCGGGGGCGCACGAGGTGAACACCGCGCCGAGACTCGCCGACGCGAGCAGCAGCACGATCGTCTCCGGAACGTTCGGCAGGTACGCCGCGACGCGGTCGCCCCGCCCGACCCCGAGCGACGACAGGCCGGCGCGGCACCGAGCGACCGCGTCGACGAGATCGCGATGGCTCCATTCGATCCGCGGTCGCGACTGCGACCGGGCGACGATCGCGCTCGCAGCGTCGCGCAGCGCGTGCTCGGCGTAGTTGAGCGTTCCGCCGGGGAACCACACCGCACCGGGCATCGCCGATCGTGCGAGCGCTGCCGTCGGCCGGTCGTGCCACTCGACGCCCGACCAGTCGGCGACCGCCTGCCAGAAATCTCCGGGCTCGGCGAGCGACCACTCGAGCAGATCCTCGTACGAGCTCGCCGTCGGGCGCTCACGCGCGGCGAACTCGTGCAACCTGCTCTCCGTCCAGGCTTGTGGGGCAGGTGCCCACACGATCTCGCCTCGTTCGTCCATCGCGGGCGAACCTACCGCGCGCCGATCAGTCCATGCCCTTCCGCTGCCGGCCGAGGGCGCGCTGCATCTCGAGTTGCGTGTCGCGTTCGGCCATCGCCTGGCGCTTGTCGCCCTTGCGGCGGCCCTTGCCCACGCCGAGCTCGACCTTCACCCGGCCGTCCTTGAAGTACAGCGCCAGCGGCACGAGGGCGACCCGCTCCTGCGCGACGCGGGCAGCGAGCCGCTCGATCTCGTGCTCGTGCAGCAGGAGCTTGCGCGCCCGATCGGGATCGTGGGCGCCGATGCCATGGGCGAACTGGTACGGCGGGATGTGCACGCCGTCGAGCCAGACCTGGCCGCGGATGATGCGGGCGTACGCGTCGGCGAGCCGGACCTGCCCCTCCCGGAGGCTCTTGACCTCGCTGCCCTGCAGCACGATGCCGCACTCGATCGTGTCGTCGATCGCGTAGTCGTGGCGCGCGCGTCGGTTGCTCGCGATCACCTTGGTGCCCGAACGATCTGCAGACATGGGAAGGCGAGGCTACCGGTGCCGTGTGGACCGGCCCGCGGGATTCAGCGAGCGACGACCAGCAGGATCAAGCCGCCCAGCACCACGCTCGATGCGGCGACACGTCGGCGCCCACCCGATTCGCCGAGCATGCGCGACCCCGCGAACGCAGCGAGGATGACGCTCGACTCCCGGAGCGCAGTCACGTACCCCACCGCCGCATACCGGAACGCCAGCTGCACCATCCCGTAGGTGACCGCCGATGCGACGCCCATCAACGCGTAGCGACGCCAGTTCAACCGCATCGAGGCCGCCATGTCGCGCCGCCGGCCGGTCGCCAGCCCGAAGATCGTCGTCGTGGCGCCCGTGCCGACGAACGAAGCAAGCGCGTAGAGCGCCGTGTCGGTCGATCGGATGCCCTTCGCGTCGACCACCGAGTACGCGCCGATCGTCACCGCGACGGTGGCGCCCGACCAGAGTGCCGGCCCTCGGGCTCGACCCGAGAGCAGGACGAGTCCGCCGGCGACGATCACGATCGCGGCCACACCGAGAGTGCTGAGCTCGTCGTGCAGGAGGACGATGCCGCCGATCGCGGCGAGCAGTGCACCGCCCCCGCGCGCCATCGGGTAGACGAGCGAGAAGTCGCCGTGGTCGTACGCGCGGGCGAGGAACCAGCAGTAGGGGAGGTGGATCGTCCCGGATGCCGCTGCCCAGATCCAACCCTCCGCGGGCAAGCCGCGCGCAGCGACGATCACGACGAGGCCGAGGGTGCCGGCGATGCTGAACTGGCCCCAGAGCGCGAGCCACCGGTCGCCGCTCTGCTTGACCGACAGGTTCCACGCGGCGTGCAGCACTGCCGCAGCGAGCGCGAGCAGCGTGGCGGTCAGCACGAGTGGTAGAGGCTACGACGGCCACTCACCGGTACTGTGCTCGTCGATGCAGGGTCAGCCACTCGAGATCCCCGCCGCCGCGTACGCGCTGATGCTCGGCCACCTGTACGACGGCTACCCGCTCGAGGCGTGCGGCCTGCTGGTCGGCCGCGGTGCGCGGGTGCACCGGTTCGTGCCGTCACCCAACCTGGCCGAGTCGGCCCGGATCTACACCATCGACCCGCGCACCCATCTGCGGGCCGAGCGAGATGCCGAGGACGAGGGGCTCGAGGTGATCGGGGTCGTGCACAGCCACACCCACAGCGAGCCGTACCCCAGCCCGACCGATGTCGCCCAGGCTCCGGACCCGTCCTGGCACTACGTGATCGTGAGCCTGAAGCGTGAGGCGCCGGAGTGTCGCAGCTACCGCATCGTGGAGGGCGAGATCACCGAGGAGCCGTTGTCCGTGCTCTGAGCTGCCCCCGGTAGGCGCATGCCCCGACGACACGGTTAGAATGTTGACAAATCCGATCTGGATTTGGTGACAGCTCAGGAGGTACGGACCGTGGTGCCAGCGACCAGCGTGCTCGACCTGATCGGCAACACCCCGATGCTCGACGTCAGCGAGCTCTCGCCGAACCCGCGCGTGCGGATCATCGCCAAGCTCGAAGGCCAGAACCCGTTCGGCTCGGTCAAGGACCGCATCGCGAAGAACATGATCGAGCAGGCCGAGAAGGACGGGGCGCTCATCCCCGGGCAGACGATCATCGAGCCCTCCTCCGGCAACACCGGCATCGCCCTGGCAGCGATCGCCCAGCTCAAGGGCTATCCGATCAAGATCCTCATGCCCTCGAGCGTGTCCGTCGAGCGCCGCCAGATGCTCGAGGTCTTCGGTGCCGAGGTCATCCTCACCCCGGGTGAGGAGGGCAGCAACGGCGCCGTTCGCCGCGCCCAGGAGATGGCCGACGAGCATCCCGAGTGGTGCTTCATCTACCAGTACGGCAACGATGCCAACCCGCGGGCGCACTACGAGGGAACCGGGCCCGAGATCCTGCGCGACTGCCCCGAGATCACCCACTTCGTCGCTGGGCTCGGCACCAGCGGCACGCTCATGGGCACCGGCCGGTACCTGAAAGAACACAAGCCCGACGTGAAGATCGTCGCCATCGAGCCCCCGCTCGGCGAACGGGTCGAGGGGCTGCGCAACCTGGACGACGGCTACATCCCGCCGGTCTTCGAGCAGTGGTACGGCTTCGAGTTGCTCGATCGCAAGCGCGTCGTGCGGCCGCGAGAGTCGCTCGAGTGGACCCGCCGCCTGGTGCGCGAATGCGGCGTGTTCGCCGGCATCTCGGCAGGAGCAGCGCTCGCCGGGGCGGCCAAGGTCGCCGCCGAGATCGACGAGGGCACGGTGGTCTTCATCGTCGCCGACGGCGGCTGGAAGTACCTGAGCACGGGTGCGTACACCGACGACCTCGACGACGCCGAGAAGAAGGCCGAGCAGATCATCTACTTCTGAGGCCTCCCCTGCGGCCCGGCGCCGGGGTGCATCAACCGCCGCCGATTCTCTGGCTACGATCAAGAAACCGTTCAGAAAGCACTCAGCTCGACGAACGGTGACGCCGATAACTCCTGGTCCGTGATCGGCGCCCAGGGCGGGCCAGAGTGAAAACGAGCAGGTCTTGATGAAGAAGCGGTCTCTCACCGCGTTGGCGGGCGTCTGTGCCCTCGCGGTCGGATTGGGTCTTGCGCCCCTCGTTCCCGCACCCCCAGTGGCAGCTGCACCCCTCCCCGCGGGTGCATCCGTGTACGTGCCGATCTCACCGTCGCGACTGGCGGACACCCGGCCGGAGTCGGGCGCCACGGGGTTCACCCGGGTGTCACCCGACATCATCCGCGTGAAGGTCGCGGGTCGAGCCGGCATCCCCGCGAACGCCACGGCCGCTGCGCTGAACGTCGTCAGCGTCAACGCCGGCGCGAAGGGCTTCGCAACCGTGTACCCGGCCGGGGCCGACATCCCGCCGACCTCCACGTTGAACATCGACCAGCCAGGCCGCACGATCGCCAACCTCACCACGGTGCAACTGGGCGTCGACGGTTCGGTCGACATCTACGCGAACACGCCGATGGACTTCGCGGTCGACGTCGCGGGCGCCTACACGCCGGTGTCGGGCGCCACGTCGGCAGGCCGGCTCGTCACGCTCGCCGGCGGCTCGCACCGCGTGCTCGACACTCGCGACACCGGCGCTCCGGTCGCCGGTGGCGGAACGCAGTTCGTCTCGCTCGCCGGGCTCGGCATGCCGGCCGACGCAACCGCCGTCGTGGTGAACATCATCGCCATCGACGCTGCGGTCGGCTACTGGACCGCCTTCCCACAGGGCGAGGATCGACCGACGGCCAGCAACCTCAACATCGACGTGCCCGGGCAGATCCGCAGCGCCCAGGCGATCGTGCGCATGCCGAAAGGTGCGACCGGGTTCCAGGTGTTCAGCCAGACCGGCGGGCACCTCGCCGTCGACGTCGCCGGCTGGTTCACCGGAGCCACCGCCGCGAAGTCGACCGACGGCGTGTTCGTGCCCACGAACCCCATCCGCGTACTCGACACCCGAGCCGCCTCGGTCATGCCACCCTGGGGTGGTTCGACCTTCGAGTTCTCGAGCGGCACGCCCTTCGAGGGCCAGACCGCGGCCGCGGCGCTGAACGTCACCATCACCGATCCGCTGTACTTCGGGTTCGTCACCGCCTACCCGGCCGGCGTCGAGCGGCCGCTCGCCTCCAACCTCAACGTCACCGAGTTCGACCAGATCATCGCCAACCACGCGATCGTGCGCCTCGGCACGCGCGGGGTCGCGCTGTTCACGCAGTCGGGCACGCACCTCGTCGCCGACGTCACCGGTTGGTACCTCGGCACCCCCGATACCAGCACGTTGCCCGTCCTCGAGAACCCGTCCCTCGCGTCCACGTCGGCGAGCCTCATCACCGCCCCGAACTCGGCGGTGCGCACCTATGTCGGCTACGGCTCCAACATCAACGCGGTCATCAACACCGGCCGAGCGGGGCTGTGGGCCGGCTTCGGTGGCCTGGGCACGCCCGAGCACAACGTGGTGTTCGCGCATCGCACCAGCCACGGCGGACCATTCCGCTACATCAACACCCTGACCCCGGGCTCGACCTTCACCGTCACCGGCGACGACGGCCGCAACTACGTGTACATGGTCACCCGCACCGACGTCATCGCGCCGCGCATCAGCGCGCTGAACGCGGTGCTGGCCGACGCGGGGACTGCGACGTTCACGCTCGTCGCCTGCCACCCGCCCGGCTCGACGGTGTACCGCCTGGCGATCACGGGCCGCCTGATCGCGCTCGCCTGACGCGCTCGCCTCAGCCGGCGGCTGCCCCGGCCGGCGCGGGCTCGGCCGGTAGCGTGTCGGCCCGATGAGCGGATCGATGGACCGGCCGATCGGCATGTTCGACAGCGGCTTCGGCGGTCTCACCGTCGCTCGCGCCGTCATCGACCTGTTGCCGGCCGAGCACATCGTCTACGTGGGCGACACCGGCCGCTACCCGTACGGTCCCAAGCCGCAGGCCGAGGTCGCGGCGCACGCGCGGCAGATCGCCCGATTCCTCGTGGACGAGCACGATGCGAAGGTCGTCGTCGTCGCCTGCAACACGGCAGCGTCGGCGGTCGACCTCGCCGTCGAGCTCGAGGTGCCGGTGGTGGGCGTCATCGCTCCCGGTGCGCAGGCGCTCGTCCGCGCGACGCGCACGGGCCGGATCGGTGTCATCGGCACCGTCGGCACCGTCGGTTCCGGCTCGTACCAACGCGCGGTCACGCACACCGCGCGGGACGCCGGCGTGCACGTCGATCTGACGTGCGCCGCGTGCCCCGGCTTCGTCGAGTTCGTCGAGCGCGGCGTGATGTCGGGCGACGAGGTGACCGTGCTCGCCGAACGGCTCCTCGCCCCGGTTCGCGAGGCAGACGTCGACACGCTGCTGCTCGGCTGCACCCACTACCCGTACCTCGCTCGTGTCATCGGCGACGTCATGGGCCCCGACGTCGTGCTGGTGTCGTCCGCGGACGAGACCGCGTTCGCGCTCCGGTCGCTGCTCGCGGCCGAAGGTCTCGCACGCACCGTCGAATCACCGGGCACGCACCGGTTCATCTCGTCGGGCGACGTCGCGCTGTTCACCTCGCTCGGCCGCCGCTTGCTCGGTCCCGAGCTGTCGGCGGCAGAAGCCGTCTCGTTCCCCCCTCACTGATTCCGGAGATTCCCGATGCCTCGTCCCGACGGTCGCGCCGACCACGAACTGCGCCCGATCACCTTCGAACGCGACTACACCGAGATGGCCGCGGGCAGCATGCTCGTCAGCTTCGGCAAGACGCGCGTGCTCTGCACCGCCTCGATCGACGACGACGTGCCGCGGTGGATGCGCAACAGCGGCAAGGGCTGGGTGACGGCCGAGTACTCCATGCTGCCCGGCGCCTCGCCGGAGCGGATCGATCGTGAGGCGGCGAAGGGCAAGCAGAGCGGCCGGACCGTCGAGATCCAGCGACTCATCGGCCGGTCGCTGCGCGCCGCGTGCGACATGACGTTGCTCGGCGAGCGGCAGGTGGTGGTCGACTGTGACGTGCTCCAAGCCGACGGCGGCACACGCACCGCCAGCATCTGCGGCGGCTACCTCGCGCTGCACGACGCCCTCACTCGACTGGTCCAGCAGAAGCAGATCAAGCAGCACCCACTCCACTCGTTGTGCGCGGCCATCAGCGTCGGCATCGTCCAGGGCGTCCCGGTGATCGATCTACCCTACGTCGAGGACTCGACGGCGGAGGTCGACATGAACGTGGTGATGCTCGGTCGCGACGGCCACGAGCCGCGCTTCGTCGAGGTGCAGGGCACAGCGGAGGGGACGGCGTTCACGCGTGGCGAGCTCGACTCGCTGCTCGAGCTCGCGAGCGACGGGTTGAGCACCATCATGTCGCTCCAGTCGCAGATGATCGCCGAGCCCCCGACGCCACGACCGCTCGGCCGATGACCGCGCTGCCGCGCCTCGTGTGTGCGACGGCCAACCCGGGCAAGGTGGCCGAGATCGCCGCGCTGCTCGACGGGCTCGTCGAGCTCGAGCCGCGGCCGGCCGAACTGCCCGACGTCGTCGAGGACGCGGACACCCTCGAGGGCAACGCTCGATTGAAGGCCGCCGCGGTGTGCGCAGCGACCGGCGCCGCCGCGGTCAGCGACGACACCGGGCTGTTCGTCGACGCGCTC
Source organism: Ilumatobacteraceae bacterium (assembly GCA_050248155.1). GTDB lineage: Bacteria > Actinomycetota > Acidimicrobiia > Acidimicrobiales > Ilumatobacteraceae > VFMC01. The sequence goes on from JBFWSW010000052.1 coordinate 13,840, forward strand.
GGAGGACAGCCGGGGGTGCGTTCGGCCCGCTTCGCCGGCGAACCACCGAACGACGCCGCCAACCGAACCGCCCTGCTGGCCGCGCTCGACGGGGCGAACGATCGTCGTGCCCACTTCGCGACGGTCGCGATGATCGTGCGGCCCGACGGCACCGAGATCGTGGTGGAAGGCCGATGTGCCGGCTCGATCGCGACCGAGGAGCGTGGTTCGCGCGGATTCGGCTACGACGCGCTGTTCGTGCCGGACGACGGTGACGGCCGCACCTTCGCGCAGATGAGCGAATCGGAGAAGAACGCCATCTCGCACCGCGCTCGCGCCTTCGTTGCGCTGTACGACGCCCTGCGCGCGTCGTAGCCCCGGTCACCGCCGGCGCGCCACGCGTACCAGCCGCCGCCCAAGCTGATGAACCGCGGCGACTCGAACGATCCGTTCGCGAGACGCGGGTCGATGCCGTCGGGCAGGTAGGCGAACCCGGCGTCGTCGTCGAACCACCCGTGCGACTCGTAGATGATCACGTTCCGGCCGACCTGGAAGCCGTAGACGAGCTGGAAGGTCCCGATCTCGTCGGGCACCTCGAGGGGCTCCCATGCGTCGAAGCCGCCCCGCGGTTCGAGACCGCGGGTGATGCGATCGAACTCGCTTCGGCTCTCCTCGAACCGGACGCGGAGTGGTACGTGGGTGATGATCAGCACCAGCGTGACGACCACCATCACCGGCGCGATGGCCCACCGCGCCCAGCCCGCGTACCGCTCGGCGCGCAGCCAGCGGATGAACCGGTACGCCCACAAGGCTCCCAGCAGCAAGACACCGGTGACGGAGATGATGGTTCCGACGGCCAGCGTGCCGGGATACGAGCTCGACCAGAGCAACAATGCGAGCAGGAACGCGAGGGCGGTCAGCCACCACCGGCCGAGGCCTCGCCGCACGGCACGTGGTGCGTCGAGCCGGGACAGGGCGTCGAGCGACGACGGCTTCGCGGTCCGGCGGACCAGGAGCCATCGGGGACGGCGGACGGCGACGAACGCGGCCAACGCCACCACCACGCAGACCACCGCCCCGGCCACCGCGCACAACGGTACGACGCCGGCGGCAGCTTCACCAGCCGCGCAGGTCGATCGGCCACCGGTCGATGACCTCGTCGCCTCGGGCAACCCATGCGACCTCGTGCATCGCCATCGTCGGGTCGATGTGCGCGGGGACCAGCCGGACGCGGTCGCCGACCGACATCGGGATCTCGGGAGCGAATGTCACGTGCTCGTCGCTCAGGAACCACACCGTGCCTCCGACCACGGATGGGTTCCCGTGATCCATGCCCATCGCCTTCAGGCCGACGTCGGCCACGGCGTACTTCGAGTTGGACGAGACGATCGTGCCGACGACCCAGCAGGCTTGCTCGAACGGGTGGCCGTGCGCGGCGTAGTGCGAGTCCATCAGGACGTAGCTGCCGGCCTGCACCTCGGTGACGCGGTCGAGCAGGTGGTGCGTGCCGGTTCCACCTGCGCTGACGATCTCGCCGCCGACCGCGGCGTGCGCGCGCAGGAGGACGTCGATCGCTGCGTCGACCTGAGCCCGTTGCTCGGTCTGGTCGAGCACCATCATGAGGTGGCCCTCGTAGCCCATCACCCCTCGCACCTCCATGCCGCGCCGGCGGGCGAGGTCGGCGAGCCGTGGCGCGTCGTCGACCTCGCAGCCGCAGCGGCGCAGCCCGATGTTCACATCGATGAGGACGTGCCCGATCCCGCTCCGGGCGGCGGCATCGATCGTCTCGTCGGAGTCGACCGCGACGGTGACCATCGCATCGGCCGTCGCCATCGCTCGCAGCCGTTCGCGGTCGACGATCTCGTTGGCGAGCAACAGGTCCTCGCCCAGCCCGGCGGCGGCCATGCCCACGACCTCACGTGCAGTCGCGCACGTGAACGCGGGGTGCCCCGCTGCGGCCTGCACAGCTGCGAGCGCCGTGCACTTGTGCGCCTTGACGTGCGGGCGCAGCGAACGGCCGGGGCGACGAGCGGCCATCGTCGCGACGTTCCGGTCGAGCGCGTCGGCGTCGATGACGAGTGCTGGGGTAGCGAGATCGGAGATCTGCATGCAGCACGCAGCATGTCAGCCCAGGTGCGGGCGGTGGGACTCGAACCCACACTCCTCTCGGAACAGGCTCCTAAGGCCTGCGCGTCTGCCAGTTTCGCCACGCCCGCGGCGACTCGATCACGCTAACGGGCACGCTATCGACACGGTCAGTATCGTCGGAGCATGGGATTCCGAGGCTTCCCCGACGCCGCGTTCCAGTTCTACGAACAGCTGATGGCCGACAACTCGCGCGCCTTCTGGCAGGCGAACCTGCCGACGTATCGAGCTGCCGTGCGCGAGCCGATGGACGCGCTGCTCGCGGAGCTCTCCGACCACGGCCCGTTCCACGTGTTCCGGCCGAATCGTGACGTCCGGTTCTCGAAGGACAAGCGGCCGTACAAGGAGGCGATCGGCGCCGTCAGCGAGTCGGAGGGCGGTGCGACGTACTACGTGCAGCTCTCGGCGACCGGGATGTTCGCCGGATCCGGCTACTACCACATGGCCGCCGATCAGCTCGACCGCTTCCGTCGTGCCGTCGACGCCGAGTCCACCGGCGCCGAGCTCACCGCGGTCTGTGCGTCGGTCGAACGGGCAGGTCTGCGGTTGGGCGCGATCGACGAGCTCAAGACCGCGCCGCGCGGCTACGCGAAGGACCACCCACGCATCGCGTTCCTGCGTCGCAAGGGGCTCGTCGCGACGAAGGAGTGGCCGGAGGCCAAGTGGATGCGAACCACCGCGGTCGTCAAGCGGGTGCGTGACGCATGGGCCGCAGGCGCCGAGGTGAACGCGTGGCTCGACACGCACGTGGGGCCGAGCACGCCGGCACCCGACGAGCGCGAGCTCGAGCGCTCGAGTCGGCGCTGACCCTCGGTCAGCCGATCGGCAGCCAGCCGAGCACGAGCTGGGTGACCTTGACGTCGCTTCGTTCGAGCGGGACCTCGATCGTGCTGATGTCCTTGGCGATGTTCAACCAGCGCACCTCGATCGCGGTGATCTCGTCGTTCAGCTCGGCCTCGAGCTGCAGCAACTGCTCGCTCAGCGCATTCACCTTGTTCTGCGCCGCCTCGAGCCGTTCGCCGGCCGCCGCAGTGCGCCCTCGCCGCCCGGCGGCGCGACCGAGCTGACCGAGCGCGCCGCTGCGCGAGCGGCGCGTGCCGAACAGGCCGCCGAGCACCGAGCCCATCGTCGACAGGATCTCCTCGTTGCGCTTGCCGCTGCGTTCGGCAGCGAGCACCTCGGCACGGTCCTCGGCGGCGTCCATCTGCGTCTCGACCTTGGCGATGCGCGCCTCGATCCGATCCTTCAACTTGGCGATCTCGGCGTGCGCTCGCTCCTCAGCGGCGGCGCGGCATCGATCGGCGAAGTCGTCATCGGTCTCACCCGGCCGTCCATACAGGCGCAGCTCGCGGTTGGCAGCGATCGTGAGCCGTTGCGAGCGCACCAGGTGATCGACGAGGTCGCGCTCGAGCTTGCTCCAGTAGGTCTTGGTGTGAATGGGTGCGGCGACTGGCGCGTACTCCGATGTGTTGGGCGCTGCATCCGACAGGTCGCGATCGTCGTGGTCGACCGCGATGGAACGGCTGGCGTCGACCAGCTCGACCAGCGGGTGGATGACGGCTTCGTAAGTGTCGTCGTGGACGAGGTCGGCCTTGTCCTCGTCGAACCGCAGCGCCACGCGAGCCACTGCGGCCGCCGAGAGCTGCGTGCCGCGGGGGTCGCCGCCGACCTGGGCGAGCCACGGCGCGGCGACGTCGATCCACCTCACCGGGATGCCGTCGGCCACCTCGGGCATGACGCTGGTCCCCGTGGTGGCGGTCGCACCGGGTTGGGGTTGCGCCTCCGTCGGAGTGACGACGGCGCCCGGAGCCACCGTCCGGTGGTCAGCCATGAGTTGGGAGATCTGGTCGCGGTTGAGCGGGCCGCGCAGGTAGCTGAGCGCCCAGCGAGTGGTGAACACCTGTGGTGCGTCGACGCCGGCGCGGCGGAGCACGAACTCGCGCTTGCCCAGCCCGGCGATCGTGTCACCGAGCGCGCCGACGTCGACGCCGCCCGACGCCGCGCTCATCCCGTCGAGCAGCCGCTGCTTGTCCTGGTCGGTCTGCAGCCGGCCGATCATCCAGGTGCCCGCGTTCGACAGCGCCTTGTAGTCGACGTCGACCGGGTTCTGCGTGCTGACCACGACGCCGACACCGAACGCGCGGGCCTGCTTGAACAGCGTCATCATCGGCTTCTTGGTGGGTGGCATCGCCGTCGGCGGCAGGTAGCCCGCGACCTCGTCCATGTAGAGCAGCGCCCTGAGGTCGGTCGTGCCCGATTGTCGGCGCATCCACGTCACCAACTTCGACAGCACGAGTGAGGTGACGAACTGTCGCTCGTGGTCGGTCAGATGCGCGGTGGTGACGATCGCGCACCGCGACCGACCGTCGGGCCGGTGAAGCATGGCCTCGATGTCGAGCGGGGCACCGGTCATCCAGGCGCCGAACGACGGCGAGGCGAGCAGTCCGTTGAGCCGCATCGCGAACTTCGTCCGGTCGTCCTTCGGGAAGAACGTGTCGAGCTCGAACACACCCAGCTTGCGGATCGGTGGTGTCATCGCCATGCCGACGAGGGTGGGCAGGTCGAGGCTGCGGCCGTTCGACCACTCGTTCATGATCAGGTTGCTGAGGAGGATGTGCTCGCGGCTCGACAGCGGATCGGCGTCGATGTCGACCAGGCCGAGCAGGCCGGTGACGAAGCCTTCGATCTCGTCGCCGATCGTCTCGGTGTCGGTCATGTCGGCCGGCGCCTGCAGCGACCCCACGATGTCGAGCCCGATGCCGCTCGTCGATCCCGGGGTGTAGATCGTGAAGTCGACCTGCTCGCGGAGCGCGGCGATGTCGGTGCCGGCGAGTCCCCATCCCGCGATGCCGCTCGACCACTTCGCCGCCTCGGCCGCGGCGAACTCGCCGACCGACTGCCCGGCCTTCTGCGCGTCGCCTGCGTTCACCCACGGCTCGAAGTCGGCGGGTGCCAGGTTCGGGAAGGTGAGGCAGAGGTTGGTCAGGTCACCCTTCGGATCGATGAGGATGGCCGGCACACCAGCGCGCAGCGCCTCTTCGACGACGATGATGCCGAGGCCGGTCTTGCCCGACCCGGTCATGCCGACGATCACACCGTGGGTCGTGAGGTCGGAGGAGTCGAGGGTGGTGAGCGTGTCCGTGCGCTGGTGGGTGCCGGGGTTGATCTGCCCACCGAGGAGGAAGTCGGCCATGCTCCGGCACGCTACCCGTCCACCGGATGTGCCTACAGTGAGCGCCATGATCCGTGTCAGCGTGTTCTACCCGCGTGGGGACGACTCCACCTTCGACCACGATTACTACCGCGAGACCCACGTGCCGATGTGCACCTCGGCGTGGAACGCGACCGCCGAGATCGACAAGGGCATCGACGGGCCGAACGTCGCTGCGGTGCACTTGTTCTTCGAGTCGATGGACGCGATGCAGTCCGCGATGGCCTCGCCCGAGACGGGCAAGATCATGGCCGACGTGGCGAACTACACCAACATCACCCCCGTCCTCCAGGTCAGCGAAATCGTCTGACCGCCCGGCGGCTCAAGCTCGTCGACCCGCCACGACGGCGACGGCAGCGGCGTCGCCAGTTCCCAACCGAGGCCGCCGGTCCCCAGCGATGACACCGGTCGCCAGCCGAGGCCGCCGGTCGCCAGCGATGACACAAACGCTCCGCGACCCTCGACGCTCACACGGACCGGGTCGCCGCGATCTGCGTAACCGAACTCGAGCGCGGAGCGTTTGTGCGGTTACGCAAGATCCGGGCGGTGGGGCCGCGTTGACAGGACCGCTCGCAGGCCGGGTCCGGGTGGTCGGGCGCGTGGACGCCGGCGCCGCAGCTCGCCGGGTCAGGCGGCGGTGATGCGGTAGGCGCAGCGCTGATCGCCGGCGAACACGTGCTGGATGCGCTCGACGCGCACGCCGTCGCCGAGCGCCGCACGGAACACCTCGAGCTCGCTGCGGCACAGCCCGCGACACGATGCGGCCGCGACGCAGATCGGGCAGTGGTGCTCGACCAGGACGAGGTCGCGGCCATCGGTGATGACCTCGGCCTCGTAGCCCTCGGCGTCGCGCTGCTCGGCGAGGCGGCGCACCCGGACGGCGACGTTGCCGGTGCCGACGAGCGCTCGGTACTGATCGGTCTGGCGCTGCGCTCGCGCGTCGATCACGCGATCGAGCGCTTCCTCCCCGAGTGACGACCGGATCGACTCGATCAGGTCGACGGTGAGGTCGACGTGACGGTCGGGGAAGGCTGCTGCTGCCGCTTCGGTGAGCTGCCACCGCGCGGCCGGCCGGCCACGCCCGGCCGAGCGTTGCTCGTCGCGGCCACCGGCGATGCGACGGACGAGACCGACCTCCTGCAAGGACTCGAGGTGCTGGCGCACAGCGGTGTCGGTGAGGTCGAACTCTGCCGCCAGCTCGCTCGCGGTCGCTGAGTCGACTCGCTTCAACCGCTCGACGAGGCGGCGCTTGGCGTCGGTCATCTCGATCATGTGCCCGACAGCCTACCCATTACACAAGTGGCTTCTTCGATAATGCGCAGGAACCATTCGTCCGCCGGCTTGACAGAATGTTCACGTGCAGCTCGCCGATGACCCTCTCCACGACGCTCTGATCAACCAGTTCGGCCTCGCCGATGCGATCACCGACCAGGTCGCGCTCGCGCACTCGGTCGAACGGTTCCGAGAGCAGGGGATCACGTTGCCGACCTTCGCGCAGCTCGCCGATCCGACGTCGATCGACGAGTCGCTGACGGCCGGTGTCGATCCGAGCGCTCCCGACCCACGCAACCTGTATCGCGTCCACTGGTACAACGACCTCGTCGGCGGTCGTGTCAGCGTGCCCGATCACGTCGTCCTCGGCGAGGAGCTCACGGGTGTCGAGAGCCCGATCATCGTCGCGTTCGGCGACCGGTTCCCGATGATCACCGCGCACAAGGTGCTCGCTGCGTACTGCTGCCTCGCCCCGCGCATCGTCAGTGGCCAGTTCGACCCGACGTTGCACCGGGCCATCTGGCCGAGCACGGGGAACTACGCCCGCGGCGGCATCGCGATCAGCCGCATCATGGCCAGTCGCGGCGTGGCCATCCTGCCCGCGGGCATGAGCCAGGAGCGTTTCGACTGGCTCGACCGATGGTGTGCCAACCCGGCCGAGGACGTCATCCGCACGGTCGGCACCGAGAGCAACGTCAAGGAGATCTACGACGCGTGCCACGAGCTCGCGCAGGATCCGACGAACTTCGTGTTGAACCAGTTCTGCGAGTTCGGCAACCACCTCGGTCACTACGAGATCACCGGCCGAGCCCTCGGCCACGTCTTCGAGCACGTTCGCTCGACCACCGGGCGCGATCTTCGCCTGGCCGCCTTCGTCAGCGCGACCGGTTCGGCCGGCACGATCGCTGCGGGCGACCGGCTGAAGGACGAGCACGGCACCAAGATCGTCGCGGTCGAGGCGCTCGAGTGCCCGACGATGCTCGAGAACGGCTTCGGCGAGCACAACATCCAAGGCATCGGCGACAAGCACATCCCGCTCATCCACAACGTCACCAACACCGACGTGGTCGTCGGCATCAGCGACCGTTCGACCGACGAGCTCGACGTGCTCTTCAACACGGCGGCCGGTCGTGCGCACCTCGTCGAGCGGGTCGGTGTCGCGCCGGAGGTCGTCGACGCGCTCGCGCACTTCGGGTTCTCGTCCACCTGCAACCTCCTCGCGGCGATCAAGACCGCGAAGCTGCTCGGCCTCGGGCCCGACGACGCGATCGTGACGATCGCGACCGACGGCGGCGCGATGTACCCGAGCGAGCGGGCCAAGACGCTGCAGACCCGCTTCGGCGGCGAGTTCGGTGCGGTCGACGCGGCAGAGGTGTGGGGTGAGCACCTGGGCCACGTCACGACCGATGCGATGATCGAGTGCACCGAGCGCGATCGGAACCGCATCTTCAACCTCGGCTACTACACGTGGGTCGAGCAGCAGGGCACACCGTTCGAGCTGTTCGAGGCGCGTCGCGCCCAGGGTTTCTGGCGCGGACTGCGGCGCTACCTGCCCATCTGGGACGAGATGATCGTCGACTTCAACGCGCGCGTCGCGGCGGGCTGATGGACCGGCCGCTCACCGCCGGATGGCGGTGCCTCGTCTGCGGCGCCTCGGTCGACATCGCGCAAGCGCTCGCATGGCGCTGCCCGAACGCCAGGGGTACCGATCGGCATCACGCACTCGAGCTCGTGCAGCGCGTCGACCGGCTCGTCTCGACCGGCGAGCGCAACCCGTTCCTCGCGTTCCGCCCGTACCTCGCGTGGGACGCGTTCGCGGGCGCCGCGGGGATGACCGATGCCGCGCGCGCCGCGCTGGTGGCCGACGTCGATGCGCGCGTCGCCGCCGTCGCTGGGACGGGGTTCGTCACGACGCCGTTCGAGCGCGCCGACGAGCTCTCGACCGAGCTCGGGTTCTCGGCGCGAGGTGGCGTGTGGGTGAAGGACGAGACGAACCAGGTCGCCGGCAGCCACAAGGGCCGACATCTGCTCACGATCCTGCTGCACCTGCTCGCGGCCGAGTCAGCCGGCATCGTTCCGTGGGGTGGCGTGTCAGGGCGACCCCCGCTCGCGATCGCATCGTGCGGCAACGCGGCGGTGGCGGCAGCGACGCTCGCGGCCGCCGTCGTCTGGCCGATCCGGGTGTTCGTGCCGGTCGCGGCCGATCCCGCGGTCGTCGCCTTGCTCGACGCTCTGGGGGCCGACATCGTGCACTGCCCCCGACTCGCCGCGGACCCACCCGGCGATCCGTGCGTGCACCGCTTCAGGGAGGCCGTCGCCGCCGGGGCCGTGCCCTTCAGCGTGCAGGGTCCCGAGAACGCCTGGTGCCTCGACGGTGGCAGGACCCTCGGATGGGAGATCGCGTCCCAGTCCGCGGACGAGCCGATCGACCGGCTGTTCGTACAAGTCGGCGGCGGTGCGTTCGCCGCGTGTCTCACGGCAGGTCTCGGCGAGGCCGGGAGGCTGCCTCGCACGCACGCCGTGCAGACCGCGAGCTGCGCGCCGCTCGAGCGGGCGTGGCGGCGGTCGCTCGACGTCGACCCCGACCGCGTGGGCGCCAGTTGGTCCGATTGGATGTGGCCGTGGGAGGAGGTCGGCACATCGGCCGCCGATGGGATCCTCGACGACGAGACCTACGACTGGTTGCCGGTCGTGCGGGCGTTGCGGCGCAGCGACGGATCGGTCGCCGTGGTGTCTGAGGCAGAGGTGCTGCGTGCCAACGATCTCGCCCACGACCACACGGACGTCGACGTGTCCCACACGGGGACGGCCGGTCTGGCCGGCCTGCTGGCGATGCGCGCCGACGTCGGCGACGACGAGCGCGTGGCCGTCGTGTTCAGTGGGGTGCGGCGCGGTTCGTGAGCGTCACGTGACCGGCTGCAGGCGACCGGTCTCGACGTCGTACACGAACCCGCTGATGTGGTCCTTGTAGAGGATGAACGGACTGAGCTGCAGCCGCTTGATGCACTGACGAACGTTGGCGAAGGGGTCGACGAACGATTCGAGCGCCCACCACGGCTTGATGCCGGTCTCGGCCTCGATGTCGGCCTTGAACCGGTCCTCTGCGACCGCCTGCAACCCGCAGTTGGTGTGGTGGGCCAGGATGATCTCGCGGGTGCCGAGGCTGCGCTGCGAGATGACGAGCGACCGGATGACGTCGTCGGTCACCACACCACCCGCGTTGCGGATGATGTGGGCCTCGCCGTGCTCGAGCCCGAACATCTCGAAGATGTCCATGCGGCTGTCCATGCACGCGACGATGGCGAGACTGCGGCGGGGCCGCAGGGCCAGACCCTGTCCGGAGAACTGGGCGACGTAGGCCTCGTTGTTCGCGATGAGCTGGTCGACGTTCGGCTGGAAGGTGGGTTCGGTGGGGGAGGAGGCGTTCATGGTTCGATCGGCATCGACGGTAGCGTGTGCCCATGCCCGACGCCTCGCCCGCCGCATTGCCCGTGAGCCTCGAATCCGGCTTCGATCCACGCAATGACGTCTTCAACCGTCTGCTCAAGAACCGCGTCGTCATGCTCGGCAGCGATGTCAACGACGACATCGCGAACGCGCTGTGTGCGCAGCTGCTGTACCTCGAGGGTGAGGATCCCAACGCCGACATCTGGCTGTACATCAACAGCCCCGGTGGGTCCGTGTACGCGGGGATGGCCATCTACGACACGATGCAGTTCGTCGGCTGCGACGTCGCCACGGTGTGCATGGGCATGGCGGCCAGCATGGGTCAGTTCCTGCTCACCGCCGGGGCTCCCGGCAAGCGCTACACGCTGCCGAACGCGCGAGTGATGATGCACCAGCCGCTGGCCGGCCTGCGCGGTCAGGCGGCCGACATCGCCATCCAGGCCGAGCAGCTCGTGTACACCAAACGACGCATGGCCGAGCTCACCGCGTTGCACACGGGTCAGTCGATCGAGAAGATCCAGGCCGACGCCGAGCGCGACCGCTGGTTCACGGCGGACGAAGCCGTCGAGTACGGCCTCGTCGACAAGGTCATCCTCCGCCGCGGCGAGATCCGCTGACGCTCAGGTGGTCGAGGGCGGCGGCAACGTCGTCGCCGTCACCGGGTTCGTCGGCGTCGGCGGCACCCCGATGCTCGTGCCGCAGTGCTGCTGCGTGTACTGCTGGATCCGTGTCGCCGCAGCTTGACTCGACAACGCCACCTCGTTCGCGGTCGCGACCGAGTCCGGGTCGTCGATGCTGACGGTCGATGCCGTCTCGAGGCTGTCGATCATCACCTGCCATTCGGGCGCGACGTCGGCCGGCGCGGTGTCACCGATCTGGCGGTAGAGATCGATCGTCGCACTGATGTCGGTGGGCGTCGCGATCTGTGGGTTGTTCAACGTCTCGATGTTCGCGTTGACCTCGGTGCAGTAGCGGGCGAGCGTGTTGCCCGGCTCGTCCGAGCACGCGCCGAGGCCGAACGAGCCGGCCGCAATGAGCGCGAGGGCGATGCGCGAACGCGCCACGCTGCTGCGGAGGTCGGCCATTGCGTCAGTCTGACATCACGCGTGACGACCTGCCCGGCGCGGATCAGGGTGCGACGAGGATCTCCGTCGGCGGTGTCGACGGCAGGTCGCCGCCGAACGTCGAGATGGCGAACGTCGCGACCGATCCGGCCGGCAGCCGCTCGATGAAGCCGGTGGCGCTGAACTCGACCGATCCGTCGGCACCGCGCCAGGCAGCGACGAGGACGACGTAGTCGAGGTCGACCGAGAACGAGCTCGCTGCCTCACCGGTGACGTCGAGGAAGTCGCCGTCCCGTCTCAGCGAGACGTCGCCGGTCTCGACGGTGCCCTGCGGGCCAGGCTCCTCGTCGATGAAGGTCCCGCTGGACACTCGGGCCTCCATCCGCGCCGGCGCGACGGCGACGTCGACGAGGACCGAGGGGAACGGCGTGCGCGACCCGGGGACCACCATGTCGGCGAACGCGGTCTTCGTCGCCAGGAGCCGGTCGTCGGCGTCGAAGAAGTCGACCTCGATCGCGATGTAGCCCGTCGCGGCCTGCGCGCCGGTGTTCTCGATGATGCCGCCGTACTCGTAGAGACCGCCGAGTGCGGGATGGAACCAGTGCTCGGTCACGACCAGGGCGTACGGGGGAGCTGCAGGCGCGGTGGTGGCGGGTCCGGTGGTCCCGCCCGATGGCGGCGCGGTCCCCGTGGAGACCGGGGGTGTCCCGGCCGCGTCGTTCGGCGCAGAGGATGCGGGAGCGTGGCTGACGACCGTCGGCTCGGCCGAGGTCGTCGGGCCGGCGGAGGGCGGAGGGGCCGTCGACGTGGTTCCGGGAGGGAGCGTCGGGAGTGACTCGCCGGCGTGTTGACCACCACCCCCGCGTACGAGCACGACCGCGATCGCGGCTCCGACGAGCACGACAGCCGTGACGACCGCCATCCGTGCCCACGAACTCGACCGCACCGACCTGCGAGCCGGACGGGGTGCCCGGTGCGGCCTGCCCGACGGGGGTGGCCACGGGCTCGAGCCGGGGGGAGGGGAGGGATGTGCGCACATGGTCCGAGTCGTCTCGGTCCACGATGCCCCCGGGCGCGACGCAGAGGCAGAGGAGAGCGTCCACGTCGCCCGCGCCGAACGCATCATCCCGAGCCACGCGAACGCGCGTTGTCTTCCGCACGGCAGCCGATAGATTCCGCCGGGACGTCGTCGGGACCGTTCGTCCCCTCCAGCACATCAACAGGGCCGCGGTGCGCACACCCCGCCGCCCGACCTGCGGGGAGGTCCCATGCTGGCTGCCGTTCCGTCCGCGACGCTGCTCGGTGTCACGGGCCTGCCGGTCATCGTCGAGGTGCACGTGGGGACCGGGTTGCCCGGGTTCCAGATCGTCGGGCTGCCCGACGAGGCGTGCCGCGAGTCGCGCGACCGGGTCCGGGCCGCGCTGCTGTCGAGCGAGCTCGACTGGCCCAACAAGCGCATCACGGTGAACCTCGCGCCCTCGAACACTCGCAAGGGTGGCTCCGGGCTCGATCTCGCCATCGCGATCGGCATCGTGCTCGCCGCCGAGCTCATCGAGTCGACGAGCCACGACGGACTGTGCTTCATCGGCGAGCTCGGCCTCGACGGCTCGGTCCGCTCGCTGCCCGGCGTCGCGCCGATGGTGGCGTGCAGGTCGGACCACCGGGCCGTCGTCCCAGCCGCGTCGTGGCACGAGGCCGCTGCGGTCGTCGGTGACGACGTCCTCGGTGTGTCCTCGCTGCGAGAGGTGGTGCACGCCTTGTCGGGCGGCCGCTGGCCCGACCC
>JBFWSW010000053.1:0-26508 GCA_050248155.1 Ilumatobacteraceae bacterium
TCACCGGGTAGAGGTGCTTCTGGATCAGCGCGGAGCGCGCATCACCGATCGTGTCGGCTTTCTGGAAGCCTTCGACCGTGGCGCCGCTGGCGTCGATCGCTGCGTAGGCGAATCTGGGCATGTGGTGTCCTTCGGGACGGGTTAGCTGGCGAACAGGGTCTTGACGACTTCGGGGATGGTGGTGACGTCGTTCTCGACGAGCGCCATCGCCTCACGCAACATCGTCCGCATTCCCTGCGCGACGGCAAGGCGGCGGAGCTCTTCGGTGGTGGCCCAGCCGACGATCAGCCGGCGGAGCTCGGGGGTGATGCGCAGCAGCTCGTAGACGCCGATGCGGTCGCGGTAGCCGGTGCCGGCGCAGTAGTTGCAGCCGGCGCCGCGGAAGAACTGCTGCTTGTCGCTGCCGCCGCTGTGCTGGCGGAAGACGGCGAGCTCGTCGGCGCCGGGCGTGTACGGCTCCTTGCACGCGTCGCAGATGCGGCGCAGGAGGCGCTGGCCGATGACGCCGACCACCGACGAGGCGATGAGGAAGGCCTCGATGCCCATGTCGAGGAAGCGGTGCAGCGCGGCGACGCTGTCGGTGCCGTGCAGTGACGAGAGCACGAAGTGACCCGTGAGGGCGGACTGGATGGCGATCCGGGCCGTGTCGGCATCACGGATCTCACCGACGAGGATGACGTCGGGGTCCTGACGCAAGATGGCCTTCAGACCGGTGGCGAAGGTGAGGCCCGCCTGATCGTTCGTCTGGATCTGGTTGATGCCGGGGAAGACGTACTCGACCGGGTCCTCGACCGTCGTCACGTTCTTGCCGGTCGAGTTGATCTCCTGCAGGGTGGCGTACAGCGTCGTGGTCTTGCCCGCGCCGGTTGGGCCTGCGCAGATGACCATGCCGAACGGCGCGTGCACCATCTTCGAGTAGTGGAGGTAGGTCTCGCGCGGGAAGCCCAGCTGGTTGAGACCGATCATCGAACGGCCCTTGTCGAGGATTCGCATGACGATCTTCTCGCCGAAGACCGTCGCGACGGAGGCGACGCGGACGTCGACGTCCTTGCCGTCGATCGTCATCGAGAACTGGCCGTCCTGTGGGCGGCGCTTCTCGACGATGTTCATGCCGCTCATGATCTTGAGGCGGCTGGTGAGGGCCGAGTGCACGCCGATCGGGAGGCTGAACGCCTCGACGAGGTGACCGTCGATGCGGTACCGGATGCGGAGCTTGTCGTCGAGCGGTTCGACGTGGATGTCGCTCGTGCGGTCGCGCATCGCCTGGCTGACGATCCGGTTGACGAGCTGGACGATCGGCGCCTGGTCGTCGAGGTTGACCTCGCCGGCCTTCATCGCCTGCTGCGACTGATCGTCGGCGAGGTCGAACGCCTGCACGAGGCGGTCGATGTCGGCGTCGGCGCGGTAGCTGCGGTCGATGAAGGTGCGGATGGTGCCCGGGTCGGCCGACAGCCAGCGGATGGGCTGGTGCGTCAGGTGCTCGACGGTCGCCCGCCGCTCGGGCGACGGATCGGCCGACAGCATGACGATCGTGCCGCCTTCGTCGGCGATCGGGATGACCATGTGCTCGCGGGCGACGTTCTCGGGCACGAGCTTGGCGATCTCGGGGTCGAGCTCGACCGCACGCGTATCGGCTGCCGTGACTTCCCACACCTCGGCGATCGCGTGCGCGAGCTCTTGGCGTCCGGCGCCGAAGCGGCCGAGGACGATGTCGGCGAACTGCAGCGCGTCACCGTTCGCGAGCTGGAGTGCGGTCGCGAGGTTGTCGTGCGACAACTGGTCTGCCTCGACGAGGATCTGCCCGATGCGCATGCACTCGGCAGCGTTCGGACCCGCGACCGCGCCGGGACGTTCGCGTGGCGCGACCGCCGTCCCTGTGCCCGATCCCGTTTCCTTGCTCTTGAAGAGTGCCATCTGCCCGTCTCTCGCCGTTCTGGGCGCCGCCCGCCGTGTCGAAGCAATCAGTGCGTCGAGTAGGTGGACTCCGCCTCACGTGATCCGTCGTCGTTGTCCCGCTCGCCCGATGGGGTATCGGCCGCCTGCACACGCGGGTTGAGCGCCATCGACGGTGGTTCGCGGTGGATCTCCCCGCTGAAGCCGCTCGTGTCGGCGTGTGCGACGGAGATCGCGTCGGGCTCGTGCGCCGGCGGCGCCTGCGGAGCGAGCCCCTGCGGCGGCTGGATGAGCACCATCTGCCGCTCCAGCTCGTCGAGTCGCTCGAGCTGCACCGCGGTGCTGACATCCATGTGGTCGGCGAGGAGGCCCTCGATCTCGGCCATCCGGATCGTCTGCTTGTCGAGCTTCTGATCGGTGGCGGCGACGACACGGTCGAACTCGATGCGCACGAGCGTCGCCTCGCCGATCGCGCGCGACATCTCGGCGCGCATCTCGTCCATCGCGTTCTCGTCGACCTTGGAGAGCTCCTCGGCCATCGCGTTCATCCGGTCGTCGAACTCGTACAGCCGGTTCTCGAGCTCGAGCAGCCGCTGGTTGAGGGCGATCATCGCGTCGTCGAACCCGCCGGCCACGCGCCCGATGTTGGCGTCGAGGTTGGCGATCTTCGTGCCGAGGTCCTCGCCGATCCGACCTTCCAGTTCGAGCAAGCGGTCGACCCCGCGCGACTCGGCCTGGTCGATCTTGCCGAGCAAGGTCGTCGAGTGCTCGCTCACCTGCTCGGCGATGCTCTGGAACGTCGCGTTCAGGTCGACCTGCAGCGAGTTCATGCGCTCTTCGAGCGCGAACGCCATCCGCTCGTCGCCCTCGTCCATGCGCAGGGCGAGCGCCGAGGTGGTGTCGTTCACGTGCTGCAGGTGTGCCGTCGCCTGCTCGTCGAGCCGCTTCTGGACGTTGACGAGCTCGTCGAGCCTCGTGTGCACGGCGCCGAACGAGCGCTCCATGTCGTCACGCACGGTCTGGCGGATCTCGATCATCGTCTCGGAGTCGACGCCCTTGATGGCCGCGACCTTGTCCTCGATGTCGTTCATCCGCCAGTGCTGGTGGTTGGCGAACTCGCCGAGCCGTTCCTCGAGCGCCGACTGCAGGGCCGTCTGGTACGCCTGGTTGGCGGTCTGCTGCTCACCCACTCGGGTCTCGAGCTCGCGGATGCGGTCCTGCAGACCCTCGTCGAGGGGGGCCACGCCACCGGGGGGCAGGTTGCGGACCACCTCCTCGAGGGCCGGAAGGCGCGCGTCGAGCTCTCGGCGGATCTCTTCTCGTGACTGCTCGGCCAGCTGGCGTGCGGTCTCGGCCTGCTGGGACATCGCCGAGAAGTACCGGGTGAGCTGGCGCTCGACCGCGGTGAGGATGGTCGAGGTCATCGCCTCGAGGTCCGAGGTCGCCGGTTTGCTCTGTGGATCGACCGTCACCTGCTTTGTATCGGCGCAAGTTGCCGAGATCTTGAGTCTCGAACAGGTGGCCCTCGGCCGCTACGTTGCCGAAATGGACGTCCACCTGATCGACGGGACGTACGAGCTGTTCCGTCAGCACTTCGGGCAGGCCGCCCGCCACGGCAACGCCGGCCCGTTCGACGCAGCTGCCGGGGTCGTCGCGTCGACGTTGCAGATCGTCGCCGATGGTGCGACACACGTCGGCGTGGCCTCCGACCACGTGATCGAGAGCTTCCGCAACGACCTGTGGCCCGGTTACAAGACCAGCGCGGGCATGCCGCCCGAACTGCTGGCGCAGATCCCGGTGATGGAGGAGGCCCTGGCCGCGGCCGGCTTCACCGTCTGGCCGATGGTCGAGCACGAGGCCGACGACGCGCTCGGTGCCGCGGCGGCGATCGCCGACAGCGACCCACGCGTCGGACGCGTCCTCATCATCACCCCCGACAAGGATCTCGGGCAGTGCGTGCGCGGCAAGGTGGTGCAGTACGACCGGCGCAAGCGCGAGCTGATCGACCGCGACGCGGTCATCGCCAAGTTCGGCGTGCCCCCGGAGTCGATCGCCGACTACCTCGCCCTCGTCGGCGACTCGGCGGACGGATATCCGGGCCTGCCGGGCTGGGGTTCGAAGAGCGCCGCCGCCGTGCTCGCCAAGTTCGGTTCGATCGACGCGATCCCACCGAGCTCGGGCGACTGGGGCATCCCCGGGTTGCGGGGCGTGGAGAAGCTGGCGGTGACCCTGCGCGACAACCTCGCGCTGGCGGTGCTGTTCAAGCGGATCGCGACCGTCGAGCTCGACGTCGACGTGGGCGATGTCGACTCGTGGCAGTGGAACGGGCCGCGTCCCGAGCTCGTCGAGGTCGCCGGGCGGATGGGTGCACCGGGGCTGGTCGATCGGGCCGTGTCGTTGGCGAAGCGACGCGCAGCACCCGCTGAGTGAGGCGACGGCCAGGCGATCTGCGGCACACGGACCGCACCGTTGAAGGCTGCTACCTCCCGGTCCTGACCTGGTTCCCGGCTGTCCGTCGCACAGGACCCGACCGTCACCTCACCCAGCGGGTGCACCGGTCAGGCTATCCCACGCACGGCCGGTTTCGAACGGCCGGCGTCTGCTGAGGGCCGCTAGCATGCCCGTCTCTGTCGAGCCGGTGGCCACGTGCGGCCGGTGAGGCGATGGAGGGGTGCGAGAGCGGCCGAATCGGCACGCTTGGAAAGCGTGTGAGGGGCAACCCTCCGTGGGTTCGAATCCCACCCCCTCCGCCATGGCGCAGTTCGACGGTGGTGCCGATCCTTCGGTCGACGAACAGGCCATGCGTCAGGCGCTCGACGAGGCGCGAGCGGCGACGCGGCACGGTGACGTCCCGGTCGGTGCGGTGGTGGTCCGCGACGGGCAGGTCATCGCTGCGGCACACAACGAGCGCGAGCTGACCGGCGATCCCACGGCGCACGCGGAGATCCTGGCGATGCGCCGCGCTGCTGCCGTCATCGGCCGGTGGCGACTCGACGAGTGCACGATCTACGTCACCCTCGAGCCCTGCCCGATGTGCGCCGGCGCGGTCGTGAACGCCCGGGTGGCTCGGCTCGTCTTCGGGGCCACCGACCCCAAGGCGGGCGCGGCGCGCACGCTGTACCAGGTGGCGGACGACCCTCGGCTCAACCATCGGGCCGTCGTCGAGGGCGGGCTGCTCGCCGACGAGGCCGGGGCAGTGCTGAAGGAGTTCTTCGCCGCTCGCCGCACCTGAAGCGGGCAGCAGGGGCCCGACTCGGAGCCCGGGTGCCCTGATTCAGGGCTTGCGGGGGGCGATCAGGCGACGCAGCCCGGTGGCAGGCACGTCGACGGTCGCAGGCGCCCGTTCGTCCGCTGCGACCTCGCTGTCGCCCGAGCCGGCAGGCGTTGCGTCGGGGGTCGCCTGTCGTTCCAGTGAGGGCAGCCACGGCACCGGCGCATCGGGGGTCTCGATGTCGGCGGCTGTCTCCGGGGCATGGCCGAGCGCGATCTCGAACGCGGCCGCCGACAGTCCGTGCGTCACGGGGGGACGCGTCGCCGCCTCGATCTCGGCGAGCGCTGCCCGGACCGCCGCGCGGACGTCGTCGTCGACGTCGTCGTCGGTCGGGACCGGGAGCCCGTCGTTCTCCGCTGCCACCTGGGCGAGCACCTTGTTGAGGTCGAACTCGAAGGTGAAGGGCGCGGTGTCGTCCGGTGTCTGGTCGGCGGGGTCGGTGTCGGCCTCGGGCTCCCATGGCGCGCTCGGCGGCTCGACCACGACCGCGACGTCGGCTGCAGCATCGTCGAACGTCTGGTGCTCGGCGACCGGCTCGACGTCGGGCTCGATGAGGGGTTCGACGTCGAGGTCGATGTCGTCGGGTCCGTCGATCTCCGCCGGGACCTCTGGCTCGGCCAGCGCCTGGGCAGCCATCATCTCCTCGTACTCGGCGACCAGCTCGAGGTCGGACTCGGTCGGCTCGAGGTCGTCGTCGAGCGCAGTCGGTGCGACCTCGAGCTGCGGGCTCGGCGGCTGGAACCCCTCGGGCCTGGGCAGGGTCGGAGCTGCCAGCGCGACCGGAGCGACCGGAGGCGTCACCGAGACCTGCTCCGTGATCGGCATCTCGGTCGTGTCGGGACCCGTCGCGGCAGCTGTCGGCTTGCGCCACTTCCACACCCCGCTCGGGTGGTGCCGATAGCTCGCGATCGTGACTCCGTCGGCGGTGTGGTCGGCGATCTCGCCGAGCACCTCACCCGTGACCAGTTCGAGCACGACCTCGACGGGGTCGCGGTCGAGATCGGGGACACGGTCGAACAACCGCCCGAGATGGGTCACCGCCCCGAGTTGGACCGACCCAGCGGCCAGTTGCTCGGGGGTGACCACGCCGTATTCGAGGAGACGCTCGCCGATCGGCGGGTCGCCCTCTCGCTCGGCGAAGTACACCTCGCCGTCATTGAAGTAGGCACGCACAGCCGGGTGGCAGTGCATCGTGAGCTCGCCGGTGAACCGCCGCAGCCCCGCCGCGTCGAGGATCGCCCAGACCGGCCTCGGTCCGGGCGTCTCGAGTTGCACCAACCGGCAGGCGGTGCCTGGGCCGGCGCAGCGAGGCGGGCTGTCGTTCATGCTTTCTGATCATCGTCCGCCCGAGTGGGTGCCTTGACCCCAATCTCGGTTGCCGGACGATCGGGCGCTTTCCCACCGCGGCGCACCCGGATCCGACCGCTAACCTGCCGCCCCGGAAGGATGCCAGAGTGGACGAATGGGACAGTCTCGAAAACTGTTGAGGTTCTTTGGGCCTCCGTGGGTTCGAATCCCACTCCTTCCGCCATACCGCGGACCGTTGTGTCGATATCAGATACATATGCGACGTTTATCGCTACAACGCCACTAACCTGCGAGACGTGGGACGCACAGCCACGACGGAGCTCCTGCCCATCTGGCGGAGTGAGATGCAGCCATTGCTGTTGCACGCTGCGTTCTACAACCGAACGCCGATGACGGCGGCCGAGGTCGCGGCGCGGTACAAGGTCGACCGGGGGATGGTGAGCCGTGAGGCTCGACGTCTCGTGGGGGCAGGCATCCTCCGTTCACGAACGGTAGGGCGCAACCACGTCCTGACCATCGACGACACCCATCCGGCGATCGAGGCGCTGCGCACGCTCGTCGACCTGACGGTTGGACCACTCGTCGATCTCCGTGAGCTCTACACGATCGAAGGAGTCGAGGACGCGTACATCTTCGGCTCGTGGGCACGTCGCCATCTCGGCGAGCCTGGGCCACCGCCGAACGACATCGATGTGCTCATCATTGGTCGAGCCGACGCATACGAGCTCAACGAGGTCTGTCTCGAGGTCTCCGGACGGAACTCCATCACTGTGAGCCCGATCGTCATCAACCGAAGCGAATACGAGAAGCGCTCGGACAACCCGCTCTTGAATGAGATTTCGAACTCGCCGATGGTCGAGGTGCCGCGTTGAAGTCGAACGTGATTCCATGCGCCGAGGCGCACCTGCCGGAGTACGCGAAGCGGGGCAACGCCGTCCCGGCGTCGGCATGGCTCGAGGCCGCGGCCCGACATCTTGCTTCGGCGAGGGCCATCCTCGACGACGACCCCGCCGGCGCGCACACGCTGGCTTGGGCCGCGATGCACAAGATCGCAAAGGGCATCGCTGCGAGTGGTGGACTTCGCATCGAAAACGAGACCCACGCGACGATGGCTGCCTTTCTGATCTGTGTGTTCGACGCGATGGACGACATCGACAAGGGTCGGGTTCGGCTCGCTCAAACGGCGCGGAACAACCTGTCGTACGACGACCCTCGGCTGGTCGACCAGAGAATTGTTCGAGACATCGTCGACCTCGCCGAGCGAATGCTGGAGGCTGCCCGGACCGACGAGATGCCGAAGGCGCGGCCCCTTCCGAAGAAGCGAATCCCTCCGCCGCCTTCCAGTTGTTGACCGTGGTTGCGGTTGTCGCCAGCCCCGCCCTTGGGGCCGTTGCGCGTCGGACCGCTCAGTCGCAGCGCGTGCCCTCGTCGGGCAGTTCGAGGTCGATCAGGTAGCGGTCGATCGTCTCGATCGAGCACTCGTTGATGCCGTAGCCGGTGTGCTCGTCGCCCTCGACCGTGAGCAGCCGTCCGCCTTCGAGCGCCGTCGCCATCGCCTGGCTGCCTTCCAGCGGGGTGGCCGGGTCGCCGGTCGTGCCGACGACCAGGATCGGTCCGGCGCCGGCTCCGGTGATCGCCGTCCGGGGATCCGTCGACGGTGGATAGAAGGTGCACATGTACGAGCCGGTGGTGTTCGGTGACAGCCGGGGGGCCGCGGCGCGGCGCTCCGCAGCGGCGGCATCGTCCTCCTCGATCGTCGGGCGCTCGGCGCGATCCATGCACGAGATGGTCTGGAACGCCTCGAGCGTGTTGGGCCACGTGCCGTCGGCCTCGCGCTGGAAGTACATGTCGTACAGGTCGAGCAGACCGGCGCCGTCGCCGTCCTGGGCGTCGGCGAGCGCCTGTTCGAGGTCGGGCCAGAGCGTCGTGCTGTACATCGCCTGTCCGGCGGCGTTCACCAACATCGCGAGGTTGGCGTCGGGCCGTCCGGCCTCGGTGGGGATCGGGTCGGCGTCGAGCCGTGCGGCGAGGCGATCGAAGGCACCTTCGGCGTCTCCGTCGTTGTGGAACGCGCAGTCGTCGTCGCTGCTGCAGTTGGCGAGGAAGGTGGTGAAGGTGTGTTCGAACCCGGCCGCCTGTTCGAGGCCGGACGTCTCGAAGTCGGCGTTGGGGTCGACCGCGCCGTCGAGCACGGCCGCTCGGACCGTGTCGGGGAAGAGCGTCGCCCACGTCGCGCCGAGCTCGCTGCCGTAGCTGAACCCGAAGTAGGTGATCCGTGGTTCGCCGAGCGCCTGGCGGATGGCATCGATGTCGCGCGCCGAGTCGTTCGTGCCGATGTGCTCCATGATCGACGCGTTGCGGTCGGTGCACGCAGCCTGGAAGTCCTCGGCGAGCTCGACGAGCTGCTCGCGTTCGCCACCGTCGTCGGGCGTGATGTCGATCTCGGCGAAGTAGGGGTCGTAGTCGTCGATGCAGTCGATCGCCGGCTCGGTGAGGCCGGTGCCTCGCGGATCCCAACCGACGATGTCGAACCTGGCGAGCAGGTCGGCGCTGAAGTTCAACGCGGCGTAGATGGCCAGGTCGGCTCCGCCGAAGCCCGGTCCACCCGGGTTGACGAGCAGGCTGCCGATGCGCCGGTCGGGGTCGGTCGCGAGGTGCCGCGCGATGTACAGGTCGAACGTGCCGGCGGCAGGGTCGTCGTGGTCGATCGGTACCTCGAGGCTGCCCAGCTCGACCGTGCCGTCGTCGCGCTCCTCACCGAACCGGGTCCATCCGAACGTCGCCGTCGTGTCGGGTCGGTTGGCTGCCGGAGCGTCCGCGTCGCGGCCATCGGACGAATCGTCACCGCCCGAGCAGGCGGTGAGCGCCATCAGGGCGACGACGATGATCGAGAGAGCCCGGCGCATGGACGCCCAAGCCTACGGGCCGATGCCCGACCGCCGCCCGGCGCCCTCGACCGGTTCATCCCGGACGCGAGCGGGGGTCTCGGTGCCTGCGGCATCGACCGCCCGTATCGTGCAGGCCATGCGGATGGGTCCTCACTCCCTCATGCCGAGCGACAGCGAGGCCGTGAAGGGCAAGCGCATGGAGCGGGCCACGATGCGGCGCGCATGGCGGTTCGCCCGGCCGTACCGGGGCACGATCGCCTGGTTCCTCGCCGCGATCCTCGCTGCGGCCCTGATCGCGCTGGTGCCGCCGTTCGCGTTCCGCGCGATCCTCGACGACGCGATCCCCGACAAGGATCGGCGGCTGATCACGATCCTGGCGATCGTGGTGGTCACCGCCGCGCTGGCCGACGCCGGGCTCGCGATCGTGCAGCGATGGTGCAGCGCCCGAATCGGCGAGGGCCTCATCTACGATCTGCGCCTCGCACTCTTCGGCAAGGTGCAGCGCATGCCGATCGCGTTCTTCACCCGCACGCAGACCGGCGCGCTCATGAGTCGTCTCAACAACGACGTCGTCGGCGCCCAGAACGCCGTCACGAGCACGCTCGGCAGCGTGGTGAGCAACGTCGTGGTGCTCACCACCACGCTCATCGCGATGGTCGCCCTCGAGTGGCGGCTCACCGTGCTGGCACTCGTCGTCCTGCCCCTCTTCATCATCCCGGCCCGTCGTGTCGGGCGCCGCCTGCAGGCGATCTCGCGCGAGCAGATGGGCGTCAACGCCGAGATGAACAGCCAGATGACCGAGCGGTTCAACGTCTCGGGAGCGCAGCTGGTCAAGCTGTTCGGCCGATCGCGCGACGAGGTGGACGTCTTCGATTCGCGGGCACGACGCGTGCGCGACATCG
Source organism: Ilumatobacteraceae bacterium (assembly GCA_050248155.1). Taxonomy (GTDB): domain Bacteria; phylum Actinomycetota; class Acidimicrobiia; order Acidimicrobiales; family Ilumatobacteraceae; genus VFMC01. The sequence goes on from JBFWSW010000053.1 coordinate 10,263, forward strand.
GGATCACGTCGGCCATGTACGGGCGCGTGTTCTTCGTCGCCCTCGGTCTGGTCGGTGCGCTGGGCGCGGCGGCCATCTACGGGGTCGGTGCGTTCTACGTGGTCGACGGCAACATCACGAGCGGCACACTGGTGACGCTGGCCGCCCTCGTGACCCGGCTGTACCAGCCATTGACGGGTCTGACGAACGCGCGGGTCGACCTGATGACCGCGCTCGTGAGCTTCGAGCGCGTGTTCGAGGTGCTCGATGCCCCGGAGGCGATCGTCGACCGGCCCGGCGCGGTCGATCTCGTCGATCCGATCGGCCGTGTCGAGCTCGACCACGTCCGGTTCCGCTATCCGGCTGCTGCCAGCGTGACGGTCGCGTCGCTGGAGTCACCGTCGGCGATCGGTGGTGCCGACCCCGACCAGGACGTGCTGCAGGACGTCTCGCTCGTCATCGAGCCCGGCGAGACGGTCGCGCTCGTCGGTGCCTCCGGATCGGGCAAGACGAGCCTCGCGTCGCTGATCCCCCGCCTCTACGACGTCACCGGCGGCGCCGTTCGCATCGACGGGCACGACGTGCGCGACCTCACCCAGGAATCGCTGCGGGCCGCGATCGGGGTGGTCAGCCAGGACCCGCACCTGTTCCACGACACGATCGGCGCGAACCTGCGCTACGCCAAGCCCGACGCGACGCGCGCCGAGCTCGACGAGGCGTGCCGTCACGCACGCATCCTCGACATGATCCGCGCCCTGCCCGACGGGTACGACACCGTGGTGGGCGAGCGCGGCTACCGGATGAGCGGCGGCGAGAAGCAACGCCTGGCCATCGCCCGACTGCTGCTCAAGAACCCGGCGATCATGATCCTCGACGAGGCCACGAGCCATCTCGACAACGAGAACGAGGCACACGTGCAGGACGCCCTCGACCACGCGCTGCAGGGCCGCACGGCGCTCGTCATCGCACACCGGCTGTCGACGATCCGCGACGCCGACCGCATCGTGGTGCTCGACAACGGGGTCATCGCGGAGGAGGGCACCCACGACGAGTTGCTCGAGCTCGACGGCCTGTACGCCGCGCAAGTGCTGGCCGGCGAGTCGTCGTCCCTGCTCAGCTGAGCTGGTTCGTTCAGCCGCTGTTGCGCAGGCCCGTTGCGACGGCGTTGATCGTCAGTTCGAGGGCACGCGCCACGAGCTCGTCGTGCTCGCCCTCGCGATAGCGCCGCAGCAGATCGACCTGCAGGACGTGGAGCGGATCGAGGTACGGGAAGCGGTTGGCGATGCTGCGCGCCAGCCCCGGGTTGTCGGCCAGCGGGTCGGACGACCCGGTGATCCGAGCGTGCCAGTCGCGGGCGCGCCGGTGCTCGGCCTCGATCAGCCCGAAGATGCGATCGCGTCCGGCTCCGTCGGGCACGAGCGCTGCGTAGCGGCGACCGATCTCGATGTCGGTCTTGGCCAGCACCATGCCCATGTTCGCGAGGATGGACCGGAAGAACGGCCATCGCTCGTGCATCTCGACGAGGAGCTCGCCGGCACCTGGGTCACGCTCGGCGAGCTGTTCGAACGCGGTGCCGACGCCGTACCACCCCGGCAGCGACAGGCGGCACTGCGTCCAGCCGAACACCCACGGGATCGCCCGCAGGTCCTCGATCCGCCGTGACGCCGTTCGTGACGCCGGCCGCGAGCCGATGTTCAACCCGGCGATCTCCTCGATGGGTGTGATGCTGCGGAAGAACTCGACGAAGTCCGGATCGTCGTGGACGAGTGATCGGTAGGCGCGCATCGCATCGGCGGACAGGGCGTCGAGCACCTCGCCGTAGCGGTCGTCGATGCCGAGCGGTGAGTCGTCGGCGAACGAGGCCTCGAGCGTCGCGGCGACCAGTGTCTCGAGGTTGCGACGCGCCGAGGTGCGCTGCGCGTACTTCGCGGCGACCATCTCGCCCTGCTCGGTGATGCGCAGGGCACGGTCGACGCTTCCCGCCGGCTGCGCCAGGATCGCCTGGTAGGCCGGCCCGCCGCCACGGCCGACGGTGCCACCCCGACCGTGGAACAGGCGCAGGCGGAGCCCGTGCGCCTGCGTCACGCGCACGAGGTCGACCTGCGCCCGGTAGAGGTGCCAGCTCGACGTGAGGTACCCGCCGTCCTTGTTCGAGTCGGAGTAGCCGATCATCACCTCGTGCCAGCCGCCTCGCGAGTCGAGCAACGACCGATAGAGCGGCAGCGCCAGCAGCTCGTCCACCGTCTGCGACGCTCGCTCGAGGTCACCGATCGTCTCGAACAACGGTGCGATGTCGAGCTGAGAGCGGGGGTGCTCGCCAGGCTCGAGCAGACCCACCTCCTTCAACAGCACGGCCACCTCGAGCACGTCGCTCACCGACTCGGCCTTCGAGATGACGTAGTGCTGCACGATCCGCGGACCGTGGCGTGACAGGGCCGATGCGGCGGCGTCGAGGATGGCGAGCTCGCTCGCCACCATGTCGCTGTAGGTGACCCAGGGGCTGCGGAGCGGGCGGGCGGATCGCAGCTCGGCGAGCAGGAGATCGACCCGATCCGGCTCGGTCATCGACCGGTAGTCGGCGGCGGTGCCCGCCGCGGCGAGGAGCTCGGCGATCACCGCTTCCTGCACCGCCGAGTTCTGCCGCATGTCGAGCGCGCAGAGGTGACCGCCGAAGGTCGCGACCTGGCGTCGCAGCGGGACGACCATGTGATCCGCGAGCGCGCCGGCGCCGTGCGAGTGGAGCGACGCGGTGACGATGTCGAGGTCGGCCACGAGCTCGTCCGGCGTCGTGTACGGCGGCAACGAGGCGTGTGGCGGTGGCCCGGGCACCGTGTCGAGCACCCGCGCAGCGTGGGCGTGCAGTCGCGCGTGCATGCCGCGCAGGGCGCGCCGATAGGGCTCGTCGGCTCTGAAGGGCGACTCGTCGCACGACTCGTCCGCCAGCCGTTGCAGCGCCGAGGTCGGTGTGACGAGTCGTGACGAGATGGCGAGGTCGATCGAGAGTCGTTGCAGCGCTGCGAGGTGGTGCGTGAGCGCGACATCGGCTTGCCTCGCGGTCGCCAGCTCCATCACCTCCGCGGTGACGAACGGATTGCCGTCGCGATCACCGCCGATCCACGAGCCCATCGTGACGAGCGGTCCGGTTGCTGCTGGCTCGCCCCACTGCTCGGCGAAGGCCTGCTCGACGTCGCGCTGCAACTCGGGGACGACCTGGAAGATGCTCGTGTCGAAGTAGCGCAGCGCCTCGCCGATCTCGTCACGCACGCGCAGCTTCGACAGGCGAAGGATGGCGGTCTGCCACAACGCGAGGATCTCGAGACGCAGGCTCGCCTCGATCTCACTGCGCTCCGGCGCATCGGCGGTGAGCGATCCGAGTGCGTCCAGCCGCCCTGCCACGCGCGCCAGCGCGTCGAGCACCGACTTGCGTCGCACCTCGGTCGGGTGCGCGGTCAGGACGGGGCTGACGGCCAGCTCGCGCAGGGCCTGCCCGACCTGCTCGGCGCCGAACCCACGCGATGCCAGGTGGTCGAAGGTGCCCGCGATGCTGCCTTCTTGATGGCCCGTTCGGGCCGAGCGGTGGAACCGTCGGCGACGTTCGTGGTGGACGTCTTCCGCCGTGTTCGCGAGCAACGAGATCCAGGCGAAGGCGCGGATGACGTGGAGCTGATCGCGGATCGGGACGTCGAGGAGCTCGTCGGCGAGCTCGCTCAGCGGGGCGCTGCCGTCGCGCCGCTCGGCGACGGCGAGCCGGCGGACCCGTTCGATGAGGTCGAACACGCGGTCTCCGGCCTGCTCGCGGACGACGTCTCCGAGCAGGCGGCCGAGGAGCCTGATGTCGTCGCCGACGGCTGCATCGGGTCGGGTCGCAGGCACCCGGCCCAGCGTAGGAGCCGGGGGTCGACCCCTGCGCCGGGCATCCCGTGAACGTCAGGTGCGTCCGGACCCATCCCACAACCGCGTGACACCCCGTCGCGATGATGGTGCGCATGGAGATCCTCATCGGCATCACGGTCCTCGCCCTGGGCGCGGCGTTCGCGGTGATCGGCTGGCTGCTGTCCGAGCGCCGGTCCGCGCAGCGCCCCGTCCAGCCTGCGGCGCCCGCCGGGGTGCCCGAGCACCTGGTCACGCAGGCCGTCGCCGCCGCGGTCGCCCAGGCCAACGAGCAGGCGGCCCGCGAGCGCGACCTGGCCGTCCAGGCGGCGGTCGAGCACGTCGTCACCATGGCGAGCCAGCAGTTCGGCGCCGCAGCCAAGGCCGGTGACGCCAGCCTGGCGGCCCGTCACGAGCTGATCGACCAGCGCCTGGGCGAGGTCCAGTCGGGCGTCCAGACCGACATCCAGCGGCTCAGCGCCCTGGTGCAGCAGCTCGGCGAGGCCACCAGCGAGCGCTTCGGCCAGGTGGACCGGTCCCTGCAGGTACATGCCGAGATCACCCAGACCCTCGCCGGCACGGCGAGCAGCCTGCGCGAGGCGCTGGCCAGCTCGAACGCGCGTGGGCAGTGGGGCGAGCGGATGGCCGAGGACGTGCTCCGGCTCGCCGGGTTCGAGGAGCGGGTGAACTACGTCAAGCGCACGGCCGTCGAGGGCGAGGGGTCCGGCATCCCCGACTTCACGTTCATGCTGCCGAAGGGGCACGTCCTGTTCATGGACGTCAAGTTCCCGATGGCCGCCTACCTGCGCTTCCTCGAGGCAGGGTCCGATGCCGAGCGCCAGGCGCACCGGGCCGCGTTCGTCCGCGATGTCCGGGCTCGGGTGCGCGAGCTGGCCCGGCGCGAGTACGCCGCGGCCGACGACCGGCCGGCGGTCGACAACGTGCTGCTCTTCGTCCCCAACGAGACGCTGGCTGCGTTCATCCACGAGAGCGACCACAGCCTCGTCGACGAGGCCATGCGCCAGCACGTGGTCATCTGCTCGCCGCTCACGCTGTTCGCCTTCCTCGGCATCATCCGTCAGGCCTTCGACAACTTCATGATCGAGCAGACGAGCCAGGAGATCCTGGGCCTGCTCGGCAAGTTCGGCCAGCAGTGGGGCAAGTACGCCGACGCGATCGACAAGGTCAAGCGGCAGTTCGACACCGTCTCGCGCTCGTTCGACGAGCTCGCGGGCACACGCCGCCGCCAGCTCGAGCGCCACCTCAACGCCATCGACGACGTGCGTCGCAAGCGTGCGCTCCCGATCGACGGCGAGCTGTTCGCCTACGACGCCGACACGGCCGACGAGCTCGGTGACGGGCGCGCGTTCGACAACGTGCGCGAGCTCGGTGCCTGAGCGGGCACAATCAACCTTCGATGACCCAGATCGCGTTCGATCTCGACCTCGACGACGGGGGTGAGCCCACCTACACCGTCAGCGAGCTGGCCGAGGCGATCAACGGCGCCCTCCACCGGCGGTTCAGCGACGGGTTGTGGGTGCGCGGCGAGATCCAGGGCTGGAACAAGAGCGCGGCAGGGCACATCTACTTCAACCTGGTCGAGGTCGACGACCGGGGGGCGAAGTGCACCGTGCGGGTCGCCTTCTTCGCCTCTGCCCAGCACGGTCCACGTGAGCGGTTCCGGCGGGCAGGGCTGAAGCTCGGCGAGGGGCTGAAGGTGCGCATCTTCGGCGGCCTCGACTTCTTCGCCGGCAGTGGTCAGGTCACCTTCAAGATGGTCGACATCGACCCACGGTTCACCCTGGGCGAGATGGCCATCCAGCGCGACGAGGTCGTCCGCCGGCTCGTCGCCACGGGTCTGTACGACGCCAACCGTCGGTGCTCGCTGGCCGCGGCCCCGCTCCGGGTGGGCGTCGTCACCAGCTTGGCCAGCGCGGCGTGGGCCGACTTCCTGCACGAGATCGAGCGCAGCTCGCTCGGGTTCCGGTTGCTGGTCGCCGACGTGCGCGTGCAGGGCGAGCATGCGGTGCCGATGGTCACCGCGGGCATCACCGCGCTCAGCCGGCGCGACGATCTCGACGTCGTGGTGGTCATCCGCGGTGGCGGCGCTCGCACCGAGCTCGCCACCTTCGACCACGAGTCGATCGCGGTGGCGATCGCATCGAGCGACCTGCCGGTGCTCACCGGGCTCGGTCACGAGATCGACCGCAGCGTGGCCGACGAGGTCGCGTACCGTGCGCTCAAGACGCCCACAGCGTGCGCGGCGGCGCTCGTCGAGCGAGTCGCCGAGTACCTCGCCGCGGTCGAGCAGACGTGGTTGGCGATCACGAACCGGGCCGCTCGTGCGATCGACCGGCACTGCTCGCGGCTCGACGAGATCGCCACGTCCACCGGCGGACGGGTGCGCACGGCGCTCGATCGCGGCGACGAGCGCCTGCACCATCGCGCCAGCCGCGTGCGCGATGGTGCCCGGCGCGTGGTCGATCGCGCCGACCACCAGGTCTCCGGGGCGGTCGCCGCTCTCTCGCGCACACCGGCGCGCCTCGATGCCGAGGTGCGTCAGCTCGACGCGCTGCAAACCCACGTCCGGCTGCTCGATCCGATCAACGTGCTGGCGCGCGGGTTCAGCATCACCCGCGGCGCCGACGGCCGCGCGGTGCGCGACGCTGCGTCGCTGAGGCCGGGCGACCAGTTGCACACCTCCTTTGCACGAGGCACGGCCTCGAGCACCGTCGACTCCACCGTTCACGAGGACACCACTGCATGAGCCAGTCCGATCCCGTCGCCCCCGGCTACGCGGCCGCCCTCGCCGAGCTCGAGGCGATCCTGGCCGAGCTCGAACGGGCCGACGTCGACGTCGACGTCCTCGCCACCCAGGTCGCCCGCGCGGCCGAGCTCATCGGCTTCTGCCGCGACCGCATCGGCAGCGCCCGATTGCAGATCGAGCAGGTCGTCGCCCGTCTCGACGACTGACGGGTCAAGGGCCGACCGTGACGACCGACGGGTCGGCGCGCGGCGCGGACGCGCACCGTCACGCCTAGCCTTCCCCCGTGCTGTCGATCGTCGTTCCGCCGTCGTTGTCCGCGATCGCGGCACGGGTCGAACGACGGCTCGGCACCCTGCTCGATGCCGAGCTCACGCGGTGGAGCAGCTTCGATCCCGACCTCGCCGAACCGTTCGCCGAGATCGGCCGCCTCGTCATGTCGGGTGGCAAACGGCTCCGCCCGGCCTTCGCCCACTGGGGCTTCGTCGGCGCGGGCGGCGATCCCGACGATCCGGTCACCACCGACATCGGCGCAGCGTTCGAGCTGATGCACGCGTTCGCCCTCTTCCACGACGACGTGATGGACGACGCGGCGAGCCGTCGGGGTGAGATCACCACGCACACCGTGTTCGCCCGGCAGCACCTCGACGCGGGTTGGGCGGGTGAGGCTCGGCGCTTCGGTGACGGGGTCGCGATCCTCGTGGGCGACCTGGCGTTCGTGTACGCCGACCAGCTCCTCGTCGGATTGCCCGCTCCGGCGTGGTCGATCTGGAACGAGCTCCGCATCGAGCTGAACATCGGGCAGGTCCTCGACATCGTGGGCAGTGCTCGCAACGATCGCCGTCTCGACAAGGCCGAGCGCATCTGCCGCTACAAGAGCGGCAAGTACACCATCGAGCGGCCGCTGCACCTCGGCGCCTCGGTCGCCGCACCCGACCGGGCCGACGAGCTGCTGCCTGCGCTCAGCGCGTACGGGCTGCCGCTCGGGGATGCCTTCCAGATGCGCGACGACGTGATGGGCGCGTTCGGCGATCCGACGGTCACGGGCAAGCCGGTCGGCGGCGATCTGCGTGAGGGCAAGCCCACGCCGTTGCTGGCGCGTGCCGTCGAGGCAGCGTCTGCTGCGCAGCGGGCGGTGCTCGACGCCGTCGGCCGGCCCGGTTTGACCGACGACGAGGTCGCAGCGATGCAGGACGTGATCGTCGAGACCGGTGCGCTCGCCGACCTCGAGGCGACCATCGAGCGCTTGACGGCCGAAGCCATCGAGGCCATCGAGCGCGCACCCATCACGCGTGCTGCGCGCGACGAGCTGATCGCTCTGGCCCGGTTCGTCAGCTGGCGGCAGGTCTGACAGAGGCGAACGCGGCCAGACCCTCGGGCAGGGTCGCCGTGGCCACCCCGAGCTCACCCACCACCGCTTCGACCCACGGCGGGCGCACGACGGCCGACACGACGATCGGCTCGTCGAGCCCCGATCTCTCGACGGCGAGGCGGACGAACAAGGTGGCGTAGTCGGGCGGTCGGAGGTCGCGTGCCAGCTCGATGAGCGCGTGCGGGTCGGGTGGACCGGCACCGACCGGCACGGCGACGAAGCTCTGCGATGTCGGCCCGATCGCGCCGCCGGCGAGGCCGGGACCGTCGCCGAGCACCGCACCGCGCACCTGAGGGGCACGCGCACCGGCGAGCATGAGCGCGATGTAGGCACCGAGACCTCGCCCGGCCACGGTGACCTCTCCCAGCTCGGCCAGCGCCGCGTCGGCGTCGGCGAGCAGCATCTCGGCCGAGTACCCGCCACCGGCCGGGATGGTCGAACGCCCGTGACCGGTGAAGTCGAGTGCCACGACGGGTCCGGGCCAGGCCTCGGCCCACACCGGGACGTCGTCGGGGGACGCTTCGCCGAGGCCGTGCAGCAGCAGCAGGGGGCGTCCGTCTCCGTCACGGAGGTGGTGCAACGCGAGCCGGACCTTGTTGTGCGTCAGCCAGGTGATGCGGGGATCTGCCGTCATCGCGTGCCGCCGACGAAGTCGAGCACCATCCCGGCGACGAGATCGGGCTCCTCGATGTGCACGAAGTGTCCGATCTCGTGGAGCATCTCGAGTCGGCCTCCAGGCGGCAGGTACGGGAGGACGTGGTGCTCCCTGGTGCCCCAGCCCATCTCCTCGTCCTGCCCGCCGAGGATGCCGAGGAACGGCATGGGCAGGCCGGGTAGCCGCAGGAGGGTCCACTCGGGACGCCAAGGTCCGAAGCCGCCGAAGCGCATCGACGGGTCGATCTTCCAGCGCCACCCGTCCTCGGACTCGAACGCGCCGGCGGTGACGAGGTAGCACAGCCACTCGAAGCTGAGCCGCGGGTTCATGCGAGCCCGCCGGCGGGCGAGCTCTTCGATCGTGCCCGGCTTGCGCTGAGAGGTTGCCGTCGTGCGGCGGTGGTCGAGCCATGCGCCGATCTCACTCGCGACCATGCGCGAGCGTTCGTGCTCGGAGACGTCGGGGACGGGGCGGCGATTGGGCAGTCCGTCGAGGACGACGAGGTGGCTGAACCGGAACGGATGCGCGTCGGCGAGCTGCGTCATCAGTGCGCCGCCCTTCGAATGGCCGATCACGGGCGCCGGACGGCGGGTGACGGCGCCCATCACGGCGATGGCATCACGGACGTCACCGTCCCAGCCGTACAGAGCAGCGTGTTCGCTGTCGCCGTGACCGCGTTGATCCCACGCGACGACCCGCCAGCCGGCCGCCGCGAGCTTCGGTGCGAACTGGTCGTAGGTGCGCCCGAAGTCGAAGCCTCCGTGCACGAGGAACAGCGGGTCGGCATCGTCCGGGCCCCACTCGTGCACGGCGATGCCGATGCCGTCGGCGTCGACCCGGTACGACCGCTCGGGCGCGACGGCACCGGGGAACTGGGCGTGGTCGGCCGCGCTCGACATGGTCGGGACCCTACCGGCGCCGTGCGATGCGACCGGGATTCGGCCTAACCTCCCGCCCGTGAATCGGACGGCCCTCACTGCATTGGCCTGCGCGGCGGCCGCCGTACCGGTCGTCCTCACGGCCTGCGGGTCCGATGGCGGCTCCGCCGCCGAGACGTTGCCCCCCATCGCCACGACGACGAGCACCACGATGCTCATCACCACGACGACCACATGGGTCCCGGTCACGTACGAGATCCAGTTGGGCGACACGTTGCGGGCGATCGCCGACAAGTTCGGGGTCGACATCGAGAAGCTCGCCATCCTCAACGGGATCACGAACCGCAACGACATCGAGGCGGGTGACGTGCTCGACATCCCACCGCCCACGACGTCGACGTCGACGCTGCCGCCCTCGACGACATGATCGCACCTGCGTGCGAGCCATCTGTGACCTTGGTCCCTGGGGCGGGCCAGAGGGTCGAACCTAGACTCGCGCCATGACGTCGTTCTGGCCGACGCTCGATCACTGGAGCGTCCAGATCCCTCTCCGCACGCCGCATCCTCGCCTGGCGTGCCTCGACGAGACGGGCTTCGTGCAGCTCACCGACCTGCCGTACGAGGTGCCGCCGTCGGAGTGGGAGACGCTCGAGTACATGGACTGGAAGAGCGGAGGCGACACGAACTTCGCACCGCTCGCGTCTGCCGACGGCCAGCTCGATTGCCGTGGCTTCTGGGACAAGGGCAAGACCGACAAGGACGCGCTGTGGACCTCGAACGCCGAGATCGCGCCGACGTTGCGCGGCTACGTCGAGAGCGTCGGCGCCAACTTCGGTCGCGTGCGCATCATCAAGCTCGAGCCGCAGGATCGCGAGACCGCGATGCGGTCGATCCACCGGGACGACAACAACCGGTTCAACCCCGACGACGAGGGCTGGGTCGTGCGCACCTGGGTCGAGCTCACCGACAACCCCGACAGCTACATGTTGCTGATGGACAACGGACCCGACGGGCTGCCCGATCCGGCCACCGAGATCCGTGTGCCGCTGTCACAGGGAGCTCGGTTCGTGGTCGACACACAGCGGCTCTGGCATGTGGTCGTGCACCCTGGCACCGCACCCCGATATGCGTTGATCACCAGCTTCGAGAGTGGTCCCGAGCTCGAGCGGTGGGTCGACTCGCAGCAGCCGGTCCGCGTCTGACGCAGCTCAGCTCGTGCCGCGGTGGGCGATCGCCAGATCGGCCACGTCGCGCATGATGCGAGCCATCTCGAAGTCCTTGGGGGTGTAGACGCGCGCCACGCCCTGCTCGACGAGCTTGGCCTGATCCTCCTCGGGGATGATCCCGCCGACCACGAGCGGCGTTTCGAGGCCCATCTCGCGCAACCGATGGATGATCTCGGGGACGATCTCGAGGTGCGAACCCGACAGGATCGACAACCCGATCACGTCCGGGTCCTCGTCGCGGGCCGACGCGACGATCTGCTCGGGCGTGAGGCGGATGCCGGAGTAGACCACCTCCATCCCGGCGTCGCGGGCGGCGACGGCGATCTGCTCGGCCCCGTTCGAGTGCCCGTCGAGGCCGGGTTTGGCGACCAGGAACTTGGGCGGACCGCCGGGCATCTGCCGCACGATCTCGGCGACGGCGGCGAGCTCGCCGGTGCGACGGCCGACGGCCGCGCCGACGCCGGTGGGTGCTCGGTACTCGCCGAACACCTCGCGCAGCGTCGCCGCCCACTCGCCGGTGGTTCCGCCGGCACGGGCGAGCGCGATCGACGGCGGCATCAGGTTGTCGCCCGACTCGGCGGCGCTGCGGAGCTCGGCCAGCGCGGCGTGGACCGCGTCGGTGTCGCGAGCCTCGCGCCACGCCCGCACGTCGGCGACGAGCTCGGCCTCGACCGCCGGGTCGACGGTGAGGATGTGCTCGCTGCCTCCGAGGGGTGAGGTGGCGGTCTCGCGGTACGAGTTGACGCCGACGACGATCTGCTCGCCGGTCTCGATGCGATGCGTGCGCTCGGCCATCGAACGCACCAGTCGCCCCTTCAGCTCGTCGATCGCCTCGAAGGCGCCACCGCGGTCGAGCACGTCCTGCAGCTCGGCCCACGCCGCGTCGCGCAGCTCGGCGGTGGTGCTCTCGATCACGGTCGAGCCGTCGAAGATGTCGTCGTACTCGAGCAGGTCGGTCTCGAATGCGAGCACTTGTTGCATTCGCAACGACCACTGCTGATCCCACGGTCGTGGCAGGCCGAGTGCTTCGTTCCAGGCGGGAAGCTGGACGCTGCGCGCACGTGCCCGCTTCGACAGGGTGACCGCGAGCATCTCGAGCACGATGCGTTGCACGTTGTTCTCGGGCTGGCTCTCGGTGAGCCCGAGGCTGTTCACCTGCACGCCGTATCGGAACCGCCGTGCCTTGGAATCGGTCACGCCGTATCGCTCGCGGCCGATGCGGTCCCACAGGTCGGTGAACGCGCGGAGCTTGCAGATCTCCTCGATGAAGCGGATGCCGGCGTTGACGAAGAACGAGATGGAACCGAAGACCTGGGCGAACTGGTCGTCGCGCACCTGACCGCTCGTGCGCACTGCGTCGAGGATGTCGATCGCGGTGGCCAGCGAGAACGCGATCTCCTGCACGGGCGTCGCGCCGGCCTCCTGGAGGTGGTACGAGCACACGTTCATCGGGTTCCACTTGGGCGCGTGGTTCGCGCACCACGCGACCATGTCGACGATCAGCCGCTTCGACGGTTCGGGCGGGAAGATGTAGGTGCCGCGCGACAGGTACTCCTTGACGATGTCGTTCTGTGTCGTGCCGCGCAGCGCCTCGGGCGGCGTGCCGTGCTCGTCGGCGCAGGCGACGTACAGCGCGAGCAGCCACGCGGCCGTCGCGTTGATCGTCATCGAGGTGTTCATGCCTCCCGGCGGGATGCCGTCGAGCAACGTGCGCATGTGGCCGAGGTGCACCACCGGCACGCCGACCTTGCCGACCTCGCCGCGAGCCATCACCGAGTCGGGGTCGTAGCCGGTCTGAGTCGGCAGGTCGAAGGCGATCGACAAGCCCGTCTGGCCGTGGGCGATGTTGTGCCGGTAGAGCTCGTTGCTCTTCTTGGCCGACGAATGCCCTGAGTACGTGCGCATCATCCAGGGTTCGTCGCGTCTCGCCATGGCCTCAGTGTGCCGCGTCTGCCGCAGTTCGTGCTAGCCGCGAACAGGGGAGACGACGACCGTGGCCCGTTCGGCGGTGATCGATTCGACGGTCACCTTCCAGCCCGTGTGCTCGATCGCGTCGCCTGCTCGCAGCAGGGCGTTGCCGCTGCCTGCCATCCCGACGATCAGCTGGCGGCGGTCGAGCGCGCCGCAGCGGGTGACGCTTCCGCACGAGGCGGGCGAGTCGTCCACCACGTGGACCACCACGCCGGACGCCGGGAGGTGATCGTCGAAGCCGGAATCGGTCAGCAGCTCGACGGTCAGCGCTTGGTGCTCGATGACGGGGACGACCAGCATCCTCGTTCCGCTCGTGCCCGTCGAGGGCGCCAGATCGACGCGGTCCCCCGATGCGTCGGCGACGTGCACGGCGCCGATCGGGAGCCACCCCAGCTGCAACCGGTCGATCGCGATCAGATCCGGGGCATCCCGCCGCGACGGATCGGCCCGGCGCGGCGACGATGGGTCGCCCATCACGTCGTAGGGTCCGGCCGCCTCGTTGTCGGCCGTGTACTCGGCGTCACCGCTGTGCGGCAGACCGAGGCTGTGCCCGATCTCGTGCTCGAGCAGGTCGAAGGGCATGGCATCGGCAGCGACGAAGAAGTCGTTGGCTCCGACGTACACGTGCCGGCCGGTGTCGCGCGCGCTGCACGAGTCGGAGCAGTTCGACCAGCCTGCGGGCGACGACCGGCCGCCGGGTTGATCGGCGGCATGCTGTGCGTCGGCGATCACCAGGACGGCGTCGGCATCGTCACTCGCTGCGTCGACGGATCGGTCGACGCATGCCGCGCTCGGGTCGTCGGCGGCGATCGCCACCTCGCCCCCCGGGGAGAGCACGGGGCGGTACTGCCCGTGCGAGACCGCCTGCCAGTAGGCCGCGACCCGCGCCGCGAACCGTGCGGTCAGCTCGGCGGGCGTCGAGTCGAGCCGTCCGGGCTCGGTCGCGTACAACGGATCGGTCGTGTCGACGGGGACGTGGCAGACCCACACCTCGAACCGGTCGACGGCAGGCGCGTCACGCTCGCTCTCGGCGGCGGCGATCACCGGCGGCAGGTCGTCGCCCGGGGCGGCGCAGGCGGCGACCGCGAGTGCGACGGTGATCGCGCCCAGTGGGCCACGCACGGGCCTCCGTCGGTCGGGCAGCCGCGAAGAATCTCTCAAGAATCGCTCAAGTCGGTCACGGAGCGGTCCGATATCTCCTGCGCAACGGTGCGAGAGACCGGTCGCCTGAGGCGGTCGGGTCCGAGCGGGCGGTGCCAGCGTGAGCGAGATTTCGGCGGTCTCGCGACACGGTGGTCGCTGGTGTCGGTGGTCGGCGGACCACCGACACCGCACCATTGCACGCCCGGCTCGCGCCGGGCAAGGACGTGGCGGGACCACGTGCGGGAACCAGCGGCCCGGATCGGCGGATCCGGCCGTGGGGCGTCACGGCGCCAGGGCATCGGCCAGCAATGACCGATACCTGGCGCGTGACACCTCGGTCACTCCCAGCGAGGCGAGGTGCTCCGTCTGCCATTGGACGTCGAGCAGCGAGCCGTTCGTGGCACGCATCCATTCGACCAATGACACGAGCGCGACCTTCGACGCGTCGGACGCGCTCGAGAACATCGACTCCCCGGCGAACAGCCCCCCGATCCGCACGCCGTACAGGCCGCCGACGAGATCGTCGCCTGCGAACGTCTCGACCGAGTGCACCCAACCGAGCTCGAACAGCCGCTCGTAGGCGTCGACGAACGCGGGGGTGATCCACCCGTGCGGTCGGGACGGGTCGGCGCACCGCTCCATCACCTCACGGAAGCAGGTGTCGAAGCGGACCTCGTAGCGGCGACAGCTGCGTCGCAGCGAGCGGCTGACGATCAGTCCGTCGAGCGGCAGCACGCCACGCGGGTCGGGCGACCACCAGCCGACCACCCGTCGACGCACCGGCATGGGGAACAGGCCCGTGCGGTAGGCGGCGAGCAGGGTGCCCGGTTCGAGGTCGGCGCCGACGCCGCAGAGGCCGTGCTCGTCGGCGGTGTCGGGGTCGGGGAGGCGCCAGCGGCTGGCTCGTGGCTCGACCGGCTCCCGCATGGCAGCGGCCTCCCATGGGTGCCCGACGACCATCCCGCGAGTCTGCCGCACCCGCGGTCGGATCGGGGTCAGTACCGGAAGAACCCTCGCTTGGTCTTGCGGCCGAGGTGGCCCGCCGACACCATGCGGCGCAGCGTCGGCACCGGTGCGTAGTTCGGGTCGCGGAACTCGTCGTACAGCGCATCGAGGATCGCCACGGAGGTGTCGAGCCCGACGAGGTCGAGCAGCGCGAACGGTCCCATCGGGAAGTTGCACCCGCCGCGCATCGCGGCATCGATCGCCTCGATCGACGCAGTGCCCTGTTCGTACATCCGCACTGCGTTGTTGAGGTACGGGAACAGCAGCGCGTTGACGATGAAGCCGGCGCGGTCGCGGACCTCGACCGCGTCCTTGCCGCACGACGTGGCGAACTCGATCGCGTCGGCGATGGTCTGGTCGCTCGCCGTGAGCGGGCGGATGACCTCGACCAGCTGCATCGCCGGCGCCGGGTTGAAGAAGTGGATGCCGCACACGCGATCGGGTCTGCCGGTCGCCATTGCGAGCTCGACGACGGGCAGCGTCGAGGTGTTCGTCGCGAGGATCGCGCCGGCCTTGACCACCCCGTGGAGCTCGGCGAACAGCGCTTTCTTGACGGCGAGGTCTTCGACGATCGACTCGATGACCAGATCGCAGTCGGCGAGCTCGGACAGCGATGCTGTGGTGCTGATGCGCGAGAGGATCGCGCACCGCTCGTCGTCGGTGGCCCGGCCGCGCTCGATCGCCTTGACGAGCCCCTTGTCGATCGCCGCGACCGATGCCTCGGCCGATGCCAGGTCTCGCGACCGGAGCACCACTCGGAACCCCGCCCGGGCCGCGACCTCCGCGAGGCCCGAGCCCATGATCCCGGAACCCACCACTCCCACGCACGCGATCGTCATGCCCCGTGACGATACCTACCCGGGAGTAACATCTTCAAAGTGCAACCACCAGCCGACCCAACACCCGGCGGCGGCGCCGTCCAGAGCACGGACGACCTGGCATCCACCCTCGCGTTCTTCATGGAGCTCGACCGGCTGAAGAGCATCACCCGCCGCAACCGACTGGCCGATGGCAGCCGCCTCGAGAACACCGCCGAGCACTCGTGGCACCTCGGCATGGCAGCGATCGTCTTCGCGCCGTTCGCCGTCGAACGGATCGACGTCGGCCGAGCGGTGGCGATGGCGCTCGCCCACGACGTCGTCGAGATCGATGCCGGCGACACGTTCGCCTACGACGAGGGCGCAGCACTCGAGTCGAAGGCCGAGCGCGAGCAGGCAGCGGCCGACCGGTTGTTCGGCCTCCTCCCTCCGGCGCATGCGACGTACCTGCGCGAGCTGTGGGACGAGTACGAACGCGGCGACTCGGCCGAGGCGAGGTACGTGATGGCGATCGACCGCATGGCGCCGATGCTGCTGAACATCGCCGAGGGCGGCACCACCTGGC
>JBFWSW010000054.1:0-25535 GCA_050248155.1 Ilumatobacteraceae bacterium
CCGAAGTCGGGCTCGCGCGAGTACGCGCTCTACGTCGGCGTGTTCCCCACGAACCGCCCGGTCGCACCGCCTGACGACCCGGCACCACGCACGCGCAGGGCCAGGAAGCGATGACCACGACGTGCGAAGCGACGGCCCCCGCGCCGGTGCGACCGGGTCTCGGCAGCAACTACCGCAAGCTCTTCGCGGCGACGACCATCTCGAACCTCGGCGATGGCATGTCGACCATCGCGTACCCGTGGCTCGCCTCGGCGATCACGCGCAACCCCCTGCTGATCGCCGCGGTCGCGGTGGCGCAGCGACTGCCCTGGCTGGTCTTCACGCTGCCCGCGGGCGTGATCACGGACCGCGTCGATCGCCGCCGAACGATGGTGCTGATGGACTCGTTCCGGTTCGTGCTGACGCTGGTCGTGGCGATCGCCGTGCTCGGCACACAGGGCTCGCTTCCCGGGCCGGACGAGGTCGATCTCGTGATCGGCACGCGAGCCGGCCTCTACCTGTTGGTCATCGCAGCGACGCTCCTGCTCGGACTCGCCGAGGTGCTGCGCGACAACTGCGGTCAGACGTTCATGCCGTCGATCGTCGACAGCGAGCACCTCGAGAAGGCGAACGGCCGGATGTGGAGCGCCGAGCTCAGCATGAACGCGTTCGTGGGGCCGCCGCTCGGCTCGCTGCTGCTGGTCGCCGCGTTCGCGCTGCCCTTCTTCGTCGACGCGGCGTCGTTCTTCGCTGCTGCAGCACTCATCGCAGCGATCCCGGGCACCTACCGCGCCGCGCGCCCCGAGGGCCATCGACCCAGCCACTGGCGGGCCGAGCTCGCCGAAGGCGTGCGGTGGCTTCGCGCCCATCCGCTGCTGTGGCCGATGGCGATCACCCTCGGCCTGATGAACCTGGCATCGATGATGCCCGGCGCGACGCTCGTGCTGTTCGCCCAAGAGGTGCTCGATGTCGGACCACTGCTGTTCACCGTCATGGGGTTCGGCGCAGCCGCCGGAGGGGCCATCGGTGGGCTCGTGGCGCCCGCGGCCTCGCGGCGGCTGGGCAGCGGCACCTGCCTCGCGATTACGCTCGCGACGCCCGTCGCCGTCTCCACGATCGTCGGGCTGACGTCGTCGTGGGTCGTCGTCATGATCGCCACCGGGCTCGGCGCGTTCTTGATGTCGAGCTGGAACGTCATCACCGTCAGCCTGCGCCAGACCATCATCCCCCCGCACCTCCTCGGCCGCGTGAACAGCGTGTACCGCTTCTTCGCGTGGGGCATGATCCCGCTCGGCGCGGTGCTCGGCGGGCTGCTGGTGAACGTGGGCGACTGGATCTCGACACGCGGCCTCGGGTTGCGCCTCGTGTACTTCGCCGAGGGGGCGATCCATCTCGGGTTGTTCCTGTTCGCCCGCGCCAAGCTGACCACGTCGAAGATCGAAGCAGCACGGGCCGCGGGGCATGGCATGCTGCCCGGGTGAACGCGAGCTCCCCGGGCGATCGACGTGATCAGTGGGCGACCAGCGTCGTGCTGGCCGACGGGGAGGTCGGCTACGTCCGACCGATGACGGTCGACGACGCCCCCGCCCTGCTCGCGTTCCACGAGCGCCAACCGCGGGAGAACCTGTACCGCCGCTTCTTCTCCCCCAAGCCGACCCTCACCCCCACCGAGCTGGCCCACTTCACCGACGTCGACTTCGTCGACCGCGTCGCGCTGGTGCTCGAGATCCGTGGCGAGTTCTGCGCCTGGGCCAGCTACGAGCGGTGGCCCGGCCGCGACGACGCCGACGTCGCCTTCCTCGTCGACGACGCGCACCGAGGTCAAGGCATCGGCACGCTGCTGCTCGAACACCTCGCGGCGATCGCCCACTCGAACGGCATCCAACGCTTCACCGCCGACGTCCTTGCCGACAACCGGCCGATGTTGCGTGTGTTCGCGAAGGCCGGCTGGCCGGTGCAGCGGCACTTCGACAGCGGCGTGATGGAGCTCGAGTTCCCACTCGTCGACACCGACCAGTACGTCGACTCCGTCGAGCAGCGCGAGCATCGCGCCGACAGCCGCGCGGTGGCTCGGCTGCTGCTCCCACGGTCCATCGCCGTCATCGGCGCGTCCGACGAGGTCGGCTCCATCGGTCACGAGCTGTGGCGGCGGGTGTCCGCCGGCACGCTGCCTGCCTTCGCCGTCAACGCGCGCCACGACACGATCGGCGGCCGACGCGCCTACCGGAGCATCCTCGACATCGAGGAGGACGTTTGGCTGGCGGTCGTCGCGACTCCGGCAGCGACGCTCGCCGACGTGATCGACGAGTGCATCCGCAAGCGCGTGCGCGGTGCCGTGGTCGTGACGGCGACGGACGGCACCGACGTCGACGTGCCGGCCCTCGTCGCCCATGCCCGGCGCAACGGCATGCGCATCATCGGCCCGGCCAGCATGGGCATCGCGACCGGCAAGCAGCCCGGTGTGTCGCAGATCCAGGCTGCGCTCGCACCGGTTCACCTGCCGCCCGGTCGCATCGCGGTGTCGATGCAGTCCGGGTCGCTCGGCGCCTCCTTCCTTCGACTCGCCGGCGAGATGTCCGTCGGGCTGTCGTGGTTCGTCTCGCTCGGCGAGAAGAGCGACGTGTCGGGCAACGACCTGATGCAGTTCTGGGAGGACGACGAGCACACCGGGGTCATCGCGCTGTACACCGAGTCCTTCGGCAACCCGCGCAAGTTCGCTCGGATCGCTCGGCGCGTCGGCCGCACACGACCGATCGTCGCGGTGCGCACCGGAGCGGCGGCCATCGGTTCGGCGGGCGAGGCGCTGTATCAGCAGGCGGGCCTGATCGAGGTGCCGACCGTGCGGGCACTGCTCGACACCGCGAGGGTCCTCGCGACGCAGCCCGTGCCCGCAGGACCCCGCGTCGCCGTGCTCACCAACGCGCGCAGTCCCGGAGTGCTCGCACGCGCTGCGCTCGAGGCCGCAGGTCTGACGGTCGTCGATCCGCCGGTGCCGCTCGACTGGCGATCGCGGAACGACGACTTCGGCGTCGCCGTCGCAGCGGCCATCGCGTCCTCCGACATCGATGCGATCCTCGTCGTCCACGCACCTCCGATCGCATCGTCGCACCCGCCGGCCGCGGCGATCGACAGCGCAGCGTCCGGCTCGGCGAAGCCGGTGGTCGCCGTGATGCTCGGACGAGGAGACGGACCGGTGCGGGAAGGCTCCGCCGTCCCGTCGTTCGCGTTCCCCGAGACGGCCGCCGCCGTGCTCGGGCGCATGTGCCGCTACCGGCGCTGGCTCGACACCGAGGCCGAGCACGCCGTGATCGAGACGATGGAGGGCCTCGACCGCGAGGAGGCGGGCGTCATCCTCGCCGCGGCCCTCGAGCGTGGCGACACCGTCGCCGGATCGGTCGATGCGATGGCGGTGCTCGCCGCCTACGGCGTGCACGCACCGCAGACGATCCTGACCCACGACGCCACCGCCGACGAGATCGTCTCGGCCGCTCACGCGCTCGAGTTCCCCGTCGCGCTCAAGTCCCTTCGCCGACGACCGGGCCGCTCGGCGGCAGCAGGCGTGGCACTCGACCTGCACGACGAGGCATCCGTGCGGGACGCACTCACCGCGATGCGCGCCAGCCTCGGTGACGACGGTCGTTCGATCGTCGTGCAACGCATGGTGCCGCCCGGCGTCGACGTGCGCATCCGGTGCACGACCGACGGCCGGCTCGGGCCCGTGGTGACGATCGGGTTGGGCGGAGTGCACGCCGATGCGATCGGTGACGAGTCGAGCCGCCTGGCCCCGGTGTCCCCTGCCGGCGCCGCCAACCTCGTCACGTCGTCGCGAGCCGGCGCTGCCCTGGCGAGCGCTGGCATCGACACAGCCCCACTCGTCGATGCGATCGTGCGCATCGGCCGGCTGGTCGCCGACCACCCCGAGATCGCAGAGCTCGACATCAACCCGGCCGTGGTCGGCGCCACCGGCTGCGAGGTGGTCGACGTCCGCATCACCCTCGGCCCCGGTGACCACCACGACGAACCGCTCCGCCGATTGGGCTGAGGGCTACTCCGGCATCGGCGGATCGGGCAGCTGCACGAGCCCGCCGTACAGGAGGCACATCCCGCACGACTGGCAGTTGCCGTCGTTATCGACGGTGCCGTCGACGTGGATGGTGCGCGGGCACGGCTCGCCGGTCGGCGTTGCGTAGCGGTGCCCGGGTATGCGTGGAGCGCTCACACGATCTCCCCTGCCACACACACCGTACCGCGCAGCAGGGGGCTTGCCGCAAACGAGGATCGCGTGCTGAAGATGGTCGAGATGAGCGACGTGCACACGGAAGAACATGCGGTGGTGATCGCCGGAGGAGGCCCGACCGGGCTGATGCTGGCGGCCGAGCTCGCACTGGCGGAGATCGACGTCGTGGTGGTCGAGCGGCGTCCCGACCAGGTCGTCGACGGGTCCCGTGCGGGCGGCCTCTACCCGCGCACGATCGAGGTGCTCGACCAGCGCGGCGTCGCCGAGCGGTTCATCGAAGCCGGGTACGTCGTACCGGCATTGGGGTTCGGCGGGATCACACTCGACATCAGCGACTTCCCGACACGGCACAACTACGTCCTCGCGCTGTGGCAGAGCGAGTTCGAGCCGATCCTCGCCGCCTGGGCCGAAGAGCTCGGGGTCCCGATCCTGCGCGAGCGCGAGGTCGTCGGTCTCACCCAGCTCGCCGACGGCGTGGACGTCGCGATCTCGGACGGCACGGCGCTGCGCGCGGCGTACCTCGTCGGCTGCGACGGCGGGCACAGCGTGGTCCGCAAGGCAGCCGGCATCGAGTTCCCCGGGCTCGACGCGTCGACGAGCTGGCTCATCGCCCAGGTGGACATGGACGAGGAACCGGAGATCGGCATGCGACCCGAGGGTGGGGGCATCGGGCCGGTGAACCGGCAGTCGGGAGGCAACCCGTACGGCGTCGTCCTGACCGAGCTGTCCCCGAACCCGACCGACGAGCTCACCCTCGGGTACGTCGGCGACACGCTCCGGCGGGTCTACGAGACGGACTTCGGTCTGCGCTCGGCGCGCTGGATCTCTCGCTTCAGCGACATGACCCGGCAGGCCGCGTCGTACCGGGCGGATCGTGTGCTGCTGGCGGGCGACGCCGCGCACGTGCACCCGCCGCACGGCGGCCAAGGTCTGAACACCGGCGTGCAGGACGCGGTGAACCTCGGCTGGAAGCTCGCTCGAGTGGTGGCCGGGACATCGCCCGAGAGCCTGCTCGACACCTACCACGCGGAGCGGCACCCGGTCGCCGCGCGGGTGCTGCAGAACACCAAGGCTCAGGTCGCGCTGTCCACACCGGGCGAACGTCACCAGGCGCTGCGCGACAGCATGAGGGAGCTCCTCGGCATGGACGAGCCGCGCCGGCGTACGGCAGGCATGCTGGCGGCGCTCGACATCCGCTACGACATCGGCGACGGCCATCCCATGATCGGGCGACGCATGCCCGACCTCGATCTCCTCACGCCGGACGGCCCCACCCGAGTGTTCAGCCTCATGCACGGGGCGCGCGCCCTGCTGCTGAACCTCAGTGGCGAGCGCCGTGCCGACCTCGACGCGCTGCCCGATCGAGTCAGTGTCGTCGACGCAGAGCACAGGGGCGCGTGGGACCTGCCCGTGATCGGGCCCGTCGATCCGCCGGCAGCGGTGCTGATCCGCCCCGACGGACACGTCGCGTGGGCCGGCGACCTCGCCGATCCGACGCTCGACGTCGCCCTCGAGACGTGGTTCGGCGCAGCCGGACCGGCTGCCGACCACTGCGTACGCTGACCACATGGCGCTCTTCCACATCGCAACGATCACACCAACCAAGGCCGAGCTCATCGCCGAGTGGTTGCCGGCCCAGCCCTGGGGTCCACCCGCCGGCGCCGCGGTCGAGGTGATCGGTGCATATCGGTTCGACGATCCGGAAGGCCGGGTCGGGATGGAGTGCCATCTCGCGACGGCAGGCGGCACGTTGTTCCACGTCCCCCTCACCTATCGCGAGGCACCGCTCGAGGGCGCCGACGACGCGCTCATCGTCGAGATGCAGCACTCCGTGCTCGGTACTCGATGGGTCTACGACGGGCTGCGCGACGCTCGGCTGGTGCTCATGCTCGCCGCTGTCACGATGACGGGACAGGGGGAGGCGCTCGGCATGGCCGAGCACGACGGCCGCTGGTACATCGCTCCCAGCCCGGTGCGCATACACGGAGGCGGCTGGACCCGAGAGCGGGTGCCGGTCGACCGCTTCGAGTCAGCCGACCATCGCGCGGCGGACGTCCGGTTCAGCAACGACCGCTTCGATCTGACGGTGTCCCGTCGCCCCGTGGCCGTGCCGCGACCACCGATCGCGCTCACCGCGACCTGGGACGAACAGCCCGATCCCGTGCTGCTCGCCACGGTGCAGGAGCGCTCGCGCTGACCCAGCCGTAGACTGGCGCCGTGCTCCTGGCCGAAGAGCTCGCGCTCGTCGCCATCGACCCCGACTCGGGGCGGCACGCACTCGGCGTGCGCAGCAACCTGAACGCATGCCTCGCCGGCCTGCTGATCGCCGAGCTGGCGCTCCCCGACCCGCCGGCGACGCCGTTGCTCGATGCTGTCAGCGACATCGTCGACGAGTCCGGATCGAAGCCCAAGGCGGCGCTGTCGGCGATGAGCCGCGGCTTGGAGCGGCGCCTCGGCAAGGGCACCTGGGACGCTGTGGTCGACGGGCTCGTCGACCGGCAGGTGTTGGCGCCACCGACGGGCGTGCTGCGGCCCCACACCGACGTCGTCGACGTGGGCGCGCGCGACGAAGTGGTGGCCCGCCTCCGCACGGCAGCCGCCGGGGACGATCCGCTCGACGTCCGGACCGCGCTGCTCTTGTCGATGACCGGACCGGCACAGCTGCTCGAGCTGGTCGCCCCCGAACGATCCGGACGGCGGCACGCACGCCGGCGCATCGACCACGCGCTCGATGGCACGTTCTCCGAACCCATCGCCGAAGCCGTGCGCAAGGTGCTCGCCGACGCTGCAGCTGCAGTCATCGCGACCACCGTCGCGGCCACCGCCGTCGCCGGCAGCAGCTGACGGATCGCGCATCGGCTGCGAGCGGCGTCGTCAGACGCGGCCCGCCACGACGAGAGCTCGGCCCGGCAGGCTGACGCCGTGCTCGCCGACGTGCTCGGCCGCGAGCTGCGCGGCCGTGCGTCGCACAGCGTCGAGCTGCTCGGGCGTCGCGGCGAGGAAGGCGGCCGCAAGCGGGCCCGCGAGCGCGCTGACCCGCTCGACGTGGGTGTCGATGCTGTCGGACTCGAACACCGTCGGCACCTCCTCGACGATCACGTCGACGAACGCCGCGTCGCGAGCCAATGTCGCGAGGCGCGCCGGGTCACCGAGCGAGAAGATCCCGCCGGGGCCGACAGGCGGACCGCCGGCGACGAGACCGTTCATCATCGCGGCCATGCCGACGCACGTCATCCACGGGTTGTGCTCGATGCCGGCCCACGTCATCGCGGCCAGGCGGCCTCCGTCACGGAGCACCCGGCGGATCTCGGCAAGTGCGACCGCCGGATCAGGGGCGAACATCAGGCCCATGCGGCAGACCACGACGTCGAAGGACCCGTCAGCCTCGTCGATCGACGACGCATCGAGGACGGCGACGTCGACGTTCGGATGATGTGCGTTGCGCCGCCGGGCGACGTCGACCATCTCGGGGGCGATGTCGCTCAGCACGACTCGTCCCGAGGGTCCGACGAGCTGGGACCAGCGACCGCCGAGTGTCCCCGGACCTGCTGCGAGCTCGAGCACTCGGTCGCCGGGTCTCACGCCGGCCGCTCCGACCAGCGCGTCGGTCCCCGCCACCGAGTGGCGCTCGACGTAGTCGGCATTGCTGTCCCACGCAGGCGCAACGGCGCCCCAGTCCCCTGCTGCGGTGGTCGCCGCTGTCATCGGCGTGCTCCTCTCGTTCGGAACAGTTTCTGCTACTGTCCGATTCAAATGAATACTGGTCATATGTAATGAAATCGGGACGGCCTGTCAAGCGCCGGGTGTACGACTCCACGCGGCGGCGAGCGCAAGCCGACGAGACGCGCGCCGTGATCGTCCGCGCCGCGCGCGACCTGTTCGTCGCTCGCGGCTACGGCCACACGACCCTCGGCGACATCGCGCGCGCTGCCGGCGTCTCGGTCGAGACGATCAACAAGTCCGTCGGCCCGAAGGCCGTGCTGCTCCACAAGGCGTGGGACATCACCGTCGGCGGAGACGAGCAGGACATCGTGTTCCACGAACGGCCGGAAGTGCTTGCGATGCGCAACGAGCCCGACCTCGCTCGTCGCCTGGAGATGCACGCCGACTTCTCCACCCGCACCGCGCAGCGGATCGCCCCGTTCCAGCTGATGGTGCAGTCAGCGGCAGGTGCCGATCCTGCCGCTGCAGCGATGCTCGACGAGATGGGACGGCAACGCCTGGTCGGCATGACCGTCATGGCCGCCGAGGCAGCCCGAACGGGTCAACTCGCGGTGACCGAGGAGGAGTGCCGAGACATCATCTGGTCGATGACGGACGGCATGTTGTGGCACCGCCTGGTCGTCGAGCGCGGCTGGACGAACGAGCGGTTCGCCGACTGGTTGGCACGGACGTGGATCGCCGCGCTCGTGAAGCAGGGTCCTGGCAGGCGCTGAGCTCATCGCGGCGCGGCTACGGGGCGAAGACGGTCGGCAGCTCGCGGACGTACACCATCTGCCAGACGTTCACCGGTGCCGCATCGGCGAAGGCGACCGTCACGACGACGTTGCGGCCGTCGACGACGACGTCGCGGAGCTCGAGCATGTCCGCGATCGGTGCAGCGGTGCGGACCGACAGCCCGTCGCGGAACACGCGCTCCGCGTTGTCTGCGTTCGCTGAGGCTGCGGCCTCGTCGGCGTGGTGGTACACGAACGTGGCCAACGGCTCGGATCCCATGACGGAGAGCCCGAGCCCGAGCAGATCGAACGGTGCGAGGACGGGCCCGTCCGGGTCGACGCCGGACGCCTGGGGCTCGGCGGTCTCGGACTCGGGTGTCGCGCCGACGAACATCGCCGAGTACACGCCCGCGTGCTCGAGTGCCGACGCGACCTCGACGATCTGGGGGTCGTCCGCAAAGGTCTCGCCTCCCTCGGCGAGGAAGGCCTCGACCGGCGGTGTGAACCGTGAGACCGCGAGGAGGTCGTCGCGCAGGCCGAGCCGGAGCGATTCGCCGAGCGGTCTCGCTGGCGTGATCGCGGACATGTCGATGTCACCGTCCTCCGCGGGACCGAGCGCCCACACTCCCTCGCTCGGCGCACCGATCGCCGCCGTGAGCTCGTCCTCGGTGGTGCCCACCTCGAGCACCGCGAGTGATTCCGGCGGGTTCTGCACCTCGATGAAGGCCGAGACGTCGAGGATCGACCAGCCGAGCTCGGCTGCGATCTCGTCGTTGCTCCGGAGTCGCTCGAAGCCGACCGCCTGCGGCAGCGACACCGAGACCGGGCCACGGTCGATGCCCGACAACGACTGCGCCCAGTCGACCATGGCATCCACGTCGCCGGGGGCTTCGGGATCGGGGCGTTCGACTCCAGCCAGCTCCGTCGCGAGGTCGAGGTCACCGGCGACGACGAACAGCGGCGACGCCGTCGGGCGGGCAGCTGCGGGCAGCGCGCCGAGGAGGCCACGGAGGTCGAGCTGTGCCGGCTCCGGCACTGCAGTCGTCGACGGCGCCGGCGCCGTGGTGGGGCTGCCCTCGTTCGCGGTCGAGCTGCTCTCACCGCTGTCGCTGCTGCAACCGGTGAGGATGAGCGCGACGAGGAGGGCGGACGGACCGAGGCGTGACTGCACGGGTGCAGGCTAGGAACGCCGCGATCATCGGTCCAAGCACACAAAGGTGTGCAGGCGACAGAGTTCGTCCGTTGGTGTCGTACGGTTTGTGTCGTGCTCGAGAGCTACTCCGTGGAAGCCGTTCGCGTCGTGTCGCTCGCGGAGCTCGAGGCGAGACGGCTCGACCACGCTCGCATCGGCACGGAGCACTTGCTCCTGGGGTTGCTGTCAGATGAGCACGGCGAGCCGGCGCAGGCCTTGCGCACGGCCGGGGCGAGCTTCTCGGCCGCACGGCACAAGGTGTCCGAGGTCGTGGGGAACGGCGAAGGTGACACCGTCGACGAGTCGCTGCCGTTCACCGCCCGCGCCCGACGAGCGCTCGAACGCGCCGGTCGCTTCTCGCGCCAGGACCGAGCAGCCGAGGTCTCGGCACGACACGTGCTGCTCGGCGTCCTCGACGTGGAGGGGCTCGCCTGCCAGGTGCTGCGCGGCCTCGGCGTCGACCTCGCCCGGTTGCGCTCGGCCGTCGTCGGAGCTCCCCCCGACACCCCGATCGTGCGCGCCGAAGAACCCGCCCCGATCGAACCACGGCGACCGAGATGCCCCGAGTGCAACGCCGACCTCCACGACACCCTGTCCGAGACGCTCGTGGCAGCACGGCGCGACGATGGCGACACGATCCCTGTCAGCGTCGTCTACTGCGGCGAGTGCGGCACGACGCTCGGGACCAGGTAGTCCCGCTCGCGCGCGAGACTCGGGGCATGCAGTCCCGATCGATGGACCAGTTGGCCTCGGCGTTCTTCGGCGCGCTCGAGGAGGGCGACCTCGACACCGTCGACGGGCTCTATCACCCGAATGCAACCGTGTGGCACAACTACGACAGCGCCGAGCAGACGCGTGCCGAGAGCCTCGCGACGCTCGCGTGGGTGGTGCGCAACGTCGCCGATCGCCGCTACGAGGTCGTCGAGCGGGTCGTGCTCGACGACGGGTTCGTGCAGCAGCACGTGCTGCACGGGGACGCAGTGGGCGGGCGGCTCGAGTTGGCGGCGATGATGAGGGTGAAGGTCGCCGACGGGCTCATCACACGCATCGACGAGTACCTCGACACCGCCCAGCTCGGAGTGCTCCGATCGAGCGCCGAGCGTGCCGGCCGAACCCGGGAGGAGGTCTGATGGAACCGGTCGAGGGAGCGCGGTCGTTCCAGACCTCGGGCGACGCGTACGACGCGTTCATGGGCCGCTATTCGCGGCAGCTGGCCCACCTCGTGGCCGAAGCCGCAGCCATCGTCCCGGGCCTGCGCGCGGTCGACATCGGGTGCGGCCCCGGAGCTCTCACGTCGGTCCTGGTCGAGCGCCTCGGTCCGGCCGGCGTGTCGGCGTGCGACCCGTCGCCGCCCTTCGTCGACGATTGCAGTGCCCGGCATCCCGGCGTCGACATCCGAATCGGCCGTGCGGAGGGGATCCCCTTCGATGACGGGACGTTCGATCGCGCGATCGCGCAGCTGGTGCTCCACTTCGTATCCGACGTCCCCGCGGCGATGGCCGAGATGCAGCGAGTCCTGAAGCCAGGCGGGCGCGCTGCAGCGTGCGTGTGGGCGGACGGTGGGCAGGAGATGCTGACGCGCTTCTGGGAAGCGGCGCGTGTCGTCGATCCCGACGCGCGCAACGAGGTCATGCGCTTCGGCCTCGAAGGCGAGCTGACCGAGGTGTTCGAGTCGGCCGGCTTCGCCGACGTGTCCGAGACCACGCTCGGCGTGCGATCGACCTATGAGGACTTCGACGAGCTGTGGTCGGGCTACCTGCAAGGGGTCGGGCCTGCCGGTGCGTTCTGTCGAGCCCTACCCGAGCCGAAGCAGGCCGAGGTGCGACGCGTCCTGTTCGAGCGTCTCGGCTCGCCGACGGGGAGCTTGACGCTCCGAGCCGTGTCGCGCTTCGTCTCGGGCACGGCGCCCGACTGATCAGGTGCGTCTCGGGCGTGTCAGCTTGCGGGCCCAGCCGAGCGCATGATCCAGTGATTCGGTGAAGGCGACGCCCTTCCACGCGATGTCGAAGGCCGTCCCGTGGTCGACCGACGTGCGCACGATCGGCAGCCCGATCGTGACGTTCACGCCACTCTCGAACGCCAGCAGCTTCATCGGCGTGTGCCCCTGGTCGTGGTACATGCACACGATCGCGTCGTAGCGCTTGCGGTGCACGGCCTGGTGGAACACGGTGTCCGCCGGATGCGGGCCAGTCGCGTCGATGCCTGCTGCTCGCGCAGCGTCGATGGCAGGCGCGATCGAACGGATGTCCTCGTCGCCGAACAGCCCGTGCTCGCCCGCGTGCGGGTTGAGACCGCACACCGCGATGCGCGGTCGATCGAGAAACGCGCGCAGGGTGCTGTCGGTCAGCTCGATCACGTCCGCGACCCGCTCGACCGTGACGCGCTCGATCGCTTCCCGCAGCGACACGTGCGTGCTCACGTGTGTCACCGCGAGTTCGCCGGCGACGAGCATCATCGAGTACCGGCTCACGCCGCACTCCGCGGCGATGAGCTCGGTGTGGCCGACGAAGGTGGGATCGCTGAGCTGCGTGGCCTCCTTGTTCATCGGCATCGTCACCAGACCTGCCACACGTCCGGCGAGCGCATCGCGCGTGGCCGACACGACATAGGCGCGAGCCGCGCGGCCCGACTGCTCGCTCAGCTCACCAGGGCGGAGGTCCGCCGCAGTCAACGACCCCGCGTCGACCACGTTCAACTTGCCAGGGCGACGTTCCGACGCATCGGCGACGGGGTGCAGGTCGACGTCGAGGCCGAGCAGCTGTGCGCCGGCCCGCAGCACCGCGACGTCGCCGTACACGACGACGTCGTCGTCGAGCTGACCGGCGGCGGCACGGCGGAGGACGATCTCGGGCCCCACACCCGACGCGTCACCCATCGTGATCGCCATCGCGAGGTCGGCCGCAGCGCTCATCGCGCGGATCCGTCGAACGCAGGCTGCATCAGGTCGACCAGCGTACGCTCGCCGCCGAACGCCCCGGGCTTCGAGATCAGCGCGAGGCGCCTCCCGTCCATCGTCACCCAACCGGCCGCGACGCCCGTACCGATCGAGCAGTCGACGCGCACGACCCCATCGCCGATGAACGCCTCGGCCGTGTCGCCGCCGACCAGCACCACGGTCGTCGCACCCATCGCGCGGACGAGCTGACGCGCCCGGTCCGCCAGCGCGCGCACGACACCGGCTGGATCGCCGTCGGGGTGATCGGGCGACGTGACGACCGCGACGGCCGGCGTCGGGGTCGAGACGGGCATCTCGTCCACCACGTCCGCCGGCACTGCCCCGGCGGCAACGAGCTGCGCGACCTGGCTCCTGCTGACGGGATGAGCGCTGCCGCAGACGACCACGACCGGGAGGCGCGTGATCCATGTCGGTCGCGCCCCGTCGCCGACGGCTCGGCCGGCCACCGCAGCGACGACCGCCGCAGGTCCAGCGGGCAGCACGTCGTCACGACCCGCGATCGCGTCCAACGCCGCGGCGATGTCGTCGTCGGTGGAGGCATCGACGACCGCGGCGGGTGCGCCCGCCTGCAGCCACGAGCGCACCGCGTGCGCCGATGACAGCTCGACGGCACCGTCGAGCAACGAGGCCGGCCGGCTCGTCCGCACCGATGATCTCGGGTCACGCCCGTGGACGGTGCGCTCGACGGGCACGCCGTGCTCGTGCACGATCCCGTCGATGCATACCCGGCCGGCCGCCGGGAACGCGGGCACCATCAGCACGCGACGTCCGGCGCGGATCGCGGCCGACAGCTCCGCCGGCCAGTTGCCGCGAAGGGTCGAGTCGATCTTGTGCACCCGCACGCTCGAGGCGACCTCGGCGAAGCGAGCCGCGGCCACGCCCGGGGGGCTGTGACGACTCCGCAGGTCGACCACGACGGCATGGCCCGGCGCGGCGTCGGCGCCATCGAATCGCCCGTGCGGCACCACCGTCGCGTGCCACCCCACGTCGGCCGCCACGGCAGCCGATTCGAGCGCGCCCGTCGTGTCGTCGGCCGACACCACGAGGCCGCGTTGGCTGCTCGACGGGCCCACGGCTGGACCCTATCCGGGGTCAGCCGACGGTGATCTCGTTCACCGACGTCGTCTCGAGGATCGACGCCGGCGCCGGCAGCCCCGCGGCGGCGAGCGCAGCGCCCAAGCGACTCTCCATGAACGAGATCTGCGCCTCCTTCGACGTCCACTGCTCGACGACCATCCAACCTCCGGCCGCGGTCGGGCCCGCGACGTGATGGAGCATCCCGGCCGGCACGTCGCCGCTGCCGTCCTGGCCGATGCCGAGCTGTTCGTTCACGGCCCAGTACTGCGCTTCCCCGACACCGTCGAACACCAATGTGATCACGTACGACACCTCGATCTCCTCCTGGCTCATCCGTGGCGCAGATGCACCCACCCTTCTCGTTCGACGCAGTGACGTCGACGGATCACGTCCGGTAGGGTCGGCCGTCGTGCGCCTCGGCATCCAGCTCCCTGAGGTCGAACGGATCGTCCGGTGGCCCGAGTACCGGTCACTCGCGATCTCGGCCGAGGAGTCGGGCTTCGATTCGGTCTGGCTCGGCGACCACCTGGTGTACCGCGACGGCGGTCGCGAGCGGGGCCCGTGGGAGGCGTGGACGATGCTCGCCGCCCTGGCCGGCGTCACCCGCCGCGTCGTGCTCGGCCCGCTCGTCGCGTGCCTCGGGTTCCATCCGCCGGCCGTGCTGGCGAAGATGGCCGCGACCATCGACGAGATCAGCGAAGGGCGCTTCGTGCTCGGTGTCGGCGCAGGCTGGAACCGTCCGGAGTTCGATGCGTTCGGCATCCCCTACGACCGGCGGGTCGCCCGCTTCGCCGAGGCGTACCACGTGGTGCAACCACTCGTGACAGGAGGCCGCGCGACCGTGCACGGCGACTTCGTCGACGTCGACGATGCGGTGCTGCTCCCGCCGATGCAGCGCGCCGTGCCGATCATGGTCGGCAGCAACGGGCGCCGGATGCTCGAGCTCACCCTGCCGAGCGCCGACATCTGGAACACGTGGTTCAGCGAGTTCGGCAACACGGCGGAGGGGTTCGCCCGCCGCAACGCCTTCGTCGATCAGGTCGCCGCGTCGGTGGCGCGCGATCCAGCCACGATCGAACGCAGCGCGTGCGTGCTGGTCATCACCGATCCGACATCCGACGAGCGGGTCCCGTCAGAGGGTGTCACGCCGATCGACGGGTCGCCGGCTCAGGTGGCGTCCGGCATCGCCGAGATCGTCGACGCCGGCGCCGACGAGGTGATCATCGTCGTCGGCCCGATCGACGAGCGCTCGATCCGCTCACTCGCCGAGACCGTGGCGATCCTCCGCGGTTCGTGACCCGTCACCGACCGGCGTGCTCGACCCACGAGCCGCCATCGATCCGTGGGAAGCGGTGCTGGCCGACGTACTCGTACGCCCACACCGAGCCGTGGTCGTCGATGTCGATCCGGACCCGGCGGTACGCCTCGTCGGCCACACGTTCGACCTCGTCGATCTCGGCGAGCGCCTGATCGACGCGATCGGCACGGAACCGGAAGACGCGGCCGCTGACAGCCCCCGCTGGTGAGGCCGACGTGAACACTGCCGCCGGATATCCGAGACCCGTGTCGAACAGCGCGCCCGGCACCGAGCACGGCGCGCCGTCGTCGACCACCAGTGGCTGCAGGAACCGCCAACGCAGCTGACCCGGCAGCAGCGTGCCATAGGCGAACAGCCGGTCCGTCACCGGGGGGTCGCGAGCACCGACCCCTCGCCGCTGTGCAGCGGGCGGCGCGGCGGATCGACCGCCGCCGGGAAACGGCAGTGGAGGTACGCGCCCACCACGTAGCCGAGCTCGGCCAGGTGGCTCTCGCTGCGGCGATCGTCGGCGCGCACGTACGGGGGGAGCATCGCGATGATGATACGCACCAGCGTCGCAGCGACCTGATCGCGCTCGTCTCGATCGATGAGCGGGACGCAGGCCCCGACCAGATCGGCCATCACCTGCTCGAAGACCATGCAGAGACCGCGGCCGGGATCGTCACCGTCGACGGGCCCGCGCTGCAACACCGCGAGCGAGCCCGAATGGCTGCGGAAGAACCGGGCGATCACGGGCAGCACCTCGCCACAGGCGTCGGTCGCCGGCTGCGCGCCGATCGCCTCGATGGTGTCGGTGAGCAGGCTCCGCATCTGGTGCTCGGCGCGCAGCAGCACGGCCCTGACCACGGCGTCCTTGTCGGGGAACCAGTAGTAGAGCCGGCCGACCGAGACACCCGCGGCTGCGGCCACGTCGACGGTGGAGGTCTCGACGACGCCGCGCTCTTGCAGCAGCCGCTCGGCAGCGTCGAGGATGAGATCGAGCGATCGAGCCGACCGCGCCTGGCGCGGGGCCGTCCGGGTCGCCATCGCGCCAGCGTGCAGCGCATGCTGGGGCATCGCGTTCTGCGTGGCGTGCGGGCGACGGTGCGATGCGGCGTACGGCATGCACCACCCCTACCGCGCCAAGGTCAAGCAGGAATCAAGTCGTTCCGCCGAGGGTACGACCTCAACCACACAGAGTGAATCACTACCACGCTACGTGAGATCCGTGGTAGGGTGCCGGCACGCCCCTCGCGGGGCCGGCGGCACGGGAGGGCACGTGGACATCGGACAGCTTCAGCAGGGCGAGCTCGTCACCGGACGGCAGGTGGACGCCGGCGAGCAACGCGAGCGAGTGCGCCAGCGACGGTTGCGCCGTCTCGCCATCGGGCTCGGCCTCCCGCTCGCCTACTTCTGGGTGCGCCAGCTGCAGGGCAACCCGATCAAGGTGGGCATGCCGGGCGTCTTCGAGCAGGACCCGGCGATGGCGATCTCGATCGGGCTCCTGCTCGTGCTGATGTGCCTGATCCTCATCCCGTTCCTCGGCGCCGGCCACTCGCCGCACGTCCTGCTGCGGCCCAGCGATTCGAAGGTGCGCCTGAACGACGTCGTCGGCGCGGAGTGCACGCGCCGCGAAGCGATCGACACGCTCAACCTCTTCCTCGCCCACGAGACGTTCGCTGCCGAGATGGGCGGCCAGCCGCGCCGGGGCGTCCTCTTCGAAGGCCCGCCGGGGACCGGCAAGACCTACCTGGCGAAGGCGCTCGCAGCCGAGGCCGGGGTGCCGTTCCTGTTCGTGTCGGCGAGCGCGTTCCAGTCGATGTACTACGGGCAGACCAACCGCAAGATCCGGACGTTCTTCAAGGCGTTGCGCAAGGCCGCCCGTGCGGAAGGCGGTGCGATCGGCTTCATCGAGGAGTTCGATGCGATCGGCGGTGCACGGAGCGGCATGAACTCCGGGTCCATGCGTGAAGGCATCGTCGGCGTCGTCAACGAGCTGCTGGTGCAGATGCAGAGCTTCGACATGCCCACCGGGCGGGACAAGCTGAAGAGCAAGCTGATCGACGCGATCAACTCGCTGCTCCCCTCGCACCGCGCCCTTCCCCGGCCGACCCCCACCACTGCGAACATCCTCGTCGTCGCGGCCACGAACCGTGCCGCCGACCTCGACCCAGCCCTGCTCCGGCCTGGCCGTTTCGATCGTGTCATCCACTTCGACCTGCCGCCGCGAGCCGACCGCGTCGAGATCGCCGAGTACTACCTCGGCAAGAAGGCCCACGACGAGAGCGTCAACGCCTTCGCCGTCGCCGACCTGACCGCCGGGTACAGCCCGGTGAGGATCGAGCGGCTGCTCGACGAGGCGCTCATCGTCGCGCTGCGCCACGGCCGCATGGCGATGAGCCACGGTGACATCGTCGAGGCACAGCTCACCATCGACGTCGGCCTGTCGCACCCCGTCGGCTACCACCCCGACGAGCGGCGCCGGGTCGCCGTCCACGAGGCCGGCCACGCCCTCGTCGCATCCCTCGTCGGCCGTGACATCCGCATCGCCTCGGTGCTGCGTCGCGGCGCCGCGCTCGGTCTCGTCGCCCACGGCGACCCCGAGGAGCGTCACCTGCGAACACCGACGGATGGCTACGAGCTCATCGCCGTCGCCCTGGCCGGCCGGGCCGCCGAGATCCAGGAGTTCGGCGAGGCGTCGAGCGGCATCGCGTCCGACCTCGCCTACGCGACGACGCTCGCCTCGCAACTGGTGGGGCAGCTCGGCGCGGTCGACACCCTCATCAGCCTCGAGGCGGCAGCGATGCCCGGAACGGGCAACCTCGTCGCCAAGGTGCTGGCCGACGAGACCTCTCGGCAGAAGGTCGAGAACATCCTCGAGAGCGCGGCCGACCGGGTGGCGTGCATGGTGCTCGAGCATCGCGCCGCGCTGATCGACATCGCCGATGCTCTGTGCGCAAACGACGAGCTGAACGGCGACGAGGTCGGACGCATCGTCACGAGCGCGCTCGCCAACGACTGAGCGTCAGCGCGACGTCGGGCGCAGCAACTCGCCCACGGGGTGGCAGTCCCAGCTCCGGAAGGCGATGTCGTGGTGCCACTCCTTCAACACGATCTCGCCCGACTGGATGCGACGGGTGAGGTCGTCGCGCCACGTCTGCATCTCGCCGTCGTAGCCGTAGACGCAGAGGTGCTGCTCCTCGGCGACGGCGCGGCCGTTCTGCACCTCGCGCACCACGTAGCGCTGCGCGCTCGTGAACCCTGCGCTCTCGATGTTCTCCTGGGCGTGGTCGGTGTACCAGGCGTGGTAGTCGTCGCGGGTCACCCACTCGGGTTTCCGGCTGAAGACCAGGTACAGGTTGCTCATCGATGTCTCCTTGCTCGGTCGTCGCCCGGAGGCGCTCAGCGGTTCGGGACGATGCGCTCGCTCGTGCCGGTCGCGTTCCACGACCCGAAGCGGATCCCCGCGAACCAGTCGGGCAGCGGCAGCGGATCGGCGTCATCGCCGTCGGCCTTCTTGTCGATGTAGGTGTCGGCGTTGCCCATGCCCGCCGCGGCGAGGTTGGCGACGGCCACCTCCGGCGTGACATCGAGCTCGTACAGCGAGAGGTAGCGGTAGCCGCCGGTCTCGCCGGCACCCACCACCGGCTCGAGCCGGTACCGGGTGGCGGCCACCCATCCGTCGACAGCGAGGATCTCCTGCACGTGCGCGTCGTACCACTCGTTGAACTCGGCTTCGGTCACGCCGGCGGGCGGGTCGCTGAACACGAGATGGATGTGCTTGGTCACGCCGGGCCCCCTGTTGCTCGCTCGCCGACGAGGCGTCAGTCTGCACGTCGGACGGACCGCACGCAAGCGCGTCGTATACGATCCGGCGACATGCGACCCCGACATGACGAGCTCGGACCGGTCGGGGTGTGGCTCGGCGGATACGGCTTCGCCGCCGACGTCGACCGGGCCAACGCCCGCGCGATGGAGGAGATGGGCTACGCCGCACTCTGGTTCGGTGAGGCACCCGGCGGCAAGGAGGCCTTCACGCGCGCTGCGACGCTGCTGGCTGCGACCGAGCGGCTCGTCGTCGGGACGGGCATCGCGAGCGTGTGGGGTCGCGACCCGCTCCTCACCGCGTCGGCCATCCGGACCGTCGGCGAGGCGTTCCCCGGCCGCTTCATCGCGGGGCTCGGCATCAGCCACGCTCCCGCGGTCGAAGCCCGCGGCGAGCAGTACCACCACCCGTTGCAACGGATGCGCGAGTACCTGGACGACCTCGCGCTCGCCGAGCACCACTCGCCCGAACCGGCCGAACCGGTACCCGTCGTGCTGGCGGCGCTGCGACCCCGCATGCTCGAGCTCGCGCGCGACCGTGCCGACGGAGCGCACCCGTACTTCGTGCCCGTCGAGCACACACGTCGCGCCCGCGAGATCCTCGGGCCCGACGCTCTGCTCGCGCCCGAGCTCGCCGTGGTGCTCGAGGCCGACCCGATCGAGGCCCGACGACTCGCACGGTTGCACACGGGCAGCTTCTACCTCGGCGCGCCGAACTACGTCGAGAACCTGCGCTGGCTCGGCTTCGGCGACGACGACTTCGAGGGGTCCGGCTCCGACGCGCTCGTCGACGCAGTGGTCGCGTGGGGCGGCGAGGACGCGATCGTGACGCGCATCCGCGAGCACCTCGACGCCGGAGCGGACCACGTCTGCCTGCAGCCCGTGACCGAGGTGCGACCGCTGCAGGACGGCGCCGACCACACGGCGATCGAGGTGCTGCAGCGGCTCGCGCCGGCGCTCGCGGACGCCGGGCTGCTGGTGCGATGAGCGTGTCCGGGACGGCGCTCGGCCGCCCGTCCGGCGTCCTTGACACCCCCCAGACGCTCAACTAGGTTCTCCTCAGAATCATATATGGTTCGGCTGTCGCCACCAGTGGTCGCCCTGCGTCGCCGCTGATCGTCAGCACGATCGTAAGTGGTGAACGAGGGGGGCTTGATGACGGTGCTGGACGGCAACGCGACCGCAGGCGCACCCGTTTCGTCGGGGCGCACCCGACACAGCGCGATCAGCAGCCTCCTCTTCAGCACCCGCTTCGCCACCATCTGGATCGCCGCAGCGGTGCTGCTGATCGTGTGCAAGATCGTCGCGCCGAGCACCCTCGGCTCGACGTCGTGGTCCGCGCTCCTCCCCCTCGGCAGCGTCGTCGCCGTCGTCGCGCTCGGGCAGATGCTCGTCATCATGATGGGCGGCATCGACCTGTCGATGGGGGCGACCATCTCGCTCACCGCCAACGTGCTCGTCGGTGTGTCGAAAGGTGCCGATGGCCGCCTGGCCGAGGCGATCGTGTACGTGCTCGTCGTCGCCGCGGTCATCGGTCTGGTCAACGGCTTCCTGATCGCCGTGCTCGACCTCAACCCGCTCATCGTCACGATGTCGACGAGCTACATCATCCTCGGCATCAACACCGAGTACCGCACAGGCACCGCCAACAACTCCACGGTGCCCGACGCACTGTCCGACTTCGTCCTCCTCGAGAAGGTCGCCGGCATCAGCAAGACCTTCTGGCTCGTGCTCGTCCTCATGCTCGTCCTCAGCATCGTCCTCCGCTCGAGCGCAGTGGGCCGGCGCTTCCAGGCAGTGGGCGCGAATCGCCGCGCCGCGTGGATGGCCGGAATCCGGGTCCGCCTCTATGTGGTCGGGGCCTATGTCGGGGCCTCCGTCGCCGGCGGCGTGGCCGCGATCTTCATCGGCGGGATCGTCGTCAGCCCCGGCGTCGAGCCGGGCAGTTCGTACCTGCTCGGCCCGGTCGCGGCGGTCGTGCTCGGGGGCGCTGCGCTGTCCGGCGGTCTCGCGAGCCCGGCGTCCACGTGGCTCGCCGCGTTCTTCGTCACCTTGCTCAACCAGATGCTGAAGGTGCTCGGCCTCACGAACGCCTGGCAGAACGTCGTCTTCGGCGCGGCGATCGTCGTCGGCATGCTCATCTCGGGCGACCGCATCGCCGAGCTGATCGGTCGCCTGTTGCTGCGCCCCTCGCTGCGCAAGCTCGTCGAGGGCGACGACGCCGAGCCCCCACCACGAGCCGACTCACCGCCGCAGCCGACACCGGTGCTCGAGCGCAGCAGCTGAACCAGATCTCTCGTCGGAATCGACGAGCACACGACCCATGTAGGGGGAACGCCATGACCACAACCGGCATGTGCCGCACAGGGAGGAATACATGACCAGATACCGCAAGGCCGTTGCGCTGCTCTGTGCGCTCGGCATCGTCGCCGCAGCTTGTGGTGGCGACGACGACGATGATGCGGGCAGCGACACCACCACCGCTGCCACCTCGGCGCCGGAGGAGACGACAGCTCCGACAGACGCCAGCGCCGCGCCGACCACCGCTGGTTCGGCCGGGACCGGCGACTGGGGCGCCACGCTCACCGATGGTGAGTACGGAGAGAGCTACGACCCCGATCCCACGCTGGTCGACATCGGTGTCGCCGGCCCGGATGGTCTGCCGAAGGAAGAGCGTGCTCGGAACATCGCGCTCGCGACCCTCACCCGTGCGTCGACCGAGGTCGACTTCGACCTGGCCTACAAGTGCTGGCAGGAGAACGGCTGCGACACCGGGTCGGGCGGCGAGCTGAAGGTCGGCCTCGCCGACGGCTTCGGCGGCAACATCGCCCGCCAGACCTTCAAGATGGAGTTCATCCTGCAGGCGCTCACGTATCCCGAGATCGGCGAGATCGCGTACACCGACGCCAACCTCGACACGCAGAAGGCCATCCAGGACGTCCGCAGCTTCGCGGCTCGCGACTTCGACATCATCATCAGCTACCCGGACGCCGGCGAGGCCCTCGTCCCCGCCTACAAGGCGGCCATGGAGGAGGGTTCCAAGGTCATCACCTGGTCGGGCACCAAGGTCGGTGAGCCCGGTGTCGACTACTTCACCTACTCCGGCAACGACGTGTGCGGCATCGCCAAGGCATGGGGCACCGAGTTCGGCAAGCAGCTGCCCGACGGCGGCGACATCGCCATCCTGCTCGGCGCTCCCGGCAACACGCTCGATCCGCTGCAGGAAGAGTGCATGACCTCGACGATGCCCGACAACATCAACATCGTCGCTCGGCAAGGCGACGCGTGGAGCCGTGAGAGCTACCTGAAGGCGACGTCGGCGATCCTCGCCGAGCATCCCGACCTCGACGGCATCCTCGGCAGCTACGGCGACGCGTTCGTCGGTGCCATCCGCGCCTACGAGGCAGCCGGCATCTCCATGGACGGCCTCGTCACCATGCACCAGTCCGACGACAACCCGTTCCTCTGCGCCTGGAAGGAGGCCGGTGGCGTGACGAAGTCGTTCACGGCGACCTCGCTGCTGATGGAGGGACGCACCGGCCTGACCGCGGCGATGATGTCGCTGCAGGGCTACGACGTCCCGCCCGAGATCCTCTTCAGCGGCAGCCTGAAGCAGGTCACGATGGACTCGTGCCGCACCGACATCCCGCCCGACGGCTCGCCGTCCAGCCTGGTGCCGCCGGAGCTGCAGAAGCGGATGTTCCCGGAGTAAGTCGACCGACACCCACGGAGTGCGAGGGCGCCGGGAACCGACCCGGCGCCCTCGGCCATCCGACAGCCCTACTCTGACCATCCACACCTGACCGACCGAGGATCCGATCGATGATGACGGCAACGACGGGAACCACCAGCGAGCCGACGACCGGCGTT
The DNA here is from genome assembly GCA_050248155.1 of Ilumatobacteraceae bacterium. Classification (GTDB taxonomy): domain Bacteria; phylum Actinomycetota; class Acidimicrobiia; order Acidimicrobiales; family Ilumatobacteraceae; genus VFMC01. The sequence goes on from JBFWSW010000054.1 coordinate 22,870, forward strand.
CCGGCCGTCGACGCGTCGGGACGTCCCGCACTGTCGCTGCACAACATCTGCAAGCACTTCGGGCCGGTCCGGGCCAACGACGACATCACCGTCGACGTGCGTGCCGGCGAGATCCATGCCCTCCTCGGCGAGAACGGCTCGGGCAAGTCGACCCTGCTCAGCATCGCGAGCGGCAGCCTCGCCCCCGAGACCGGCACGGTCGCGATCGACGGCGAGGTGCTGCACTCCGCGTCGCCGCGCGCGGCGATGCACCTCGGCCTCGGCATGGCCTACCAGCACCTCACCTCGGTGCACGGGCTCACCGTCGCCGAGAGCTTGTTCCTCGCGACGCCCGACCAGCTCCGCCCGAAGTACTCGCAGATGTACGACTGGGCCGCCGCGCGCCTCGCCGAGTACGGACTCGAGATCCGCGGCGCGACTCGCATCGAGACGCTGTCCGCGGCACACCTGCAGCTCCTCGAGATCGTGTCGGCGCTGCTCTCCCAGCCCAAGGTGCTGCTGCTCGACGAGCCGACCACCGCACTCGGGCATGCCGACGTGCAGCGCCTGCACTCGCTCATCCGCGACCTCGCGGCTCGTGGCATGGCCGTCGTGTACGTCAGCCACCGGCTGCCCGAGGTGCTCGACGTCGCCGACCGCGTCACGGTGCTGCGCGATGGTGTCAGCCAGGGCACCTACGACGCAGCAGGCATGTCCGAGGCCGACGTCGTCGCGATGATGATCGGTCGCCCGCTCGAGCACGCCTTCCCGCAGATCGAAGACGTCGAGCACGGCTCGGTCGTGCTCGAAACCGCCAAGCTGCGCGGCCGTCGCTTCGGGCCGGTCGATCTGCAGCTGCGGAGCGGCGAGATCGTCGGCATCGCCGGCGCCGAGGGCAACGGCCAGGTCCAGTTCCTCCGCGCCCTCGCCGGGGTCGAGACGTCGCACGGCCAGGTCCACTGCGCCGGCAAGCGCGTCCACCTCACCAGTCCGCCTGACGCGATCCGCGCCGGCATCATCCTGCTCAGCGCCGACCGCAAGCAGGAGTCGATCTTCACCGCCCTCAGCGTGCGTGCCAACGCCACCTTGCAGGTGCTGCGGCGCTACGCACGACTCGGGTTCGTCTTCCGAGCCCGCGAGAAGCCGGCGGTCAACGGCATGGTCGAGCGCCTCCGGCTGAAGGCAGCATCGATCGAGCAGCCGACCCAGTACCTCTCGGGCGGCAACCAGCAGAAGGTCGCCCTGATGCGGCCGTTCCTGCGGCCCGACCTGAAGGTCATCCTCGCCGACGAGCCCACACAAGGCGTCGACGTCGGCGCCCGGCTCGACATCTACCACGCGCTGCGCGACAAGGCGGCCGAAGGGACCGCGGTGCTCGTCAAGTCGAGCGATGCCATCGAGCTCGCCGGCATCTGCGACCGCGTGATCGTCATGTCGCGCGGCATCGTCGTCGACGAGATCCTCCGCGACGAGCTCGACGAACGCCGCATCATCGCCGCGATCATCGGGCGCGGATCAGCACACGGAGGCCAGTATGGCGAGTGAGAGCAACGTACGGCCCCCGTTCCAGAAGGGGCGCTGGCTGCCGATCGTGGCCATGCTGGTGCTGATCACGATCCTCGGTGCGTACACCAACAGCAAGGACTCACAGTTCCTGTCGACGTTCAACCTCAACGGGCTGATGAACCTGACCCTGCCGCTCGCCCTCGCCGCGATGGCCCAGACGAGCGCGCTGATGGTGAAGGCGTTCGATGTGTCCCTCGGTGCGTTGATCACCTTGTGCGTGGTCGTCGCGTCGTTCGTGCTCGGCCCCGGCGAGAGCTGGCCTTCGCTGCTGCTCGGCATGTTGTTCGTCATCGTCATCGCCCTCGGGGTCGGTGCCGTCAACGTCATCCTCATCCGGTGGCTGAAGCTGTCGTCGATCATCGCCACCCTCGCCACCTACAGCGCACTGCAGGGGGTCTGCCTGTGGCTGCGACCCACCGCCAAGGGCAGCAGCAGCTCGAAGTTGGTCGACACGTTGCTGTACCGCTGGGGCTTCATGCCGGTCAGCCTGATCGTGATCACCGTGATCGCGATCGCAGCCGACATCTGGCTGTACCGCACTCGGGGCGGCCTCGCGGCACGGGCGATGGGCCTCGACGAGGAGGCCGCGAGTCGACGCGGCGTGCGGGTCGGCTACCTCTTCGTCCGGGCGTTCTTCATCTCGGCGTTCGCCGCTGCACTGAGTGGCTTCTTCCTGTTCGCCAACGTGCAGGTGGGCGATCCCACCTCCGGGCTCTCGTTCACGCTCGACAGCATCGCTGCAGCCGTGCTCGGCGGCGCGAGCCTGCTCGGTGGGCGCGGGTCGTTCACGGGAGCCGTCGTGGGCGCGCTCTTCCTCAAGACGATCATCACCATCCTGCCGTTCCTCGGCTGGAGCAACTCGTACGGTCGCATCATGACCGGAGTGCTCACCCTCGTGGCGCTCACCTTCTACCAGGCGCCCGAGCTGAGCGCGCGCGCCAAGGCGGCGCTGTCGAACCTCCGGCTGTCGCGCGGACGAACCGGCGCGCTGGCCGACGAGGTCTAGGCGCACACGTCGTGGACGCACTCGAGCGCCTCGTCGCGGTCAACGAGATCAGCGACCTCATCGCGCGCTACGCGATCGCGTTCGACGACGAGGACTGGGCGACGCTCGACCAGCT
>JBFWSW010000055.1:0-25482 GCA_050248155.1 Ilumatobacteraceae bacterium
TTTCAAGGCGGGTGCATTTGTCCGCTCTGCCACCGTTCCGGCCGCCACGCTACCGGTTGGGTCGAGGTCGCAACTTTGGGGCTGGCGGGCGCGAATGTCGCCCGGGAGCCCCAAAGTTCGGGATGGGTACAGAGGATGGGACGTCGGCGTCAGCGGATCTGGGCGCGCAGGGACTGGACCCAGTCGTCGGCTTCACGCCAGCGCGCATCGGCGTGCTCACGCGTCGTCGACGCATGCTCGCCGGCCGCCGGGTACGACCCGAGGAACTTCACCCTGCCCTGCTTGGCACGCAGCGACCGCATCGCGTCGGCCAACAGCTCGTCGCTGATGTGCCCGTCGGCGTACACGATGAAGCAGTAGTCGCCGAGGCCTCCGTCCTTGGTCGGTCGCGACAACAGGTTCGAGAGGTTGATGCGCCGTGCGGCGAACTCCTGCAGGATCGAGATGAGGCTGCCAGGCTCGTCGGCGCGCTGGTACACGACCATCGCGGTGCGGTCGTGCCCGGTCGGCGCCGGCACGCCGGTGCGAGCCACGACGACGAAGCGGGTCTGGTTGCCGGGATGGTCGGCGATGTCACGGGCGATCACCTCGAGCCCGTACAGCTCGGCAGCGACCCGTGGGGCCACCGCTGCCGCGCCGGGACCGAGCTCGCTCACCAAGCGGGCTGCCTCGGCGGTCGAGTTCGTCGCCCGCAGCTCGGCCGCGTTGACATTGGCGCGCAAGAAGGCATGGCACTGTGCCGTCGCGACCGGGATGGACAGCACGACCTTGACGTCCTCGAGCTTGGTGCCGGGTCGGGCCAGCAGGCAGTGCTCGACGTCGAGCACCACCTCGCGCTGGATGAGCAGGTCGTGGTTGAACGCCAGCTCGTCCTGGGTGAGGTTGACGGTGCCCTCGATCGAGTTCTCGATCGCCACGAAGCCGAGATCGATGTCGCCGGACCCGACCGCGTCGAGCACGTCGGGCATCGTGCGGAACAGCACCAGCTCGGCCTCGGCGAGGTCGGGCTGCGACTTGAGGGCCTGCTCGGTGAACGTGCCGAGCGGTCCGAGGAAACCGACGCGGGTCATGGCTCGACAGGCTACGGGGCGGCCGGGCCCGCCGTCGGGCACAATGGCACGGTGAACGAAGAGGCCGTCCGGCGCCTGATCGACGACATCCGCTCGGGGACCGTCACCCCCGACGAGGCGGTCGCGGCGATGCAGCGCCTCCCGTTCGTCGACGTGGGTGATGCGCTCGTCGACCACCATCGTGCGCTGCGACAGGGCATGCCCGAGGCCGTCTACGGCCCCGGCAAGTCGGCTGAGCAATGCGTCCGCATCGTCGACGAGCTGCTGCACCACGGCGCGGGGCCGGTCCTGCTGACACGCGCCAATGACGAGCAGGCCAAGGCGGTGCTGTCGGTCCACCCCGACGGACAGGTGCGGTCGAACACGATCGTCTGGCGCGCGCCCGAGGAGACCCGGCCCGAGCGCGTGCTCGTCGTCAGCGCCGGGACGGCCGACGTGCCGGTGGTCGACGACGCGGTGGTCACGTTGCGGGCCCACGGCATCGAAGCCGACCGCCTGACCGACGTCGGCGTCGCAGGGCTGCACCGGCTGCTCGCGCACATCGACCGGATCATGGCTGCCGACGCGATCATCGTCGTCGCCGGCATGGAGGGTGCGCTGGCCAGCGTCATCGGTGGCCTGACGGCTGCGCCGGTCATCGCCGTCCCGACGAGCGTCGGTTACGGATCGGGTCTCGACGGCGTGACCGCGCTCCTCGCCATGCACGCGTCGTGCGCGAGCGGCATGACCGTGGTCGGCATCGACAACGGCTTCGGCGCCGCCTGCGCGGTCGTGCGGATGCTGGGCCGCGCGCGGTGAGCCGCACGGCCTGGTTCCACTGCTTCGCCGGAACCGCGGGCGACATGACGCTCGGCTCGCTCGTGCACGCGGGCGCCGACCAGGCGGAGGTGATGGCGATCCTGGCGGGCCTCGGCATCGACGGCTACGCGCTCACCTTCGAGCCGGTGCTCCGCTGCGGCATCGCCGCCACGCACGCGATCGTGGTGACCCACGACGAGCACGACGAGCACGATCACCACGGCCATGCCCAGCACGGCCACCACGCGCACGACCACGGGCATCATCCGCATCGCCCGTATCGCGCCATCCGCGACCTGCTCGCCGCGTCCGATCTGCCTCGACGCGTCCGCGACCGCGCCGGGCGCACCTTCCGGTTGCTGGCCGAGGTCGAGGGTCGGATGCACCGCATGGACCCTGACGACGTCGAGTTCCACGAGGTCGGAGCTGTCGACGCGATCGTCGATGTCGTCGGGACGTGTGCTGCGCTCGACGTCCTCGGCATCGACCGCATCGTGTGCAGCCCGATCACCGTGGGTCAGGGTCACGTGCACGCCGCACACGGTCAGCTGCCCAACCCGGCACCCGCCGTCGTCGACCTCCTGGCGCTCCGCCACGCACCGAGCCGCGGCATCGACGACCATCGCGAGCTCGCAACGCCCACCGGCGTCGCGCTGATGGTGGCGCTCGCCGACGAGTTCGGGCCGATGCCGGCGATGCAGGTGCACTCGGTCGGATACGGCGCTGGCACACGTGACGTGCCCGGTCGGCCGAACGTCGTGCAGGTGGTCGTCGGCGAGTGCGTACAGGCGTCAGCGGGCCCGGGCCAGCCAGTCGAGCTGCTCGAGTGCAACGTCGACGACGTGACCGGGGAGGTGCTCGCCCATGCGATCGCCCGGCTGCTCGATGCGGGCGCGCACGACGCGTGGGCGACCCCGATCGTCATGAAGAAGGGCAGGCCCGCGCACACCGTGCACGCGCTGTGCGATCCGGCGGTCGCCGATGCGATCCGGGCCGTGATGGTGACCGAGACGGGAACGCTCGGCGTGCGCGGCAGCACCCTGCGCCGCTGGCCACTCGAGCGACGGACGATCGACGTCGACATCGACGGTCACACGGTTCGAGTGAAGATCGCGACGAGCGAGCGGGGTACGACACGGATCAAGGCCGAACACGACGACGCAGCGTCAGCGGCCGTGGCGTTGGGCCTTCCCCTGCGCGACGTGATCGAGCGCGCTCAGGCGAGCGCCGCGTCGACCATTGCGTCGATGGCGTCCTGACCCTTCTCGCCGGACCATCGGGTGAGGACCTTGCCGTCGGTACCGATGATCGCGACGTAGGGGAAGAACGACACGCCCATCGCCTGAGCCGCGCTGCTGTTCTCGTCGTCGGCCAGCACCGGCCACGTCCAGCCCTTGTCCTTCAGCCATTCCGACGGCGGATAGTTCGGCGCTTGCGGGTTGGCGTTGGTGCTGATCGCGATCACCTGCAGCTCGGGCGGCACCTCGCCGCTGTTCTTCCACGCGACGAGCTCGGGCACCTCGACGTTGCAGTGCGGGCACCAGTGCGCCACGACCACCACCATCGTCGGGCCCTTCGACCAGTCGAGCGTGACCGGCGAACCGTCGAACGCGAACCCGGAGATCGTCGGTGCGGTCTCGCCCGTGCCCGGGTCGGTGCCCTCCTGCGGCAGCGGCGTGAGCGCCGTGCCGGAAACCGTCACGGGCCACACCTCACCCTTCGACTCGCCCCCTGGCGCGATCGTCTCGCCGCTCGGCGGCACGCTCCCGACGGACAGATCCTCGTCGCCCCCGCTCGACACGATCGCGACGACCGCGGCCACGACGATCACGACGACCACGGCGATGCCGATCCACAACCACAGCATGTTCCGCTTCTGCGGAGCCGCCGGCTGTGACTTGCCACGTGAGGGCGTGGCGCGCGGCTTGGGTCTACGGGGTTGGTTCGCCATGGGGGGTGTCCTTCGGGATGAGGAGCATGAGGGCGAGCACGGCAGCGAAGCCGGTCATCGCCATGAACGAGAGCGAGATGAACCCGAACTCACGGAACCAGACCGCCGTGCACGGCGCGGTGAGCGAGCACGAGCCGGCCTCGAGCTGCGGGTTCCACTCGATGACGTAGTGGTAGATCGAGATGAGAATGCCGATGCCGGCGATCGGCACGGCGTACCACGCGACCTCGTCGCGGCGCCGGCGGAGGTTGCCCACCAGCAGGACGACGACGAGCGAGTACATCGCGATCCGCTGGTACCAGCAGAGCTTGCACGGCTCGAAGTGGGCGTGCTCGCTGAAGTACAGGCTGCCGGCCATGCACGTCGCGGCGACGAGCCAGGCAAGCCAGCCAGACGCCGGTCGGAGCGCCGCGAATGCCGCGCGACCCGACGGCACGATCCACATCGCGACGATGAGCAGGGTGCCGGCCCCGGCGACCAATGTGAGCAGGGCGAAGAACCGCTCGGCAGCCGACACGGACATGGCCCACATTCTGCCGTGATCGCCGGTCGAACAGGACGCGAGCGGCGAGGTCGGTGGCATGATGCAGGCAGTGATCCCTCCCGTCGTCGATGTCGACTTCCTGTCCGCGCACCCGGACGCGGTCGTGGTCGACGTCCGCTGGTACCTCGACGGTCGCGACGGTCGGGCGGCCTACGAGGCCGGGCACCTGCCCGGAGCGGTGTGGGTCGACCTCGACACGCAGCTGTCGACGCACGGGGCACCGACCACCGAGGGACGCCACCCGTTCCCCTCGCCCGAGCACTTCGCTGCGGCGATGTCGGCGATCGGTGTCGGCAACGACTCGACCGTCGTCGCCTACGACGACACCGGCGGCGTCACGGCCGGGCGCCTCGTCGTGATGCTGCGCATGCTGGGGCACGACGCGGCGATCCTCGACGGCGGCCTCGCCGCGTGGCCGGGCACCATCGACACGGGATGGGTCGAGCCGACTCCTGCAACCTTCACGCAGCGGCCGTGGCCCGCCGACCGACTCGCGTCCGCCGACGAGACCGGCGCGGCAGCGCTGGCGGGCGACCCGGTGCTCGATGCCCGCGCTCCCGAGCGCTTCACCGGCGAGGTCGCCCAGATCGACCCGCGACCTGGTCACATCCCGGGCGCGCGCAGCGCGCCGTGGTCGGCAGCGTTCGGCCCCGACGGCCGGCTGCGTCCGGTCGGCGAGCTGCGCGAGCACTACGAGTCGCTCGGCGTCGGTCGCGACACGTCGACGATCGCGTACTGCGGATCGGGTGTGAGCGCCTGCGTGAACGTGCTCGCCCTCGAGCACGCCGGGTTCGAGCCGCCGCGGCTGTACGTGGCCAGCTGGTCGGGGTGGTCGGCCGACCCCGGCCGACCTGCCGAGCTCGGACCTGGTCGATGAGCGACCCCGAGCCCGTCTCGGACGTGCCCGCCCCGGCGCCGGGCCCAGCGTCGACGGGCGCGGCCGCGATGTATGCGCTGCGCGCGGCGCGCAAGCGCCGGCGGCTGGGCGACATCGAATGGTTCGACGCCGCGTATCGCGTCTACCTCGTCGCGCTGTTCGGCGGCGGTGCGCTCGTGTGGCTGAGCGACCTCGTCGGCGACGAGCCGCTCACCCTCGCGCAGGCAGCGAACGTGGCGCAGCACGGTCCGAACGTGCTCGGCATGGTCGCCGTCCTCGCGTTCGCAGCGGGGCTGCGCAGCGGCAGCCAGGGTGGACCGCTCGCGCTCGAGAGCGCCGACGTCATGCACGTGATGCTGTCGCCGGTGCCGCGCCGCACCGCGCTGTTGCGACCGACGGTGCAACGCATCCGCGCTGCGGTCTTCGCGGGCGCTGCGGCAGCCGCCGTGCTCGGCCAGCTCGCCGGCCGGCGTCTGCCGGGCTCGCCGACCGCGTGGTTCGCAGCCGGTGCGCTGTTCGGCGCGAACGCGGCACTGCTCTGGGTCGGGGGCGCGCTCGTCGCGCACACCGTGCGCGTGCCGCTCGTCGTCAGCACGCTGGTCGCGGCCGTCGGCGTCGCGTGGCAAGGCGTCGCCATCGCGACCGATGTCCCTGGACCGGCCGACCTCGACGGCAGCCTCGGGCTGTGGGGCTGGCGCCAGCACCCGGTCGACCTGCTCGCCGTCGCCGTCAGCGTCGCGCTCACCATGGCCGGCATCCTGCTGGTGGCACGGACGTCGCTCGAAGCGCTCGCACGTCGCGCCAACCTCGTCGCCCAGCTGCGGTTCGCGGTCACGATGCAGGACCTGCGCACGGTCATCCTGCTGCGCCGCCAGCTCTCCTACGAGCACACCCGCCGCCGGCCCTGGATGAGGGTGCCCGCCCGTGAGCACGCCGATGCGGTGTGGCGGCGAGGCTGGCACAGCCTCGTCCGCTTCCCCACGGGTCGGCTGGTCCGCATGGTCGCGCTCGCTGCAGGTGCCGGTGCGTGTCAGGTCGCGGCGTTCCACGGGACGACGCCCGCGATCCTGGGTTCGATGGTGCTGCTCTTCGTGCTGGGACTCGAGGCGATGGAGCCGCTGTCGCAGGAGATCGATCAGCCCGATCGCACCGACAGCTTCCCGGTCGAGCGCGGCGACCTCCTCGCGCGTCACCTGCGCGCGCCGACCATCGCGCTCGTGCCCTTCGCGCTCATCGGCGCAACCGCCGCAGTGATCGCCGACGCCGTGGTCACCGACGGCGAGCGGGTGGGTTCGGCGATCGCGATCGCTGCGATCCTGATGCTGCCGACGGTCCTCGCCGGAGCCGCCGGCGCGGCTGTGAGCATCGTGCGCGACGCGCCCGATCCGATGTCGAGCACGAACCAGCAGTCGTTCATGCCGCCCGAGATGGCCGGCTTCACCACGGTGCTGCGCACGCTCGTTCCCCTGATCGTCGTCGTCGCCGGTGCAGCCTCCGTCCTGCTCGTGCGCGAGGCGGTCGAGCAGGGCGACGCAGCGGTGCCCGCCGCGATCCGCGCTGCCGTCGGCGTCCTCCTGCTCGCGGCGGCAACGGCCCTGTGGGTGCGCCACCGGGACCGGATGCGCCGTCGCTTCCGCGCGTTCATGGACGAGGGGCGCACCTACACACAGCAGCAGCGGAGCATCCGATGACCGACACCGCCGTCCTCACCACCCACGAGCTCACCAAGTCGTACTCCCTCGGGCGCGACCCCGACGAGCGACCGGCGCTGTCGCCGCTCGACCTCACCGTGCCGCAGGGCCAGCTGGTCGCGCTGGTCGGCCACAACGGCAGCGGCAAGACGACGTTGCTGCGCATGGTCGCCGGACTCCTCGACCCGACCGGCGGCAGCGTCGAGATCGTCGGCCTCGATCGTTCCGACCCCGAGGCGCGCTCCGCTGTCGCGTACCTCGCCGACTCGCCGACGTTCTACGACGACCTGTCACTCGCCGAGCACCTCGAGTACGTCGCTCGGCTGCACGGCGTCGCCGAGTGGCGCGACCGAGCACTCGAGCTCCTGGGCGCGCTGCGCCTCGATGACCGCGCCGATCAGCTGCCGAACACGTTCAGCCGTGGGCTGCGCCAGAAGGCCGCGATCGCACTCGCCTTCGTGCGGCCGTTCCAGTTGCTCCTCGTGGACGAGCCCTTCGTCGGGCTCGACGAAGGAGGGAAGGCAGCGCTGCTCTCGTTGTTCGACGACGCGCACAGCAACGGGACATCGCTCATGGTCGCCACCCATGAGCTCGGGTTCGTGCATCGCGCCGATCGCCTGATCGCGTTGACCGACGGTGAGGTGCGATACGACGGTGCTCCCGGCGACACCGACGTCCACCACCTGGTGTTCCCCACCTAGACCCGAGGACGAGCGGCGGGATCTCCCAGCTTGACGTCTGGGATACCATCTCGCTCCATGCAGGAGTTCACCACCGTCAGCTCGTCGTCGTACGACCCGTCGGCGCTCGCAACCAAGCTCAACGAGAAGTCCGCCGAGGGTTGGTCGGTGGTCAGCATCGTGTCGACCGGTGGTGACGTCACCGCGTTCCTCAGCCGGGAGTCGAGCGGTCAGGCCGCTGCCGAGCCCGAGTCGGTCGCGCCCATGGCGTCGTCCGTCGAGGAGAAGATGTCGACCTACGAGCCGATGGTGCCCGAGTCGCCGACCGCCTCCGAGCCGGTCCACACATCACCAGTAGCCGAGCCCTCGGGTTGGGCGGTGGCCCCCGAGCCGGCGTCCCCCTCACCGGCCTCGTCCGCGCCTGCGGCCGAGCCGGCCACCACCTCGTACTCGCCGTCCCCGGCGGCAACCACCTACTCGCCCGCGCCGGCGGCGGCTCCCGCAGCCACGCCGTCCGTGCCGGCCGGTTGGTACGCCGACCCGGCCGGTCGGTTCGAACTGCGCTACTGGGACGGCAGCACGTGGACCGAGCACGTGTCACGCGCGGGCCAGCAGTACACCGACCCGCCCGTCGCCTGACCCGCCAGCGCGCCGCCAGAGGCGAACGTCCCGCCGCGCGCGTGACAGGCGCCGCCCGCCACTGACCCGGTGCTCTGCAGCGCGCCCGCTACCGTCGACGCGCGTGCGAGCCACCTCGATCGGTCACGCCGGCATCCTGATCGACACCGAGTTCGGATCGATCCTCTGCGACCCGTGGTTCGACCCCGCCTACTTCGGCTCGTGGTTCGTGTTCCCGCGCAACGATCGGCTCACGCCCGAGCTGATGGAGCGCATCGAGCACCCCGACTACCTGTACATCAGCCACATCCACGGTGACCACCTCGACGAGACGTGGCTGCCGCACCACGTCAGCCGCGACGCGACGGTGCTGCTCCCCGGCTATCCGACCCACGAGCTCGAACGTCGCCTGCAGGCGATGGGCTTCCGCGACTTCGTGCACACCGTCGACCGCGAGGAGATGGCCCTCACCGGCGACCTGCGGATCGCGATCCACGTCGAGGTCAGCATCACCGACGGTCCGGGCGGCGACTCGGCGCTCGTCGTCAGCGACGGGCGCTCGCGCCTCGTCAACCAGAACGACTGCCGCACGAGCGACCTCGACGCCCTTCGCGCCCACGGGCCCGTCGACCTGCACTGGATCCAGTACAGCGGCGCGATCTGGTACCCGATGGTGTACGAGGAGAGCCCGTCGCGGATGCGTGAGCTCGTCGACGCCAAGGTCGAGAGCCAGCTGACGCGCGCGATGCGGTACGTCGAGGCCGTGAAGGCCGCAGCCGTGGTGCCGAGCGCCGGCCCGCCGGCCTTCCTCGATCCCGAGCTGTTCGGGCTGAACGTCATCGACGGCGACGAGCTGAGCATCTTCCCGGACCAGCGAGTGTTCCTCGACCGTCTCGCCGCAGCGGGCCACACCGGCATCCTCGCCATCCCCGGCACCGAGATCACCGTCACCGACGCCGGCTTCGACGTGCGCCACCCGATGGCCGATGCCGACGTCGACGCGATCTTCACCGACAAGGAGGAGTACCTGCGCGAGTACCAGGCCGACTACCTGCCGTGGCTCGACGAGCTGAAGGCGGGCTGGACCGCGCGCACGCCTGATCTGCTCGAGACGCTGCAACGGTGGTGGGAGCCGTTGCTCGCGATGGCTCCCACGGTGCGCTCAGGTGTGGGTGCGAACGTGCTGCTGCGCGCCGGCGACCTCGACATCTTGATCGACTTCCCCAACGGGCAAGTCCGCGCGCACGCGGGCGAGCCGTACTCGTTCCGATTCATCATCCAGCGCGAGCTCGTCGAGACCGTCGTCGCGCAACGCGCCGTCGACTGGAGCAACTCCCTCTTCCTGTCGGCTCGCTTTCGCGCGTGGCGGGCCGGGCCGTACAACGAGTACGTCTACAACTTCTTCAAGTCGCTGTCGGTCGAGCGGATGCGCCGCACGGAGGCCGAGGCGCTGCGCAAGCTCGACCCCGATCGCGGCGGCATCGCGGCCGAAGAGTTCCGCATCGGTGACTACGTCTGCGAGCGCACGTGCCCGCACCGGCAAGCCGACCTCACCGTGTTCGGCGAGCTGGAGGGGGACGAACTGGTGTGCACGCTGCACGGCTGGCGCTTCGACGTGAACACAGGCGAGTGCCGCAACGCCACCAATCGCAAGCTGCGGATCAGGCCGGCCGACTGACGTCTCGACCGGGGCGGCGGGTCAGCCGCCGTGCACCCAGACGACGCTCTTCTGCGGCATCAGATCGTTGTCCCAGATCATGTCCATCGCGGGCACGCTCACCCGGACGCAGCCGTGCGACGCCGGGTAGTTGGGGATGCTGTTCGATCCGTGCACGGCCACGCCGCCGCGGAAGTACTTCGGCCGGTAGATCTGGCCGAGGTCGCCCTCCCACCAGCCCTCGGGGCGCTCGCGGTAGACCTTGTGGAGCCCGTCGGGCGTGAGCGACACACCCTTCACGATCTCGCCCGGTGAGTTCTGGTCCTCTTCCTCGTAGGGCTGGCCGTTGCCGGTGGACGTGTTGAGCACGAGCCACGTCTTGCCACCGCGGATGACGAACAGGAGCTGCTTGGCCTTGTCGATCTCGATCAGGTCGCCCGTGTCGGCGGTGCCGTGCGCCTTCTCGACGAAGTTCGTGAGGTAGTCGGCGGTTGCCTCGTCGACCGCGCCGCTGGGGTCGAGACCGAGGTACTTCTGGAAGGCCATCACCGCCTGCTTGGTGGTGAGGCCGTACTTGCCGTCGACACCGGAGTTCCAGAACCCGAGCTGCATCAGCCGTTCCTGCACCACCGCGGTGGCGGCTCCGTCGCGAGTGCCGACTGCTTCGATCGGCACGGCCGACGGTCCGACGATCTCGACGTTGGGCGGCAAGGTCGTGGTGGGCGCCGCCGTGGTCGTGGGCGCCTCGGTCGTGCTGGTGGTCGGCGCCTCGGTCGTGGTGGGGGCCTCGGTCGTGGTGGGTGCCTCGGTGGTGCTGGTGGTCCCGGCCGACGACGACGGACCTGGCAACGGCGAGACGGGGATCGTCACGGTGACCGGGCCCTGGGCCGCAGCCGAACCCGAGTTGCCGGTGCACGAGCTGCTGATGAGCGCCACCACGGGGAGCACGAGACCCGGCAGGGCACGCTGCAGCAGGAGTCTCGCTTGCCGGGGGCGGCTGAACACCATGAAGTCCTTCGGGAAATCCTTCGGGGGACGACGATCCGGCCCACACACTACTGGTGCGGCGCGTGCCGCCGCGGGCACCCGTGGGGACCCGTTCGGGTCACACCGACGGGAGCTCGCACCACACGGTGAGGGCGTACTTCACTCCCGAACGGAGCCGGTTGGTGCGGTGCGGATGCGTCACGAGCGACGGCCAGATCAGCATCTCGCCCACCCCGACGGTGGCGTTGGTGAAACCCTGCCGCGGGAACTCGAGCTCGCCGCCCTCGTAGCCGTCGTTCAGCTTCACCGAGCCCGACAGCTGGGCGACGTCGTGGTGGATGCGCAAGCTCTCCTGCTCGCCGAGGGCGTACTTGATGACGAAGACGTCGCGCAGGCCGTGATAGTCGACGTAGGGCCACACCGTGCGCAGCCGCGGCCAGACGCGCAGGCCGATGTCGTCCTGCACCGACTCGAACAGCCGCGGGCTGATCAGCGCGAGCGACACCTCGTGACCGGGGACCGGGTCGTCGAGCTGCGGCTCGAACGCGCCGACGGCCTCTGCGGCCCTGATCACCGCGGCGCACATCGCGGGCGTCCAGAACGGGGTCGTGTACAGCTCGTCGCCCACGGTCTCGAGTCGCGCCTCGCCCTCGCGATCGACGTCGTCGGCCATCGCGCCGTCGTACCCCAGGATCAGGTCGAGATCGTCCGGCGGCGACGAGGGTTCCATCGGTCGATCATCGTGGCAGACGGGCAGCGGCCATCGCTGCGTCGGCGTCGAAGATCCACGGACCGCGAGGGATCGCCTCGAACGAGAACCTCTCGGCCAGGGCCGCGACGGTCACGTGGTCGTCGGGCCGACACAGCTCGAGGCTCGCGCCGAGCAGTGCGAGCAGGGCCTCGGGCGCCATGCCACGCGCAGTCAGCTCGGCGAGCGTGGTCGCACCGTGGCGCTTCGCGAGCCGGCTGCCGTCGGCACCGATCACCAGTGGCACGTGCCCGTAGGCCGGCGTCGTGAACCCGAGCAGGCGCTGCAGGTGCACCTGCCGAGGCGTCGACAGCAGCAGATCGTCGCCACGCACGACCTCGGTGATGCCCTGGAGGTGGTCGTCCACGACGACCGCGAGGTTGTAGGCAGGGACACCGTCGTTGCGCACGAGGACGACGTCGTCCACCTGGCCCGTCACCGAGCCGGCGACCCGATCGACGACGGTCACCTGCTCGCCGTGCGTCCGCAGGCGAAGCGCCGCCGGTCGGCCGTCGCGCTCGCGCTGCGACCGCTCGGTCGCTGTCAGGGCGCGACAGGTGCCCGGGTACGCGCCGTCGGGCATCGGGTCGCCGTGCGGGGCCGCAGCGGCGTCGCGGATCTCGCGGCGCGTGCAGTAGCACGGGTAGACGAGGTCGCGCGAGGTGAGCTCGGCGACCACCGCACGGTGGAGATCGAACCGCTCGGACTGGCGAACCACCGGTCCGTCCGGTATCAGACCGAGCGCGGCGAGGTCGGCGAGCTGCCGGCTCTCGTGGGCGACCGACGAGGTGTTCGGGTCGAGATCCTCCATCCGCACCACGAGCTCACCGCGCTGCCCGTGCGCCGACAGCCAGGCGACCAACGCCGTGCGCAGGTTGCCCACGTGCAACTCGCCGGTCGGCGACGGAGCGAACCTCCCACGCATCATCCCATTGTGCCGGGCGATCGAGGTTCAGCCCGGGCGACCTCGCGCCGATACACCTTCGGCGACTGTGGAGGAACAGACGAGTGAGTGCTGGAGGGCAAGGCGGCGGTGTGGACGCGTGCGTGCGCGAGCGCACCCTCCTCCACGTCCTCGGCAACCTGGCTCCACTCCGGTTCTTCCTCGTCCCGCTCGTCCTGCTCGTCGGCACGGTCATGGACGACGATCTCAGCTGGGATCGCGTGTTCGTCTGGGTCGCGGCCAGCTGCGTCGCCACGCTGGCGATCGTCACCGTGTGCGAGCACGCGCGCCGCGAGCGTGCGGCCGGATCCAACGTCGTCTCCCGCCCCCTGCTCGGTCTCGCGCTGATCGCCGTCGGCGCCTCGGCAGGCCTGAGCACGTGGGTTCCGGCTCCGAGCGACACCGAGGTCGTCCTGCTGTTCTCGCTGTTCCCCTCGGTGAGCTTCGCCGTCGGGGTCGTCGTCTGCGCCGGCCGGCGCGACATGTTCATCCTCTACGCAGCGCCACTCGTCATCATCGAATCGGCAGGTCTCTGGTCCACGGGCGATGGCCGGCTCCGCGCCCTGGTCGTCATCAACCTGGGGTACGCGGTCATCCAGGGCTTCCTCCACCACGCCGTGTCGCGCTCATTGCTCTCGTCGCTTCGTCACGAGCTGACGACCCAGGAGCTGGCCGGTCAGATGGCGAGCGATCAGACCGCGCTCCGCGACGCCTACGAACAGCTGCGCGAGACGAACGATCAGCTGGTGCACCTCGCGCTGCACGACCCCCTGACCGGTTTGTTGAACCGGCGTGGCGCGCTCGAGACGCTCGACACCCTGCTCGACCGTCGCGGTGCCCGCACGCGGCGCCTGACCAGCCTGCTGTTCATCGACGTCGACCGGTTCAAGGCGGTGAACGACCTGCTCGGCCACCGCGGTGGCGACCGCCTGTTGACGGTGCTGGCCGATCGGATCAAGCGCACGCTCGATCCGCCGGCGGTCGCCGGCAGGATCGGAGGCGACGAGTTCGTCGTCGTGCTGCCCGATCACGATGTCGATCAGGCCGCTGCGGTCGGTGCCCGGCTGGTGACCGTGCTGGCACAGCCGGTCCATGCTGCCGAGGGCCGGGCGCTGCCCACCTCGGTGAGCGTCGGCGTTGCGGCAGCACCGCTCGAGGGTTGTTCGAGCAGCGATCTGCTGCGCGACGCGAACGCTGCGCTGTACCGGGCCAAGCACAACGGCCGGAACCGTGTCGAGGTGTTCGATCACGCGTTGCGCAGTGAGATGCAGGGCATGCTCGAGGCCGAGCACGCCCTGCGCCGCGCGATCGATCACGGCGAGATCCTGTCGTTCTTCCAGCCCGAGATCGACGCGACGACCGGCCGAGTGGTGGGCGCGGAGGTGCTGGCGCGCTGGCTGCGCGACGACGGCACGATGGTCTCGGCTGCTGACTTCATCGCCATCGCGCGCAAGGCCGGGCTGCTCGAACGTCTGACCGAGCGAGTGCTCGCCCAGGCACGCCCCGACATCCGCCGCATGGCGTCGATCGGTCTGCCCGAGGGCTTCAGGTTCCGCATCAACCTTGCTCCGTCCTCCACCGACGGGTCGTGGAGCAGGAACCCGATCGACGAGCTCGTCCGCGGCATCGATCCTGGCCTCCTGACGGTCGACGTCCACGAATCAGCGATCGTCGGCGACGTACCCGGCGCGGCCGCCACGCTGGCCTCGTTCCGAGCCCGAGGCGGACGCGTCTGCCTCGACGACTTCGCTCGCGGCGTGTCGTCGCTGAGCCTGCTGCGCAAGCTGCCGATCGACGAGGTCCGCGTCGACCGCGCCGCCATCGACACCATCCTGGCCCACCCGCACGATCGGGCGATCGTCCGCTCGATCATCGCCGTGGTGCGCGAGATCGGGCTCTCGGTCACCGCCGACGGTGTCGAGACCGGGTCGCAGGCCGACACGTTGATCGCGCTCGGTTGCATCCGGCATCAGGGTCACCTCTACTCGCGCGCGCTGTCGGCCGAGTCGTTCGAGACCTATCTGGTCGACCGGCAAGCGGAGGACTTCGTCGCGGCCGAGGGCATGCAGCACGAGTGGAGCACCGACGGTCTGATCTGACGCGCGGCCGGTCACCCGGGCCGGCGCGCTACCGTCGACCGACGTGCAGGCAGCTGTCGTCGTTGCCTCGATCGTCGCCGCTGCCGCCGCGATCGCCAACTGGTGGTCGCGATGGCGTGACGACAGCCGTGTCGAGCTCGTGTCGAAGCCGCTGGCCACCATCGCGATCGCTGTGCTCGGTGTGGTCGTCGCCGACGACGTGAGCACCGGCGCCATCGTCGCTGCCGTCGTCGGGTTCGCCTGTTGCCTCGCGGGCGACGTCGCCCTGCTGCCCGCGATCGATCGCTTCGTCACGGGACTGGTGTGCTTCCTCGCCGGACACCTCGCGTTCGTCGTGATGTTCGTGCTGCTCGGCCTCGATCGCTGGTGGCTCGGGCTCGTCGCTCTGGCCGGTGTCGCGTGCGTCGCGTTGCTCGCTGGGCGACGCATCGTCGCCGGCGCGAGGGAGCAGGATCCGGGGTTGGCAGTGCCAGTGCAGGTGTACCTGGCGATCATCTGCGCGATGGCGGTCATCGGCTGGTCCACCGGTCGGACCGCGGCGATGGCCGGCTCGGCGCTGTTCGTCGCGAGCGACGCGATGCTCGGGTGGCGCCAGTTCGTCCGCAGCCGTCCGTGGATGCCGGTCGCGGTGATGGTCACCTACCACGGGGCGTTGACCGGTCTCGCCCTGTCGCTCGCGTGACGCGTCGACGTGCGCACCTGCTCGCCGGGCTGGTCGCTGCCGCCACGTTCGCCGCATGCGCACCGACGGCCGAGCGCGCGCCGATCGACTCGCTCCCCCCGCTGACGACGTCTCCCCCGGTGACCGACCCGGGGCCGACGTCGTCTCGACCTCCCGCGACATCACCTCCCGCGTCGCCGTCGACGTCGGCCGGCCAGCCGTCGACCTCGGTGCCGACCACCACCGGCGCCGTCGACACGACCACTCCAGACGAACCGAACTCGTACACGTCGCTGCACGCGGCGGCGGCCGGCCTGGTGGACGGCAACGTCGGCGTGTCGGTCAGCGTGTGGCGCCACGGCTCGCCGGAGTTCGCCTTCGCCAGTGGCACGCGCAGTGACGGCGCAGCGATCGACGCCGACAGCCAGTTCGTCATCGCCAGCGTCAGCAAGCTGATCACCGCGCTGTCGATCGCCCGCCTGGTCGAGCAGAACCGCCTCTCGGTCGACGCGACCGTGCCGTGGGCCGACGTCGGCGTGCCGCACGATCCCGCGTGGGAGCAGGTCACGATCAGGCAGCTCCTCGACCACACGAGTGGGATGCCGGACGCGCGGAAGTCCTGGCTCGACGATCCCGGTGACTGCCGCATCCCGCTCGCCGCAATCCTGACGGCCCCACCGACCGACGACCTCGGCA
The DNA here is from genome assembly GCA_050248155.1 of Ilumatobacteraceae bacterium. Lineage (GTDB taxonomy): Bacteria > Actinomycetota > Acidimicrobiia > Acidimicrobiales > Ilumatobacteraceae > VFMC01. The sequence continues at coordinate 16,021 of JBFWSW010000055.1, forward strand.
CGTGGCACTACTCCAACGGGAACTACTGCGCGCTCGGCCTCGTCGTCGAGCACGTCACCGGTCTCGACCTCGCGACCGCCGCCTACCAACTCGTGTTCGAGCCTGCCGGGATCTCCGGGCCCTTCCTCTCGACCGAGGGCGTGCGCGGCACGAGCGTCCCGTACACGAAGGGCCTCGCCCGGCTCGAGCGGCTCGGCGGGGCGGGGACGTGGCTCGCCTCCACCGACGACATCGCCGCCGTGCTGTCCGCCGTCACCACCGGCGACCTGCTGACGCTGCAGTGGCCTGGGATCATCCTCGACCAGTACGGGTGGGGGCACACGGGCAGCGTCGACGGCGCGGCCGCGTGTGCATGGGTGATGGATGGCGGCGACACGGTGATCACCGCGTTCGTGTCGGGCACCCGTCCCCGGACCGGCGGCCAGGTGTGCGACGTCGTCGTCCCTGCCCTCGCGACCGACCTCGGTTCGTTCGCCGGCGAACCCGCGCGAACACCGGACTAGGACTCTTCGACCTCCATCGTTGGCTCGCTTCGCTCACTCTCTCCTCTCGGTCGAGTGAATCGCAGCAAACGTCTGTGGCCGCGGAACTAGGAGATCTCGCTTCGTAGCTCCCGGCAGCGAGCCAGCAGACGATCGTCCACGCCGGGAGGCAAGCGCTCGATCGCGACGCCCGAGGGTGCCGGAGCGTTGCCCTCGGTGATGAGCGCGAGCTGCAGCCAGGCGCGGTACAGGTGCACGATCTGCCACCAGAGCAGCCGGCGTTGGTCGAGCTGGACGCGCGCCGTTCGCTGGTACGACCGGATGTGCAGCCGCGACATCCAACCGCGCAGCAGCCGCAACGTGCGACGTTCGAACGCCGACACCGCGACGATCGGAGCCAGCCAGTACAGCGCGACGGTGCGGCCGACATCGAGGTGGCGGTCGGCGATGCACGCGTCGGTCCAGTCGACGATCCCGATCCGCAGGTCGGTCTCGAAGTCGGCGACGGCGTTGAGCGGGTGGAAATCGCCGTGGCACACGACGAGGTCGGCCTCGGTCGGAGCTTCGTAGGCGTGCACCGTCGAACGCAGCCACTCGAGCCAGTCGTCCGGATCGTGCGCGGCGGTCCTGGAGCGCCGGGGCGCGAGATCGTGCTCGAGGTACACCGCGGCGGTCATGCGGCGGAGCGGGAAGTTCGTCTTGCTCAACAGGTGCAGGTCGCCTTGGAGCCGGCCGAGCTGGACGATCACCTCTCGCGCGCGTGGCCCTGCCAAGAGCTCGCTGGCGGGACGCCCCGGCAGGCGCGACTGCAGCACGAACGGATGTGGCGGCTCGCCCAACTCACCGCGCAGGTGCGTCGCCGGAGCCGGATAGTCCTGCGCCGTCAGGAACGTCGAGAGACGATCCTCTCGCTCGGCGACGCTGGTCTCGTTCGGACGGAAGATCCGCACGCAGAGGGGGCCCTGCCATGGCACCGGCAGGTTCACGCCGGACAGGTCGACGAACCAGACCCAGCTCGCCGTCGCCGACGAGACGGGTCGGGGAGGACGCGCGAGGCGCACCAACGGCTGATGACGCCGCAGTGCGGTGATCAGCGCGTCGGCGACCGCGTCGGGATCCGCGGGATCGAACGAGGGGGTGATCGGCTCGATGAGCCGACCCTACCCGAGCGACTCCCACAGCTCGCCCAAAGGAGTGAGGCATCGACCGGACCCACGCGGCGCTGCGTCGGTCATACTCGCGTGATCGACGACACGCGTGCTCCCTCCGCGCGCACCTCTCGGGTGGCGCATCGGTGGACTCGGATCGCTGTCGCGTCGGTGGTCGCCGCCGTGTCGATCCTCACGGTGCAGGCGACCGGCGAGCGACTCGCACGAGCCGAGGTGGCTGCCGCCCAGTTCGTGTCGATGCCGCCGACCCGCATCCTCGACACGCGGATCGGGCTGGGGGCGCCGGCGGCGGTGGTGGGCGCCGGCCAGTCGATCGACGTCCAGATCACCGGCGGCGCGACCGGTGTGCCCGCAGGCGCGACGGCGGTGGCGTTCAACCTCACCGCCACCGAGTCCGTCGCAGCCGGCTTCATCACCGCGTGGCCGACCGGACTGCCGCGCCCGGTCGTCTCGAACATCAACGTCACGACTGCCGGTTCGACCGTCGCCAACCTCGTGGTGGTCGCTCTGCCCACGAGTGGTCCGGCGAGCGGCAAGGTCTCGCTGTTCACGCAGTCGGGCGCGCACCTCGTGGCCGACGTCGCCGGCTATTGGACCGCGGCGAGCGGCGGCTCGAGCTCTGGCGGACGGTTCGTCGCCAAGTCACCGAGCCGCATCCTCGACACGCGCGCCGGCACCGGTGCGCCGGCCGGCCTGCGGAGCAGCGGCCAGTCGGTGACCTTCGCAGTCGCCGGCCAACAGGGCGTGCCGGCCACCGGTGTCAGCGCGGTCGTGATGGTGGTGACCGCGACCGAGGCCGTGCGCGACGGCTTCGTGACGGCCTGGCCCGCCGGTGCGCCGATGCCGACCGCGTCGGTGCTGAACCTGCAGCGCCCCGGTGACACGGTGCCGAACCTCGTCATCGTGCCCCTCGGTGCAGGCGGTCAGGTCTCGCTGTTCACCCAGCAGGGCGCGCACCTCGTCGTCGACGTCGTGGGCTGGTTCACCGACGGCAGCGCACCATCGTCGTCGGTGGGACTGTTCGTTCCGCTGACGCCCGAGCGCTTCCTCGACAGCCGCACGGGTGAGCCCTTCGGCAAGCTCTGGCAAGGACAGCGCAACGACCTCGTGGTCGGCGGACGCGGTCAGGTCCCATCGACCGGAGTGTCGGCCGTCGTCGCCAACCTCACCTCGACCGGCGCGGCGCGCGCGGGCTTCGTCACCGCGTGGCCGGCCGTCACGACCCAGCCGCTCGCCTCGAACCTCAACGCGCCGGGCGGCAACGGCACGGTCGCCAGCCTCGCCTTCGTCGCGCTCGGTTCGACGAAGGCGTTCTCGCTGTTCTCGCAATCGGGTACCGAGATCGTCGCCGACGTCGCCGGATACTTCCTGGGCGACCCGCTGCCGGTCGAGCCCGGCGTCCCGGTCCAGCCGCCACCTCCTCCGGCGCCGCCACTCGTCTCCCGACCGTCGTCGTCGCCTCCGGCGTTCACGTGCGCGTCGGGACCGTCGATGGACCAGATCGAGCGGGTCGACGTCCACCCGGGGCTGATCGCCTACCTGCAGAACCTCGGGCCGTACTCGTCGGGTGAGGCGCTGCAGTCGATGGCGTACACCTTCATGGTCAACAGCGGTCCGCTACCTGCACGAGTCGCGAGGGATCCCGACTTCAGGTTCTGGGTCGCGCAAGGGTCGTCGTTCGGACCGATCGATCGCCCCAACGAGTTCCTCGATCTCTTGAACCTCGCCTACCACGAGGCCATCCACGCGATGCAGGCAGGCCAGTGCGCGCTCACCGGCCCGATGACGGGTTACCCGACCCCGCGCATCGGCTTCCTGCAGTCCGACGTCTTCGCCGATGTGAACGCACGGATCGACGCGATCCAGCCGTTGTCGGGTCAGGACGCGTCGTACGCGCACGATGTCGCCGACACCTACCTCGCCGGCGCTGTCGGCGCGCAGGGTTTCGAATCACAGATGTGGGAGATCAATGCCTACGTGCTGGCCGCCGAGTGGGGAGCGGCGGTGAACAACGCGTTCGGCGTCGACTTCATCGGTGACACCGCCGGCAACGACGACACGATGTCGGCGAAGTTCCACCAACTGGCGCGCTACCTCAACCGGGCGCAGGCGGACCCTGCGCTGTGGAACGCGATGCGCGCCGGCGTGCTGCCGCAGGAGGTCGCCGATCACTGGAACCTCGGCGTCCAGTCGTGGCAGGTGTACAAGCAGCCGGCGCGCAAGCCGACGCTGTACTGGGACCTCGCGTTCGGCCCCGATGTCGGCCCGATCGTCGCGTTCACCGGCAACGCAGCAGGACTGGTCGCACCCGCCCGACCGCAACCAGGGTCGACCGGCTGAAGCTGGGGTACTCCCACCGGGCGACACCCGGTCAGCCAACCCCAGCTTCGTCCCGCACGCGGTCAGCGGTCGGTGCGCAGGTAGACGAACCAGTAGGTGAGGCCGACCAGCACGGCCCCGCCGACGATGTTGCCGAGCGTGACCGGCACGAGGTTGTGCTCGAGGAACCGCCACCACGTGATCTTCGAATAGTCGTCGCTCGTCGTCGACGTCGTCGCCCAGAACTCGTCGCGCGCGAGGAGCCGGTGGAACAGGGCGACGGGCACGAAGTAGAGGTTGGCGATGCTGTGCTCGAAGCCTGCCGCGACGAACGCTGCCACCGGCGGCACGACGGCGATCACCTTGTCGGTCACCGAGCGCGCCGACATCGACATCCACACCGCGAGGCACACGAGGGTGTTGGCGAGGATGCCCGAGACGAACGCGTCGAACACGTGCAGGCCGGTCTTGGCCGTCGCGATGTCGAGCGCGCGGATGCCGATCGAACCGTCGCCCGACTCGAGGCGCCGCGAGAGCACGACCAGGAGCGCGGTCGCCACCGCGCCGACCACGTTGCCGGCGTAGACGATGCCCCAGTTGCGCAAGAGGCGAACGAGGCGGACGCGGCGGCTGGCGAAGGCCATGACGACGAGGGTGTTGCCGGTGAACAGCTCGGCGCCGCCGACCACGACGAGGACGAGGCCGAGCGCGAACACGGTGCCGCCGAGCAAGCGGCTCACTCCGGCGGCCATGCCGCCTCCGGCCGTGACCACCGTCGAGAACAGCGCACCCATCGCGATGAACGCCCCGGCGAGCACGGCCAGGGCGAACAGCCGCATGAGGTCCATCTCGGTCTTGGCGACACCGACGTCCTCGGCCTTGCGGGCCATCGCCGCCGGCACGAGCGCGTCGAGGCTGACGGCAGGCGAGGTGGGCGGCACGGGGTGCTCCACGAGATCATCGTCGACCGCGGCGCGACCTGCCGACAGGGCCCTCCGTCACGAACTTCGGAGCGGGTTGGCCTCGCCCGGCGGCGAGATCACGTGCCCTTGTAGTTGAGGAGCTGCCGCAGCGTGTGGTCGATGGTGACGAGATCGGATTGACGATCCATCACCTCGTCGATGTCCTTGTAGGCGCGCGGATCTTCGTCGATGAGGGCCTTGGGGTCCTCGTTCCACACCTTGCCCGCCATCGCTCGCACGAGGCCGGCCGGGTCGAGGGTCTTGCGCGCCTTGCCGCGCGACATGCGACGCCCTGCCCCGTGCGAGCACGAGCAGTACGCGGCGGTCGAGCCGAGCCCGGACACGATGTACGAGCGGGTACCCATCGAACCGGGGATGACGCCGCGGTCGCCGATGTCCGCCTTGATCGCGCCCTTGCGGGTGATCCACAGGTCCTTGCCGCCGTGACGCTCGAGCTGGCTGAAGTTGTGATGGCAGTTGATCTGCTCGACGATCTCCGCCCGCGGGACGAACCGGCGCACGGCCCCGAGGACGAGCGCGAGCATCCGGCTGCGGTTGCCCATCGCGTACTCCTGCGCCCAGTGCATGTCGGTGATGTACGCGTCGAACTCGGGCGTGCCGGCGACGAGGTACGCGAGGTCGGGATCCTCGAGATGGACGAAGTGCTGCTTCATGAGCGCCTTCGCGCCGGCGATGTGCACCTTGGCGAGCTCGTTGCCGACACCTCGGCTGCCCGAGTGCAGGACGAGCCACACGTGATCGCGCTCGTCGAGGCACACCTCGATGAAGTGGTTGCCCGACCCGAGCGACCCGAACTGCTGCATGGCCCGAGTGATGAGACGGGGCGTCCAGTGGTCCATGCTCGCGGTGTCGGGCAGGACCAGACGGGTCTCCGAGGTGTGCCCCTTGCCGACGCCTGCGGGCACATCGCGATCGATCTGCGAGTGGAGTGGCTTCAGATCGTCGGGCAGGTCGTTCGCGGTGAGGTTCAGGCGAGCAGCGATCATGCCGCAGCCGATGTCGACGCCCACCGCCGAAGGGATGACCGCGTCGCGGGTGGGGATGACCGAGCCGACCGTCGCACCGAGACCCCAGTGTGCGTCGGGCATGAGCGCGACATGACCGTCGACGAAGGGCAGACGTGAGCAACGCTCGGCCTGCTCGACCGCCTGCTGCTCGAGCTCGGGTCCGGCCCACGAGAGCAGGCGTGGGTTGAGCTGCGTCACGCTCATGCCCACCATGCTCGCCTGGCCGTGCGAGGTTCGCGCATGGATTTCGTCGTGCGAGACTCGCCGGATGCTCGTCGTTCGAGGAACCAAGAAGCTGCGCGACCGGGTGAAGGCACCGTTGGCGGGAGCGGACGATGCGTCGACCACGGAGCTCGGCGACTGGTTCGCGACTGCGCTCTTCTGGCGGCCGCAGGTCGCGCTGCTCGTCAACGAGCGCACCTTCCTCCCTGTCTTCCTGCCACTCGCACCGACGGCGACGCTGCTCCGCCGGATCCCGGAGGCCATCGGCACCGTCCTGCGCGGCCACGGCGCCGACGACGGGTTCCTCGCCAGCGAGCTCGCAGAGATGGGCGAGCAGCGGATCGCACCGACCAACAACCGCAGCGTGGTCGGCGTGATGAACGAGTTCGCGTTCCTCGGCGAACATCACTGGGACAGCGGCTCGACCGACTTCGAGGGGCTGTCCCTCACGCTGGCTCGCACGCCGGTCAGCCCGCTCTACTCGCGCACCGGATTCCCGGACCGGGAGCTCGCCGCGATCCTCGGTGTCGATCGATCGAACGTGGTCCCGATCCGGACGGCGCAGACCCCCTCGAAGCGGGCGACCGCGTACCAGCTGAAGGTGACGCTGCGCGGCACGAAGCCGCCGATCTGGCGGCGGCTTCTCGTGGACGGCTCCTCCACCCTCGCCGAGGTCCACGAGGTCATCCAGGCCGCGTTCGGTTGGTGGAACTACCACCTCTACGAGTTCGCGTTCGGGCGCACGCGCTACGGCATCCCCGACCCCGACTGGGACTTCGGACCACCCGCGCGCGATGCCCGGCGGACGCGGCTCGACAAGGTCGCAAAGGCCGGCGACTCGTTCACCTACACCTACGACTTCGGCGACGACTGGGAGCACAAGGTGACGGTCGAGAAGGTCGGTCCCGTCGAAGCGGGGGTGACGCTGCCCACCTGCACCGATGGGCGGCGGGCCGGCCCACCCGAGGACTGCGGCGGGCCATGGGGCTACGAGGAGCTGCTGAAGATCCTTCGTGACCCGTCGCACCCCGAGCACACCGAGCGCGTCCAGTGGATGACCGAGTTCGGTGGCGGCGAGTTCGACGCGGACGCGTTCGATCCTGCGGAGTTCAGCGACAGCCTCACCGCGCTCCGCCTCACGACGTTCGACGACTGACAGGTGACGGTCGCCGACGCCGCGGCGCGTCAGGGTCCGACCGTGCGGACGTCTACTCCCGCTCTGGGGGCAGCGCCGCAGCCCACATGCCGAGCTTCAGCTTGCTGCCGAGCGGGACGATCTCGTCGTTGAGCACCCGCCAGATGCGGACGATCCGGATGTTGGCGTACTCGTGGTTCGCCATGTCGCGGATGTCGATCAGCGACTGCCAATCGACGTCCTGGTACTTCGCTCGGTGACCATCCGGCAGCTGCCTCGCCGCCTCACCGATTCGCGAGAGGATGTCACGAGCCGAGCCTTGCAGGAGTGCGTCCTCCTCGAATCCACGTTGGCTGCCGACGCGCCGGATGAGCTCGTGGGTCTCTTCGACAGCAACCTTGATCTCGCCCATGTAACGGGCGACGAACTCCTTGCCCTTGCGGTCCCTCTCCCTCACAGCTCAACTGCCTCGCAAAGCATCTTGGCGTGCCAGGAGTTCTTCGGGTTGAGGGCGCCTCGTTCGACGATGTCGATCCTCAACCCGAGCAACTCGGCAGCATCGCGCTGCATTCGGAAGATCTCGAACAACGACGCATCGTCGGGCAGGTCGATCATGAGGTCGATGTCGCTGGCGAGCTCGTCGTCGCCCCGAGCGGTCGATCCGAACACCCAGACGTGCTCGACTCCATGAGCCCGGAGCAACGCCTTGAGATCGTCCTTGCGTCGCTCGAGGAGCTTCGACGGTCGAGCATCCATCCCCGAGAGCAACCGGTGCATCGCAGCGTCACTCGGCTGCCGCTTTCCCGACTCGTAGGCAGCGATCGTCGACTGCTGGACACCGGTGAGCGCTGCCAGGCCCTGTTGGGTCAGCCCCATCGCTCGCCTGGCGCACCGCAACCGTTTGGCCCTCGTGAGCTCCGTCGCCACGCACCCGAATATAGCGCTGAGATGATATACGACGCGCCGGCCCGCCTCCGACCCACGACGCGACAACGAGACCTGGGTGAGCCCACAAACGCTCTCTCCGCGGCGTTGGGGGCTCACCCAGATCTCGGACTGGGTCAGGGCTTGTCGAGGATCAGCCGGCGAGGGCGAACTCCGTGTCCTCGGCCTCCTCGACCACAACCTCGGTCGCCCGGGCGGGCAGCCAGCGGGCGGCGAGCGCCGCACCGAACAGGGCGACGACCGCACCGACGGTGAGCGCCAGGCTGAAGCCGTTCATGAAGGCGGTGCGGGCGGCCTGGGTGAGCTGGCCGGCGGCGGGCTGGTCGAGGTGCTGGGCGACGCCGAGCGCTCCACCGAGCGAGTCCGACGCCGTGTGGCGCACCGACTCGGGCAGGGTGTCCGTGGTCGACGAGATGTGCGAGGTGAACCGACCGGCGACGAGGCTGCCGAGGACGGCGACACCGAGGGCGCCACCGACCTCGCGGACCGTGTCGTTCACGGCCGAGCCCACGCCGGCCTTCGACGGGGGCAACGAGCCCATGATCGCCTCGGTTGCCGGCGCCCACGTCAGTGCCACACCGGCGCCCATGATCAGCATCATCGGCAGGTAGCCGCCGTAGGTGCTGTTGTCGTCGACGAGCGCACCCCACATCAGGCCGGTGGCGACCAGCGTCATGCCGCCGGTGACGACGACCTTGGTGCCGAACCTCTCGACCAGGCGAGCGCTCACCGGGGCGAAAGCGGCCATGGTGAGGGCGAAGGGCAGGATGCGGACGCCTGCACCGAGCGCCGAGTAACCGAGCACGAACTGCAGCAGCTGGGTCAAGAGGAACATCGAGCCGAACATCGCGAAGTAGCCGAACATCACGGTCAGGCTGGCGGCGCTGAAGCGGCGGTTCTGGAAGAACGTGATGTCGAGCATCGGATGCGGCGTGTGGAACTCCCAGGCGGCGAAGGCGCTGAGGCTGACCACGGCGACGGCGAAGCCGGTGACGGTCGAGGCGGTGGTCCAGCCGTGCTCGCCACCGTTGATGATCGCCCACACCAGCGCGGTCAGGCCGACGATCGACAGCAGCGAGCCGGGGATGTCGAGCGGCGGCGTGTCGGGGTCCTTCGAGGTCGGCACGAAGATCGCCGTGGCGACGAAGGCGATGGCGGCCATCGGCAGGTTGATGATGAACATCGAGTTCCAGTGGAAGT